>NZ_JADPEG010000009.1 GCF_015667585.1 Clostridium sp. D33t1_170424_F3 | reverse complement strand
GGTAAACTGCAAAGAAACAGGCTTCGGTAATTCCGTACGGAATTACCGAAGCCTGTTTCTGATTACCGGATTGTTTAAAATTTCAATCATCAAAGTCGTCCGCCGCCCGCATTTCCCGCATCGGTAAACCGGAATCGGAAAATATTTCCGGCTGCAGCCCACTCTCCCGAATCGATGTAAAATCGTCCCCTGCCACAATAATATGGTCGATCAGTAAAATATCTACGGTGCGGAGTGCTTCATAAACGCGGGCCGTCACGCTTAAATCCTGCCGGCTGGGAAGGGCTACGCCGCTCGGATGGTTATGTGAGAGCACCGCATAGACCGCTTTGTTTCTCGTTGCGAGGGAAACTACCTTTTGCACATAAATATTGGAGGTCGTCGCATTTCCCTCATTGATGATATCGCAAAACAGAATCCGGTTGGCACTGTCCAGCAGAAGCAAAACCACCACTTCGTGGGATAACCCGATAAACCGGTGTGACAGGTATTCTCCCATCTCACGATAATCGCACAGCCTTGTGCGGCCGGAATGCCGGTCTTTTTCGTAGCACCGTGCTATTTCCGGAATCATTTTGATATAAGCCGCTGTGACTTCCCCGACGCCTTTTATTTTCACCAGTTCTTCATACGGTGCGTCCAGCACGCCGGAAAAGGAGCCAAACCGACGGATAAGCTCATGCGCCAACGGATTCGTATCGTGGCGCGCCTGGACTGCGTAAAGCAAATACTCCACCTTCTCATGCGGCTCAAATACATCGAGACCGTATTTCAGGCATTTTTTACGCATGCGTTCCCGGTGCCTCCTGTGGAGTTCATCAGCTTCCTTCTTCCGCCGCTTCGCTTCATCCAGATCTTCTGGCAGTTCATTTGATTTACCGGCGGACTTTTTTACCACTGCCCTGCCCCCTTTTGCCAGCAGCTGCCACACCGATTCAGACCTTGCGGCTGCCCGGCTTTACCGGTTCGCCCATGCCGGCTTTGCAAAGCGGGCATTCGTCAGCTTCCCAGGATTCCACATCCACGGAGATGACGGACTTAAACGGCACGCCAAAATCGATTTTACCGCCGGTGCGGTCTACAATTGATCCAACGCCGACAACGTCGCCGCCCGCAGCTTTTACCAGATCAATGACTTCACGGACAGAGCCGCCGGTCGTCACAACATCCTCTACAATCAGCACCTTTATACCGGGCGTCACCACAAAGCCGCGGCGCAGGGTCATCTTGCCCTCTTCATCGCGCTCAGCAAAGAAATTTTCGCATTTGAGAGGACGGCTCACTTCATACGCCATTTGTACTGCGCCCATTGCCGGACCGATAACGACCTGCACGCCGTCGTTCTGGTACTGTTCCGCCAGAGCGGCGCAAAGCTCTTCGCTATACTTCGTATTGCGGAAAATTTTTGCGCACTGCAGATATTTATTGCTGTGCCGGCCGGAAGTCAGACGAAAATGCCCCTCCAGCAAAACGCCTGCTTCCTTGAGGATTTCCATAACTCTTTCCTGTGTGATCATACTGCATTCTCCTTCTCATCTTCAATAGAAATATTGCTAAAATTATAACCCAAAACCACCCGTTTGGAAAGTATTTTATCGATTCCTGTCAGAAAAGATTCTTCTTCTAATATTTTCCTATTGACAAACGCAAATCAATGTTATATTGTATATACACTACATATACAATATAACAGATTGAGGGAGGAACGTAGTTGGAATTATTTATCAGTAATACCGACGGGATCCCAATTTATGAACAGATTGTCACACAAATCAAAAACATGATTTTGAACGGAACATTACAGGATGGTGAAGCTCTCCCCTCCATGCGGTTTCTGGCCAAGGAGCTGCGCATCAGCGTCATTACCACCAAACGCGCTTACGAGGAGCTGGAACACGAAGGGTTTATCACCTCCATCGTTGGCAAAGGAAGCTTTGTTGCCGCCAAAAACGCGGAACTATTCAAAGAACAACAGCTGCGCGCTGTGGAAGAGTTTCTGTCCAAAGCGGTGGAAACCGCCAAAGTCTATGGAATTCCCCTGGAAGAATTACAGGAAACACTTTCAATACTATATGGAGATGATTAATATGCCTACTGAAACATACTGCATTGATACAAAAAATCTGACAAAGCGATACAGCAGCGGCTTCACGCTGGACCACCTGAACCTGCAGGTCCCCACCGGCAGAGTAATGGGCTTGATCGGTGAAAACGGCGCGGGTAAAACCACGACACTGAAACTGCTCCTGAATCTTATAAAAAAGGAGGAAGGCAGTATCCGTCTGCTGGGGCTTGACCCGGAGAAAAACGGTGATTTAATTAAAGAACAAATTGGCGTTGTATTCGACGAAAACCATTTTCACGATAGCTTTTCCATCATGGATATCACAAAAATCATGCGGGGCATTTACAGCAATTGGGATGACGCCGCATTTCAGCGCTACTTGCACGCCTTCCAGCTTCCCAAGGACAAAAAATGCAAGGAGTTTTCCCGCGGCATGAAGATGAAACTCTCCATTGCCGTAGCCCTTTCCCATCATCCCAAGCTGCTGATTCTGGATGAGGCTACCAGCGGTCTGGACCCAGTGGTTCGCGATGAAATCCTTTCTATCTTTTTCGACTTTATTCAGGATGAGAGCCATACCATCCTGATGTCCTCCCACATTACCAGCGACCTGGAAAAGATCGCCGACTACATCACATTTCTGCACGACGGCAAGGTCGTATTCAGCGGCGTCAAGGACGACATTATGGGACAATATGGCATTTTGAAATGCGGCAGCCAGGAGCTGGATACAATCGATTCGGCATTGATTGTTAAAATCCGCAAAGGCAGCTTTGGATGCGAAGCGCTGGTCAAAGACAAAAAGGCGGCACGCCGCCGCTATCCGAATTATGTGATAAACAACCCCAGCCTGGAGGACATTATGGTATTTTATGTGAAGGGAGAAAACAAATGAAAGGCTTTATTTTAAAGGAATTCCTTCTCTTAAAGAAGGGCATGGGCCCTTATTTCGCATTTCTGATGGTTGCGGCACTGTTTTTCAGCATCACCGCCGGAGTTACCGCCACTGCTTCCATGATTCCGTTCTTTTTTTCAATTTTAATTATCAGCACCTTTTCTTACGACGACATGGCGCGATGGGATCCCTTTGCTGTTTCCACACCCGTTTCCAGAAAGCGAATTGTAAACGCCAAATATATTACCGCCTTTCTCTTTTCGCTGTTGGGCGCCCTTACCTCCGGCTTGATCAGCCTGGTGGTCCTGCTGATTCAAGGGAAGCCCTGGACATTCGAAATAACCCTGTGCATACTTGTGGCAATGGGCTCCTCCCTGTTGCTGAACGTCATCATGCTCCCTTTGATCTACCGGTTTGGGGCGGAAAAAGCAAGACTGTTCTTAATTCTGCTTATTTTCATCCCTGTTGGTCTGGGGATTCTTGTACAAAATATGGGTTTTCAGATTTCCGTCGGGCAGGAAACGGTTGTCGGTTTCATGGCACTTTCCCCGGTTCTGGCATCCCTGCTATTGATCCCCTCGTGCATGATCTCTCAGCGCATTTACACAAACAAGGAATTTTGACAGTCCCTTCTACGGATAAGGAGAAGTAAAATGCATGTGCAAACGCTTGTGGAAAACACTTCCCATATTGCAGGTTTACAGGAAGAACACGGCCTGAGCCTTTATGTTGAAACGGGCCGCCACAAAATTCTGTTCGACACCGGTGCAAGCGCCCTGTTTGCCAAAAACGCCGCCGCAATGGGAATTGACCTTTCCTCGATCGATCTGGCTGTCCTCTCCCATGGACACTACGACCACGGAGGCGGACTGGCTGCATTTTTAGAGCTGAACCAAACCGCGCCGGTCTATCTTCAGGAAGAGGCCTTCGGCGCATATTATTCCAAAACATCTGCCGGCTTTTCGTTTATTGGCTTGGATTCCTCCCTGAAAGACAGCCTTCGTCTTATCCCCGTACACAATCACCTGCTGATTGAGGAAGGCTTGGAACTGTTTTCTCACATCCACGGACCGCATCCCCAGTCTGACAGCAATCAAAACCTTTATATACGGAAAGAAAACACTTACAAGCCGGATCCTTTTATTCATGAGCAGAATCTGGCTCTTACGGAGGGAAACTGCCGTGTCCTTTTGGCTGGCTGCGCACATTGCGGAATCCTTAACATCCTGGAAGAATACAAACGCCTGTTTGGCGGCTGCCCGGATTATGTAATCGGCGGGTTTCATTTGACAAGTCCCCGTACAGGAAGGTGTGCAAATACTTCCATGATCAAAGAGCTCGCCAAAACATTAAAGGAGACTCCCACTGTTTATTATACCTGCCATTGCACGGGACCGGAAGCCTACCAGATTCTAAAAGAACAAATGGATGAACAAATACAGTATATTTCTACTGGAATATCCCTGCAGTTACCGCATACATAAAAAGCAGAATGGTTCAGTGACGATGAACTTTATGCATAACTTCGCAGGACTGCTTATGAAATGTTCCTCTGCCTTTTACCCTTTTAAATTTCATCTTATAAAAAACAGAGCCGTCTAAAAGACGGCTCTGTTTTGTGCAATTTTAAATTTCACTGCGTCCCTCGATCGCACGGGAAAGTGTCACTTCGTCTGCATATTCCAAGTCGCCGCCCACGGGAATACCATAGGCAAGCCGCGTCACTTTTACGCCCAGCGGCTTCAGCAAATGGGAAATATACATTGCCGTCGCTTCGCCCTCCACAGTGGGATTGGTCGCCATAATGACTTCCTGTACCTCGCTGTTTCCAACACGCGCCAGAAGCTCCTTGATACAAAGCTGCTCCGGCCCGACGCCGTTCAGCGGGGAAATTGCACCGTGCAGCACATGATACGTCGCATTGAATTCATGCGTCCGCTCCAGCGCAATGACGTCACGCGGGTCCTCCACCACACAGATAATGGAAGGATCGCGGTCCTTATCCCGGCAGACCGGACAAAGCTCCTGATCTGTCAGGTTGCAGCAAACTTTGCAGTAATGAATCTTCTCATGCGCCTCCAGAATCGCGTTGGCAAAATTAGCCGCGCCCTCCTTGGAAAGGCCCAGCACATAATAGGCCAGCCTCTGCGCACTCTTATGACCGATTCCGGGCAGCCGCTCGAATTGTTCGATCAGACGCGACAGCGGAGCTACATTATAAGAAGGCATTTTACAGGATTCCCGGCATATTAAAGCCGCCGGAAATTTTTTCCATCTTATCGGCCTTTTCCTCAGAAGCAGCACGCAGCGCTTCGTTTACCGCACCGCGAACCAAATCCGCAAGCATCTCTACGTCTTCCGGATCCACAACTTCCGGTTTGATCTCGATGGACTGTACTTCCAGACTGCCGCTGACGGTCGCTTTTACCGCGTCGCCGCCGGCTGTCGCCGTATATAACTTTTTATCCAGCTCCGCGCTGGCCGCGTCCATCTCCTCCTGGATTTTCTGCGCCTGGCGGGCAAGCTGCTGGATGTTTGCAGAATTTCCCCCGCCGTAACCCTGTGGTAATCTTGCTTTCATGATAAAAACCCCTTTTCAAAATTTTAGGCGCCCTTTTGGGCGATTTTATTCAACCATACTAATTGTTGGTATTTTACACTTTTGTAACCGGGATGCCCGCATCCTCTGCGGCCCCGGCCAATTGCAGAAGCGGGTCCGCCTGCTGCTCTTCCGCTTTTTTAGAGCGATACGGGCCAAGCTTGTACACCCTCCCGGTCACCTGTTGAATCGCTTCCCGCATTTTATCCCGCTGCGCCGATTTCCGAAGCAGTTCAAAAGCCATCTCCTTCGGCGCATCGATTAAAACATAATCTCCACTGACATAAGCGGAAGACCCGGTAAACGCGGCGGAAATTGCTGCGGAATATTCTTTGAGCACATGCAAGATCTCCGGCCACTCCGCAAGGCGTTTCGCCTCCTGTTTGAGTTGCTGCGATTTTTCCTCTGCCTTTGGCGCGGGCAGCGTTTCCTCCGCAGCAGAAACCTCTTCCCGAACCGGTTCCTCCGGCAATTCCTTTGCGGTTGGCGCTTCCGGTAGAGCTGGTTTCTGCTTCGCCGCCGGAACCCTGGTCACCCCGCGCTCCAACGCCTCAATCCGGCGCACAAGCGCGTCAGCGGTGTCGTCCAGCTCCGGAGAACAAAGCTTAATCAACGCCATTTCCATTTCAATCCGCCGGTCCCCGCCGCGGTACATCTTTTCCAAAGCGGCCTGCATTCCGTCCAAGCAGTGCAGAATCACCGGCAAAGGTGTGGAAAGGGCCTGTTTTGTCATCTTTTCAAACTCATCATCCGGCACGGCAAGAATCCCGCGCGCATTTTTCATGGTTTTAATCAGCATCAGCCCGCGGAAATGAGAGGACAATTCCTCACAGAGCCGCGCCATATCTTTGGAAGACCGATGCATCTGGTCCACAATTTCCAGTGCGGCAGCCGAATCGTGTTCCTGTACGGCGGCAGACAACATAAACAGGTGGTCGCGCCCCACAAGACCGACCGTCTCCTGCACAACGTCCAGTGAAACCGTTTTACTGCGTCCCAGACACTGGTCCAGCAGGGAAAGCGCATCGCGCAGAGCGCCGTCCGCCAGACGGGCCAGCAGTAAGCCTGCCTGCTCGTCCAACACAGCCCCTTCCTGTTCTGCAACATAGGAAAGACGCTGGGCAATTTCCTGCGGAGGAATCCGCCGGAAATCAAAACGCTGGCACCGCGACAAAATCGTTGCGGGCAGTTTGTGGACTTCCGTGGTGGCCAGGATAAAAATCACATGTTCCGGCGGCTCTTCCAGCGTCTTTAACAGCGCATTAAAAGCGCCTGTGGAAAGCATGTGGACCTCGTCAATAATGTAAACCCGGTATTTTGCAGCGGCAGGCGTAAAGTTTGCTTCTTCCCGCAGGGAACGGATATTGTCGACACCGTTATTGCTGGCGGCGTCAATCTCCACGATATCCATTACGGAACCGTTTTCAATTCCACGGCATATTTCGCATTCTCCACACGGGTCGCCGTCTTTCAGGTTCAGACAGTTGACCGCTTTTGCCAAGATTTTGGCACACGTTGTTTTACCTGTTCCTCTGGAACCGGTAAACAGGTATGCGTGCGCAATCCGGCCCGCCGTCAGCTCGTTTTTGAGCGTGGTGGTTACCTGCGGCTGCCCCACTACATCGGCAAAAACCTGCGGGCGCCACTTCCGGTACAATACTTTATACATACCGCGCACCTCCTCAAACAAACGGAAAGCAAGGACAGCCGCCTTGCGACGGTATCGTGTAACAGGATATGCAGACGAACAGACCACCTGCATCGCACCGGGCAACTCCGCTTAATGCTGCTCGGTTCCCCGCCTGACATGGTTCACGGCGCCCCGTCGTACAGAGCCCGCCCGCCTGCATATCCTGTTACACGCATTGCTGCCTTGCTTTCTCAGCGAGCTATGCTGTAAGGCATAAATCACCTGACTTTTGCTATTATAGCTTATTTTATGTAAAAAGGCAAGAGTCAACTGCAATCGTTTTATAAAAGTTCATTCATTTAAAATTCCACAGTTTTCTTCTGCTTTTCCGTGCCTTTTTCTTGACATTCCATAAAATCCACCCTATGATAATGCTGAATATAGAAAGGGGTTTAACTTCTATGACCGTTGCACCTTCTGTTTTGATCGCGTTTGGCGTCGGCGTTTTTTTTACATTGGTTTGCCCGCTGCTGCTGCTGGTCTTTTTGGGCATTCGTAAGAGGATTTCACCCGTTCCCGTTGTGGTCGGTGCGCTTACTTTTTTTATTTCACAGATGGTTCTGCGCATTCCCATCCTGAACGCGTTATCTGGACAGCAATGGTTCCAATCGTTCGCCGCCTCGCAGCTCATCGCTTACCTTCTGATCCTGTCCTTTACCGCAGGCCTGTTTGAGGAATCCGCCCGGCTGGTCGGCGTCCGCTTCTTCTGTAGAAAGCACCGGGCCTATACAGATGCAATCTCCTTTGGACTTGGGCACGGCTTCTGCGAGGCCATCCTGCTGGTGGGCTTTACACATCTCAATTCCCTGATTTACGCGGTAATGATGAACACCGGCTCCTTTTCCATCTTGGCGGAAGCTTCCCCACAGGCGGCTGAACAAATTACCGCAGCGCTTACGTCTGCGCAGGCCTCCACCATATATCTGGCCATTTTGGAACGCGTATTTGCCGTGCTGTTCCATCTGTTTGCCACCATGCTGATTTTTCAGGGCGTCAACCGCCGCCGTTCCTTTCCATATTATATATTGGCTATTCTGGCGCATACCATTTTTAATTTTGTGAGCGTATTGCTGATGCAATACGCCGGCATATGGGCCAGCGAACTTTTCCTATGCTTTGGCGGCATTTTTTCGCTGATTTATTTGCTGCGAGCCCGACGAGACTTTCCCGCAAATTCTTTTCATTTGTCTTAATACAGGACAGCCGGAGCAAGCATCCGGCTGTTTGCTTTTCCAGACGAGTTCTTTTCTTCATGATTTTATCTAAAGGAGCATACCTATAGAACAATCCAAAAAGGATATAGAGCTTGGCCGTTTCCTCAGTCTCGTCCTGCGCCACAACCCGCAGGCGGCCTGTGTACAGATGGATACACACGGATGGGTGGACGTCGACAACCTGTTGAAAGGCTGCCGCCGGGCGGGAAAGTCTCTCGACCGCGAAGCTCTTGAGCGCATTGTACGGGAAAACAATAAGCAACGCTACATCTTCAATGAGGACCACAGCAAAATACGCGCTAACCAGGGGCATTCCCTGCCCGTTGACGTCGAGCTTCGCCCCGCTAAACCGCCTGCCGTGCTTTATCATGGGACTGCGACCCGCTTTTTAGACAGTATCCGGTCACAGGGCATTACGCGCCAATCCCGTCAGTTTGTGCATCTGTCCTCCGACCCGGAAACCGCAAAGCATGTTGGTTCCCGTCATGGAAGCGCTGTCGTATTACAGATTGACGCGGCTGCAATGGAACACGATGGAATTCTTTTCTATTTCTCTCAAAACGGTGTGTGGCTCTGTAAACAGGTTCCTACCGCATATATTGTTAATTTATAGCAGCCAGAAACGTCACGCTCACTTTATCATATTTATACAGTTACACTGTAAAGCTGTATAAATATAAGCCTATTAAATCACTCGGATTTTCAAATAATTTCACAAAAATACCGCATTAATTAACTAAATCTTGTAAGCCTTCTATTTTAATTTTTATAACAACTTATACATTCCAACAGATTGACCAAATCATAGCACTTAAAAAGAAAATATAAAACAAAAATATCGAATTATACAAAGCTTCGTTTTATCACCTTGATTTTTGTCGTAAAAATGTTAGAATTTATAAAAAGGATTATCGTATTTGTTTTTAGGGAAGGTATCGGCGCAATGGTTCGGAGTAAAATTTTGTCTAAATTGAGGGGATCTGCTGAATGAACATCAAAACGTACAAAAACTTCTTCATTGATATGATGGTCATGTGCTTTGACTTATTCCTTGTATTCAGTTCGCTTTTTATCCCATTTCAATTTCGCTGGGAAATTTTTGAGGGCATCCACTTGGTCTTTCCTGTTACATTTACCGTTACGCTGCTTATATTATTCCATATTTTCGAAATTTACAGCCGTATCATACGAAGGACCTATGAACTGGGCATCTCCATTATCATCTGTCTGACTTTAGCCTCCTTTGCTGCTGTTTTAGTGACCATGCTTTTCGACATCACTCTCCTTGCAGCAAATTGGTGGCGTTTTTTATTGTCTTTTGCACTTGCGTTCGTTTTAATCCTGTCCGAAAAAATGCTTTCGGTCTATATCATCAATAAATTTGTTGTTCCCCCCAAGCTTCTGGTTGTGGAATCCAAGGATGTGGACAGCAAGCTGGCCCGAAAAATCAAGTACGCCTATGTATCAATCAGCAACGACGCATGGTATGAGCTGATCGATACAAATGACGAGGCTTTTTTGGATGACCTGCTGCAAAACAGATTGCAGGCGTTTGACAGCGTATTCGTTTCCAATGACATCGAAGCCAAGGCACGCAACCAGATTATTTCCAAAGCCATTGAACTGAACAAGGAAATTTATATTCTTCCAACGCTTTATAACATTATGAATCAATACGACATCGTCAATTTTGAAGACACGCCTCTTCTGCATTTAAGAGGCTTTCAGCCGTCCCGTTTTACGATTTTCACCAAACGTGCGGTTGATCTGTTCTTTTCCTTTATTGGTTTGGTGATCGCTTCCCCGATCATGCTTCTCTGTGCAATCGCCATTCATTTTGACTCCAAAGGCCCTATCCTCTATACACAGGAGCGCGTGACGCTGCATGGAAAGGTCTTTAAGATTTATAAATTCCGCACCATGATCAACGACGCGGAAAAACTGTCCGGCGTCATGCTCTCTACAGAAAACGATCCCCGTATTACAAAAGTCGGAAAAATTCTGCGCAGCACGCGTCTTGACGAGCTGCCGCAGCTGGTAAATATTCTTATGGGAGACATGTCCATTGTTGGGCCCCGCCCGGAGCGTCCGGAATTTGTAGCGGAATACAAGGAAACCATTGAGAATTACGAAAAACGGTTCCTGGTCAAGGCCGGCCTGACCGGTATGGCACAGGTCTATGGACGTTATGACACCAAAACAGAGGATAAAACGCTGTATGATCTGCTGTACATTAAAAATTATTCCATTGCGCAGGACATCAAGTTGATTCTTATGACCGTTAAAGTCATGTTTCTGAAGGAAAGCTCACAGGGGGTTCGTCAGGAACCGAATTACACCTCTTCCACTTCGGCAGGGACTTCAAAATCCCCTCCAACAAAATAACATTGGGAGCAGAGTACAAAGAATGGGAAAATTAAGACGGTACGCCGTATATGCAGGATGCATTCTACGTTATTTTCTCGCATGGTTTGTCGGGTTATTTGCACGTTTTACTCCCGCATATAAAGATTTGTGGATTCTCGCGGAACGCGGCGTCGATGCCCGCGACAACGCCTACCATCTTTTCCGCCATCTCACACAACAGCATCCGGAAATCAACGCCGCTTATGTCATCGACCGGCACTCTCCCGATTACCAGCGGGTATGCAATTTGGGACGCATCATACAGCACGGGAGCTTCAGACATTATCTGGCGCTCGCCTGCGCAAAAGCAAAAATCAGCACCCATGTTATGGGGTACGCTCCTAACATCTATCTTTTCACCCTGCTGGACCGGTACGGCCTGATTCAGGGCAAGAAAATCTTTTTGCAGCACGGCATTATTCTGAATGACATACCGGCGCTCTATTATCCAAAAGTACATCTCGATTTATTCGTCTGTGGCGCGAAGCCGGAATACGAGGATATTTCCAGCCGCTACGGCTATCCACAGGGCGTTGTACAACTGCTTGGTTTGTGCCGCTACGATCGGCTGTTAAAAGAGCACACGGAAAAACGGCAGATTCTCCTGATGCCGACCTGGCGCGCCTATCTGAACCACTGCAGCGACATGGAAGTGTTTCGTGAAAGCGAATATTACCGGGCACTCAGCGGACTGCTGGACCACCCCCGCTTCCATGCCCTGCTGGAACAATACGATTACGAGGCGGTACTGTACCTGCATCAGGAATTCCAACGCTTCACACCTCTTTTTTCCGGGAACCATCCCAGGGTAAAAATTGCAGACCTTGCAAACAACGACGTGCAGGAGTTGCTGATGGAGTCCAAGCTGCTGATTACCGACTATTCCAGCGTCTTTTTTGATTTTGCATATATGGAAAAGCCTCTGGTTTTTTATCAGTTTGATGAAGAAAAGTTTTTCGCCACCCAATACCGGCGCGGATATTTTCAATATCGCGAAGACGCCTTCGGCCCGGTTTGTACCCATAAAAATGATGTGCTCGATTTCATCCAGGACCGTCTGGAAAACGGGATGCAGGTTTCCTCCCCCTATCGGGAACGAATCCAGGCGTTCTTTGCTGATCGCAGCACAGATAACTGCGCACGTACTGTTGCCGCAATTCGCGCGCTTCTTTAAAAAGCCCCTCCGCGGGGGGACCGGAAAACACCGGCTCTCCGCGGCTGGGCTTTTGCTCGTAAAAGTTCGTAAAGGAGAATTTCAATGCAGCCAATGATCAGTATCGGCGTTGCCATTTATAATGTAAAAACTTACCTGCCCGCCTGCCTGGACAGCGTTCTGGCACAGCAATCTGAGGAAATAGAAATCCTGTTGGTGGACGATTGTTCCAGCGACGGCTCCGCCGCCCTGTGCGACGCCTATGCGGAAAAGGACGCGCGCGTCCGCGTGATTCACTTTCCTGAAAACCAGGGGATTTGTGAAGTCCGCAACACAATCATACGGGAGTCCAGGGGACAATGGATCTATTTCGTAGACGGAGATGATTTGCTGCCGGAATGGTTTGCCGAGACGGCGCTGGCCTTGCGGGACGATCCACACGACGTGGTGTTCTTCGATTATGCCGGTTACTGGAAAGACCGTCCGCAGCAGGTGCCGCCGTCCAGCGAAGAAACCATCGAGTTGACGCCCGAAACCATTGATTCCTACTGTATTTCCTGTGTTTCCGGCGCGCCCTGCCAGCCGGAGGATGAACGGATCCGCCGGGTGCTGTGCACCTCCGTATGGGCTAAAACCTACCGGCGTGCGTTTTTGACGGAGCACAACCTGCTCTTCCCCGACCGGCAGAAAAAATCTCAGGATGTAATTTTCAACACGCTGGTCTTCCATTACTGTCAGTCGGCGTGTTACCAACCAAAGGTTATGTACTATTATCGCACCAACGAAGGCTCTGTCTGCAACCGGTATAACCCCGACTATATCCCGGTGATGAATTCCCTGATGCAGCACAATCTTACGCACATCAAGGCGTTTTATCCAGGTCGCGAGGACGTAATGGACGATTTCTACCGGTACCGTGTTGTCGGTATTGTATTGGACTATATGCGTCTCGATCTGTTCCACAAGGACAATCCCAAAAGCAGGAAACAGCGCAAACAGGAATTTCTGGCTTTTCTGGATTCCCACCCCTATTTGGACGCCATGTCCCACCTGGACCTGAACCTTTATTGGCTGGAACGGCAGTTACTGTTAAAATGCGCTCAAAAGCGTAGATTTTCTTTCCTGTCATTCATCCATAAAAAACCATGGACATTGAAATTGTACGGGGGTATAATGAATCGAATCAACCGTTGTAAAAAAGTTTTCCATCGGGAGGGCGGCAGATGAAAAAAGTCAGCATTGTCGTACCCGTTTACAATATGGAACAGTTTATCGAAAGCGGCGTCCAATGCTTACGGGATCAAACATACCCGGAGATTGAAATCCTGTTGATTGACGACGGTTCCACCGATCACAGCGCCTCCCTGTGCGACCGCATGGCGGAATCCGATCCCCGGATCCGCGTTGCGCACACCAAAAATCAGGGGCCCGGGCCGGCGCGCAATTTGGGAATGGAACTGGCGACAGGAGAGTACCTGCATTTTTTCGATGTCGACGATTATCTGTATCCGCAGGCCGTCGCTCTGTTGGTTGAGGCGATGGAAAAGACCAACGCCGATCTGGTGGTCGGCGGCTTTGAGGTGGACGATCAGAATAAAAACAAGCGCGCCATCCCCAAGGCCGACCATCTGCTTTTGACCGGAGAACAGGTTCGGCAGAACTTTTATCCCCACATGTTTATGTACGGCGAACAGGGAATTCTGCAATCCGCATGCTTTAAGCTGTTTCAGACGAGGGCCGTTCGGGAAAACAATATCCGGTTTCCCTCCTTGCGCCGGAACGAAGATGAGGTTTTTCTTGTCGAGTTTGTAAACGTTGCCAAATCCGTCTATTTTATCCCGGACATTCTCTATCGCTATTATGCCAATGACCACGCGCGGCTTTGGAAAAAGGTTACCTACGACTATTTTGACATCATCCGCGTCTCTTCCAACCGGATCATCACATTGGTTTTGGGATGGAACCCGGAAAACGTGGAAGTGCGCAACAAATTACTGGGAGATTTTTACTACAAGACCTTTCAAAGCATCTGGTTTCTGTTTAATCCCAATGTGAAACGCACACACCGCCAGCGGTATGATAGAATGAAAGAGATTACGGAAAGTTTTTTAAGCGATCTGCCCTGCCGCGATTTTGGAGAAAATCCTGCTGTCTATCGGTATATGTGTAAAAAACAGTATGGATTGTTATATCTGCGGATGGCTTATTTTACATGGAAGCACCGGAACGACTGACGAACGGAGGAAGCGATTTGAGAGCAAAAGCCACCATCAAAAATTCCCTTTGGGGCTTTATACAGCAGGTGGTCATCTGCATCCTCAGTCTGGTTTCCCGCCGCGTCATGCTCGACTCCATCGGAATTGACGGTGTTGGCCTCAACGGCCTGCTGGTCAATGTGCTGGCGCTGCTTTCCCTGGCGGAAATGGGCGTCGGTTCCGTAATCATCTACCACATGTACGCGCCGCTCGCCCAGGGAGACCAAAAGGAAATTTGCCGCCTGATGCATTTCTATAAGGGGATCTACCGCTTCATTGCCGCGGTAATCACCGCGATCGGTCTGTTGATGATTCCCTTTCTTCCTTACATTGTGAAGGGGGTCCACTACAGCCAGGGCTATATTACGGCTGTATTCCTGCTGTTCCTTGCACAAACGGTTTCATCCTATTTCTTCTCTTATAAACGTTCCCTGCTGTCCGCCGACCAAAAGCAATATGTCATTACCATCATCGACCTGCTTTTCCGTATCCTGACCGTCATCGGCGGCATTGTTGTCCTGATCCTGACTCGGGAATTGATTTATTATCTGGTCTTTTTGATTGTGGTCGGCATTCTGAACAATCTGGCGGTCTCGTTCCGCGTCAACCAGCTCTATCCTTACATCAGGAACGCGACAGATGCTCTTTCTCCGGAACGCCGCAAGAGCATTTTCCGCAATGTGCGCGATCTGTTTATTGGCAAGCTGTCCTGGACGATTACCAGCTCTACGGACAATATTCTGATTTCCGCCCTGGTGGGAACCATTCAGGTTGGCATGTACTCCAACTATACGATCATCATTAACACGTTGACCAACGTGATGAACCAGTTCTCCGCCGCAATGAGCGGAAGCATCGGGAACCTGCTGGCCACGGAGTCCAAGGAATACATCGATACGGTGCTGCACCGGCTGCTATTTGCCATGTTCTTCATATCCGCCTTTTGCAGCGCCTGCCTGATCTGTCTGATCAACCCCTTTGTAGCGCTGATGTTCGGAGAAAACCTGGTCCTTGGCCTGGACATTGTCTCGATCTGTGTGTTCAACTTTTTTCTGATGACCATGCGCATTCCCGTCTGGAATATGCTTTCGGCATCCGGCCTGTTTCAGAAAGACAAATACATTTCCATTATCGGATCCACCATTAATCTGGTGGTATCCTTTGTTTTGGGAATGCGAATCGGCATGTTAGGCATTTTGATTGGCACGACCAGCACTTATCTCATCCAATACATTTTAAAAATCATCTTGTTTTATAAGTCTTTTCTTGCAAAGAGCTGCAAAAGGGTTTTCCTCTGGTTGGGCGCCTATCTGGTTCTGGCCCTTGTGGAGTCCGCCGCCGCGTTCTGGCTCTGCGGCTTCATTTTCACCGGACAGGTATATGTGGATTTTATCCTGAAGGGCATCGTAGCCGCCGTCCTTCCCCTTTGCCTGAACGTGATTCTGTTCTGCCGGACCGAACCGTTTCGCTATCTGTTCAATCTTGGGAAAAAGATGATTGGAAAATATAAGGGAACGCCCGCGTCATAAAAACCAACGCAGAGAAAGAGGGTGATGACTGGTTGGAAAATCGCCTGACACGATTCCGCGACCGTATGCGGAAAAAGGCGGCTGCAGAGGAACGCATCGGTGTGGACGCCTGGCTGATCAGTTTTTATTATTTCTGTATGCCGCTTACTTTTATCACCCTGATCCCCGGCGTATCCGTTCTGAAAGCCGCGACGCTTCCCGTTGCTGGTATTTTATTTCTCCGTTTGTTTGTCGCCAAAAATAACGAAATGCGCTTTAACAGTGTGCATTTATTTTATACGCTGCATCTGCTTTTCCTGGCCAGCACTTTGCTGTTTTTCCGGGGTTCGGAGAGCATGACCGTCGTAAAGGACATCGCTCTGGCGCTGGTGGTCACCATTATGGCGACCTGCCGGATCTATAACCAGAAGGAACGCCAGCTGGTCGCCTACACCTGGCTGCTGGTCGGCATTGTATGTATGGCGCTCTGCTTCTCCAGCAACCAGACTATCTACGGCGACCGCACCACGATCATCGTAATGGGTTCAGAGGAAGACCCCAACTTTTTCTGCATTTATTTTATTTTCCCCGTTCTGTTTGCGATGGAGCAGCTGGTCCAAAAAACAAAGCTGCGCTTCATCGCCCCGATTTATCTGGCGCTGGCGTTTTACGCCATCCTGCGGACCGGCTCGCGCGGCGGACTGGCGGCAATTGTAATTTCCATGCTCGCCTATGTTATGCTGGTTGTAAAAAATCCGAAGACCAAGCTGAAAATCCTGATCGCGCTTCTGGTTGTCGCTTTTGTAATCGTATTTATCGTGCTGCCGCTGCTGCCCGACATGCTCAAGGAACGGTACAGCCTGGAACAGATCCAGGAGGATAAGGGCAGCGGCCGATTTGACATCTGGGGCTTTCTCATTAACTATGTATTCTCCGACGCACAGGCACTGGTGCACGGGTTCGGCGTGTGTGCCACCATTGAGATTATGACCGAGAACGGGTTTCTCAATACTTACGCGCACAACCAGTGGATTCAAGCGCTGTTCGACCAGGGACTGATCGGTCTGCTGCTGTACACCTCCCTGATGGCCTCCAGCTTCTTCCGCAACATTAAGAACAATCCGTTGTTTTCCTGTGCGATCGTCGCCATATTTGCATTTTCCCTCTCTCTCAGCTTCTACACCCACAAACAATATTTAAACGTATTTATGATGTGCGCCATGAACTTCCGGCCCCTGACGGCGCAGAGCCCGAAAACGACTGCCGCCCCGGCTGATTCCACAGAAAGGAGCGAACTGCCGATTGATTGCAAAGCTGTTTAACAAAAGGAATTTCATCATCGTACTCTGCTTTTCCATCATCATTCCTTTGCTGGGAGGGTCTTACACCTTTTTGGCCAGTTACAACCGGCAGGGCATGACCCTGGCTTTGAGTTACACAGGATCGGAAAAGGGATATAATCCCGACGGCAGCAAATTCAATGTCTACGAGATGAAATCGGATAAAATCATAGACGAAATGCTGAATCGTATGGATGTGGAGGACCTGACCACAGAGTTTGTAAAAACCCGCATCACCATTGAGGCAAAATCCGCCAAGCAAAGCTACAGCCGCGTCTATTCCGCCGTCACCAATTCCCGTTCCTCCGTCTATATTCCAATGGAGTTCACCATCTGGTATTCGCAGAAGGATAAATTCGCGGAAAACCACACAGTTCAGCTGCTTTCTACCCTGGCGGAGGTCTATACCGAATACTTCAATGACCGGTATACGGAAAAAAATACGGTTTTGGACGTAAGCGACCTTGACCTGTCCAAATACGATTATTCGGAGATCGTCTCAATCTATGGAGACCGCATCTCTTCTATGCTGGCCCTGCTGAGCACCTACAAAGGGGAAAACAGCACCTTCCGTTCTGCAGAAACCAAACAGACCTTTGTCAGCCTGATGGATATGCTCAACAACCTGCGCAACGTGGAACTTCCCAAACTGGAAGCCTATATTACCACTTCCGGTGTAAGTAAGGATAAATTCACCTATCTGAACAAAATCGACTATCTGCACAACTCGCAGGAGCTGCTGTTTAACAAGGCGAGTTCCTCCAAAAATATCATTCTTGGCGCAATCGACCAGTACGACGCGGAACTCACCGGTTCCCTGTTCATCCCGACGATTGACAAGAATCAAAATCTTTACATGAACAAAACGAAGACCGGCATTGATTACCTGGCGCAGCGCGCACAAACCAAGGGCGTTGAAACGGAATCGATTCGTGCTAGCATGGAGCATTACAATTTCCTGACCTCCGTCTACTCGCAATCCACCGTGACCTCCTCTTCTCCGGAAATGCGCACCGCACAGGAAATGACGGAAAGCATCAACAAGCAGCTGACGGAAATCGCCGCGCTCGCCAAAACCACCTGCGACGAATATCTTTCCGACAAAACGCACGATTACCTTTCCTTTTCCATTCCGGAAGACCCGCTGTCCTCCGCGCTTTCTGTGCGCAATTTGATCCGTTATGGGATTATGGGTTTTATCCTCGGCTGCATGGCGGCAGTTTTTTCTGCCATCGCCCTGCCGCACCTGATCAAGGGATATGAGTGGATCAAGCATGAACCGCTCTTCTCTCATCCCTCTGAAACGTCTCCCAAAAAAGCCAGGCGGCAAAAAAAGCGGAGATATGCACATGTGACGAAGGGGGAGGAAACATCATGATTGTATCTATGAAGGAAATCTTTCACTATATTTTCAAGTGGAAATTTTTTATTCTCTTTTCGATCATAGGCTGCGTACTTCTTTCCTACCTCTATGTACAGCAAAAACAGAGCTATTCGGCCAACATCATCATCCAGTTTGAAGACGCCTCTATCTCTGAAGGTTTGAATCCGGATGGAACCACCTTCGACATTAACGAGATCACTTCCCCGACCCTGATTTTGCAGACGCTGGAAGATCTTTCTTTGAACGAAAGCGTGGATAAAATCCGTTCCAGCCTCGCCATCAAGTCGATCACCCCGAATTATATTGAAGAACTGCAAGCCGCGAAGACCAAGGACGGCGAAGAATACACCTATTATCCCAACCAGTTTATTATCACCTACAACGACCGGCGCGGCGCTCCGCAGGGAGAACTCTACGATATTCTTGACGCATTGATTAATAACTACATCCTTTACTATAACAAAACCTATATCAACCAGGCATATATCACAGAAAACAACTACTCAATTGAAAATGAAAACTACGACTATATCGAAATTGCAGACCTGCTGGACAACAACATCCACGACGTGATGAACAATCTGAATCGCCTGTCCGACAACAGCCAGAATTACCGTTCCCCATCAACCGGATACAATTTTTCCGACTTGCATAAAAAATATAACGAGCTGGCAACGTTCGACATGCCGCTGATCTATTCCGAGATTTACGAGGGGCAGATCACCAAAAACCGTGAAATTCTTTTAAAAAAGTACCAGCACAGTAAAAACAACTACACGATGCAGTCCAATACCAACGCCACACAGGCGGAAAGCACCCTCCAGGTAATTCAGAAATTTGCAGACGCCAACCGGGACCTGCCGAACGCCTATAACCAGGCCGACGACAGCCGTAACGACGACGACCTGCCGGTGAGCAAGGACCAGTTGGAGTATGGCGATACAATTAACGACACCACCTATGACGACCTGATGGACACGTATGTAGAATACGCCATTGGCGCCAGCAATAATAAAATTGATGCAGCGCACTGTGAGGAAGTCATCAGCATTTTCAGCGCGGAACCGTCCGGCGTCGACACCGGAAAACTGTTGAAAAGCGTGACGGAACGCATCGCGTATGTACAGAACAAACTGCAGGAACTGAACGAAATCGCGGATAAAACCATGTCGGATTATAACACCTATCTGGCCAGCCGCCATGTAACGCAGCTGACCGGCGTACAGGTGGTTGCCAATGTCGGATTCCTGCTCTACGCCGTGCTCAGCTTCATATTGGGGCTTGGCGGCAGCACTGTATTCGCTCTCTCGTATGAAATCTTCCGCAAGCTCAGACGAGAGGAACAGGAAAAGGCGTTGAGAGCCGTCGAATCGGACGGAGAAGCTTCCCTTTCAGAGACAGAACCGCAGGAATCAAATCCCGCCGCCCCTGCAATACCCTTGGAAGGAGCAGAAGACAGATAAGATGGGAAAAATCATTATAAAAATTGCAAAGACCCTGTTGATCTTCATTGCAATCCTTGTGCTGCTGCTTTCCGCGTTGACCGGCTATGTGTTCTGGGATAACAGCCGCGTTGTTACCAACCGGCAGGTCCTGACCTTCCGTGGACTTCCGCAAGCATTTGACAACACCATTATTGCGTTAATAACCGATTTCCACAACAGTGGAAATTACCAAAAGGTCATTGCAAACGTTAAAGCGGCCAATCCCTCCTATATTTTTATTGCGGGCGATCTGGTCAGTATGGATACAACCGATTTTCACAATACAGAAGCCTTACTGAAGGGCCTTGTGGAAATTGCGCCCGTCTATTACGCTTACGGCAACCACGAAATCTGGAGCCAGAACGAAGAAGACGGAACCATCGCCGTTGGGGATTTGGCCAGAAGTTTAGGCGTCCAAGTGCTGAACGACGAAATTGTTTCCCTGGAAAAGGACGGGGAAACGATCAACGTCGTTGGAATCCGGGACCTCCCCTATCCGGATGGCGATTATCATTACGATGACCATATGACGGAAAAGGTCAATCAGCTGGCTTTAAAACTGGACCCGAATACGTTTACCATCGGTCTGTTCCACCGCGCCAATCAGGCAGATCTTCTGGAAGAGCTGCCGTGCAATCTGGTTCTGTCCGGGCATACGCACGGCGGACACGTAAACCTGCCCGGTATTCAGGATAAGATTTTGGAAACCCATATGGGTGGCGAAGTCAAATACGTCAAGGGGCTTTATAAACTGTCTGACCGGCAGATTATGGTCAGCAGCGGCGTCGGTGTGGAAGAAAATCTTCCCCGTGTCTTTAACACGCCGGAAGTGGTGGTAATCCGCCTGAATTTGGCTTGGAAAGATGGAAGGCCGTGAGTAACATGAAAAAGGTTTCGATCATTGTTCCCGCTTACAACTGTGAAGCATATATCACCAAATGCATAGACAGCCTCGTCGGACAGACGTATCCCGCTCTGGAAATACTCGTGGTGAATGATGGATCGACCGATCAGACTCTCTCCATTTTAGAGCAGTACGGGGACCGCATCACCGTCGTCACCAAGGAAAACGGCGGCGTCGCGGAGGCGCGAAATACCGCTCTGCACCGTTCGACAGGCGACTTTATTCTGTTTGTGGACAGTGACGACTACCTGGACCCCGACTGTGTGGAAACGGTTGTCCGCAAGCAGGAGGAAAGCCAGGCCGACATTGTCCGTTTTTCCTACCGCCTGGTATATTCTGACGGACGTATAGAACCTCCCATTGATTACTTTAAAGAAGATTCCCTGGTGTCAAAACCGGATTTCCAAAAGTATATTTATCCCTATTTTCTCTCTGCAATCCGCTTTAATTCCGTGTGGGCCACCCTCTACAAAAGAGAGATGATCGCGGACCTGTCCTTTGTCAGCAACATGAAAACGGCGGAAGATGCCGTTTTTTCTCTGGAAGCCTACACCCGGGCACAGACGGCCCTGCTGGTTACCGATGTCTTTTACTACTATGTACAGACTTCCTCCGGCCTGACCAGCCGCAGCCTGAGCCTGCTGGATAAGTACAGATGCAATTTTCGGCTTTCGGGTTACATATTGAAAAAACTGGACGATTGGGGAATGAACACCCTCCCCAACCGGTGCAAAACGTGTATCCGGCCGGTCGCGCTGACCTTTCACAAACTGCGCCGGGGAATTAAATAAAATGGAGGATTGTATATGCGGCTGCAAGTCCTGATTGCAACCATGCAGCAAACCGATCACAGTTTGCTGGAACGCATGAATATCCAGTCGGATGCCATTATCGGAAACCAGTGCGACCGAAACGAAGTGGAATGCTTTGACTACAACGGCCATTCCATCTGCTATTGCTCCTTTCAGGAGCGCGGCGTCGGCCTGAACCGCAATAACGCCTGGATGCGCGCGAATGCGGAGATCTGTCTCTTTGCGGACGACGATGTGCGTTACCGCGACCATTACGCGGAACTGATTTTAGAGGAATTCGCCCACCACCCGGAAGCTGACCTCATCGTCTTCAATCTGGATTGCAAAAACGAGGGAAGAAAAGATTACATCATCCCAAAGTTTTCCAAGGTACAGTGGCATAATTCCCTCCGCTACGGCACCTACCGCATCGCGGTACGGACTACACGGGCCCGCCGGGCCAACGTCTGTTTCAGCTTATTATTCGGCGGAGGCGCGCGGTATGGGTCAGGCGAAGACGTCATCTTTCTCAACGAATGCCGCAAAAAGGGGTTGCGTGTCTATGCAAGTCCCCTTTTTATCGGCGAAGTCACACATGAGGAATCCACCTGGTTTGACGGTTATTCAGAAAAATTCTTCCGGGATAAGGGCGCGTTGTTTGCACACCTTTCCTCCAGGCTTGCCAAACCGCTGTGCTTGCAGCTTTTGTTGCGGCATCCGGATTTTCTCAGCAAAGAAATTCCGCTGAAAAAAGCATATCGGTATATGAAGCAGGGGATCCAGGAATACCTTGGAAAAAATCCAGGAGGCGAAGTACTTTGAAGAAAAAACTGCTCTTTGTCAACAACAATCTGCACAGCGGCGGAATCCAGCGCAGCCTGCTGAATCTGCTGCACAATATTGAAAACCAATATGATATTACGCTTCTTCTTATGTACCCGGAAGGAGAATACAAGGAGCAGCTCCCCAAAAACATTGCCGTGTTGAACAGCCCTCCCCTGCTGCGTGTCCTCGGTATGAGCCAAAAAGAGGTTCTGCACGAGAATAAGCTGCTGTTTTTCTGGCGCTCTTTTTTCGCCGTCCTGTGCCGCTGGTTTGGCAACTCTGTTCCCCTGCGTATTTTGGCGCAATTTCAGCCGAAGCTCAGCGGATACGACGCTGCGATTTCTTACATGCAAAGCGAAGCGCCTAAGCTTCTTTATGGCGGCACAAATGAAATTGTCCTGAAACGGATCGATGCAAAAGAAAAGATCGCCGTCGTCCATTCCGACTTTTTAAACTGCGGCAGCAATACGCCTGCTATCCGCAAGCTCTATCAAAGATTTGATAAGGTTATATCCTGTTCCAGCGGATGCCGGGAACGCTTTATTCAGGCGAATCCCAGCCTTAAAGACCGAACCTATGTGGTCAACAACTTTAACGAGTACGATAAGATCGTCCAAATGGGCAATCAGGACCCCATTCCCTATCCGGAAGATCGGATCAACCTTGTGACTGTTGCACGTCTGAGCGAAGAAAAGGGGATCGAACGCGCGCTGTTGGCCGTGCAGAAATGCCTGAAAAGCGGCATTCCGATTCTTTATCACATCATTGGGGATGGAATGCAGCGCATTCCCCTGCAGGAAATGTGCAGGCAGCTGGATATCTCCGAGCAGGTATTTTTTTATGGTACAAAAAAGAATCCCTATCGCTACATAAAAAACGCGGACCTGTTTTTCCTTACCTCCTATCACGAGGCGGCTCCCATTGTGTTCAGCGAGTCCAAATGCCTCGGTGTGCCGATTCTGGCGACGCAGACCACATCGGTCAAGGAGATGATTCTGGACGATGAAGCGGGATGGGTCTGTGAAAACAATGCGGAAGACATCTGCCGCATGCTGAAAGAGGTCTGCTCCAACCCGGAAGCGCTCCGGCAAAAAAAACAGCTTCTTGCCGGCAGAACCTATACCAACGCATGTTCGCAGGCACAGTGGCGTCATGCCCTGGGAGAAGATTGAAAACAGAGGTGGAATCTTATGAAAATTGCAGTGGCCGGAACCGGTTATGTCGGTCTGGTAACAGGCGTTTGCCTGGCGGAGCACGGGCATACCGTCACTTGTGTGGACGTGGACGAAGAAAAAATCCGTCTGATGCAAAGCGGCATATCCCCCATTTATGAAGACGGCCTGTCCGAACTGATGCAGAAAAACAGCCGCCGCCTGTCCTATACGACAGACTATGCCTCCGCCTACGCGGACTGCGATGTAATCATCATCGGCGTGGGCACGCCGGAAAAGAAGGACGGAAGCGCCAATTTGACATACGTCTTCGGCGTTGCCAGACAAATCGCAGAGAGCGCCGCGCGCGACTGCGTTGTGGTGGTCAAATCGACCGTACCCATTGGAACCAACGACAAAGTGGAAGCACTGCTGAACGCCAATTGCCGTGCGGGCGTCCGGTTGACGGTCGCATCCAACCCGGAATTCCTCGCGCAGGGAACCGCCGTACGGGACACCCTGCACGCATCCCGTATCGTCATCGGCGTCGAGGACGAAAAAACAGGGAAAATCATGCGGGAAATGTACAGGGATTTTGACGCGCCCATCCTGGTCACCAACCGCAAAAGCGCGGAGATGATCAAGTATGCATCCAACGATTTCCTCGCGTTAAAAATCTCTTATATCAACGAGATCGCTCTGCTCTGTGAGCTGATCGGCGCAGACATCGACGACGTCGCCAAAGGTATGGGCTACGACAGCCGCATCGGGAACAAATTCCTGAACGCAGGCATCGGCTATGGCGGCAGCTGCTTTCCAAAGGATACCAAGGCTCTGCACTGGCTTGCCAATTTTCACGATTATGAAATCAAGACCATCAAAGCCGCCATTGAAGTCAATGAAAATCAAAAATTGAAGCCGATCAAAATTGCGCGTAAATATTTTGACAGCCTGGAGGGCTTGACCATCGCCGTACTGGGTCTGACCTTCAAACCGGGCACGGATGACCTGCGTGAGGCTCCGTCGCTCGTCAATATCCCCATTATGTTGGAGGACGGCGCAACCGTAAAAGCCTGGGATCCCGTGGGCGTTGAAAACTTTCAAAAGCAGGAGCCCGGCAACGTCCTGTACTGCGACACCATCGAGCAGACCCTGGACGGAGCCGACCTGTGCTTCATATTCACCGAGTGGCCGCAGGTAAAAAGTTTGGACGTCTCCAGCTTTGCCAAACGCATGAAGCGCCCCATCATCATCGACGGGCGCAACTGCTATGCACTGGAACAAATGGCAAAGGAACCGGTCATCTATCGCAGCATCGGAAGACGGCCCATCCTGAACTGGCAGCCGTAATGGAGGAACCCGCGTGAAAAAGATTTTGAAATGGATACAGAAAGCTGTCTGCTGGTTTTTATACCAATATTTTGCCCGCTATCTGCCGAATTCCTTTGCGCCGATTAAACTGGGCGGCAAGCACATCCGCGGGTTTCTGGTAAAGCGGTTTGTCGCCAAATGCGGAAAAGGCGTCAATGTGGAGCGCAAAGCCAATATCTCCACCCGCCTGGAAATCGGCGATTATTCCGGAATCGGTGTTGAAGCCAACATTTATGGCAAAACCATCATTGGCAATGATGTGATGATGGGTCCATGGTGCGTCATTTACACGGAAAACCACAATTTTTCCGATACAGAGCGCCCCATGCGCCTGCAGGGGATGAGTGAGGAAAAGCCGGTCACCATTGAGGACGACGTCTGGATCGGCGGCAGAGTCACCATTCTGCCGGGCGTCACCATTGGACAAGGCGCCATTGTTGGGGCCTGTTCCGTCGTAACCAGGGATGTACCGCCCTACGCCGTGGCAGCCGGCAATCCGGCACGCGTCGTTAAATACAGAAAAAACGTTGACTAAGGCATTTGCAAACTGTGAAAAAAGCGGCCGGGGGATCGTGAATCCCGCCCGGCCGCTTTTTCTTTTGCCATGCGCATGGATGCGGACACCCGATACATCCGCCGCACTTTCTACGGGATAAAAACGGCGCCGCCAAACATCCCACCGCCAACAATCCAATAAAAATATCCGCCATTACCTCTCCCCCTTAACTCCATTTTTGCAGCAGGGACGCCACCTGGTAAAACAGTGCAGAAGCATACCACGCCACTCCCAGCTGCCAAATTACGGTTACCACGGTCCATTTCAAGCTTGCCATTTCCCGCCGGATGGCGGAAAGCGCTGCCACACACGGCGTATAAAACAGGACGAACAACAAAAAGGAGCAGGCGGACAGGGACGTGAATGTCCCTTGCAGCGCGGTTGTAAGGCTTTCCGCCCCGCTGTACAGCACTCCCATGGAGCTGACAACGCTCTCCTTTGCAATCAGCCCGGTTAAAAGAGAAACCGCCGGCTTCCATTCTCCAAAGCCGCACAGCGTGAATACCGGTGCGATCCAGCCGCCGATTTGCGCCAACATACTCTGCGCACTGTCCGTTACATATTGGAAATCAGGAGAAAAGGATCGCAGCAGCCAGATCAAAACCGTCGCCCCCAGCAAAACCGTCCCCGCGCGCTGCAAAAAATCTTTGATTCTTTCCCATACATGCAGACGCAGGCTTTTTAACGTCGGCAGGCGGTACGGCGGCAGCTCCATCACAAAGGGCGCCGAATCGCCTTTTAAAACGGTGTTCTTAAAAAACAGGGCAGACAATATCCCCAGTACAATTCCCAGCAGGTAAAAGCAGAAAATGGCCAGTGGGCGCTTATCCGGAAAAAACGCCGCGATGAACAGCGAATATACCGGCATCTTTGCGCTGCAGGACATGAAGGGCAGAATTAAAATGGTCAGCCGTTTATCCTTTTCATTCTCCAGAATGCGCGTTCCCATGACGGCGGGAACCGTGCATCCAAAACCCATCAGCAGCGGCACAAACGCCCGTCCGGACAGGCCAAGCTTTCGCATGGGCGCGTCCATAATAAACGCCGCGCGCGCCATATAGCCGCTGTCCTCCAGCAGGGAAAGCAGAAAAAACAGCAGGACAATCTGCGGCAAAAACGATACCACAGAACCGATACCAGCCAGGATTCCATCCACCACAAGGCTTCTGGCCCAAACAGACGCACCGGCTGCAAGCAGCGTCTGTTCCATCCAAACGGAACAGGCGGCAAAAAATCCGGCGACTCCGTCCGCCAAAAACGAACCAATACTTCCGAATGTAACGACAAAGATCAAAAACACCATGGCAAAAAAGAGCGGGATCGCTAAAAAGCGATTGGTTACAACCGCATCAATCCGGTCGCTCAAACTTTTCTCCGGCTGCGGCGCACGCATCATGCAGCGTCCTACAAGGGCCTCTACGGCACCGTAACGTCTTTCCGCCCATACTGCCTCCCTGTCCGGCATGTCCTCTCCCGGCACCGTGTAAGGTAATCGGCGTACCGTAGGCTTCTGCCCATCTCTCATTCGCACAACAGCCCGCAGCAAATCCGGTAGTCCATTCCCTTTCGCGGCGGAAATGGGAACGACCGGCACGCCCAATTCCTTCTGGAACTGCATGCTGTCTGCCCGGTCGCCCCGTTTTTCCAAAACATCCAGCATATTCAGCGCCACTACGACCGGCATACCGCGTTCCAGTAGCTGCATGGTCAGGTACAGGTTGCGTTCCGGGTTTGTCGCATCCACCACGTCAATTATGACGTCCGGTTTTTCGTCCCGTAAAAAACGTTCCGCAATTGCCTCTTCCGGGGAATATGGTGAAAGGGAATACACGCCGGGCAGGTCGGTTATCTCGATCTCCCAGTCCCCATAAAATGCACGGCCTCCCTTTTTTTCCACTGTAACACCGGGCCAATTGCCCACATACTGGCTGCTCCCGGTCAGACGGTTGAACAGCGTCGTTTTTCCACAGTTCGGATTCCCCGCCAGAGCAATCTGCAACACCTTTCTTTTCTCTTCCCGCATCCTCTTCCCTCTCCCAATTCTTTTTAACCGCCAAAGAAATACCGTACCGACAACGCTGCGATGACAAAGGCTGCAAAATCGGCTGTTAACGCCGCCGGAATCGTATGGCGTGTTTTTTTGATTCCCACCGCTCCATAATAGACAGCGATGCAGTAGAAGGTCGTTTCCGTAGATCCCGCCATGACAGACGCCACACGGCCCGCAAAGCTGTCCGGGCCACTGCTCTCAAAGATCTGCGTCAATAAGGCTGTGGCGCCGCTTCCGGATATGGGTTTGATTAGAGCAAGCGGCATGACGTTAGCCGGCAACCCCAACAGCTGCGCCACAGGAGCCAAAAAGGAAGCAATCATATCCAGCGCGCCGGAAGCTTTCAGCATGGTGACCGCCATAATCAGGCCGACCAGCGTAGGAAGAATGGAAAAGCTGGAAGCCAGCCCTTCCTTCGCCCCCTCCACAAACGCATCGAATACCGGCACGCGTCGGATAATACCGAACAGAAGGATGAGCAATATCATAATGGGTACGGCGTAAATGCCCAGCTTATCCAACTTTTCGGCCCTCCATCAGCTTTGCCGCCAACAGCCCAACCGCCAAAGAGATCATGGAAGTGATCCAAACAGCAGGCAGGATATCAAACGGCGCGGCGGCTCCGTAGTTGGCCCGGAGCGTTCCCATAAAGGTTGGGATCAGCTGCAGGGAAGCGGTATTCAGTACGACAAACATCACCATGGAGTTGTTTGCGGTCCTCTCGTCGGTATTATTTTTCTGCATCTCCTTCATTGCCGCAATTCCCATCGGCGTCGCGGCGTTGCCAAGCCCCAGTAAATTCGCCGTGATATTCATGCAGACCGCCTTTGCCGCTGGGCTTTCCGGCGGATATGCGGGAAACAGCCTGCGCAATACCGGGGACAAAACTCGCGCCAATATGGAGGTCAAGCCGCCCGCATCGGCAATTTTCATTAAACCTGTCCACGCACACATCATGCCGAGCATGCCCAAAACCAGTTCCGCCGCGTTCCCCGCTCCCGCTAAAACCGCGTCGGAAAGCTGCGGCATACGCCCGGTTGCCAGGGCGCAGAAGATGCTGATCAGGATCATTCCCGCCCACACTTTATTGAGCAAATTCTCCACCTCGTTCGTCAACTTCATTATCCTATTAGTATTCATTAGCAATAACATTTAGTATATTTTTCACCTTCATTATATTGACATAAATGGTAAAAAATGCTATGATGACAACAGAAAGCGACAAAAGCGACAACATTCATAAGAAAGGTGATGTTTTACTTGAAATCAACCGGCATTGTACGAAAAGTTGACGAATTAGGCCGCATTGTGTTACCAAAAGAGCTGCGCAGCACTTTAAATATTCAGGAAAAAGACCCGCTGGAAATCTTTGTGGAGGACTCTGTCATCATCCTCAAAAAGTACCAGCCCGCCTGTATTTTTTGCAACAGCATGAATGAGATTACCACTTACAAGGGCTTAAACATCTGCAGCAATTGCCTGAAAAAGCTGGCAACGCTTGCGCAGGACTGATTTTCTTTTTGAACGGTCTGTGCTTCCAGTATATGAGACAAAAGTGCATAAAAAGAACGCGTGCTTTGTAGAAAAGCACGCGTTCTTTTTATGTTAAATTCGTTCTGTCAAAGCAGTCTTGTGTCGTTAATAATCAGTTCAAACAGCAAGCCCAGATATTGCGCCGCCTTCCGGCAGAGCACCATACGGGTCAAAAAGATTTCAAAGTATTCCATCACAGGGCAGATTTCCGTATCAATTTTGATGTTCAGTGCCGCAGTCCGGTTGGCCGTATCGATATCAATGGAAGAATACTCGACTGCATAATTGACGCGATCATGTATATCCGCATCCACGGTTCCTTTATCCCTCACACGGGAGCGCCGTACGTCGCTTTTGTCGGACAAAATCAACGCGGCCGCAATTGGGTTGACCGCAGCCGCTGTCCCCTCGTCGTGATTGCCAATGGCAGCCACAACCAGCGCAAGCTCCGCCGGATCCATCTCCATTCGATTCAAAATCTGAAACGCCATCAGCGCGCCGCTCTGGGCATGGTCCACACGATTGATCACGTTGCCGATGTCGTGCATGTACCCGGCGATCGCCGCCAGCTCACAAGTACGTTCATTATAGCCCAAACAATGTAATATATCCCGCGCCGTGTCCGCGCTGCGCTTCGCATGTGCAAAGCCGTGCTCCGTAAAGCCGATGACACCCAGATTTTCATTGCCGTTTTTAATATATGCATTGACCTCTTCACTCTTCCAGACCTCCTGGAAAGAAACCGTCCGATAGGACTCCATATATACCTCCTGTATGAAACTCAATCCACCGCCATATGGTACATAGCCTCCAGACATATCTGTGCATGAAGCATGAACCGGTCGATGTCGATATGCTCCCCCGTATTATGCAGCCTGCGGTCCGGTTCATCCGGGAAAAACGGCCCGAACGCCACACCACGGCCTTTCAGCTCACGTGCATAGGTCCCGCCGCCGGTCGCGTACAGATTGGCGGGTTTACCCATGAATTCCGCATAGGCATTTTGCAGCAGTGTAATAAACGGGCTGTTCGCCGGCAGGAACAGCGGCTTCATATGTCCGCCCTCTTCTGAGAACACATCCTCTTCCCGCGCCTTGCTCTGAATGGCGGCGATGATCTTTTCCCCATCCGCCGTCACAGGATAACGGATATCGATCGACGCCGTACACAGGGAAGCGCCCGCATGCACCAGCCCCAGATTCAGAGTAAGCGGGCCGGACTCGCCGTCCTGCTGCTTCAGCCCCAGAGAAGCACCATCCAGTTCCGTGCCAATATGGCGCCGCAGGAAACACATCAGCGTTCCCATCTGGTCCTCTGAAAAAACCTGAAACAAAAGGGCAATCAGATGGGAAGCCGCGTTAAATCCTTCTTCCGGCTGCATCGCATGAGAAGCGGTCCCCGCGGAGGAAAGATGCGCTCCTTCCTCCGTCTCTTCAATCGTAAAGCGCCCCTCCGCACTTGCCATCGCCTGGCGGAGTCTCTCCACCTCTTCTTTGGTACATGCAAGGTCTGCAAACGCGCCCGCCGGGACGGCGTTGACCACAGTGCCCGCCGTAAATTCCCGCAGGACGGTAGAATCGTTCGGCGCGGAAAAATTCATGCGCAAAATGCCCTTTTCACGGTTGCATACGCCGTATTCGGAATCCGGCGTAAAGCCCATGACGGGCATCGGCTCTTTCTCAAAATAGCGCTCCAAATCATCGCTGCCGGTTTCCTCTCCCGCGCCGAAAATCGTTCGGATACGCCGCTTGGTCTGCACGTTCTCCTCCTGCAAAACTTTGAGGCAGTAAAGAGAAACCACCGCCGCGCCCTTGTCGTCCGCCACGCCGCGCCCGTAGTAAGCGCCTCCCTGTTTCACCATCGTAAAAGGGTCCGTCTCCCAGCCGTCGCCCGCGGGCACCACATCCACATGCGTCAGCACGGCGGCTATTTCTTCTCCGTCACCATATTCCGCATGGCCCGCGTAATTGCCGACGTTTTTTACGGGGAGTCCCAGCTTCTCCGCTATTTTCAGGATGCAATCAAGCGCTTCCGCAGGGTATTTGCCAAAGGGCTTTCCATCCTCCGCCTCGCCGCGGACGGACGGAATTGCAATGAGCCGGGCCATATCCTGAAAAATCTGCTCCTGATATTTTAATATTTTATCACCAAAACGCAAGTTGATTCGCTTCCTTTCCGATCATTTCTGTTTTATTATACCTTAAGAGGCGCAGCCTCCGTCACAACGGTACAATGTTCTCCCAGCCGTCGGAAGCTCTGCTTCCGCTAACGGCGTGAGGTTATTATACCATAATTTATTGTCAAAAACAGGATTAACCTGATTTTAAACTCATATCCTATGAAAAAGTCTCTCTACAATATTGCTGAACTTGCAAATATTTGGTATAATTAACTATAAAACAACGTGAAAACGCTTTTGTGGTTCAACAAACTATAACAGGAACGGACGGTGTACAAATGAATAAGAGGAAAGGCGGGAAAATTGCTGCCGTCATCGACATCGGCTCCAATCTGCTGAAAATGCGGATTTGCCAGCTCCGCAAAGGAGAAATCGTCAGCTTGGACCGTCTGCAATATCCCCTGTGCCTGGGACACGAAGTCTTTACCGAGGAAAAAATACGTTTTGAAAGCCTGCGCGAGCTTTCCGGCATTTTACAGGGTTACAGTGAAATTATGGCGGAGTACGGCACCGACCAGTACAAGGTTGTGGCTACCACCGCCCTGCGTGAGGCCAAAAACCGCGCCTACGTCGTCGACCAGCTGAAAATTCAGAACGACATGACGGTGGAGGTGCTGGAGGACGACCAGGAAAAAACGCTGATCTATTCTGAAATCCTATCCTCCCTGCAAACCATGGAGCAAAAGAAGATTGGCAACGCTCTCATTTCCTATATTGGTGCGGGCACCATCGGACTCTCTGTCTTCGACGGGAAAAATATGATCTTCTCCCAGAATGTGCCGATGGGCGCCTTAAAGCTGCATGACATGCTGGGAAATATACAGGAGGAAACAGAAGACTTTTATGTGGTCGTGGAAGAATATCTGGAATCCATTATGGGCCGCATCCCGCTTCCGCAGGTGGAAGGCGGCCTGCAAAGCCTGGTCCTGACCGGCAATGAGATCGAATTGATCGCAAAAATCTGCGGTGTGGAACCGGAAAACGACCGTTATATCATTGAGGCTAAACAGATCAAAAACCTGTTTAAGGAAGTCCGCTCGCTCTCGCGGGAAAAGATCAGCGACCGCTTCGGCATTGAAGAGGAAAGCGCAGAGCTGCTCTATTCCGCTTTGGCAATCTATGTGCGCCTGATCCAGTGCGTCAAGTCCAATACGGTTATCGCGCCGAAGGTAGACCTTTGGTTTGCTCTGATGAAGCAGATGCTGATTCCCAAAAGCAGCAGTGAATATTTTGAACATGTACGCGTTAACGCGATCTCCTGCGCACAGGCCATGTCCCGAACCTACAACGCAAACGAAAAACATACGGAAAACATCCGTAAATTTGCCTGTAAGCTCTTTGACAAGATGAAAGGCACCCACGGCCTTGACAAACGCAAACGGCTTCTGTTGGAGCTGGCTGCTATCATGCACGACTGCGGGCATTACGTTAACGCCAAGGACCATCTTTCCAGCTCGTTTGACCTGTTAAAAAATATCGACCTTTACGGTATGACGGACGAGGAAATGCATATCATCGCGTATGTCGCCCGGTACAACGAATATGACGTTCCCAATTTTGACGATATTGCTTTTGTCGGGCTGAGCGAAGCAAACCGCCTGGTCGTTTCCAAGCTGGTGGCAATCTTCCGGCTGGCAAACGCGCTGGATAAATCCCAGATGCAAAAGCTGGACGATATCAAAGTCCGTCTGGAACGGGAACGCTTGATCATCACCGGGGAAAGCGATCAAAACCTCTATCTGGAAAAGTGGGCGTTTGAACAAACTGCGCCCTTCTTCAAAGAAGTATTCGGCATCAACCCCGAATTAACCATTAAATCCAAGATGCTGTAACCGACGGCGCCAAACGAAGAAAGGACTGCGTGGTTCTTATGAACGAAAAAAACGAACGAACCGAGAAACAGCGGTTTCCCTATATAAACCGCGAACTGAGTTGGGTGGACTTCAACGCCCGTGTGCTGGAAGAAGCCTTTGAAAAAGAAAACCCCGTGATGGAGCGTATCCGCTTTTTATCAATTACCGCCTCCAACCTGGACGAATTCTTTATGGTACGCGTCGCCGGCGTCCGGGAGCAGGTGGAGTCCGGCTACGGTCAGGAGGACGATTCCGGCCTGACGCCCGCCAAGCTTCTTCCCTTATTGAATGAAAAAATCTATGGGTTTGTAGAGCGGCAATACTCCTGCCTGCATCGATCTATCGTCCCCGCTTTAAAAAAGAACAATATTCATTTTGTTACGCCGGACGACATGAATGAAGAGCAGCTCGCCTTTATCTCCGGCTATTTTGACAAGGTCCTGTTTCCCGTCCTGACGCCGCTGGCAGTGGACCGCAGCCGTCCGTTCCCGCTTTTGGCAAACAAAAGCCTGAACATTGCGGTTCGTTTAAAGAGCGATAAAAAGGAAGAATCCTATTTTGCCGTGGTACAGGTGCCCGGCATTCTCTCCCGTTTCCTGGAAGTTCCCAGTAAGGAGGGCCGCACCTTCGTCCTCTTGGAGGACGTCATTACTTACAAGCTGGAGGCTTTGTTTGAGCTCAACGATATTCAGGCAACCTGCCCATTCCGTATGACGCGCAATTCCGACCTGGAGATCGACGAAGAGGCTGAAGACCTCATGAGTGAGATCGTCAAATCCATCAAACGGCGCAAACGCGGCAAGCCGGTCCGCTTGGAACTTTTGCAGCGGAGCGACCGGGAGACAAAGGAATTCCTGATTGAAATGCTCGATATTGACAAGAGCTGCATTTACGAGGTGACGGGTCCGCTGGATCTCACCTTCCTATCCAAATTCGCAAACCTTTCCGGTTGTGAGACCCTTTGCTTTCAGCCGATCAAGCCGGTTTACCCGCCCGCCGCCTTCTGGGGCAGCGACGATATCTTCCAGGCCATCCGGGAAAAGGATCGGATGGTCCACCACCCCTATGAAAGTTTTGAATGTGTCGTCGACTTTGTGCGCCAGGCCGCAGAGGACGAAAACGTGCTGGCAATTAAACAGACGCTGTACCGTGTCAGCGGCCATTCACCCATCATCGCTGCACTGATCCGTGCGGCGGAAAACGGCAAACAGGTGACCGTACTGGTCGAGTTGAAAGCCCGTTTTGACGAGGAGAATAATATCCTGTGGGCCAAAAAGTTGGAAGAAGCCGGCTGCCATGTAATCTATGGCCTTGCGGGACTGAAAACACATTGCAAAATCCTGCTGGTGGTGCGGCGTGATTCAGATGGTATCCGGCGTTACCTGCACATGGGCACCGGCAACTACAATGACTCCACCGCAAAAATTTATACGGACGTCGGCGTATTCACCTGCAAGGAGCCGTATGGCCGGGACGCGTCCTCCCTGTTTAACGTGCTGACCGGATATTCTCTCCCGCCGGATTACAACAAATTTGCGGTTGCGCCGCACGGGCTGCGCAGCTTTTTTATCCGCATGATCGAAAAGGAAATCAGCAACTCTCTGGCCGGCCTCCCCTGCGGCATCGTTGCCAAGGTCAACTCCCTTGTGGACGCGGAGATCATCCAGCTGCTGTACCGGGCCTCACAGGCCAATGTACCCATCCAGCTGATTGTACGCGGCATTTGCTGCCTGGTACCCGGATTGCCGGGCGTCAGCGAAAATATCACGGTCATCAGCATCGTGGGACAGCTATTGGAGCACAGCCGCATCTTTCAATTTGAAAACGCAGGCAACCCGAAAATCTATATGGGCAGCGCGGACTGGATGCCCCGCAACCTGGACCGCCGCGTGGAACTGGTTTTCCCCATCGAGGACGAGGACCTCAAGAAGCGTGCGTTCGGTATCCTAGACACCATGCTGAGTGACAATATGAACGCGCGCGTGCTGCAGCCGGACACCTCCTACGAGCACATCGACCGCCGTGGAAAGGTTTCCCACAACTCCCATGTGGAATTCTCCTTGATGGCACAGAAAGCGGTAAAGGACATGGAAATTTCCGTACAGGACGCCTCCAAGCCCTATAAACCCATCCGCAGCAGTGCAGAATAACAACAGATTCTTTACCGGAGCCCTCAGCCGGATGAATGCGCGACAAAGAAGCTTCGGAGAAAATAAAAGAAGAAAAGAGTGTGGATTATGAAAAGAATCGGAATCTTAACGAGCGGCGGTGACTGTCAGGGCCTGAACGCCGCGATCCGCGGCGTGGCCAAGGCACTGTATGTGGAATTTGGCAACGATGTTGAAATCTATGGTATTAACGACGGCTACCGCGGTTTAATCGAAGGCAACTACAAGCGCATGAAATCTGAGGACTTTTCCGGCATCCTCACCCTTGGCGGCACAATTCTCGGCACCTCCCGCCAACCGTTCAAGCTGATGCGTGTCATTGATGAAAACAGTGTTGACAAGGTCAAAAACATGAAGGAAAACTATAAAAAGATGAAGCTGGACTGTCTTGTGGTGCTGGGCGGCAATGGAACGCATAAAACAGCGAATCTGCTCAGCGAGGAGGGCCTGAACGTCGTCTCCCTGCCTAAGACCATCGACAATGACGTCTGGGGAACCGATATGACGTTTGGCTTCCACAGTGCCATGTCCATCGCCGCCAATGTTCTGGACTGTATCCACACCACCGCAACCTCCCACGGCCGCGTTTTCATTGTGGAAATCATGGGACACAAGGTCGGCTGGCTTACCCTGTACGCAGGTATCGCCGGCGGTGCGGACGTCATTCTCCTTCCGGAAATCCCCTACGATATTGAAAGCGTTGTGAGAATCATTAAACAGCGTAATGAGGCCGGCAAACGCTTTTCCATTCTGGCGGTAGCGGAAGGCGTCATCTCCCAGGAAGAGGCCAAAATGACCAAGAAAGATCTGAAAACAGCCCGCGCCAACATGAAGTTCCCGTCTATTTCCTACCGGCTGGCACAGGAAATCAGCGAGAAAACCGGACAGGAGATTCGTGTAACGGTCCCCGGACACTTTCAGCGCGGCGGCAGCCCCTGCCCGTACGACCGTGTGCTTTCCACCCGCTTCGGCGCGGCGGCGGCAAAGCTGATTGCTAACAAGCAGTACGGCAATATGGTCGGCCTGCAGAACAACATCATTGTACCAGTACCACTCGCGGAAGTCGCCGGCAAGTTGAAGGTCGTGCCCAAAGACAGCGATGTGATCCAGACCGGGCGCGACATCGGTATTTCTTTTGGCGACTGATCCATCTGTAAGAAAGCGAGAGGTAACAACCATGTTTGACTTTGACAAAGGAAGATGCCTGAAAAAATGGCTGGGAATTGCCGGGGCCGTTACCGTTGTGCTGGCGGCGGTGATCACAGCTGTCAGCGGCTGGGTGATCTGGAAATGGCTGCGCTGTATGAACACCGTGCAGAAGTCCCTTCCCACCATCAAGAAGGCTTCCGCTTTATACATTGAAAAATATGAACACGATTTGGAAGACGAATACAATGTCGATGAGAGCGACCGTATCCCCTTCTGAGTATAAAAGAAGCGCCGCATGGACAATCCTGCGGCGCTTTTCTTACTGATACAGAGAGAAGGAGTTGATAACAAAATGGATGAAAAGATAAGATACCCTGTCATCCCATCCCATTTTCTAAAAGGCGAAATGCCACTTACTGATAACATGGGGAAAGAAATAGCTAAACTAGAAGACTTTTGGAGTTGGGCATATTCGGATTTACTTGGAAATACAGAGAGAGGCGCTTTGGCAGAGTATATTGTCGCGTGTGCCATGGGAATACAGAAGAAAGAACGTACAGCATGGGATAAATATGATTTATTGTCGGCGGAGGGAATTGCTATTGAGGTAAAAGCTTCTGGATATCTCCAAACGTGGGGCAAAAAGATCTTTCTAAACTGTTATTTAGAATTCAGCCCACATTAGGATGGGATAATAAAACAAACAAATTTGATTCTATTAAAAAACGGCAAGCGGATGTATACGTATTTTGTGTTCATAATCATGTAGAACAGAAAACGGCCAATCCTTTAGATTTAAAACAGTGGAATTTTTATCTTTTATCTACAAGGATTCTAAATGAAAAAGCAGGAAATCAAAAAAGCATTACTCTTTCTTCCCTTTTAAAAATCGGCGCCATTTCATGTGATTATGTAGAATTACATGAAAAAATTATCGATATAGTTGACATCAAGTGAACATAACAAAAAATCCTTTTCTGCCGGGTCAACCGAAACGCACGCAAAAGCCGATAACACACAGCTGCTTCAAACATAGAAAAAGGGCCTTCCCACTGCAATCGCGGCGGAAAGGCCCTCATTTTGTCTTTATTTGTGCAATGCCTGTTTTGTAACCTTTGCAATGTTGGACGCACAAAGACCAAACTCCTCCAACAGGTCTACTGCCGGGCCGGAATGACCGTAGCAGTCATTGACGCCGATCTTGGTAACCGGAGTCGGACAATGCTGGCTGAGCACACTGCAAACCGCATCGCCTAAACCGCCGATGATGCTGTGTTCTTCTGCGGTGACGATCTTACCGGTCTCCTTTGCCGCTTTTATCAGCAGCTCTTCATCAATCGGCTTAATGGTGTGGATATTGATCACCCGCGCGTCAACGCCTTCCGCCGCCAGCAGCTCCGCCGCCTTCAGGGATTCGCCTACCATCAGGCCGGTTGCCACGATGGTAATATCCTTGCCGTCGCGCAGCGCAACGCCTTTGCCGAGCTCAAATTTGTAATCGTCGTTGTTGTTAACCGTTTCAATGGCCAAACGACCCAAACGGATATACATCGGGCCCTGATACGTAACCGCCGCCTTTACAGCCGCCTTCATCTCATAGTAGTCGGCGGGATTCAAAACCACCATACCGGGAACGGTGCGCATCAGCGCAATATCCTCACAGCACTGGTGTGTCGCGCCGTCTTCACCGACGGAGATACCGGCGTGGGAACCGCCGATCTTGACGTTCAGGTGCGGATAACCGATGGAATTGCGCACCTGCTCATAGGCACGGCCGGTCGCAAACATCGCAAAGGAACTTGCAAACGGGATCTTTCCGCAGGCAGCCAGGCCAGCAGCAACGCCCATCATGTTGCTTTCCGCAATACCGCAGTTGATAAAGCGCTCGGGATGCGCCTTTTTAAAGACGCCGGACTTTGTCGCGGCAGCGAGGTCCGCGTCCAGCACCACCAGATTCGGATACTCTTCCGCCAGCTCTACCAGCGCTTCACCGTAGCCTTCTCTTGTCGCCTTCTTGATCTTCTCTGCCATTTATTTCGCCTCCAATTCAGCAAGCACCTTCTGCAGGTCCTGCATCGCAGTCTCATACTGTTCCTGATTGGGGGCAACGCCGTGCCAGCCCACCTGGTTTTCCATAAAGGAAACGTCTTTTCCCTTGATGGTCTTTGCGATAATCACGCTGGGTTTGCCGGTCACGCTCTTTACGTGGTCGAACGCCGCTTCTATCGCATTAAAATCGTGACCATCGATTACGGTCACGTCAAAACCAAACGCACGGAATTTCTCATCGATCGGGTACGGGCTGCAGACCTCTTCCAGCTTGCCGTCGATCTGTAAATCGTTGTTATCGACAATCAGACAGAGGTTGTCCAGCTTATTGTGAGAAGCAAACATGGCCGCTTCCCAAACCTGGCCCTCTTCGATTTCCCCGTCGCCCAGCACAGAATAGACCCGGTAGCCCTTATTGTCCAACTTGGCGGCCATCGCCATGCCGCACGCCGTGGAAACGCCCTGGCCAAGAGAACCCGTGCTCATATCAATACCGGGAGTATCCAGCATATTCGGATGTCCCTGCAGCATTGCGCCGATATGGCGCAGTTTCTTCAGCTCATCCATCGGGAAATACCCCTTCAGTGCAAGCGCGGCATACAGCCCCGGGCAGCAATGGCCCTTGGAGAGTACAAAGCGGTCGCGGTTTTCGTCCGTAGGATTCGCAGGGTCTACATGCAGCTCTTTAAAGTACAGGTACGCAAACAGGTCCGCTGCGGAAAGGGAACCGCCCGGATGGCCGGATTTTGCATGATAAACCCCTTCAATAGCGCCCATTCTGATTTTACAGGCCGCAATTTGCAGGTCTTTTTGTTCCGTTTTATTCATAATGTCCTCCCTTGAAAAGATATGAGAAACAACCGGAGATATTATAACGCATAACCGCAAAAAATGCAATTTTCCACAATATTTTCTTTATATTACCTGAAACCTCAGCTTGCCGCGAACTGGCTGTTGTAAAGATTTGCATAAAATCCGCCTTTTTGCAGCAGCTCGTCGTGCGTTCCCTGCTCGATAATACTGCCCTGGTTCATCACCAGGATCAGATCCGCCTCTTTGATCGTGGACAGACGATGCGCCACAATAAAGCTTGTGCGTCCCTTCATCATCAGCGTAAACGCCTGCTGGATTTTTAACTCTGTACGGGTATCGATGCTGCTGGTCGCTTCGTCCAGAATCAGCATCGGCGGGTCCACCAGCATCACGCGCGCGATGCAGAGAAGCTGCCTCTGGCCCTGCGACAAATTGCCGCCATCCTCAGAGAGGATTGTCTCGTATCCATTCGGCAGCCGCATAATAAAGGAATGCGCGTGCGCTTTCTTTGCCGCTGCGATTATCTCTTCCATGGAGGCGTCTTCCCTGCCGTACGCAATGTTATCACGCACTGTTCCGGAAAAGAGCCAGCTTTCCTGCAAAACCATCCCGTACAGCCCCCGCAGGCTGCCGCGGGTGATGTCCCGGACATTGTGCCCATCCACCAGGATACTGCCCTGATTGGCGTCGTAAAATCGCATTAACAGGTTGATAATGGTGGTCTTTCCGCAGCCGGTCGGACCGACAATGGCAATGCGGTCGCCCTTGTGCGCCTGAATGTTCATATTCTCGATCAGCTTCCGGCTGGGATCATAGGAAAAGTAGAGATGCTGTACGTCGACGTTGCCCTCACAGTGATCCATGACCAAAGCGTCCGGGGCATCCGGAATCTCAGCTTCCTCATCCAGCACCGCAAACAGGCGCTCCGCGGAAGCAAAAGCCGTTTGAATCTGCGTCAAAACGCCGGTCACCTCATTGAACGGCTTGGTATACTGATTGGCATACGATAAAAAGCTGGAAATCTGGCCAATGGTAATGGGGCTCGGCCAGCCTGTGATTGCACAAACGGAGCCGATGGTCGCCACCGCCGCAGTGACGACGCCGTTCACAAACCGCGTGCTTGGATTGCTCAAAGAGGAATAGAACTGCGCCTTGACGCCGCAGCGGTACAGCCGTTGGTTGATCTCTTGAAAATCCCGTTCTGCCCGCTCTTCGTAATGAAACGTTTTTACGACCTTCTGCCCGCCGATCAGCTCCTCCACATAGCCGGAAAGCTCCCCCTGCGTCGCCTGCTGCTCCACAAACTGTTTGTGGGTCAGCTTGGCAATAAACGCCGCCACAAAGAGGGAGAGCGGCGTAATCAGCACCACCACCGCTGTGATCACCGGATTGATGGTCAGCATAAAGATTAAAGTACCCAAAATAGTGACAACGCCGGTGAACAGCTGCGTAATGCCCTGCAGCAAACCATCCGAGACCTGATCCACATCATTGACAATGCGGCTGATTAAATCGCCGTGCGGATGCCCGTCAATGTACTTTAACGGCAAAGTATTGAGCTTCTCATAGGTCTGAATCCGCAGATCGCGCACGGTTTTATAACTGACACGGTTGGTACAGTAAGAAAGCAGCCATTGAAAGGCGGCGCTGACGACAATCGTCGCCGCCAAAGTAAGCAGAATGGGAATCATCGAGCGGTGATCCACATCCCCGGGACCGATGATATTGTCAATGGCGCGCCCCACCAGGATCGGCCCATACAGTGTGAGGGAAACACTGATGATCGCGCTGACCAAAGCCAGCATCAAAAAGGCCGCATGCGGCTTTGCATACTTCAAAAGACGCTTTAAGACCGACATTTTCATGCGCGTTCCGCCTCCTCTTTACTCAACTGGGACAGGCAGATTTCTCTGTATACCTCGCATTCTTCCATCAGTTCCTGATGTTTGCCCATTCCCGCAATTCTGCCGTCGTCCATGACAATGATCTGATCCGCGGTTTTTACGGTGCTGGCGCGCTGGGATACCATTAATACGGTCATCCCCTTTGTCTCGGTCTTCAAAGCGCGCCGCAGCGCCGCGTCTGTTGCAAAATCCAGCGCGCTGGCACTGTCGTCCAATATCAGAATTTCCGGATTTCCCGTCAGGGCGCGCGCAATGGTTAAGCGCTGCTTCTGCCCGCCGGAAAAGTTTTTGCCGCCCTGGCTGACCTTGCTCTGCAGCCTCTCCGGTAAACGGTCTACAAACTCCTTCGCCTGCGCGATCCGCAGCGCTTGATCCAGCTCCTCCGGCGTAGCCTCCTCATTTCCCCACCGGAGATTGCTCTCAATCGTGCCGGAAAACAACTCCGCATGCTGCGGAACCATACCGATCTTGCCGCGCAACTGTGCAAAGGTATACTCCTTTACATTTATGCCATCCACACGGATTTGCCCCTGCGTCGCATCATAAAAACGGGGAATCAAGCCGATTAACGTCGATTTACCGGAACCGGTGCCCCCAATAATACCAATGGTCTGTCCCGTTTCAATTGTAAAGTTCAAATCCTTTACTGCATATTTCTCCTGGTTTTCGCCCGCATGTCCCGTATAAGAGAAGCTCACCTGTTCAAATGCAATTTTCGGAGCCTGTTTTCCCGGTTCCGATGTGCCGCCTCCTTCCATTACAGAGGGCTGCGTATCCAATACTTCGTTGACACGGGCCGCGGAAGCCGCCGCCTTTGTAAATGTGACCACCAGATTTGCCACCACGATCAAAGCCAGCAAAATCTGCGACATATAATTGACAAATGCAATGACCTCGCCCTGCGTCATGCCGCCCACGCTGACACGGCTGCCGCCGAACCACACGATGGCAATGACTGCAAAGTTCATGATCAGATACGTGAGCGGGTTGAGCAGCGCGGAAAGCTTCGCCACACGGATCGCCGTATCCGTCTGCTCGTTTGCCGCCATCTGGAAGCGTTCCTCTTCGCTCTCCTGTTTTGAAAATGCGCGGATCACACGGACGCCGCTGAGACCCTCCCGGGAGATCAGGGATATTTTATCCAGCTTCTTTTGCATAACTTTGAAATACGGGACCGAACGGCTCATAATCACATAAAGTACCAACGCGATCAACGGCGTCGCTGCCAGGAACACCAGACTGAGCTGCAAATCGATGGTCATAGCCATGATTACCGCGCCCAGCGCCAGGAAGGGCGCACGGATGACCAGACGAATCAGCATGGCGACTGCGTATTGCAACTGATTCACATCGTTGGTGATACGGGTAATCAGGGACGGCGTTCCAAACTTGTCAATTTCCGTATGGGAAAACGCGTTGATGTGGTGGTACAGCTCGTCGCGCAGCACCGTTCCAAAGCCCTGCGACGCAATGGACGCCATTTTCTGGCAGACCAGCGCACAGCCAAGCCCCACCACGCCGAGCAGGAGCATTACGCCGCCCATACGCCAGACATACTGCACATCGCCGGTGCGGACGCCGTTATCAATGATATGTGCGGTCACAAGGGGGACAATCAGCTCAAATATGGCTTCCGTCAACTTAAAAATGGGCCCCAGAATGACCTGCAGCCGGTACTTTTTCAGAAAGCGCGCCAGTTTCAGCATGCAATCAAATCCTTTACTATAACATACTGTAACATTTTACCTCTATCGGGCGAAAATATCAAATCTTTTACGTAAAAAGAGGTCCAAACCGCTCCTGTCAGCAGTTTGGACCTCCTATCATTACTTTATTTCGTATTACTTATTGGGTTCTTCCACAAACGCTTTACCCGCCTCCGCAGCGGTTATTTCTATCTCTTCATCCTGATCGTTTGTCAAATGGAACTTATCAAAGATGTAGAACAGCAGACCCATCACCATACCGACCACACAGGCCAGCACCATGCCCTTGAGCTCCACACCGCCGAGATTCAGCGCAATACCGGACAGTCCAACAACAAATACAACCGCAGTCAGCGCCTGATTGCGCGCTTTGCCGTAATCCACCTTGGCGTCCACCAGGATACGCAGGCCAGACGCGCCGATCATGCCGTACAGCAGGAACGAAATACCGCCGATCACCGGGCCGGGAATGCTGCTGATCAATGCGGAAAGCTTTCCGATGAACGCACAGATTACAGAGAATACCGCCGCACCGCCGATCACCCAAACGCTGTACACCTTGGTCATCGCCATTACGCCAATGTTTTCACCATAGGTTGTGGTCGGTACGGAACCAATCAGGCCGGAAATTGCAGTGGAGAAATTGTCTGCAAACAGCGAACGGTGCAGACCGGGATCTTTCAAAAGATCGCGGTCGATCACCTTGCTGGTAACGATCTGATGGCCGATATGTTCCGAGGTAATTACCAGTAAAACCGGCAGCATGGTCAGAATCGCATTAATATCGAACTTTGCCATCTGGAAATGCGGAAGAGAGAAGAAAGAAGCCTCCGCCACCGGCGTGAAGTCCACAATTCCCACAATGCACGCGGTAACATAACCCGCAATGATCGCAATCAGGATCGGGATTACCGAGAAGAATTTGCGGAACAGCACAGAGCCAAAAACTGCGACGCAGAGGGTCACCAGGAATACAATGACATTCTTCATATCAATCGTTTCCGCCAACAGCCCCGCATTGCTTGCCGCAGTGGAGGCCAGCTCCAGGCCGATCAATGCGACAACCGGACCCATCGCTGCCGCGGGCAGCACACAGTCGATCCATTTGGTCCCAAATTTATAGACGATCAGCGCCAAAATACATCCGCAGATACCGACCGCCACAAAGCCGCCCTGCGCATACTCAAAGCCGTACTTGGAAATAACCACGCCGCCCGCCGCAAGGAAGGCAAAGCTGGAGCCCAGATACGCCGGCGCTCTGCCCTTTGTAATCAAAATAAACAGCAGCGTACCGATACCATTCATAAACAGTACAATTGCGGGGTCGATGCCAAAGACAGACGGTACCAGCACCGATGCGCCGAACATGGCAAACATATGCTGGATACTGAGCGGGATCGCCTGCCGCAGGGGAGGCCTTTCGTTGACTTGAATAATTTTGCTTGACATGATACCTACTCTCCTCATTCCGTTATGTTTTATAGATACAGCCCATCACAGGCCGTCGCTACCCAAAAAAAAAGCCCGCCCGAAGCGGCTGAGCCGCTTCGGAGTGAGCTTTTCTATTCCATTACTGCCGTTTAAAAGCGCTTTTGGGAGCGCCGCAAATGGGACAAACCCAATCATCCGGCAATTCTTCAAAGGATAGATCGGGATCGTCGTATACATATTTGCAAATTGTGCAGATAAAACTCTCTCCATCGTTATTGTCGTTCGCCGCTTCCGTCGCCCGATAGGTCGGCGCGTTTTTCGGAGCCGTCCCTTTAATTACCTTATGGTAATAATCGTACGTCATCGGCTTCCCTTTGGAGGTATCGCTCCCCGCGACCACTTCCGCCAGAAAAATCGTGTGCGTCGGCGTCTCCACACTGTTGATTACCTTGCACAGAAACCAGCAGCAGATATTCTCTTTGACCACCGGAAGCCCCTCCACCAAAATCTTATGGTGGACATTCTTCAGCTTGTCCGTATCGCGGCCGGAATTAAAGCCCAGCGCGCCGATCGCCGCCCCGGAGGTGTCTTCCGAGAGCACGGAGACCGTGAAGATTCCCTCTTTCACAATACATTCATGGCTGTAATTGTCGTGATTCATGCTGAGCGCGATCACATTTGGTGTATTTGTCACCTGGAATACCGTATTGACAATACACGCAGAGACCTTTTGGCCGTTCTTTACGCCGATTGCATACATTCCGTACGATAAATTGAAAAGGGTTTCATCTTTCATAGCTCCACGCACCTCCAAACAGGTTTGGAATTCTTTCGACATTCCTCGCCTAATTATCTTTAATGTTACCACGCCGGGCCGGCACTTACAAGGAGAATTTTTCGTTTCTTCGTAAATTATTTTAGCGGATTCTTATACAACCTGCCTTTTCCTTCCATATTTCTGTCAAACATTCCCATTTCCCTTGACTGCATCCCAGTAGGCTTTATAGGCTTGCTCCGTTTTATTCTCTCCGTAGATGTAATACTGTGCGTCCCGCAGGGTATCCGGCAGATACTGCTGCTTGACCCAGCGACCCGGAAAATCATGCGGATACTGATAAAACTGCCCTTTGTTTGGGTTGTCCGCGCCGTCGTAGTGCTTGTTCTGGAGCTGGCGCGGAATCGGCCCCGCCCTCCCTGCGCGCACGTCTGCAATTGCCGCATCGATCGCCGCATAAGCGGTGTTGGACTTCGGCGCGTTGCAAACCAGTATTACGGCGTCCGCCAACGGAATCCGCGCTTCCGGCAGGCCCACCTGCAGGGCGGCGTCCACCGCTGCTTTGACGATTGGGATAATCATCGGGTAGGCCAGGCCCACGTCCTCGCAGGCGCATACCATCAGCCGGCGGCAGGCAGAGGGCAAATCCCCCGCCTCCAGCAGGCGCGCCAGGTAGTGCAGCGCCGCGTTTGGATCGGACCCGCGCATGGACTTCTGATACGCGGAGACGATGTCGTAATGCTCGTCGCCTTCCTTATCATATTTCATCGCGCTGCGCTGGGTCAGCTCCTGCGCGCTTTCCAGGGAAATATGGCGCACCGGCCCCTCTACCTGCGCGGAAAGCATGCACAGCTCCGCCGCGTTCATCGCCTTGCGCACGTCGCCGCCGCAGGCCGCCGCGATATGCGCCACCACGCCCTCCTCCGCATCAATCGTGCAATGCTGCTCTTCCTCCAGCAGGCGGAAGGCACGCTCCACCGCGTGGCGCACTTCTTCCTGCCCTACCGGTTTGAATTCAAAAACAGTGGAGCGGCTTAAAATCGCGTTATATACATAGAAATAGGGATTTTCCGTTGTGGAGGCGATTAGCGTAATCTGCCCGTTCTCGATGAATTCCAGCAGCGTCTGCTGTTGTTTCTTATTGAAATATTGGATCTCATCCAGATAAAGCAGCACACCGTTGAGCGCGTCCAGCGTCCCCAACCCAGCGACTACATCGCGAATATCCGCGGTGGAGGCGGTGGTCCCATTCAGCTTGCACAGCTTTTTATTGGTCTGCCTGGCAATAATGGACGCCAATGTGGTCTTTCCGATCCCGGACGGCCCGTAAAAAACCATATTGGGGATTTCTCCCGACTCAATAATCCGCCGCAGAGGCTTTCCCTCTCCCAGCAGATGGCGCTGGCCCACGATGTCTTCCAGAGTCTGCGGGCGTATCCGGTCCGCCAAAGGGCGCATAGTTTTTCCTCCTTACAGAAAGCCGCACTGAACATTTTCATGCGCAGTGCGGCTCGGTTTCATCAATAATTTCGTTTTGTATGAATTACGCGTAGAGCGGATAGCGCTCGCAGATGCCGTTGACCATCGCGCGGATTTTTTCCTTGCTGGCGTCAAAGTCGTTGATTGCCAGGCTGATGCACTCCGCGATGGTGTCCATATCGGCGGCGTTCAGGCCGCGGGTGGTGATTGCTGCGGTTCCAAGACGCAGGCCGCTGGTTGTGAACGGGCTGCGCTGCTCGTTCGGAACCGTGTTCTTGTTTGCGGTGATGTACACGTCGTCCAGGCGATGCTCCAGCTCCTTGCCGGTCAGCTCCTGTCCGCTCAGGTCCACCAGCATCAGGTGGTTATCCGTGCCGCCGCTGACGAGCTTTACGCCGCGCTTGAGCAGGCCGTCTGCCAGAGCCGCCGCGTTCGTCACAATATTGTGGGAATACTCTTTAAATTCCGGCTTCAGCGCCTCACCGAAGCAAACCGCCTTACCGGCGATGATGTGCATCAGCGGGCCGCCCTGTGTGCCCGGGAAAATCGCCTTATCGATCGCCTTGGCATACGCCTCCTTGCAGAGGATCATGCCGCCGCGCGGGCCGCGCAGCGTCTTATGCGTGGTGGTGGTCACAACATCCGCATAGGGCACCGGGTTCGGATGGTCTCCGCCCGCCACAAGGCCGGCAATGTGCGCCATATCCACCATGAAGAGGGCTCCGCAGGCGTCGCAGATTTCACGGAACTTTGCAAAATCGATGACTCTCGGGTACGCGCTCGCACCCGCAACAATCAGCTTCGGTTTGACCTGCATGGCCTGCTCATAGAGCTTGTCGTAGTCGATGCGGCCGGTCTCCGGGCTGACGCCGTAGGAGACAAAATTATAGTAGCTGCCGGAAAGGTTGACCGGGGAACCGTGGGTCAGATGGCCGCCTTCTGCCAGATTCATGCCCATGACGGTATCACCGGGCTTAATCAGCGCAAAGTAAACCGCCAGGTTGGCCTGTGCGCCCGCGTGCGGCTGCACATTCGCATGATCCGCCCCAAACAGCTTGCAGGCGCGCTCCCGCGCGATGTTCTCCACGACGTCCACATACTCGCAGCCGCCGTAATAACGCTTTGCCGGGTAGCCTTCCGCATACTTGTTGGTGAGCACGCTGCCCATCGCCGCCAGAACCGCCGGGGAAACCATGTTTTCAGATGCAATCATTTCCAGATTGCGCTGCTGGCGCTTGAGTTCGTCCTGCATCGCTGCGCCGACTTCGGGGTCCGCCTGAGATACAAAGCCAATTGTATCCATCATCTCATTGTACATTTGCTCGTTCCTCTCCTTGGTTTAAATTGGCCGCCAGCCGCCAACTGCGCCATACGGATCTTCCGGTGCCTCCGTGCGCCTCCGCGGCTCCGCCTGTATTGATTTTATTATATCCTTTCTCCCGCTAAAAGGCAACACTTTCCACCCGGCATCTCCGTTTTGCACGGGAAACGGACAGGTTCTCCGCAAATTTTTAGCATGAAGGGGCCTTTCGTCAGACAACCGCCCGCAGGAAAAACAACAAAAGCAGATGCCCCGGATAGAAGCCATAGAAGATCCATTTATTGACCGCTTTCCCCTTTTTTCTGTTGTAAAGCAGCATCGGAATCGCGGCGGCAGGCGCCGCGAGCTGCAAGCACATCCCATTCAGCAGGGAAAATCCCGTATTTAACGCTGTGAAAGCCAGCGCGCCGCCCACCCGGTTTGCCCTGCAAAGATAGAACGCCATAACCAACGCAACGCCGAATCCGCCGTAATCGAAAAAAAGCAGCTCCGCCGCAAGAATCAGAACGCCAACCAGCAACAGAACCAGCGCCGGTTTTTCCTGGAACCACTGCAAAGCGGCACAGGCCAAAAGGCCGAAAAACAGCGTAAAAAAGACGTTCTGCCCCCACGGGTCAAACCATACCCTTGAACATGCCAGGTCATACGGAATCTCCGAGAGGACGGCGAACGCCAGCAGTCGACACAGATACCGCTTGATATTGCGCGTATGTACGGCGCCCTCCGCCAGCAAAAAACAATACAACGGAAACGCCAGCCTCCCCACCACGCGCATCCATGTCAGCTCCGGGAATAGAACCATACCGGCATGGTCGATCAGCATCGTAAGCATTGCCAGAAGCTTCAGTTGAAAGCCTGTCATCTGCCGCCGCCCCCTCTTCTTTGTTATTGGTTCCAATCATATGTAAAATTGCCAGCTTTGTCAACTTGTGCTTTTCTTCATTTTCGTATAAAATAGAATTACGGTCGAATCCTGTCAAAGTAAAAATGGATAAACAGGCCGGGACAAGGAGATGGCTCAACGTTTATGACCAGAAAACAGCGCGCCGTTTTGGCGGTAGAGGCTTTAAAGAAAGAATATCCGGACGCTTTGTGTTCCCTCACGTATACCAACCCCTTGCAGCTTTTAATCGCCACGCGCCTTTCCGCGCAGTGTACCGATGCACGCGTCAATCTGGTGACGCCCGCTCTGTTTGAGCGCTTTCCCACGCTGGACGCCTTCTGCGAAGGCCCGGTGGAAGATATAGAAAACATCATCCGATCCTGCGGGTTATATAAAACAAAGGCGCGTGACATCTTTGCCATGACGCAAAAGCTGCGGGATGAATACGGCGGCATCGTACCGGACACAGTAGAAGAACTGACCAAACTCCCCGGCGTGGGGCGCAAAACCGCCAACCTGGTGGTCGGCGACATTTACCACAAACCCGCTGTGGTAACAGACACCCACTGCATCCGCATCTGCGGACGTTTGGGACTGAGCGAAGGAAAAGACCCATTTAAAGTGGAAAAACAGCTGCGGGAAGTCCTGCCGATGGACGAAGCGAACAATTTCTGCCACCGGCTGGTGCTGCATGGCCGCGCCGTCTGCGAGGCGCGCAACGCCAAGTGCGAACAGTGCTGCATGGCAGATTTCTGCAAATACGCCAAAGAAACTTCCAAAAACAAAGCAGGATAAGGAGTGAAACAGCGAAATGAAAAAGCTTTTGATCGTTGTAGACTACCAGAATGATTTTGTGACAGGCGCGCTGGGCTTTCCGGAAGCCGCCGCCCTGGAGGACGCGATTCACGACAAGGTCCAGCAGTATCTGGACGGCGGCGGCGACGTGGTCTATACCATGGACACGCACGGCGAGGATTACAGTGAAACCCAGGAGGGAAAGAAACTTCCCGTCCCACACTGCCTGTGCGGTTCGGAGGGCTGGCAGCTGCACGGCCGCCTGCGGTATCAGCTCGCGTACTGCCCTTACTTTGAGAAAAACACTTTTGGAAGCACAGACCTGCTGCACTTCCTGGAATCCAAGACATACGATTCCATCGAGCTGGTGGGCGTGGTCAGCAACATCTGCGTTATTTCCAACGCTGTGCTCGCCAAGGCCGCACAACCGGAGGCGGACATCATGGTGGACGCGGGCTGCGTCGCCAGCAACGACAAAGCCATGCAGGAGAAGGCGTTTGACGTGATGGAAAACCTGCATATCCGTGTGGTCAACCGTTGATCCGCCGCTTCACTCCGGTAAACAGATAAATTTTTTCAGAAAAACTATTGACATTTTTTGCAGAGCAGGCGTATAATAGCGACAAATTTAAAACATCGAAATCCGAAGAGCAAAAGTAAGTAACTTGTAACACGGTGGCACAGAGAGCCGGCAGCTGGTGGAACGCCGGACCAACCGATACAGGCGAATGGGTTTGTGAGGAGCGTGGAGAAAGGGACTTCCGAGTAACCATCGCCGTACCCCCACGTTACGGGGAAGGGTATTGATGCGGAATTGCTGCGTACCTGTGCGATTTTGCCCTGTACCTGTTTAAGCGGAACCTGTTTGGTTCCGGAATTTGGGTGGCACCACGAGTCTATCGTCCCATACGGACGGTAGGCTCTTTTTGTTTGCAAATATAAAATGGATCATACAGAAAAGGAGAATGACTATGCTGTATCCCGCTTTGACAGAGGTTCAGGCACTCCTGGAAGAATACGACGTCGTTCCGGTATTCTACGAAGTGCTTTCCGATTCCATTACCCCTATTCAAATCTTTAACGCTCTGAAAGACCGGAGCGAAAATTGCTTTATTCTGGAAAGTGTGGATAACACGCAGTGGGGACGCTACTCCTTCATCGGCATCCAGCCAAAAGCGGAAATCAAGATCAAGAACGGCTCCGCTTCTCTGAAAGAAGGCGGCGTGGAAACACTTACAAAAATTGAAAATCCCATCGATTATCTGACGGAGATCATGAACCGCCACCGCTCCCCCAGCTTTCCCAACCGTCCCAAGCTGACGGGCGGCCTGGTTGGCTATTTCGGTTACGACACCGTCCGCTACATGGAAAAGAAGCTGGTACATCCGCCCAAAGACGACCTGAACCTGCCGGATTGCCACCTCTTCCTGTTTGACCGTCTGGTGGCGTTCGATCATCTGTATAACAAAACTGTCATCATTCAAAACATATCGCGCGAGGCCGACGCCGCGCTGCAGTACGCTTCCTGTGAAGAAGAAGCCATCACGCTCGGTCAATATCTGAAAGCTTTCACTCCGCCTCCCTGCGAGCCGCAGAAGCATGCCGCGCCGGTTGTGGAGACCAACATCACAAAAGAACAGCACATGGAAAACATCCGCAGGGCACAGGAATACATCAAGGACGGAGATATTTTCCAGGTTGTGCTTTCCCGCCGGCTGGAGGTACAGAATCCGCCGGACCCGTTCGACGTCTACCGCTGCCTGCGTTCCGCCAACCCCTCCCCCTATCTCTACTACTTTAAATTAAAGGACTACGCCATAGTGGGCGCGTCCCCGGAGATGCTGGTCAATGTGACCAAAGGCATCGTCACCACCAAACCGATCGCCGGCACCGCCAAGCGCGGCCTGACGGAAGCGCAGGACAAAGAGCTGGAACGCGATCTGCTCAAAGACCCCAAAGAGCGCGCCGAACACACCATGCTGGTGGACCTAGGCCGCAACGACGTGGGCAAGGTCTCCAAATTCGGCACCGTGGAGGTCACCAGCTTCATGAAGGTGGAGCGGTACTCCCAGGTAATGCACATCGTCAGCGACGTCAAGGGCATGCTGCGGGATGACAAAACCGCGCTGGACGCGCTGCTCTCCGTCCTTCCCGCCGGGACGCTCTCCGGCGCGCCGAAGGTTCGCGCAATGGAAATCATTGACGAGCTGGAACCCAACAAGCGCGGCCTGTACGGCGGCACCGTCGGATACCTCGGCTTCGACGGCAACATCGATACCTGCATCGCCATCCGGACCGTGCTGTTTAAAGACGGCAAAGCCTATGTGCAGGCTGGCGGCGGCATTGTGGCCGATTCCGATCCGGAGCGCGAGTTTGAAGAAAGTGAAAACAAGGCCCGCGCGGTCATCAACGCAATTGAGCAGGCCAGCAATTTATAACGGAAGGGCAGGGACATCACCATGATTTTATTGATCGATAACTACGATTCTTTCACCTATAATCTGTATCAAACGATCGGCAAATTTTATCAGGACATTCTGGTCCGCCGCAACGATGAAATCACACTGGAGGAAATCGAATCGCTCGCGCCCCAGGCGATCGTGATCTCTCCCGGGCCCGGGTATCCGGACAAGGCGGGGATTTCCGTCCCGGTCATCCAGACCTTCAGCGGCAAAATCCCGATTCTGGGCGTATGTCTGGGTCACCAGGCGATTGCACAGGCATTTGGCGGCAAAATTGTCCACGCCAAAACACTGATGCACGGCAAGGACAGCGAGATTACACTCTCTGTAAAAAGCCCGCTGTTTTTCGGCCTGCCGGAAAAGGCCATTGTGGGCCGCTACCATTCCCTGATTGCGGAACGGGAAAGCCTGCCGGACTGCCTGGAGGCGATCGCGGAGGATGCGGAAGGCCAGGTGATGGCGGTGGCGCACAGGGAACATCCCACTTACGGCGTGCAGTTTCACCCGGAATCCATCCTGACCGAATGCGGTTCTAAAATCCTGGAAAACTTCTGCGACCGCATTGCGGGGCTGCCTGTCACCGGGCGTACGGCGGCTTCGATTCCCCCGGCGCAGCGCAATCTCCTGAAGCCTTATATCTTTAAGGCCATTGAGGGCATCGATCTGACCGAGGAAGAAGCCATCGAAGCGATGGACTGCATCATGTCCGGCGGCGCGACCGACGCACAGATTGCCTCCTTTGTTACCGCTCTGCGCATGAAGGGAGAAACCATTCCGGAGATTACCGGTTTCGCGCGCGTCATGCGCCAAAAGGCCGAGGCGATGCCGGGCTGCTCCGCTTCCATCGACATTGTCGGCACAGGCGGAGACATGGCCAGCACGTTTAATATCTCCACTACCTCCGCCTTTGTGGCGGCCGGAGCCGGCGCGCACGTCGCCAAGCACGGAAACCGCAGCGTATCCAGCAAAAGCGGCGCGGCGGACGTATTGGAAGCCCTCGGCGTAAAGATCGCCATGAGCCCGCAGCAGGCGGCAACCAGCCTGCAAACCTGCGGCCTCTCCTTCCTGTTCGCGCAGTCGTTCCACGGCTCCATGCGGTTTGCCGCCGCGCCGCGCCGTGAAATCGGCGTGCGTTCCGTCTTTAACATTTTGGGCCCGCTCTCCAATCCGGCGCTGGCGGAGTACATTCTGCTCGGCGTCTACGACGAAGAGCTGATGGAACCCATGGCCAAAGTGCTGATGAACCTCGGCATCAAAGGCGCCATGGTAGTCCATGGCAGCGACGGGCTGGATGAAATCACGATTTCCGACACTACACAGGTCTGTGAAATCAAAGACGGCAAATTGATTAAATACGCGTTGGATCCGCGCGACTACGGTTTTGCGCTGGCGGATAAAACTGCCGTTGTGGGCGGCACCGCACAGCAAAATGCGGACATCACCCTTTCCATTTTAAATGGCGAACCTGGCCCACACCGCGACATCGTGCTGCTCAACGCCGGATGCGCGCTATATACCGCACAGGTCGCGGAAAGCATTGAACAGGGCATCGCGCTGGCGGCACAGTCCATCGATTCCGGCGTAGCGCTTGCCAAGCTGAACGCCCTCAAAGAATTCACCAACAACATGCAATAAGAGGAACACATATGATCTTAGATGAAATTGTAGCAAACCGCCGGTTGCAGCTTGAACGGGAAAAGGCGGCTCTTCCGCTGGAACGCGTAAAAACACAGGCGTTGGAACGCACGGAACCCATCCGGGACTTCGCCGCCGCTCTGCGGGGCGAGCGGCTCTCCGTCATTGCGGAGGTCAAAAAGGCTTCTCCCTCCAAAGGGCTGATCTGCGCAGACTTCCATCCGGTAGAAATTGCCAGAGCCTATGAGGCAAACGGCGCAAACGCTCTGTCCGTTTTGACGGAGGAACACTATTTTCAGGGCAGCAGCCAATACCTGCGCGCCATTCGTACGGAAGTAAACCTGCCCATCTTGCGTAAGGATTTTATCATCGATCCCTATCAAATTTATGAAGCGCATGCAATGGGCGCGGATGCGATTCTGCTGATCGCCGCACTGCTCGATACCAAAACGCTCCGGGATTTCGCCGGCATTGCACACGGCCTGGGACTGCACTGCCTGACGGAGGTCCACAACGAGGAGGAGCTCGCTTCCGCTTTGGCGGCACAAAGCGACATCATCGGGATCAACAACCGCAACTTAAAGACCTTTACCGTCGACCTGGCCGTCACGCAGCGCCTGGCACAGCTGGTACCCGCAGAACTGACGCTTGTTTCTGAAAGCGGCATCCGAAACAATGCCGATATGAAAGCGGTTCGGCAGTACGGCGCGGACGCTGTCCTGATCGGAGAAACGCTCATGAGAAGCGGAGACATCGCCGCTTCTCTCACAGAGCTGAGGGCGGACGCATGAAAGTCAAACTCTGCGGCATCCGCCGCCCGGAGGATATTTCGTATGTCAATGCGTTCCCTCCGAACTACATCGGGTTTGTATTTGCCAAAAGCAAACGGCAGGTTACAGCAGAGACCACCGCCGCACTGACGCAACAATTGCGGCAGGACATTCAGACCGTCGGAGTCTTTGTGAACGAGCCGCTGGAAAGCTTGCTGCATATTGCACAAACCGCCCGGTTAAACGTCCTCCAGCTGCACGGAGACGAGGACGACGCTTACATTGCCGTCCTGCGGCAGCGCACAGGCCTGCCGGTCTGGAAAGCCATACGGGTCACGGATGCGGAAAGCCTGCAAAGAGCGGATCGCCTCCCCGTTGACCGGCTCCTGTTGGACAGCTTCTCCCCCGCCGCCTACGGCGGCACAGGGCAAACGGCAAACTGGGCGATTATCCGAACCGCACGCCCTCAAAAGCCGTTTTTCCTTGCGGGCGGATTGACGATCGACAATCTGGAAGAAGCGATTGAGTCGGTCCGCCCCGACGGCGTGGATCTCTCCGGCGGTATTGAGACCGGCGGCTGTAAAGATCGGGAAAAAATCAAGGCGGTTGTCGAGCGAGTTCGACAGATCGATTACCAATACAGAAAGGGACTGAACCAATGAATACAACAGGGAGATACGGCGAATACGGCGGGCAGTATGTGCCGGAAACCGTCATGAACGCCGTTCATGAGCTTGAGGCGGCTTACGCCAAATATAAGGACGATCCGGTATTTCAAGCAGAGTTGGCCGCCTATTACAAAGATTACGCGGGACGCCCCTCCATGCTATACTTTGCCGAAAAGATGACCAACGATCTGGGCGGCGCTAAAATCTATATCAAGCGGGAAGACCTGAATCACACCGGTTCTCACAAAATTAACAATGTGCTGGGACAGATTCTGCTGGCAAAGCGCATGGGCAAACAGCGCATTATCGCCGAAACCGGCGCGGGCCAGCACGGCGTGGCAACGGCGACGGCCGCCGCGCTCTTTGGTATGGAATGCGAGGTCTACATGGGCGCGGAGGACGTGGAACGCCAATCCCTGAACGTGTACCGCATGCAGCTTTTGGGCGCCAAGGTGACGCCTGTGCACAGCGGCACCGCCACTTTAAAGGACGCGATCAACGAGGCCATGCGCGACTGGGCGACGAATATTGAAAACACTTACTACTTGATCGGTTCTGTCATGGGGCCGCACCCCTACCCGCAGATGGTCCGCGACTTCCAGAAAATCATCGGCGAGGAGGCCAAACGTCAGCTGATGGAGCGTGAGGGCAAACTGCCGGACGCCGTCTGTGCCTGTGTGGGCGGCGGCTCCAACGCCATGGGCATGTTCTATGATTTTATTCCGGACGCTTCCGTTCGCCTGCTGGGTGCGGAGGCCGCCGGAGAAGGCGCGGAAACCGCGCGCACCGCCGCGACGCTGACCAAAGGCCGCGCCGGTATTTTCCATGGAATGAAGTCCATCTTTTTGCAGGATGAAGAAGGACAGATCGCACCGGTTTACTCCCTTTCCGCCGGGCTGGATTATCCCGGTATTGGGCCGGAGCACGCGCGGCTCGCCCAAACAGGCCGCGGCGAATACTACGCCATTACGGACGAAGAGGCTATTTGCGCTTTTGAATACCTTTCCCGGATGGAGGGCATTATCCCCGCCATCGAATCCGCCCACGCGGTCGCGCTGGCACGGAAGATCGCGCCGGCCATGCGCCGGGATCAAACGATGATTATCTGTCTTTCCGGCCGCGGCGATAAGGACGTTTATCAGGTAGCAAGATACAGGGGGGTACTTCTCAATGAACAGGATTGACGCGAAATTTGCAACGCTCCGGGAACAGGGCCGCAAGGCGCTGATTCCCTTTATCACAGCGGGAGACGCGGGGTTGGAAACAACGGAAAAGCTGGTGGAACAATTGGAAGCGTCCGGCGCAGACTTAATCGAGCTGGGGATTCCCTTCTCCGATCCCATCGCGGAGGGTCCCGTCATTCAGGAAGCCAGCGTACGCGCGCTGCAAAACGGCACAAAGCTGGTGGACGTCTTTGCGCTGGTCAAGCGGCTGCGGGAAAAGACGCAGGTTCCTCTGTTGATGATGCTGTATCTGAACAGCATTTTTGGATTCGGCACAGAGCGCTTCTTCCAATTGTGCGCGGAATGCGGTGTGGACGGCGTGATCGTCCCCGATATGCCGTATGAGGAAAAAGGGGAAATCCAGGATATAGCGGACCAATACGGCGTCCACTCCATCAGTCTGGTCGCCCCCACCTCTCACGACCGCATTGCCATGATCGCCAAAGATGCAAAAGGCTTTTTGTACTGTGTCTCCTCCACCGGCGTCACCGGCACGCGCAGCAGTTTCCAGACAGATTTCGGCGCGTTCTTCGGTTCGATCAAGCAGCACGCAAAGGTTCCCTGTGCGGTCGGATTCGGCATCTCCGGGCCGGAGCAAGCCGGGCAGATGGCCGCCTATTGCGACGGCGCAATCGTCGGCAGCGCCGTTGTCAAACTGGTCGCGCAATATGGCAAAGAGAGCATCGAACCGGTCGGCGCTTTTATCGCCTCCCTGCGCGACGTACTGGACAAAGCCAACTAATCCTTGCATTTTACTGCCCGCCATGATACCATGATACCCTGTGAAACATAAAAGGGAGGATGGAATCTATGGCGGGAATTTTATATTGTGTTGGCGTCGGCCCCGGAGATCCGGAGCTGTTAACCAGAAAGGCAGCGCGCCTGATACAAAGCTGCCCGGTTGCCGCCGCGCCCGGTGGAACAAAAAGCGTCGCATATCAAATCGCTTTGCAGGCCGTGCCGGAGCTTTCTCAAAAAAGCTGCCTCGATCTGCATCTGCCGATGACGAAAGACCAGACCCTTTTGCAGGAGAGCCACGACCGGGCAGCGAACCAAATCCTCGCGGTTCTAGAGCGAAAGCAGGACGTTGCCCTGCTCACCTTGGGGGATCCCTCCATCTATTCCACCTGCATGTACTTGCAGGAGCGCGTGCAAAACGCCGGCTGCTCCGTGCAAATCGTTCCCGGCGTCCCTTCCTTCTGCGCCGCTGCGGCAGCGCTCGGCGTCAGCCTGACGGAAGCGGATCAGCCCCTGCGAATTCTGCCCGCTTCTTACCCCTGCACAGAATCGGAATTGGAAGGTCCCGGCACCAAGATTTTAATGAAAAGCGGAAGGAAATTCGCGCAGATTAAACAGGTGCTGCGGGATAAAGGGCTAGGGGACAGAACCATGATGGTACAGAACTGCGGCATGGAGGACGAGCGGATTTATTCCTCTTTGGCAGATGCGGAGGAACAGGCTGGTTATTTTACCCTGCTGATCGTAAAATAATAAAGCGCCGTGCGGGCAATGGATATACCATTCCGCACGGCGCTTTTCCGTTCCGGTGATTTAATCACAGAACAAATTCCAAATTCTCCATATACTGATAACAAATCAAACAACAAAGGAGATCGTACTCATGTCTGTGATGCATATTACAAAAGAAAACTTTACACAAGAGGTCCTGCACTCTTCCACACCCGTCCTGATTGACTTCTGGGCTCCCTGGTGCGGCCCATGCCGGATGCTGGCCCCGCTGATCGACCAATTATCGGAAGAGCTTGCGGATTCCGTCAAAGTGGCAAAGGTCGATGTAGACGCACAGCCGGAACTGGCCTCCCTGTTCGGCGTCGTCAGTATTCCCACGCTGATCGTCATGCAGGACGGCAAGGTGGTGGACCAGTCCGTCGGCCTGAAAGCCAAACAGCAGATCAAACAGATGCTTCCCATTTAATCTGCTGCGGAACGTGCCGTCAGCCCTTTTCGGTTTAATATGGCAATGCCTTTTCGGGAAACGGAAACCAGCCCTTCCCCCTGGAAATACTTCAGCATACGGGTGACCACCTCCCTGGCGCTTCCCATGTGCCGCGCGATTTGCTCATGCGTCAGCGTGACAGTATCGGAGGCCTCCAACGCAGACTGCTCCAGCAGGAATATGGCAAGCCTGCGGTCAAATTTCATAAAGACTACCTGCTCCATCACCCACATGACGTCGGAAAAGCGGGAAGAGATCGTTTCCTGCAAAAAGGTTTCCACCGCCAGATTCTTTTTACTCATTTGCTCAAAAACCGCCGCGTTGGTCAAAAACAGCACAGAATCTGTTTCTGCTTCTACGTATACGGTAAAGGAGATATTCCGTAAAATACAGGAGGCGGACAGAAAACACACGTCGCCGTCCAGCAGGCGGTACAGCGTGATTTCCTTGCCTTCTTCGGACATCCGATAGGCGCGGAGCTGGCCCTCTTGGACCGCCAGCACACCGGTACATTTTTCCTGGCCGCCATGCACCTGTTTTCCCTTTGTATAGACCGCCTTTTGCGTATTGGCCGCCAGAAATTTTTTCTCCGTTTCGGAAAGCTTTTTCCAGAATGGAAAAGCCTCTGATAAAAACTGCAAATCCAACGCGTCCATCGGTTCCCCCTCCTCTTTCTATATTAGTATAACACAATCGTTTTAAAAAGACTAAATCAGGAAAAGAAACAGAGCCCGGAAGATACTTCCGGGCTCTGTTTGGGATATAAGGAGTTTGTTTGAGAATATGAATTACACCTGTTATGAGAAAAAAACTGCTCATTAATAAAAGTCTCAGCCGATCGTCACAACGCACTGCAGCTGCGGCGCCTGTCCAGGCAGGGTGGTGTACACGCCGGTCTGCTGGCCGGGCGCTCCAACGGCCCATACGCGGTAATAGAAATCGTTTCCGATTCTGGTGACAAACTGCGTCTTCAATACGGTTCCGTTGCCAACTGTAAAGCCTGGAACCGCGGCGCTGCCGTCTGTTACCGTCATTTTAAAGCAATAGGCGCTGCCGCGTTTGATTGCGAACGGCAAGGTCGTATCCGATACGACGGATATGGATTTCTCCGCAGGAACGGCGGGCATTGTGACTGCGGCAACCGTATTCTCGGAAGGCCGGGGGCTTCTGCCGGAGCTGCCGCCGGAACTGTTGTGCGTCTTGTTTTCCTTTTCCAATCCATCGATTGCTCCCCGCAATTCCTCTGTGCGGGCGTCCACAAACGGCTGGTCCTCTTCCCCAAGGGTATTGTCGCCTTCCGCAGCTTTTGCATTCTCCAGCGCTTCCAGAAGCCTGGCCGCGCTCTTGGCTGTGTATCCGCTCAGGTCAATCGACTCCGCCGTACGGATGGTACCCTTCAATGCGTCCTTGTTCGCCGCCTTGCGCAAATTTGACAATGCTTCCGCCAGCGCATCTACGGCTTCGTTCACATCGCTTTGGAGTGCGTCCCGATCGTCCGCCAGCTGTTCCGCCGCCGCGAGCACTTCCGCCAGCTCCGCTTTTCCGTCGTCTAAATAGACATCCAGATCAAGCCCCTTCGCTGTGGAGATCATCAATTCCAGATAGGAAGTATCTGCACGGTGAACCAGGGCCAGCATCGCCTGCTCCAACCTGTCGGCCGCCTCAGTAATCTCATCGTCCATGGCGTTCTCATCCGCCGCTGTCTTTTTACCGTCTATCAAGGCGATGCGGAACTCCTCCACATACAACGTTGTATAATCGTTCAAATCCATCTCTTCCGCAACATCGATCAGGTATTTCAGATGGCTCTTATCGCCCTTTACAAAGTCGATGCAGTGCAATGCCTTCAGGAGCGTACTCCACGCTTCGTCGATCTCTTCCTGGGTGGACGTCAGGTTTTCTTCTACTTCCGCCGCCCTTGCAAGCGCTTTTTCCATCGCTTCCTTTACTGCCGGCAGAATGGTTTCTTCATCTATCTTTTTCATAGCATCTTCTGCGGCCTTCATCACCACACGCAGAACCTGTTTATTCACAATGGTAAAGGCGAACATTGTATGCCGGTCTTCATTTGGAGACACCGTATACGTAAAGAGACCTGAATCATTCACCTTCCATGCAGTTCCGTTGACAGAAACAGCAGCAAGCTCTCTGCCCTCAACTGCCGGTACAAAGGCCAGCACTACTTCTTCATCCGTTACATCCGCGGTAAAGCGGCCGATCAGGTCGGCAAGCCTCTGCGCTTCCCCATTAACCGTGAGCTTCACATTTTTGCTATAGGTCACGCTGTACTGGGAGGGCTTCACGTCGCCGGAAAGCACCACGGTGCTGTACGGCGCGATGGTCAGGCTGCCGTTCTCCAGCTTTGAAATGGTATCCACCTGCAATTGTTTGACAAGCTTGCCAAACGAGCCATAGGTACCGTCCGCCTTCACCGTTACCGTAACGGCTTCTCCCGTCAGGTTTGTCGCCACCAGGACGCTGTTGTTGTTCGTCATGCGGATATAGGAAGCAACGCTTTCATTCCCAAAGTCGTATTCCGCTACGTCGCCGTCTCCCAGAGCCGGAATTTCTTTGCGCCAACGAAGCAGCTCTTTATAGTGGGACAAGATGGAAGCCGGATCATCCTCCTGCGCCTCCACGGAAGTTTCACCGCCCAAGCTGTATTGATTCTTACCCGCCAGCCAATCGGTCAGGCCAGGACCCTCGTTGCTCTCATACCACGGCATGGGCTCACGGATATTCTGGTCCGGCTTCATGCCTTCCAGACCGACTTCCTCCCCGTAATAGATAAAGGGGTTGCCCGGCAGAGTCAGATACAAAGACGCCGCCACTTTTGCATGGTCCTTGTTCCCCTCCATGACGCTCATTGTACGGTTCTGGTCATGGTTCGTCAGGAATGTACAGTCAATAAATTTGCCGTTGGAGGCAAAGCCGAACTTGTCAAAGGTTTCGCAGAGTTCGGAGACAAAGCCGCCGTTGGTCTCATTTTTGGCGGTTTCCAGAAGCTCGCCAGCCAGGCTGAAATCAAACGTGCTTTCCAGCGCGCCGTCCTGCACAAACGGCACCATTCGGTCCGTATTCTGCTCCCAGACCTCGCCGACCAGGAACACATCCGGATTGACCTCTTCCATGCCCGTGCGGAAATCCTTCCACCACGCGGCGTTTTTGTCCGCGATTTCCGGGGTGTACATGGTATCCAGGTAGTCTCCGTAGATGTGGCGCGCCGCATCCAGACGGAAACCGTCCACGCCCTTCTCCAGCCAGAACTGTCCGGCGCGGATCATCTCTTCGTGTACTGCGGGAGTGTCATAGTTCAGGTCCGGCATACCGCCGCCAAACAATCCCAAATAGCGGTATCCCGGCGCAAGATTGGATTTCTGCCACACGCGCTTGTTGCCGGAATGCGCGTCGTCTGTCGCGTTGTTGTCCTTGTCCTCGTCGTAATCCGTACTTTTTTCAATCTTATAATAGTCGCGGTATGGGCTGGTTTCCGGATTGGTAATCGCGTCCACAAACCAGGGATTGTTCCGGCTGGAATGGTTGACCACCAGATCCATAATGACCCGGATTCCATGCTCATGCGCCGCATCCAGCATATTTTTAAAATCTTCCATCGTGCCGTAGTCCTGCTCCACGTCGTAATAGTCCACCGTATCATAACCGTGGTAGCTGCCGGATTCTGTGACCGGCATCAGCCAAATTCCGGTGATTCCCAGGTCCTGCAGGTAATCCATTTTGCTGGCAAGCCCATTAAAGTCTCCGATACCGTCGCCGTCGGAATCGCAGAAAGCGCGCACAAAGATTTCATAATAGGTATCGGACGGCTGCTCATCGATGATTCCCGTTGGGATTTCCACCCAGTAGGCATAGACCGTCATGTCCTGTTCAACCGGCGTGTCAATGTAGAACAGCGTACCTTCGCCATTCAGCTGCGTATACCAGCCCTTAAAGGCATAGCCGGGCTTCGAGGGATTTTCCGGAAGTAATATAGTACCGCCCGGTGTTGTCTCAATTGAGGAAAGCGCCGTTCCTCCCTGTGAGTCAAAGGAAACGGTTACCGCCTCCTGAGAAACACTAATTCCTGCGTCTGCTCCGTTCTGCACCGGGGCCGCCATTCCGGCCGTTCCGGCAGAGGTCAGCAGCATGGCCGCTAATAATAAAGCAACCAGTTTTTTACCTGCTTTTGACATTTTTAACTCCTCCTTATTCTTGATACACTCTACGAATGTGCGATGGGTTCACCTCTCTTTCTTTTTTTGTTTCAATTGGATAACAAAAGGAAGCATTCAATGAACCTGTGTTTCTTTTGCTATCTGACAATTTCATTATAAGCGTTAAGTTTTAGAGCGTAAATATCAAAAAATAGCGATTCATATTGATTTTTCCGGTTGTTATCCATATAAAAAACAGACCTGTGGATTACCACAGGCCTGTTGGGGGATTGATCGTCTTATAAGGTTTTCAGCGTATTCCGATACAGTCTTACGAACAGGAAGATACTGGCAATCAAAGAGGCAATCTCCGCAATTGGAAACGCATACCAGATGGGCCGCAATCCAATTTGAGACAGCAGAAACGCCGCCGGAAGCAATACCACCAGTTGGCGCAGGACTGAAATAATCAGGCTGCTGACGCCGCGTCCCACCGCCTGGAAGACCGTGGAGAACAGGATACCCATCGCCGCCGGCATAAAGCACAGGCTGATCGTCCGCAACGCCGGTACTCCGATCTCCAGCATGTTCTGCGACGCATTAAAGATCATCAGAAGCTGTCCCGGAATTGCCCAGAAGAGCAGCATACCGCATCCCATAATGACCAGCGCAATAATAGACCCGATCCGTATCGTGGACATCAGGCGGCTTTTTTTGCGCGCGCCGTAATTGAATCCGATAATCGGCATAATCCCCTGCGTCAAGCCAAACACCGGCATAAATACAAAAGACTGCAGTTTAAAATATACGCCGAAGAACGCAACCGCCGTCTCCGTAAAAGCGATCAGGATCGCATTCATTCCCATAACCATCACAGAGCCGATCGACTGCATGATGATGGCCGGGAAACCAACCGAATAAATATTTTTAATGGTGCCCCAATCAATATGGAACCCGCGGAAATGAATCGTTACCTCATGCTCTTTAATAAAAATGACCACAATCGAAACGATCATTGCCAGAATCTGTCCGGCTACCGTCGCAATCGCCGCACCTGCTACGCCCATCTTCGGCATGCCGAACATACCAAAAATAAAAATCGGGTCCAAAATGATATTGGTTACCGCGCCGATCAGCTGAAAAATCATCGGCCAAATCATATTGCCCGTCGCCTGCAGCGTCTTCTCAATATTGACCTCTACAAAAATACCGAAAGAAAAAATGCAGACGATGCTCATGTACTGTTGGCCCATCTCAATGACTTCCTGCGTACCGGTAAACGCGGCAAAGAACATACGGGAGCAGAACAGGCCAAAAATTGCAAACAAAACCCAGTTGAAAACCCCCAGCACAATGCCGTGCGTGGCGGCGCTGTCCGCGTCCGCACGTCGGTTTTCTCCCAGGCGCCGTGAAATCAGGGAGTTAATTCCCACCGCCGTACCCACGCCGACCGCAATCAACAGGTTCTGGATGGGAAATGCAAGCGAAACCGCCGTCAAAGCGTTTTCGCTGATTTTGGCGACGAAATAGCTGTCCACTACATTGTACAAGGCCTGCACCAGCATGGAAAACATCGCCGGCAGGGACATGGACAGGATTAACGGGAAAACCGGTGCGGTTCCCATTTTATTTTGCCGCAGTTTTGTTGTCTCTTCCATGGATCTCCTCTTCTCTTAAAGTCGTGTCAATCTCGCAAAATTCGCCATTAACTTCTTTGTGCCTACCTTGTCAAAGGCTATTTCCAGCAGGGTATCATTCCCCATCGGCGTCGCCGATAATATGGAACCTTCCCCAAATGTCTTGTGGGAAACCTGATCGCCTACGCGGAGCGGCTCCGCGGGCGCATGGCCCTGCTCCAGGCTGGACGGGCCAAAGTGTCGCGCCGCATTGGCGGAAATGGTCCGAGCCTCAAACGAGGAAGTCGGCAGAACAACACCGGGCTTCGGCTTCTTCCACTCTCTGGAACGGCTGTAGTCAATCAGTTCGGCTGGGATTTCCTCTATAAAGCGGGACGACTTGTTGCGGGATGTGCTGCCGAAGATCATACGGCTTTCCGCATTGAGTACGTTCAGCTCTTCCCGTGCGCGGGTAATTGCAACATACGCCAGGCGGCGTTCCTCTTCAATCTCATTCGGGTTGTAAATGGCCTGCAATCCCGGGAATATGCCCTCTTCAAAGCCCGGCAGGAAAACCACCGGGAATTCCAGTCCCTTTGCGGAATGCATGGTCATCATAACGACGGAATCCGCTGTCGCGTCAAAGTTGTCAATATCCGTCATCAACGCGACTTCCTCCAGGAAGCCGGAAAGGCTCGCTTCCTCCCCGTTGTCCTCCGCATATTTGATGATGTTGGAAGCCAATTCGTTGATATTGTCAATGCGGTCCTGCGCGTCGTCGTTTTCCGCCGCCTGCAGCGCCTCAATGTAATTTGTCTTTGTCAGGATCATATGATACAGCTCATTCAGGCTCACGGTCTCATCGTTCGCAGCCTCAATCAAGGACTGCATGATCTCCGCAAACTGCAGCAGCTTGGGAGATGTCCGCTTGAGCGGCTCATACTCGTCCGCACGGCAGATGACACTGAACAGGTCCTCCCCCACTGTGTTGGCAATCTCCGTCGCCTGTGCGATTGTCTTGTCGCCAATAGAACGCTTGGGCTGGTTGATGATCCGGCGCAGGCGAATTTCATCCGCCGGATTGTTAATCACGCTCAAATACGCGATCATATCCCGGATTTCCTTGCGCTCATAGAACCGCAGGCCGCCGATGATCCGGTACGGAATGCCGGACTTCACAAAAACCTTTTCCAAAATGTTGGACTGAGAGTTCATGCGGTAAAGAATTGCGTAATCGGCGTATTTGCGGCCGCCGGCAACACCCTCCAGAATCTTTTTTCCAATATAGTCGGCCTCGTCCTGCTCGCTGAAGGACGTGTGTACGCCGATCTTCTTTCCCTCCGGATTGTCGGTCCACAGCGTCTTCCCTTTTCGCTCCGTGTTGTTGGCGATAACCGCATTTGCCGCATTCAGGATGTTCTGTGTGGAACGATAGTTTTGTTCCAGTCGGATCACCTTTGCGCGGGGGAACGTCTGCTCAAAGCTCATAATGTTTTCAATGGTTGCGCCGCGGAATTTATAAATACTCTGATCGTCGTCGCCCACTACACAAATATTCTGCCGCTTTTCAGCCAGCAGTTTGACAAAAACATACTGCGCATGGTTGGTATCCTGGTACTCGTCCACCATGATATAGCGGAACTTTTCCTGGTAATATTCCAAAACCTCGGGACATTCCTGGAACAGGCGCACCGTGTTGCAGATCAGGTCGTCAAAGTCCATTGCGTCGGCCTCTTTCAGGCGTTTCTGATAAAGCTGGTACGCCTGCGCGATCATGGCCAGGCGATTATCGTTCCCTGCCTGTTTGGCGTACTCTTCCGGTAAAATCAGGCTGTCTTTTGCATGCGAGATAGAGGACAGGATCGTCTTATGAGAAAGAATCTTGTCGTCAATCCCCAGCGCCTTCTGACACTCCTTCATCAGCCGGCGCGAATCGTCTGTGTCATAGATGGTAAAGTGGCTGGTGTACCCGATGCGCTCTCCATCCTTACGCAGCATGCGTGCGCAAGTCGAATGGAATGTGGATGCCCAGATATCGCCGCCATCCTCTCCCAGCATGGCAATCAGACGATTTTTCAGTTCCCCCGCCGCCTTATTCGTAAAGGTTATCGCCAAAACCTGCCATGGGCGGCAGGGATAGGAAGCCAACCTGCGGCGTATTTCCCCGGAAAGGGAAGCGTCCGATTCCGCGGAAGTTTGCAGCAAGGCATATTCTTCCTCCGTTAAATCCTCCGGCACCGCTGTGCTGTGATACGCGCCGCCCCAGCGGATCAAATTCGCAATCCGGTTGACCAGCACGGTAGTCTTTCCGCTTCCTGCGCCCGCCAGAATCAGCAACGGGCCATCCGTATGGAACACAGCCTCCTTTTGGCGGTCGTTCATACGGGAAAACTCTTTCTCCATTACTTTTTTTCTCAGTCTGAGGATCTCATTTGCTCTCATTTCATTCATCGTTTTCGCTCCTCACCACATCGTCAAAACAAATCCATCAATTAAATACCCGCACGCTAGATAGTGTGCGGGTATTTTCTCTTCTACTATTCAGTTGCTGCAACCAAAAAGACGGTATTATCCAAGAATACTGATCAGAACACCGGCCGCAACAGCGGAGCCGATCACACCCGCCACATTCGGGCCCATTGCATGCATCAGCAGGAAGTTGCTCGGGTTTTCCTCCTGACCGACCTTCTGGCTGACACGCGCCGCCATCGGTACGGCGGAAACGCCTGCGGAACCAATCAACGGGTTGACCTTGCCATGGGTGATAACACACATCAGCTTGCCAAACAGGACGCCGCCAGCAGTGCCAAAGCAGAACGCCAGCAAGCCAAGAATGATGATACCGATCGTCTGCGGGCTGAGGAACACGGTTCCCGTTGCGGTTGCACCGACCGTAACGCCCAGGAAAATCGTAATGATATTCATCAGTTCGTTCTGCGCCGTATTGGCAATACGTCCCACTACGCCGCTTTCACGCATCAGATTGCCCAGCATCAGCATGCCAACCAGCGGGGCCGCATCCGGCAGCAAAAGGGAAATAATAATCGTAACAATGATCGGGAACAGAAGCTTTTCCAGTTTGGAAACCGGGCGCAGCTGCTCCATCACGATCATACGCTCTTTCTTAGTGGTAAGCGCCTTCATAATCGGCGGCTGAATAATCGGAACCAACGCCATATACGAATACGCCGCGACCGCAATTGGTCCCAACAACTCCGGAGCCAGCTTGGAGGTTACATAAATTGCCGTCGGGCCGTCCGCACCACCGATGATGGCAATGGAACCCGCCTGCTGCGCTGTAAAGGCAAGGTTGGGGATATTGAGGTTTCCGATAAAAATAGCGCCAATAAACGTAATAAAGATACCAACCTGAGCCGCAGCACCAAGCAGGAAGCTTTTGGGGTTTGCAATCAGCGGGCCAAAGTCCGTCATTGCGCCGATCCCAAGGAAGATCAGCGGCGGATAAATACCCAATTTAACGCCCTGATATAAGTAATAGAATAAACCGCCGTTTGCCGTATCGGTCGGCGCGGCCATGATCGCCGGATAAAGGTTTACCATCAGCATACCAAACGCAATCGGCAAAAGAAGAAGCGGTTCAAACTCCTTTTTAATTGCCAGATAGAACAGTACGCATGCAATCGCAATCATTATGTAATTGCGCCAGTCATTGCTCGCAAATCCAGAGGTCTGGAAAATGTCTACAACGGAACTCAAAAACTCATTGATGATCTGCACTGAAAATGTCAGCCCTTTCTTTTTCATATTGCCGCGGAGAGGCACAGCCTGTCCACAGCGGAGTCGCGCATATGCGGATAATCGGTTCCCGGTTTAGAAGGGGCGTGTATTTTCCAGCCTTCCAGCTTCTCCCCAGATGGAGCGCGGATTGGAGGCGGCACGCTTGACGGAACGGATCGCCGGAGCGGCGGAACCGTACGTCATATAGACGGCGGCGGCAATAGCTGCCACCACTTCGCCGGAAATACCTTCCTCCACTGCAATCGCCGGCTTTGGCGCGGGCGCCGCAACAGGGGCCGGTTTTTCTTCAGCCTGTGTTTTGTTACTGGCCTTTTTCTTCATCATGCTGTGAATTGCGCCGCCATAAACCTTGATGACGATCGTCAGAAAAACCAGCATTGCAAAGACAACGACCAAACCTGTGAGTAAAACTGTGAGCGAGAGTAAAACTTCGTTTTGTGGATCCATTTGATATACCCCATTCTTCCTAAAGATTCTAGAGTGCTGCGATCTATGGGCCTGCCAAGTAGTTAAATAAACAACAATTCATATTATAACCGATAACAAGATCAATTTCAATGAATTTTTCGTATAAAATACGTTTTCTTTTTCATTAATTACCGCAGGGGAATTGCATAACCGGCTGGGACGAATTATAATAGAGTTGCTTGGTATCTGCACTTTTGGGAGGAGTTAAATATGACGAATGAAGAGTTCCGGCGCTCCTTTAAAGTCCCTTACCATAATAACCTGGGGCTTGCTGTTTACAGCTGTGGCGTGCAGCGGTGCGCCGCCGGACACAGTTGGGGACCTGCCATTCGCGACCACTACCTCATCCATTATATCGTCTCCGGAAAGGGCGTTTTTTCTTCAAAGGGAAACGTACACCAACTTTCTGTTGGGGACGGCTTTCTGGTCCTGCCCTCCTGCGTCGCTTCCTACTCCGCTGATGAGCAGGATCCCTGGGAATATTGCTGGGTCGGCTTTAACGGCAGCGATGCAAAGCGGCTGATTGAACAGACCGGGTTGAGTGAGGACGCGCCTGTATTCCATTGCGAACACGACGGAAAGCTGGAAGGCCTCTTGACCGATATCTGCAATGTTTCCGGCTCCTCCCCAGCTAATGAAGCGCGCATGCTGGGCGGGCTGTTCTACTTTCTGGGAGAATTGATTGACCGTTTGGGAAGCATCTCCGCGCAGCATACGACCGGCTATGAGTATGTGCAGAAAGCCATTAAATTCATTGATTACAATTATTCCCGCGACATTGACATTGAGGACGTTGCGGCAAGCGCAGGCATCAGCCGCAGCCATTTATACCGCATTTTTATGCAGCATCTCTCCATGCCGCCAAACGAATACCTGATGCGTTACCGTGTGAACAAGGCGGCGGCGTTGCTCAAAGCGGGCAATCTTTCTGTGGGAGAAGTCGCGTATTCCACCGGTTTTTCCGACCAGCTGTACTTCTCGCGGGTTTTTAAGCGGCATATGGGCGTGCCGCCCAGCCGCTATCTTAATCAAAAAAATCACGCGCGTCTCTGACCGCGTTTTATATTGAAAGGAGCTTTTATGAGCGAGGCAGTTGATAAAATATGCGCATGGACCAGGGAGACGGAGCAATACATGCCGGTGGAATGGAACCGCCTGCCGGAAATCTATCTCTATATGGATCAGGTGCTGACTTATATGAACAAACAGCTTGCGCCGTTTGAGCGGTCGGACGCTTCCAGTCTGATTACCTCCAGCATGATCAACAATTACGTTAAGGACGGCGTCTTGCCGCGCCCGGAGCAAAAGAAGTATTCCAGGGAACACCTCGCCATGCTGACGGTCATCTGCCTGCTGAAACAGGTCCTTTCCATTCCGGACATCGATATGTTGATGAAGGATCTTCTTTCCACAGAGAGCAACGCAAACATGTACGACCGTTTTTGTTCCGCACAGGCAGACGCACTGCAAAATGTGTGTAAACGGGTGGATGAAGCCGTCCCCGAGGGAGAATCCGCTCTTGCCCGTTTGGCAATCGAGCTGTCCATCGAAGCAAATGCGCGCCGGACCGCTTCCGAACGAATTCTCAGTGAATTGTCGGCTGCCCGCAGGGATGATAAAAAATAGTTGTGTCTTTCTGGTTAATCTGGCAGAGAAGGGTTTTTAAATACTTTTGACTGACTCGTAGAAAAGGGTTTATTGTTGCACGCGGAAGCGGAAAATCTATGATTTTTCGATGTAATAAAAAGTGAAAGACAACTGTGTATTGCGCCGGGATTGTATGTATCAATCCCGGCGCTCTTTTGTTTATAAAAGATTCGCTGTATCTTCCAGTCACAGTTCGATTTGCAGTTCCACCGGACAATGATCGCTTCCCATCACCTCCGGATGAATTTCACTGGCTTGCAGCTTGTCCCGAAGACGGTCGGAAATCAGAAAATAATCGATGCGCCAACCCGCGTTTTTCTCTCGTGCATGAAACATATAGCTCCACCAGGTATAGGCCCCAACCGCATCCGGATGCAGGAAGCGGAAGGTATCTGTAAAGCCGCCTGTCAGCAGCTCCGTCATCTTTTCCCGCTCCTGGTCAGAGAAACCCGCGTTTCCCCGGTTGGTCTTGGGATTTTTCAAGTCAATCTCCTGATGCGCGACGTTCATATCGCCACAAACAATCACCGGCTTCTTCGCATCCAGCTTCTTCAGGTACGCGCGGAACGCATCCTCCCAGCTCATGCGGTAGTCGATTCGGGCCAGCTCCCGCTGCGCGTTTGGGGTATAGACCGTAACCAGATACCAGTCCGGGAACTCCAGCGTGATCACGCGGCCTTCTCCCTCATGCTCCTCCACGCCAATCCCATATTGGACCTGCAGCGGCTCCATGCGGGAAAAAACAGCGGTACCGGAATATCCCTTTTTAATGGCAGAATGCCAATATTGACGGTATTCCGGCAAATCAAGCTCCACCTGCCCGGGCTGCAGCTTTGTCTCCTGCAGGCAGACGACGTCCGCGTCAATCTGGTTAAAAAAATCCATAAAGCCTTTATTCAAGCAGGCTCGCAGCCCGTTGACATTCCAGGAAATCAGTTTCAACGTATATTACCTCTCTCTTCATAATTTAAATTCTGCACTGTTTTACGAAGCTATTGTACCACAAAAAGGCGCGCTGCAACCAAAAAATCGTTGCAGCGCGCCCATTCATTTTTGTCTAAGACACATAAAATCGTTTATTCCGCGTCCGGCTCCAAAAGTCCATAATCGCCGTTCTTCCGCTTATAGACCACATTGATTTCCCCGTTCGTCTCATTGCGGAACATAAAGAACTGATGGCCCAGCATGTTCATCTGCAGGATCGCTTCCTCCACACTGAGCGGCTTTACAAAGAAATGCTTGACACGCACAATGTGGTATTCCTCATCGGCGTCCGCAACCGGTTCCAATACAGGCTCTTCCTCCGTGAAATCGCCCAGATACTGGTCGATCGCGCCGGAGTGGATTTTCTTTTCCAGCTTGGTCTTGTTCTTGCGGATCTGCCTGCCCAGCGCGCTCATCACCTGATCCAGCGCGTCGTTCATTTCCATCGCCGTGGACTCCGCGCGATAAATCATGCCGCGCTGTTTAATTGTTATCTCAACCGTCTGACGGTTTTTTTCAAGAGTTACCACCACATTTGCATCCGCATCTTCGTCAAAGATTCGCTCAAAACGGGAAAGCTTTTTTGTCGCAAGCTCCTTGAAATTGTCCCTTAAAGTAACCTTTCTTCCGGTAATGGTAATCTTCATAATAACATCTCCTTCTTCCGTTTGCGCACCCGGCACAGCAAAGCCGCTCTGGCGTCCCCTGTCATGTTCGGACGCACAACGTTGTAATATCTGGCAACTTGTCTTTCACAGACCGGCGAAAAAGGAATCCTCCGGACGCCTGTCCGTGATAAGATCTCCCATTACCTATAATATAACATAGTTGCTAAATAAAAGAAAGCTTTTTGCGACTAAATTGTAATATTTTTATGACGCGTGACATGACAACCCACATTGACCGCAACCGGAAGCCCCGCAATATGCGTTGGAAACTGTGCAATATGTACGCTGAGGGCTGTCGTTTCTCCGCCGAACCCCTGCGGCCCAATCTGCAGCGCATTGACCGCTTCCAGCATTTTTTCCTCCAGCTCCGCGTAAAACGGATCTCCGTTCGGCTCGGACACGGGGCGGCAGAGCGCCTCTTTTGCAAGCTGCGCGCACCTCTCGAAATCGCCGCCGATTCCAACCCCCAGCACCATCGGCGGGCAGGGATTGCTTCCCGCCGCCTGAGCGGTCTCCGCGACAAAACCGACAATGTCGTCGATTGTCGCGGACGGCGTAAACATTTTGATCCGGCTCATATTTTCGCTGCCAAAGCCCTTTGGCGCAACCGTCAGAGAAAGCTTGTCCCCCGCCACCAGACGCGTATGCAGAATGGCAGGCGTGTTGTCCCCCGTATTTCCGCGGCGGATCGGGTCCGCCACGACAGAGCAACGCAGCAGCCCGTCAAGATACCCCCGGCGCACACCCTCGTTGACAGCTTCCTCAAAGTTGCCGTTGATGTGGACCTCCTGCCCCACTTCTGCAAAGACGACAGCCATACCGGTATCCTGGCAGACCGGTATTTGCAGTTCCCTGGCCGCATCCATATTGCTGCACAAATCGCACAGGATGGACTTCCCCAACGGAGACGTTTCCTGTTCCGCCGCCCGATGGATGCAGGACTCCAGGTCCTGCGGCAGCACACGGTTTGCGTCAATGCAAAGCTGTTTTACGGCGTTGACAATCTGTTCTGCCTGTATCTCTCTCATGGCCGTTCCATCCTTTCCATCTGCACCTGTTCGCCACGGGCAAATACCATTCTGGGCTTTGCCGCAACTGTCAGCGGATCTCCATCAAACAAAACCATATCCGCATCCTTGCCAATTTCCAGCGTGCCTACACGGCTGTCAATCCCGCAGATTTGAGCCGGATGAACCGTGATGGCGCGCAAGGCGTCCTCATGCCGCATGCCTTCCCGAACGGCAAGCCCCGCACAAAGGGGCAGGTATTGAATCGGGATCACCGGATGATCCGTGATGATCGCGGTCGGCACACCATTGCCCGCCAGCACACCGGGCGTTTCCGGCGTCAAATTGCGCAACTCCGGTTTACTGCGGTCGCAGAGAAACGGTCCGGACAGCACACGCGCACCTTCCTCCCGCAGCGCGCCTGCCACCAGATGCCCTTCGGTGCCGTGGATGACTACGTAATCCAATTGAAACTCTTTGGCAATCCGCACCGCTGTAAAAATATCGTCGGCGCGGTGGGCATGGAAATGCACCTCTGTTTCCCGCCGCAGGGCCGGTAAAAGCGCCTCACATTTCATATCGTATTCCGGCAGGTCAAACTCTTCATCCTGCTCTGCGCGTTCCTTTTCTTCCATATAGCGCTTCGCCTTATAGAGCTGTTCACGAATCAGCGCCGCCGTACACATACGGGTACAGGGGGCCTGATTCTTGCCGTGGTAAACGGTCTTTGGATTTTCCCCCAGCGCCATTTTGATCGCGACCGGCGCTTTAATAATCATCTGGTCGATACAGCAGCCATACGTTTTGATTGCCGCCATCTGGCCGCCGATCGCGTTCGCACTGCCCGGTCCTGTGACCACCGTGGTGATGCCCGCGGCCAGCGCCTCGCGGAAACAACGGTCGACCGGATTAATGGCGTCGATCGCCCGCATCTGCGGCGTAACCGGATCTGTCTCCTCATTTCCATCGTCCCCCTCGAAGGTGAGCCCGTCCTCCCACATGCCAAGGTGGGTATGCGCATCGATAAAGCCGGGGTACAGCCCCGCTCCCTGTGCATCGTACACGATTTCTTCTTCACTGGGCTTAACCGGCATTGGCCCCATCTCCCGAATCACACCGTCTTCGGCGCGCAGATATCCATTTTCAATATTTTGGCCTGTCATAGTATGCAAAAACGCATTGATAATCAGCATACGCTTCCTCCTGTCAATTTGACTGAACACAAGTATAGAATCTGCAAAAAAGCGGAGTGCATGCACTCCGCTCATTTTTTCTTTATTTTGGCTGTCCGGACCCGCCGCCGTGACGGGAATACCCGCCGCGCTTGGAATCCATACAGCGCTTTAAATCAGACATTTTTTCGTCGCTGGTCTGTTTAAACCGGGACATCATGTCTTCAAAACTGGCCGGTTCACTTTTCCGACCCTGCCATTCGTAATTCCCCGGCCGTACAGGACGCTGTACAGGAGCAGAACTTCTGGGAGGCGGCGGCGCAACAGCCTTTTTGATTGAGAGACTGACCTTGCCTTCCTCACTGATGCTCATCACTTTTACTTTAACCACTTGGTTTTCCGTGACATAGTCGCGGATCTCCTTGACAAAAGTCGGCGCAATCTCCGAAATATGGACCATACCGGTCTTGCCGCCCGGCAACTCTACAAACGCGCCAAAATTGGTAATCCCTGTAACCTTCCCTTCCAGAACGGCTCCTACCTCAAGCTGCATATGTAAGTGTTTTCCTCCTTAAGCAAAGCTGTTTCCTGCTCCGCGGGTTTAATCCCCTGCGATATTGACAAACACGCGCTCTCCCGGCCGGGCATAATTGAGGTCTTCGCGGGCCACACGTTCAATGTACTCGCTGTTTTCCTCATCGCCAGCTTCCAGCGAATGTTTGATATCGTCGTTTTTGATCTCCTGAATTCGAATTTGCTCCTGGAGTTCCGCCAGCTCCTGGCTTCTCTCGCTGATCTGCACCTGCTGATTCACCAGAGCAAATACGATATAGACGGCAAAGGACATGATAGCAATGCGCAAAAGAAAGCTTCCCCGCTGCTTCTTAGTTTTGATAACTTTCATGCTTTGGATCCGCCCTCCTCTTTGACCGCTTTTTTTGTTCTTTCTGAAGCTTTTGTTTCTTCTGCTTCTTTTTGGATTTCTTGGAACCATTATACACTATATCCTTACGTTGTTTCAAGCGGTTTTTGCGCTTTGCCCGGCTTTTTTTTACTTTGTCCGCTGCCTTGGCAACTTTCTTTCCAATCCAGCGCCCAATTGCACCGCCAATCTTTTTCAGCGGGTTAAACAGGCAAATATCCAGCACCTTACGAATAAAGCGGAAAATACGGATACTGATCAGGCCGACGGTAAGAAAATAGACGCAAAAGCCGATCCCCTCCCCCGCAAGGATATAGAACCGCACTTCCCCCATGCAGGCGGCCAGGGACAGCAGAAACGTGACGATCGCCGCCACGGTCATAAAAACAATATCGCCCCAGAACACATGGGAAGGCGTACTGCGCAGCATCGTCCGGGTAATTTTTAAAACATCGTACAGGATCGCCAGGGCAAAGCCCACCCCAATGGCGAGCAGAAACCCCTGCATCTGCACCGCAAGCGACAATTCCACAAGGCTTCACTCCCTATCATTTGAACAGCTTGGAAAAGAGTCCGCCTCCGGTGCTCTGCGGCTCGGCATAGGAAAGGCTTGCGATCTCGCCGTCCAGGGTGAGTTCTCCTGTTTCAATATTCAGCTTGTTGATATGCAGATTTCTGCCCTTGACGATCAGCTCTCCCAAATCTGTATAAGCCACAATGGTCTGTTCATCAAAGCTGTCCACATTGGAAACGCCGGTCGCGGTAAAATTCTTTCGATTTTCCAATATGACACTGTGGGGCAATTTGCCCACGGTCTTTTTTTCCTCTGTCATGCTGAACTCCTCCCACTGCTTTTTGGTAATCAATGCTGCCCGGCAACGCTGGAACAGCTCTTGTCTCATACCTATGCGGGGATCGGTTCGCTTATGCGGCGCTGTTACGCTTTAGCGGCTTCGTCGGACAGAATGCGGTACATTTCTCCCGCGTTCTCTTTTCTGACGTACTCCACCACGGTCAGCACCTCTGCTTTGACGCTGCGCGGGCCGAGCTGCAGTTCCAGGACATCTCCCTCCTTGACGTCATAGGAAGCGCGCGCCGGCTTGCCGTTGACCAGCACGCGGCCGGCGTCGCAGGCCTCGTTGGCAACGGTGCGGCGTTTAATAATGCGGGAAACCTTCAGGTATTTATCCAGTCTCATACTATTCTCCTTTTCTTCTCTCACAAAACAAAAAGGGCGCAACAGCCCGGAATGGCTCCGGATCATTGCAGCCCCAATAGTACTTGGCAAACCTTATTTCACCATGGCGTCCTTGAAAGCCTTGCCAGCCTTAAAAGCCGGAACCTTGGAAGCCGGGATGGTGATCGGGGAATTGGTACGCGGGTCGCGGCCCTGGCGCTCGCTGCGCGCGCGCACCTCAAAGGTACCAAAGCCGACAATCTGTACTTTTTCCTCATTGGCAACCGCTTCAATGATCGTATCAATAACTGCATTTACCGCGCTGTCCGCATCCTTTTTAGACATACCGGTTTTTTCCGCAACAGCGGTAATCAATTCTGTTTTGTTCATGAAGAATTAACCTCCGTTTTTTTATTATTCATCAGCTTTCTCATAGTATGATGAAAAAAGCTGAGAATTATTTCATTATTTTCGCTTCATCCCAAAGCTTGTCCAGCGATTCAATCCCGGCAGACGCCATATCCATGCCGCGTTCTTTTGCCAGCTGTTCTACTTTGGCAAAACGGGCGATGAATTTTTCGCAGGCCTCGCTCAGAGATTGCTCCGGATTGACTCCGATAAAGCGGGATACATTGACGACGGAAAACAACAGGTCGCCCAGTTCCTCGGAACAGCTTTCCTGTGCGCCGTTCTCGATCGCCTCCCGCAATTCTGCAGTCTCTTCCGCCACTTTTTCCAGCGCGCCGGAGACGTCCGGCCAGTCAAAGCCGACCTTCGCCGCCTTTTGCTGCACCTTCTGGCTGCGCATCAGGGCCGGCAGCGCCTTGCTGACGCTCTGCAGCACCTCCGTCTGGGTCTTCTGGTCCTTCGTTTTCTTTTTGATCGCGTCCCAGTTGGTCAGCACATCCTCCGTGCCGTTGACAACAACCGTGTCAAACACATGCGGATGGCGCTGCACCATTTTCTTCGCGATACCGTCCACCACATCCGCAAAGGTGAACCGGCCCGCTTCCTTCTCCAGCTCCGCATGGAATACCACCTGCAGAAGGACGTCGCCAAGCTCCTCCTGCAGAAGCGCCGGATCGTCGCCGTCAATGGCTTCCACCGCTTCGTAGGTTTCTTCAATGAAGCAATTGCGGATACTTTTATGCGTCTGCTCCCTGTCCCACGGACAGCCTCCGGGGGCGCGGAGCAGCTTCATGATCTGCAGCAGATCGTCGATGTCATAGGTTTCTTTTCTTTGAAAATCCAAGATTTTGCACCTCTGTTTCCAGCGCCAAAATACATGACGCACGCTCAGCTTCCTGAAATTTCTAATTCCCGCAAAAAATGGAACAGCTTTTATATTACCTTATCCACCCATGATTTTCAAGTATTTTCGCAATTTTTTGTCCCTTGGGCAACATCAGTATATCGTTTTTATCCAGCGCTTTCAACCACAGCATGCAAATGGTATAAATTACCACCGCGGACGCGAGAGCAAGCAGCGTCGCAATTTTGTCCTGGCCAATCAGCTGGGCCGCAAACTTTTGTACAAAATAAGCCGACGCCACACAGACGCCGCCGGATAAAAACGGCTTGACGAAAAGCGCAAACAGGTTCAGCTTGACTTTGGTTTCACGGCACAGGAAAAACAATGCAAAGATGGTGAGGAACAGGTAACAGGCAAGCGTGCCAATTCCCGCGCCCATCACGTTGATCTCCGGAATGCCCACCAGATAATAGTTCAATGCCACCTTGATGACCAATCCGACGGACAGGAGCTTGATGGGAATATCCACGCGCCCGACCGCCTGCAGCATGCTGTTGATCGGCGTGTTGGTCGCCGCGAAGATTGCGCCCAATCCCAAAAGCACCAGGATGCTTCCTGTAATGGAGTTGTATCCCAGCAGCCGTGTGATCGGCCCGGAGAGCACGGAAAGGCCCAAACCCGCCGGAATGGTGATCAGCGCCACCACGCGCAGCACGGATTCAATGCTGTATTTGATCTTTTTCGGGTCCCCCGTCGTCCAGGCCGTGGTAACGCTGGGCAGAGCGGAAACACCGAACGCCTGCGTAATTGCGGGGATCAGCATAAACAGGGTGGTAGCGTTGCCGTAGCAGCCGAACAGAAAAGTCGGCACACGGTCCGTTTGGATGACCACATCGCTGAGCAGTCCATTGTACAGGTTCAGCAGCACATCGGGATTGAGCGACATGATGTCCCGCAGGCGCCGCTGTACAAACGTGGTGTCCACCAGGCTGGAAAGGTTGACCGCCAGCGCCCCCAGCGCCACCGGAATCGCCGTACGGATCATCCGGCTGATCGTCTGCTTCATCGGGCGGGGCCGCGGAGAACCGAGCAGCATTTCCTGTGTGATACCATCCCCGTTGCGTTTATGATAGATCCAGAGGAATAAAAAACTGAACAGCGCGCCCACGGTAACGCCCAGAATCGCCCCCGCCGCCGCATAGGGCAGCGTTGCGGCCTTCGCATACTCTTCAGACGGCATTGCAGCGCCATACACGGTTCCGGAGACGGCGAATTCCTCCAGCCCCTTGCCGATGACATAATAGGCGGCGGAAAGACCCAATATCAGCTTAAAAATGGCCTCCACCACTTCAGAAAGAGCCGTTGGGTACATATTGCGCAGCCCTTCGTAATAGCCGCGGTAGATCGCCACCATACTGCTGAAAATAATTGCGGGCGCCAATACGTAGATGGCAGGAAGCGCGTTCATATCCCCGCTGTCCGTGGCATAGGCCACATAGGGCTTTGCGCCGAAAAACATCAGGCAAAACGCCAGCGCGCCCAGGGTGAGGAAAATTGGGATTGACACCTTGTGGATCTGCCGGATGTCGCGGAACCGGCCCCGCGCGTAGCTCTCTGAAACCAGCCGTGCGATAGCGATGGGAAAACCGGCTGTCGCCAGGCTGAAAATGGGATTATACAGGTTATACGCCGTGGTAAAATACCCCATACCAACCGGCGTAATGATCAAATTTAACGGAATTTTGAACAGTGCGCCAATCACCTTTACAATCGCGATTGCAACCAAAAGAATCAAAGCGCCATGCAAAAAGCTCTGTTTCGTCGTATGTCCAGCCTTTTTTCCCATTGCAACACTTCCGTTCCGTCATTTTCTTATGTAATGTTCGTTTCCGAACCGTTCGTCCTTTTGTATTATACGGCAATCTGCAGAAAAATAGACCAGCATGCGCGGACTGGACCTAAAACACGCACAGAAAAAGGAGGGGCACAGACCGTCCCCTCCTTCGCCGTTTTTTCTTTATTCCTGATCCAGCTTGTTTCCACACTTGCTGCAATAGCAGGCCTCAGCCGAATTCTCTTCCCCGCATTGCTTGCAGACAACCCTGCAGCGGAGCGAGGAAATCTGCTCGTTTACCGCGTCCAGCTGTTCATACAGCTCGTCGATCGCCGCCACACATTCGTTGACCAGCTCCGCCGAATCGTTTTCTGTCTTTTTGGCGTCGTAAATTACCCTGCCCAGCGCCTCGAACCGTTTGGAAATTTCATTATTCAAATCAGCCGCGTTGATCCTGAGCTTGGAAATATCAACCATCTGCCCCGCTTTTTTGCCAACGACATTTACTGCTGTTTTCGCGTTCACAACAACATCTTCAAAAAGTCCCATCCTCACACACTCCTTTTTGTTTTATTTGTTAAATTATAGCACCAATATTTGACGGATTCAAGCATTACGGAACGGAAACTCGTTTGTTCAAAAAGTATTTTCATTATGTTCACGATTCGCTGTACCGCCCGCCGCCGATGAACTCCCGCAGCAGGGAACTCTCCGGAACCAGCTCCTGCGGAATCGGCACAAAGCGCTCCAGCCGATCCGCCAGCTCCCACGCCAGCGCGCCGCTCACGCTTTCCTGACTGACCGCGCGAAGCAGCGGGATCGCTTCCTCCCGCATGACGCACGGCTCATAGCAATGCAGGGAATTGATCGTGACATCCGCTTCTCCGCGGTAGGGCTTGATATATTTATATTCGCCCGCCATAACGGTTTCCCACATGTCCAGCGTGCGCTCCAGAGGATTGTTGCGGAAATGATAATCCCGCAACAAACGGCGGATCAGCCGCAGCTGGTTTGCCGTCAACAGCGGCTCCCCCTGTTCATCCACCCCCTGTTTGACACTGATATACGCCTTGAGGACGCCCTCCTCCGGCAGATGCTGGCTGATCGCCGGATTGAGCGCATGAATGCCCTCAACCACAACCATCTCCCGGGGGCTCAACTGAACCCGGCGGGTAAACGGGGAAGGCATGCGTTTCTCAAAATCGAATACCGGCATGTCACACGCATCCGTCTCCATCAGATCCAGCAGGCACTGTTCCAACAGCGACACGTTCAGCGCCTCCACCGACTCATAGTCGTGCTGGCCGTTCTCCAGAAGGGGCGCCTGCCGCTCCCCTTTATAAAAATTATCGAGAGAAATCACCTGGGAACGAATGCCGCACTCCCGCAGCGCGTCGAGCAGGATATGCGCCGTGGTGGTTTTTCCGCTGCTGGAAGGCCCGGCCAGCATCATGACCTTGCAGGGCTGTTCCATGCCGGCAATTCTCTGCGCAATTGCCTGAATGTGCCTGTGAAAAGCCATTTCCGTCTGGGCGATAAACTCCGGCGCGCAGTGTGCGGCGCGGTAATTGATCCGCTCCAGTTCATTTTCTACCTGAAAATAATTATGTCCTAGATTGAGAATATTCCTCATAGATGGCCTTCACCTGCTCTTTTCTAGTAAGCATTTCCTCATATCTGCTATTATATTCATATGGGTATTTAAAGTTAAAAATCCGTTTCAGGCGATCTGAATTCGGGTCGCGGACCTTGGTGACGGCGCCTGCCCCGCATGCCAGTATCGTATGCGTTTCGTCCATGATATAGACGTTGTACAGGCTTTCTTTGCCGGGCTTTGCCCACCCGGTGTTCTCCAGATTGCCCACCATGCGGCTCTGGCGATAAAGATAGTACGGCGCGTACCCCGCGCCCAGCAGCTTTGCGTCCCCATCCTCCAGCATGCGGGCCGCAATCTCCGCATCCCGGGTGAACAGCGCGTTTTCTTCCTGATTCAACCGCGCCGAGCGCTTCAGGGCGAGGGTATGTATGGTCACGCTCTCCGGGTCCAGCTCCAGTATTTGATCCAGCGTATTCTGAAAGCTCTCAAGCGTATCCTCCGGCAGGCCGACGATCAGGTCCATATTGATGTCGTCGTAGCCGAAACGCCGCGCCAGATTAAACGCATCCAGCGTCTGGGCCGCCGTATGGCGCCGTCCGATGGTTTCCAGTACATGATCGTTCAGCGTCTGCGGATTGATGCTGATGCGCGTCACGCCGCGCGGCCGCATCGCCTGCAGCTTCTCCGCTGTGATGGTGTCAGGCCGCCCAGCTTCCACCGTAAACTCCCGGCAGGTACCCATATCGAACTGTTGCGTAATCGTATCGATCAACACCGCCAGCTGCTCCGCGGAAAGCGTAGTGGGCGTCCCTCCGCCGATATAGACCGATTCCAGCCGCAGATGCAGATCCTTTGCAATCTGCGCGGTAACCGCCAGTTCCCGGCACAACAGAGGTAAGTATTCCGGCATCAGCTTGACCGCACGCTCCACCGTGGTGGACACAAACGAGCAATACGAACAGCGCGTGGGACAAAACGGGATGGAAACATACAGGCTGAACGATTCCGGACGGGACAACGACAGAATTTTCTGTTCATTGCGCATCGTAATCAGGCTCAGCTCTGTTTTTTCCGGACTGACCAGCAGTTCTTCCTGAAAATAGCGGGACGCTTCCGCCTCTCCGGACTCGCCGCACAGCCGGCGCATCAGCTTGATGGGCCGCACGCCCGTGAGAATTCCCCATTTAGGCGTAAACCCACAGGCCTTGATAAGCAAACCATAGAGCAGAACAGCCATGCGGCGTTCCAGCTCTTTTTCCGGGGCGTCCCCCGGAACCGACTCCTCAGCGGTGGACGTATCGGCGTCCATTGAAAGCTGCACCCGGATATGGTATCCATCTGCCAATCGCTGCATTTCCGTATTCACATACAGCCCGGCCGGTTCTGACGCCTCCTCCCCGGCGAGCACTTCCATCTTATGATACGGAAAGAAAAGGCGGCACAGGTTTTCCATCTCGTAGTGAAACGGATGGCCTTTGATGCGCAGCCGCAGCGCCTGCAGTCCGGACGTTTTTTGCATTTTTTCTTCCATGATGCTACGCTCCCACAAACGGATTGTTCCTGCGCTCATACGCGAGAGTCGTTACCCCTTCATGCCCCGGGTAGATGTGATAGTCCCCTTCCAGGCTGCACAGCCTTTTCAGAGAAGACAAAATCTGCGGATAGCTTCCTGTGGGAAAATCCGTCCTGCCGGCGCTGAGTTTAAACAGGGTATCTCCCGTAAAAATGGCGTCCTCCACCTGATAGCAGCAGCTTCCGATGGTATGCCCCGGCGTATGCAGGACGTGGATAGTCAGATCGCCCAGTTGGATGCTGTCCCCCTCGGAAACGGTCCGGTCCGCGTGCAGCGGCGCAAGGGGGCGTCCGGTCAACTCAACTGAAAGGTTCAGGGAGCTGTCTGTCAGGAACAGTTCATCGTCCACATCGACAACCAGCTTGGCGCCCGTCAGCTTTTGCAGCTCCTCCACGCCGGCAATATGGTCCCAGTGGCCATGCGTGAGCAGGATCATCTGTACATCGGCTTTCTGCACCGCACGGCGCAGCTCCTCGCTCATATACCCCGGATCGATAACCGCAGAGGCTCCGGTACGGTCGTCCGTCAGCAGATAGCAGTTGGTGGGCAAGGGCCCAACGACAAATTTTGTTACAGTCATAGAAAATCTCCATTTCTTTGTCAGGCTCGTCTTACCGAGACAATGCCCTGAATCGCATTCAAACGGGTGATAATGCTCTGCAGATGGTCCCGTCCGTTGATGCTGATGGTGACGGAAATCACCGCGCTGCCGTCCTTCGTCTCCCTGGAATTGAGGGAATGGATAAACAGATGCATGTTGAACATCTGCTGCGTCACATCCGCCAGAAGGCCGGGGCGGTCCGTTGCAACGATCTCCAGCGTGGATTTAAATTCTTCCTTGACAACGCCTGTCCAGTGCGCCTGAATCCAGCGTTCCGGCTCCGGCGATTCGCTGATAACCTTCGGCACGTTGGTGCAGCTCCGCTTGTGAATTGATACGCCGAAACCGCGCGTGATAAAACCGATGATCTCATCGCCCGGCAGCGGGTTGCAGCAGCGCGAAAATTTGACCAGGCAGTTGTCCATGCCGTCCACTGTTACGCCGCCCGCCGGCTTTTTCGGCGCGGGTTTGGGCGTCTGGTTTTCCACGGTGAGCATCGGCGCCGGCTTTTTCAGCTTATTATATTCTTCTTTGACCTTCGGCAGTATCTTCCATAGCTGAATGCCGCCGTAGCCAATCGCGGCGTAGACATCGTCCGGCGTGGTGCAGTTCTGCCGCTTGCCGATGGTCTCTAAAAGGGTTTTCATCTCCTCATCGGAGAAAAATATATTGTTGCGGCGCAGTTCGCGCTCCAGTTCCGCCTTGCCTTCCACGATATTTTCTTCGCGCTTTTCTTTTTTAAACCATTGGCGGATTTTGTTGCGCGCCTCGCTTGTTTTGACAATTTTCAGCCAGTCCCTGCTGGGACCGTGGCTGCCTTCCTTTGTCGTGAGAATTTCGATAATCTCACCCGTTTTGACCTTATAATCAATCGGAACGATGCGTTTATCCACTTTTGCGCCCACCATCCGATTGCCAACCGCACTGTGGATGGCGTACGCGTAGTCGATAACCGTGGAACCGAACGGCAGGTTGATTACGTCGCCCTTCGGCGTAAAGACAAAGACCTCTTCCGGCGCAAGATCGGTCTTGATGGTGCGGACCAGATCCGTGGCGTCCTCGTTGTCCTTCTGATTTTCCAGCATCTGCCGGATCCAGGCCAGACGTTCGTCCAGCGTATCGCCCCGGTTATTGATTCCCAGCTTATACTTCCAGTGCGCGGCGATACCGTATTCCGCCGTGTGGTGCATCTCCCAGGTACGGATCTGCACTTCAAACGGGATTCCGTCCTTGCTCAGCACCGTCGTGTGCAGGGACTGGTACAGATTCGGCTTCGGCGTGGAAATATAATCCTTAAAGCGGTTTGGAATCGGGCGGAACATATCGTGCACGATTCCCAGCACATTGTAGCAGTCGTTCACGGTATCCACAATGATACGCACCGCGTAAATATCATAAATTTCATCCATGTTCTTCCCCTGGATGAACATTTTGCGGTAAATGCCGTTGATGCTTTTGACGCGCCCTTCCAGATACACATTCGGGATCAGCGGGGATACGCGCTCATGGATTCTCTTTTTGGTCTGGTCGATAAACGCTTTGCGCTCGCTGCTGCGCATGGCCAAACCGCTTTCAATCTCCTGATAAGCAATGGGATCCAGATAGCGCAGGGAAATGTCCTCCAGTTCCTCTTTGACGGCCCGGATACCGAGGCGGTGCGCAATCGGCGCATAGACCTCCATATTTTCCAGCGCCTTATCGCGCTGCTTCTGCGGCGCCATAAACTCGATGGTCCGCATATTGTGCAGGCGGTCCGCCAGCTTGATGATGATGACCCGGATATCCTCCGCCATCGCGATGAGCATCTTGCGCAGGTTTTCCGCCTGCTGTTCTTCCCGTGAGGAAAACGGGATACGTCCCAGCTTGGTGACGCCGTTTGTCAGGATCGCAATCTCCTCACCAAACATCTTTTTTATCTGGTCGAGATCCACGGGTGTGTCCTCCACCACATCGTGCAGCAGGCCTGCCGCGACGGATTCCGAATCCATTCCCAGTTCCACCAGGATACAGGCAACCGCGATCGGATGGGAAACATACGGCGCGCCGGACAGGCGCATCTGCCCCTTGTGCATGGAATCCGCAAGCTGATAGGCCTTTTCGATCAACGGCATATCATAGTCCCGCTCGCTCGCCTGAATCAATTTTAACAGATCGTCATAGGTTCTGAGATGCTCTGACATACGTCTCACCCTCCTCCTGCAGTCTTTGAAGTCCTGCCAAAATTCTGGAATCAAACAGATTCACCTTCGCCTGGACCGGCTCAACGGAAATTTCGCATTCTCCGCCAAACCGCCGCTGCCGGATCAAACCGTGTTCCTCCAGCACATCCAGCATAATAAACAGTTTGCCCAATTCCAGCGCCGGGTTATGCAGACGGCAGAGCAAAACCTCCTCCTGGCCTTCAAAGCCGTTTCCCGCGCGCAAAAACCGGTATACCGCCGCAAAGGCGTCCCGGTCCGGCATCAGAGACGCCGCCTCTGTCTGGGATAAACGCTCCCCACGCCGGCTTTTTTCATAAATCTGCCGTTCCCGCAGGACCTTGCCGCCATCCAGGCCCGCGGGCTTGCAGTCCCTCACCACAATGGACAGCGTGCTTTTGCCGTTAAACGGCTTCTCCTCCACCGTCACCGCGAGGTCCAACAAATCACCGGGCACATAGGGGAACTCCTCCAGCGTTGTACCAAAGCGCATACAGCGGATCGCATACTGCCCTTTCATCACCGTCAGGCGGAGATGCTTGCCTCCGCCAACCGGCGTTACATCCGTCAGCTTTGCCTGATAAAGTCCAAATAAGGGCGCCGGATTTCCCGTGCCGAACGGCTCCAGCAGTTTGACACAGCGGGGCAGCTCCAAATTGAGTTCCTCCGGTTCCAGCAGGCAGTCGATCCGCAGCTTCGGCAGCGGCATCAGCGGATAGCGTTCCGCTGCAAAACGGTTGATTTTTATCCGGAACGCCTCGATCTGTTCCGGCAGGAGGCTGAGCCCTGCCGCCATGGGGTGGCCGCCAAATTTGGTGAGCAGATCTGCGCAGGAGCAGACCGCGTCAAACAGGGAAAAGCCATCGATACTCCGCCCGGACCCTTTCGCCTCCCCGTTGTTTACGGCAATCAAAATACTCGGTTTTCCAAAGCGCTCCACGATGCGGGACGCCACAATGCCGATGACACCGGCGTGCCAGTCCTCCCCCGCAATGACCAGCACCCGATCCTGCAACAGCTCCGGGCGTTCCTGCAGGGCAGACACCGCCCGTTCAAAAATTTCACTTTCGATTTCGCGGCGATAGGTATTGTTGTCACAGATGTCAAGGGCAAGCTGCCCCGCTTCGTCGGGATCTTCGGAGAGCAGCAGACGCACCGCTCGTTCCGGCGCTCCCATGCGCCCCGTCGCATTGATCCGGGGAACAACGCCGAAGGTGACATTCCCCGCGTTGAGCTTGCGGTTATCCAGCCCGGCATTCTCCAGCAACGCCTGCAATCCGAGCCGGTCTGTACGCGAAAGAAGCGGAAGCCCAGCTTTGACAAGCGTGCGGTTTTCCCCTGTCAGCGGGACAATATCGCCAATGGTACCGATCGCGGCAAGGTCTGCGTAGTTTTCCAAAAGCCCCGTCACATCACACCCGGGTCCTTCCATTGCCATAATCAATTTAAACGCCACACCGACGCCGGAAAACTCCTTGAAGGCGCTGGGGCAATCCTGGCGGTGCGGATCAACGACGGCAACAGCGGCGGGAAGGCTTTCCCTGGGCTGATGGTGGTCGGTGACCACAACATCCATACCGAGCTGATTGGCATAATCCACCTCTTCTATGGAAGAAACCCCGTTGTCCACCGTCACAATCAATTGGACGCCCTGTTCCCGCAATGCGGCGATCGCCTCCAGGTTTAACCCGTAGCCCTCGTTTTCCCGGTCTGGAATGTAATATAATACATCCGCGCCGCAGGATTCCAGGTAGGAATACAGCATGGCGGTAGAGGTTACGCCATCCGCGTCATAATCGCCGTACACCGCGATTTTCTCAAACGCATCCACGGCACGCCAAAGGCGATCCACCGCTTTTTCCATATCAGCCATTTCCATTGGGTCGGCAAAAACAGCCTCCGCGTTGAACGTCTTTTCAATTTGCTCCGGGTCTGTCAGGCCTCTCGCCTGCATCAGGACTCCCATGACCGCAGGCACCTGATACCGACAGGCAAGCGCCTCCGCGCCCGACCGGTCACAGGGTAAAACATTCCACTTTTTCATCTTCCAAATCCGCTCCGTTAGTTTGTTTGGAAACACGCCAGCGACGCCGTGTTTTCCAATCTCTTTTTTCAAAAAGGAGGAAATCCTCCGATATATTGCCATTATTAAGTTTTAATTGTACCATTTTAGCCGTTGTGATTCAATAATACGCCCATAAAAATTCACCCTCGTAAACTCCCAACAAAAAAACAGCACGGCAGACGCCGTGCTGTTTGCCTGTGCTATTCAGTTTTTTCCCGGATTCCAACATTCGCCATGTAGTTGCCGTAAGCCCAACAGTTGGGGCCGCCGGTGATACTGATGGTAACCGCCATTTCCGTCTGGCCGGTAAACTCCTCTTTACCCGTCATATCGATTTGCGCAAACAGGTTATTTTCCGTGAGAGTTTCCAGCTCGCCCGGCGGGCCGACCACCGTTACACTGAGATTTTTGGTATAGACCTCCGCTTCACTGCCAGCGCTCAGGTTTTTAAACGTAATTGTCTCCGGATTGAGCGCCATCGTGCGGGTTGTATAGGAACCCAAATCCACAGTAACCTTTGCTGTATAGATATTACTGACGTTCTTAAAACCGGTTGGCAGACTGACGTCCACGTCAAACTCATTGTTTGTCGGGCTGATGGTGGAAAAGTCGATGGTCGGGAGATTAATTTCGGAAATATTTGCAAACGCATCCTCCGGCCCCGCCACTTCGATCTCCTCCGGCTCAATGGAAACGCGGCTCAGCAGGTTCATCATCCCATACGGCTTATTGGTAAAGTCCACTTTCAAAGGAAGGACCCTTCTCGACAGCACGTTGCAGGTGACGTCTACGCTCTCCATACTGAGAGAAATGCGGTCGTTTTTAATCTCATTGCCATCCGCGTCCAGCATGACCAGCCGGGACGTAAAATGTTTTGTTTCCGTCAGCGGCGTTTTATCCTGTTCATAGGGCACCATAACTTTGGCCACTTTATCCACCACCTGCTTGGGACCGGAAACCGTCACGCTGTCGCTGGACAATGTGGGGGAATTCAGATAATAGCGCGGGTCCACCGGCGGCGTAATCTTGCTGGTGTCAATATTAAACACCTTTTCACTGTAATAATCCACCGTCACCAATACCGAAGAAGGTTCAATGGAAACCACTTCGTAGTTGGTCAGGTTGGAGAGCTTCTTTTCCGTCAGCTCCAGCTTATAATCGCTGACTGGTCCGGTCAGTGACGAGGCCTGCTTTGCTTCCACCTGCAAGTCGGTATTTTTGACCTGATTGACTGTCAAGCTGTTGCCCTTGATGGAAACCTTGACCTTTGCATCGGTCGGACTGAACACTTTTAACCCTGACTGCTGCGCGGAATCGGACAATCGTATTACCACGGGTACCTCTGTGACGGTCCGCGGAATATCCTCCGTATTGCGCAATGCCAAAACCGCCCACAATCCCAAAGCAATCAGGACAGAAAAAACCAGGACAAACTTATTGTTATAAAAGAGCGCGCCCAAACTAAATTTCTTGTGATCCATTATTTTTTCGCCCTCCTAATCGAAGGGATTCGACTCTGTTTCTTTTCCCCTGCATTATCCGGCAGAATCAACGCCTCCAATGCGCTTTTCAAGGTTTCCCGGGTGTAGTTTCGCGTCAGTACGCCGTTGACGGCAATTGAAATCTGACCTGTCTCTTCAGAAACAACCATGACTACAGCGTCGGAGTTTTCGCTCATGCCGATTGCGGCACGGTGACGGGTTCCCAGCTCAATACTGACGTTATCGCTTTTTGTCAGCGGAAGAATACATCCCGCTGCGTAAATCACGCCGTCCCGGATGACCATCGCACCGTCGTGCAGGGGCGCTTTATTAAAAAAGATATTTCCAATCATGGGAACGGTCGGTTCAGCATTTACAATCGTACCTGTATCAATGATATCGCCCAGCTTCGTCTGCATTTCAAAGACGATCAGCGCGCCGGTTTTGGTCTTCTGAAAGTTTGCGGCGGCGTCCACCACCGCATTCAGACATTTACGTTTTTGCTGCTGCAATTTTTCAACTTCTTCGGAAGAGAACTGGAACCAGTTCTGATTACTGATCTTGCTCCGGCCAATCTGCTCCAGCGCACGCCGAACCTCCGGCTGAAAGATGACCAGAAGAGCAATGATGGTAAAATTGAAGAAATAATCCAGCAGCGTTTTCATCATATTCAATTGCAGAACGACCGAAGCCGCATAGACCAGCATTAAAATGATGATACCCTTGACAAGCTGTTCCGCGCGTGTCTCACGGACCAGTTTAATTCCGTTATAAATAATAAATGAGACCAGCAATACATCCAGTGCATCCGCCAACCGAAAGGTGTTGGCCAAAGCCAGGAACGTATCCCACAGTCCTGAAACAAACCCCATATCCATAAGCACCCACTATCTCCATATTTTTACATCTTCGCCTCATTCACACCTTGTGCTTTATTGAAAAGCCTTTCCAGACTAAAAATATCCAACATAATTTTATCACATCTTATGAAATATGCAAATGCTTTTCCCTTATTTTCTATTTATTTTCATAATTGCATTTGAAAATGCCCGCATTTCGTTTGGTGTGCTGAAAGCCGATGGGCAAACACGCACCGCACCCTGCTCCAAAGTTCCCATGAATTCGTGCGCTTTGGGCGCGCAATGCAGTCCTGCACGTACTGCAATTCCCATATCTCCCAATTTTTTCGCTACAATTTCGCTGTCCTCTCCCTCCAGGTTGAAAGAGAGCACTGGCGCAAAGCAGGGTTCCACCGGCTCCGGCGTATAGAGCTGAACGCCCTTCATGCGCGATAAATCCCGATGCAGCATCTGTACCAGAGACATCTCATGGGCATAAATTCGCGCCGGCGTCTTGCTTTTCACAAATTCCACACCGGCGCGCAGACCGGCAATTCCCGGCACGTTGACTGTCCCGCTTTCCATCCGGTCCGGCATGGTATCCGGCTGGTCCAGAGAAATTGACGAGGTTCCCGTACCGCCCTCAACCAGGGTATCCAGCCCGGAACCGTTGGGCGTAACCAAAACGCCCATCCCCATAGGCGCATACAGACCTTTGTGCGCTGCCACACACAAATAATCAAAGCCGTTATCCTGCATATTGACCGGCAGGACACCCGCACTCTGCGCACAGTCAATGGCAATCGGAACACCGTACTCATGGCCCAGCGCGGCCAACCGTTCAATTGGCAGACGGATTCCCCACACATTGGAAACATGCGTGCAGACAATCAGTTTGGTATCTGCGCGCAACGCTTTGCGGAAGGCGTCGACCGTCGCGTCGTTATCCCCCGGAACCACCTGCGCCATGGTATACGTAATACCTTTTTTCTGCAACGCCTGCAGCGGCCGCATCACCGCGTTGTGCTCCAGACAGGACGTCACTACATGATCGCCCGGCTTTAATAGTCCCTTTAACACAATATTCATCGCATGCGTACAATTTAATGTGAACGCAATGCATTCCGGTCCCGGCGCCTGGAAGAAGTCCGCGACGGCGGACCGGCAGCGGTAAATTTCCTCCGCTGCCGCCATGGACATCGCGTGGCCCGCCCTGCCGGGATTCGCCCCATAGTATTTTAACGAGTAATTGACCGCCTGCAGTACCTGCGGCGGCTTTGGATAAGTGGTCGCGGCATTGTCGAGATAGATCATATCGCGCCCTCTCTTTCCACTCTGCCGTTCACATGAATGCCCGACTGAATTAAAATCTGCTCTGCCTCGTCCGTACGGTTGGGAACATATATGCTGTAACCGCATCCAACACTCCCCGTATTGTGCGGCATTCTCTCCACATACGATTTGATTCCATGCTGGAAAAGAATATCCCGGCCCTTCATCGCATACGTGATCGAGCTTACCAAAATCATAGGCTTGCCCACAAGTATCACCTCTCTGTTTTTTATAACAGAGTATGCCGAAAACAAGCCCTTTGACTATTTCCCGGGAAAGAACGATTGCTCTTTTAGCTTTCCTGAACCAAACAGACCGCGTGCGCGGCAATTCCTTTTTTCTCTCCCGTAAAGCCGAGCCCTTCCTCAGTGGTCGCTTTCACACTGACACGCTCCGGCGCCAACCCGCAGGCTCCGGCAATCCTACAGCGCATGTCAGAAATATACGGCTTTAGCTTGGGTTCCTGCGCCAGGACCGTCGCATCGATGTTGCAGATGGAAAAACCACGCTCCGTCAAAAGCGCGCAGACCTGTTTCATCAAAGACAGGCTGTCCGCACCCTTATACGCCGGATCTGTATCCGGGAACCATTTTCCTATATCTCCCAGCGCTGCCGCGCCAAGCAGAGCGTCCATCATTGCATGTGACAAAACGTCCGCATCAGAATGCCCCAAAAGCCCCTTTTCGTAAGGGATTTCAACGCCGCCAAGAATCAATTTGCGATCTTCCGCAAAACGATGCACATCATATCCATGGCCTATCCGCATACAGTTTCCGCCTCTCTTTTGTAATATTGACTCTGCCGCTGCAATATCTTCTCGCGTGGTCAGTTTTAAATTGGTATATCCGCCCGTCAGGAGATGCACCTTCACGTTCATATGCTCCACAAGCTGGCAGTCATCCGTATAGTCCGCGTCTTCTTTTTCCGCCTGTTCCATCGCCCGCCGGTAAAGATCCAAGCGAAAAACCTGCGGCGTCTGTACGGCGCGCAGCAGCTCTCTGGGAGGGGTTTCCTGAACAAAGCCCGTGGTATCCTGGCGCTTGATAGTATCCTTAACCGGTGCGCAAAGCGCGCTGGCTCCATGTGTATAGGCATCCCGCACTGTAGCGTCTATTTCCTCCGGCAAAATTAACGGACGCGCGCCGTCGTGGACGGCAATATATGCGGCATCAGCGGGCACTTCCGCCAGTCCGGCGGCAACCGATTGCTGCCTGGTTGCGCCTCCCGGAATAATTGCCCTTCGTTTTTTCATGCCGCATTGTTTTGCAATCCGTTCCATTTCACAAATGTCTTCTTTACGGCAGACTATAACCAGATCGGAAACTGACTCCGCCTGTTCAAACGCGTGCAACGTATAAGAAATTGCAGGCCTGCCGCACAGCGGAAGAAACTGCTTGGAACATGCCGTCCCCATTCGGCTGGAGCTTCCTGCGGCCACCAGGATCGCACAGCACTTTGGCGTATTCTGCATTTTGCCGCCTCCCTCTTATAGCATAGAAATTATTATAAACACTATTTTTAACGGAAGCAATTACAATCCTGTTACCTCTTCCGATCATTCTGGAACGCTTTTTCCCTCTTCCATCAGTTTTCACAAGGTATCTTTACAGAAATGTGCATTTTAGGCTATAATAACCTCACGCCGTAAGCGAAAGCAGAGCTTCCGACGGCTGAGAGAACATTGAATCATACCGGCTGGATTATAAAAACAGCTTTAACCCTGAAAGACGCTGCATCATAAATCGGGTATGATTGAGTAACCTCACGCCGTTAGCGGAGACAGAGCTTCCGACGGCTGAGAGAACATTGAATCATACCGGCTGGATTATAAAAACAACTCTAACCCCAAAAGACGCTGTATCATAAATCGGGTATGATTGAGTAACCTCACGCCGTAAGCGGAAGCAGAGCTTCCGACGGCTGAGAGAACATTGAATCATACTGGCTGGATTATAAAAACTACCTCAGATTAAAAAGAAATTTTCTTCTGGTTGGGTATGCTATAATAAATTTAAATTGATGTTACAGATTTGTATATTTAAACTTTTTATGAAGGATCTGATGATACATGCACACACAAGTCGCCGCCAAACGCGTGGCCGATTCCGAGGTAGAACAGTTTCAGACCATTATGCCAAACCATTTGAACGGCGCCGGTCGTGTATTTGGCGGACAATTAGCGGCTTGGATTGATATTGTGGGGGGAATTGTTGCTACCAGACATGCAAATCATAATGTGACCACCGCCGCAATTGATAATTTGCAGTTTAAAGAAGCTGTTTATGAAAATAGCATTGTCGTTCTCCACGGCAAAATGACCTATGTGGGCAAAACCTCTATGGAGGTACGTGTCGACAGCTTCGTTGAGGATTTATCCGGAGAACGTAAACTGGTCAACACCGCCTATCTGGTGGAGGTTGCTTTGGATGACGATGGCAATCCGGTCCAAGTGCCCGGATTGATCTGCGAAACTTTTCAGGAACGTGCCGAATGGGATGCCGGAGAACGCCGCAGGGAACTCCGCAAACAGCGGCGCAGAGAAGCATTCTGAATGCACACAATATTAAAGCAAAGGGCCTCGGGATACATATCCCGAGGCCCTTTGCTTTATATGCCAGCTCATATTTTAGCCGACGATTACCACACAATGCTGCTGTGCCGCTTCATTGGGGACCTCCGGTCGGGACGCGCTTACAGCGAAGACCATTTTATGCAATTGTGATAACACAATGCTTTTGCGGCTCCTCATTGGACATAGTCGTATACACGCCGGTGCTTTGGCCCGGTGTGCCGATGGCCCAGACTCTGTAATAGCAGTCGTTGCCGGTCTTCGCCACAAACTGGGTCTTCAGTACATTGCCGTTGCCCACGGTGAAGTTCGGGGCCGTATTGCTTCCGTTGACAACCGTCATCTTGAAGCAGTAGGCACTGCCTCTCTTCAAAGTGAAGTTTGCTGTGGTGTCGGAACAGATGGACTTCTGGCCCATCACGTTCTGCGCCGCGCTGATGACCGGGTTGGTCACGGCGACTGCCGTTCCCGCACCGGAAACGTTGCCAGCCGGCTTTTTGCTGCCGGAACTGCCGCCGGAGGGTTTATTGGATGGTTTGTTGTCGGGTTTCTCAGGCTCCTCCGGCTTGTCTGCCGGAACCAGGCCCGCGCGGGCCTTCTCCACCGTTGCGCAGACTGCCGTGATTTCCTCCTGCGTGGCGTTCTCGTCTTCGTAGACGTTTAGTGCGGTATTCAGCGCCGCGCGCAGGATCGCATAGCTCGCCTCGGTGTAGTCCGCCGGGTTGAGCGCTTCGGACTCGTCGATCAGGGCTTTCAGCACTTCCTTGTCCGGGATCATACGCAGATTCATCATCGCCTCGTACAGAGCGTCCGCCATCTCGTCCACCTGCTTCTGGGTCGCGTTCGCGTCTTCCAGAAGGGCTTCCGCCTGCGGGAGAATCTCATTGAACTTGTCTTTCTCCGGGCCGTCCAGATACTTGTCGATTTCAATCTCCTGTGCCTGCTTTACAAAGGCTTCCAGCGTTTCCGTGTTTGCCTTGAACTCCAGGCGCAGAATCGCTTCGTGCAGGTTCTTTGCCGCCTTCTCGACTTCCGCCTTCAGTGTTTCGCCCTCGTCGTTGTAGACTTCCTGTGCATAGGCGAGCGCTTCCGTGTAGCCCTCCTGGCTGGCCGGAGTAAAGTTGTCCAGATCCAGCTCCGCCGCGTAGTCGAGCCAGTATTTCAGCTCGTCCTTGGTGCCTTCCTCGAAGGAGAGGTAATGCATCGCGTCGAGCAGTTCTTTCCAGGCTTCGTTCACTTCGTCCTGGGTCGCCTTATCGCTTTCAAAGACCTTCTGGGCGTTGTCGCGCGCCGCGAGGAACTTCGTGCGGACGGATTCAACCAGTTTGTCGAGCTGCTCGTCGGTCACTTCGTTTGCCTTCTCCAGCAGAGTTTCAAGAATATCCTTGTTCACGCTGGTGAAGGTGAAGCGCAGAACGGTTTTGTCGTTCGGCATGGTATAGGTGTAGGTAAAGCCGTCGGCTTCAAACGGGATATCCTCGCCGTTCAGCTTTGCGCTCGCAAACGGGCCGTTCGCCGGGGTGAAGGTGAAGGTCATCTTCGTGCCCGGAACCACCTTCGCGCCGTAGATGCCGTTGCCGTCGATCAGCACGTCCGCTTCGCCGGCGATTTCCACATCCGCCTGGCTCGGGTTCCACTGCACGTTCAGCAGCTGCGGGTCTGCTTTGATCTCCTCATAGGTAAGGAGTTTTGCGTCCGCCCAGTTCGCATGGTCTGCGGCATTGGAATCCACTCGGTCGATTTCAAGACGCAGCTTGTTGACGCCGCGGATGTCCAGATCGATAAACTTGGCCGGTGTGCGATATTGCATCACGCCGCTGTCAAAGCGCGCAGTCGGCTCATTGTCCGCAAAGACGCGGAACCGCACAGTGGAACGGGGATCGTTTTTGCGATAGCTGATGCCAACCCAGCTTTGGAAACGATCGTAGCCTTTCCCTCCCAAATCGTAGACAATGTAGCCGGTTTCATTTGCCGGCGCATGGGTTCCAAGACCTTTTTCAAAAAGCATTTCACTTTTGCCATCAGCGGCGGTAACCGCCATCGGGTTATTTTCATAAGAAATATCCTTGTAAACTTTGCCGCCATGCACCACCGCGGACTCATAGTCAAGGTCACTTACATAATCCGCCAAAGCCATATTGCAAAAATTCACTTTATATACCAGTGTTTCGGTGGACGTCTGGACGTGAATTTCCGTTGTGCCGGGCACCTTCTGCGCCGGGAACACCTCGAAGGTAATCGGCATACCATCCAGCACCTCCGCTGTGACCTCCGGAACCTCTGTTTGTCCCTCGGCAAGCGGCACAAAATATTCATACCGGGAAGATTTGAACTCTGGCAGCTCAGTTCCATTCACGGAGATAGCCGCCAGTCCCGGAACGCCCAACTGTACAAACTTTGCATCCGCCCAGTTGGAGTGGTCGCCCGAATTGGCGCCGTTGGTATCCGCCTGCAGGCGCAGCTCTTTTACGCCCGCAACCGGAACACTGATCGGCATGGACGTCACCGCTGCTCCATAGCCAACCGCCGGCGTCTCGTACAGTAATCTTCCGTCGCCGTATACGCGGAAAATGACATTGCCCATCTTCTCATCCAGTTTTGCCGCGCTGACACCGACGGTAGCCTCAAAGACCTCAAAGCCCATACCTTCGATGTTGTAATAGATTTCTGACTGTGCGTGGGTTCCGACGCCATGCGCAAACGGAACGTCCGCTCCGTTGATACGCAGAACGATCGAACCGCTGTATGCTTTATTTTTTGCAATAAAGTTGTTGTGAGCGGACGATTTTGACAGCCAATCAAGACTGTCCAGATAGGTGGAGGACATGACCTCCAGCCCATTCCGCTTGACCAGCTCCTGAATGGCTTTTTTAATCTGCTCCGCCGCATGATCGATCTCTTCCTGGGATACCTGCTGTTCCTCCAACAGGCGTTCTCCCTCCTGCAGTGCATCCTTTAAAACCTTCCAGCTCTCGCTGGTATAATGTGCTTCCGTCAGCACACCGGCGCTGCTGACCGCATCGGTCAGCGCCTGCTTGGAACGAAGGCCCTCTTTTGCCTGCTGCAAAGCAGCTGTTGCCTGCTGATACTGCTCTGCCGGTACATCCTCTGCTGCGTTTAACAGCGCTTCCGCCTTTTGAATTGCCTGCGTCAGGACCGCCCAGGTATCGGAAGTATAGTCGCCTTCATTCAGACCCTGCAACTGCCGGAGCACAGACTCCATGCGCTCACGGTCTACATTGTAAGCGGGCAGCGTTTTCAGATCTTCTTCCGTCGCCGGAGTCAGCTTTACCGCGTAGCCGAAGCCGTATTTCAGGTCGCGCTCCAGAACCGATTTGCTGGAAACAATATACTTGTTGTTCTCCAGCGTTTGCTTTCTCTTTGCGTCACTGTTCCAGCCGGCATATGCATCCGCGTCTGCACCGTCTGCGTAGACATCCGCCACATAGGAGACGCCCTCATCCAGGAAGGTCAGCGGCACCTGCAGCGTGCGCTCGATCGCAGAGAGGCTGCCGACATACCAGTCTTTACTTTTGCTCTGCCGCGCATAGGTCGCGTACTCGTACATCTTGCCTTCCAGGTACAGACTCTTATCCCAGGTTGTGGGCATATTCTTCCAAAAGTCCATTTTGTCCTTATCCTGCTCCGGCACACTGTTCGGATTGGTGTACCAGTACAGGACGTTCATGCCGGTGCGGAACATCAGCGGGGACGCCAACGCGTACGCCTTTGTCGCCTTGCCGGGCCAGCAATAGGTGTGATCGGCCGGCCCCTGAATCGTACGGGTAAACAGCGTCGCAATATCCTGCGGCACCTGCGGGTCCGTCTTGCCGATTCCCTCATCGCCCAGAATGCCTTCCGTGCAGAACAGATTCGGGAATGTGCGCTGCAAACCGGTCGGAACATATTCATCGTGAACGGTCATAATCAACTTGTGCCGTGCGGCAGCCGCCACGACTTCCTGCATATAGTTTTCAAATTCCTGCGCGCGCACATGGACGAAACCGGGCTTCACACCCTTGACGCCCCATTTTTCAAAATAGGTAAAGATTTCTTCCGCCCCGTAACGGTTTCTGCCGCTGGAGTCGGGCAGATAAACGCCATTGACATACAGGATGATGCCGACACCGTTGGTATTTGCGTAGTCGCAGATCGCCGGGATATCCACGTCTGTCTGGAAGGTGCCGGGCGTACCCAGATCCTTATAAACGTCGAAACCCTTGCCGCGCGTGTTGAATACGCCTTCTCCGGTGTTGTGATAGCCGCCGGTCGTGCTGAAATACTGATCCATCAAAATCTTATCGCTCGGATACTTGTCCGGCTCTAAAGCAGCCGGATCAAGACGCGGGTCGCAGTTGACGTCGAATTCCGGTCCGTACCAACCGGTATCCAGCAGCACATATTTCATCCCGCGGTCCGCCGCCTGATCGACAATACTTTTAATTGCCGTGGTATTCATACCGCTCGCAGCGCGCAGGCAGGTGCCCGGGTCCACCCATTCGGAGAAACCGTAGGTCGCTTCATCCGGCGCTTCGTTCAAATTTTCCACAATTGTGCTGTTCTGTGGCAGCTCGACCTCGCTGGCGCCGATTACAAAAGTACGCCACGGCGTCGCTGCGGGGCTGTCCTCCTTCACTGTGATCTCAGGGCCTCTTGCCGGCGCACTGGATGGGCGGCTGGGCTTATAGGAAGTATACTCCGCCTTAAGCGCCCGCTGGGCAGACGTATCCTTGCGCAGAACCATCACTCCATAGTTGTCCAGGTTCGCCTCGCAGATGGTCAACGCCGCGCCGTCCGGATACTGCAGCGTCATAGGACGCTGGTATGTTTGACTTGCACTGAAGCTGCTGACGGAAATACGGTTGGGAACGGTCTGATTGCCGCTGATGTGCGCGTTTGCCGTCGCCCCCGCCGGAAAAACAAACTGTGTATGTTCGTCTGTGATCAGATAGGAATTCATGCCCTGCGGGACTTCTGGCAACAAATACCGGAACGCGACGCCGGTATCGTAAGCGCGCATCTCCAGCGTCAGGACGATTCCCTCATCATTGGTCAATTCAAAAGACTTCTGATTATAATAATCACGAATCTGTTCCTGTTCGCCCACGATAGGCTGCCAGATTTCATCCCCGGAACTCTCCTCCGTTCCGGTCAGCGTAAAGCCGCCGTCTAAATCCCCAATTGAGGTATTCAAACCCATCGCGGATTTTTCAACCAATTCTTTTCCCTGAAACTCCACATTGTAAAACGGCTGGCCATCCTCCAGCCAGAAATGTACAAGCAGATTCTCTTCCGGCGCCTGCACCTCCTGTGCATCTGCAGGCACAAAGCGCGCCGCCTCCGCCGCCGTAGCCGGGTATATGCCGAGCCCTGTCGCTATCAAAGACAGGGAAAGCAGCATTGCCAATACTCTCCTTTTCATGACGTCCTCCTAAATATAATATTACAACGGTAAGCGCTCCTTTTCACCTCCTGGTTTTAAAGACTCTGATCAATCCGATTTTATCATAGTAAACAAAATAATTTATCATATATCAGAATTTATAAAAGTTACAACTATTTCTTTCATCCTGTTTTCAACACAATTCATTGATATCTTTGCAAAACAAAACCTCCGCCTCGTCGAAACTTCAACAAGGCGGAGGTTTTTCCCGTAAAGCGATGCAGTTGACCCTCATTCAGCTGGCGGATTTCATATGCAGACGAAGACGGTCGCTGATCATGGCAATGAACTCGGAGTTTGTGGGCTTTCCACGGGTGTTGTGGATCGTATACCCAAAATAGCTGTTCAGAATATCAACGTCGCCGCGGTCCCAAGCCACTTCTATTGCATGACGAATGGCGCGCTCCACACGTGAACTGGTGGTTTCATACCGTTTTGCAACGCTGGGATACAGCTGCTTGGTTACTGCGTTAATAATATCCGGCGTCTCAATCGCCATGATGATGGAATCACGCAGGTAATGGTATCCTTTGATATGCGCCGGAACGCCGATCTGGTGCAGAATTTCCGTGACCTGAATTTCCAGAGAAGGCTCGTTCGCACTGCTCCTGGCGTTAGTGGAAAGCTGGCTTTCTTCCTCCATGCCAGCGAGCTGCACGATGCGCTCTGCCAAGTCCACCGCATGGAAGGGCAACACTGCAAAATAGGCTGCTCCAGAAGACATCACTTCCCTTTCAAGGGTAGGACTGGTAAAATTGGAAATGATAATGAACATTGGCTTCTGTGAGCCCAGCTTTTCCGCTGCATGCATCACACCGATACCATCCAACTGCGGCATAAACAAATCGGCAAGAACCACATTGGGATGCAATTCTTCGATCTTTTCCATCACTTTCATACCGTCTTTGGGAACGTACGTCACGTTCATACCGCATTCTTCCAAAACTCGACCGTATTCCTTTTGAAATTCCACACTGTCGTTTGATACTACTACATTTAATCGCTTTTCCATAATAAGTCCCCCTAATTGTAGATTCATTATGCCGCTATCATACCATATATTGGAAAATATGGCAATAGCTTTTGAAAAAATAATTTTTCTAATTAAGGGGAAAAATATTTTAGAACATCAAAATTACGCGCTTTGTCTCTGCAGCGTTTCTTCCACCGTTTGGCAAACCCCCAGCATATTCTCCGCAAAAATGCCGTAACCGCGCGTCGGGTCATTGACAAATACATGCGTAACCGCGCCGATCAGTTTGCCGTTTTGAATAATCGGGCTGCCGCTCATGCCCTGCACAATGCCGCCCGTTTCGCTCAGCAGCTCCGGGTCGGTGATCTTCAGAATCATGTTCTTGCTGCTTTCCGTATCGTGATAATTGATGTTTTCAATGGAAGCATTGTAATATTTTGCCTCTCCGCCGTCTACGGTCGCTAAAATCTGAACAGGACCGGTTTTTACCTCCTGCTTCATCGCGACGCAGACCGTATCGCCAACCAATCCCTGCTTCTGGGCGCTGCCATCCTTTAGTTGGCCGTAAACGCCCTGATCGCTGTTGGCATACAGCGTTCCCATTGGCATATCCGTATTAAAATAGCCTCTCAATTCTCCGGGCGCGCCTTTTTTTCCTTTGACCACGCCGTTGATCGTAACAGGCACAATTTCTCCGTTGCGCAGAGGCATCAATTCTGTGGTGTCCGTATCGCATATTCCATGTCCCAATCCCGCAAAGGAATTGGTGGCAGGATCGTAAAACGTCAATGTTCCGATGCCGGCAGTGCTGTCACGCACCCAAAGCCCGGCTTTATAGGCGCCGTCCAGCTTGGAACGTACCGGAACAAGCGTTGCTGTCTGGGACTCATGTTCCCGCTGAAACGTAACCTGCAGCGGCTGCCCCGCGCTTTCTTCCACTGCTTTGGCAACCTCCTCATTCCGGTTAACTGCATGTCCGTTCACTTCCGTAATGATATCGCCTGTTTTCAGCCCGGCAACCGCTGCCGGATTGACTGTTGCAGTCTCGCCCTGAATATCCGCCACTCCAACGACCATTACGCCGTTTGTAAACATTTTAATACCGAACGGCCTGCCGCAAAGCACCACATTTGTCTCTTCCATCACCTTTACCTGCACTGTCTTGATTGGGATGGAATGAAACAGCATCAGTTCCGCCCGATAATTTTCAGGAGCTGTGGACGTACCCGCACAAACTTCCCCTCCGTCCTGCAAACCGCGCAGAGAAACCACCCCGGAATTCCATTCCAGAGAGTTCCCCCGTGTTACGCTGTATTGATCCGGCGTAAAATAACGCGCGACGCCGACAGAAGTGGTTACAACCGCAGCAGCCATAATCACAGCGGCTGCCGCAGCCTTTGTGCGGGTTTTCCATCTTTTCTTTTCCGTTTCCAATCACTCACCTCCTTTTGCCTTTTTCCGGCGCCATAAACAGGAAAATGCAGTTGCGATATAACGCTGTTTATGAACCGGCATTTGTTACTTTGCCACGACGGCGGGAGGTTTATGATGTCAAAATTCCGTTATACTGCCGCTAACTGGGAGTTCAGCGGCGGCGAAGCGCTTTCTTGGGAGAAAACTGGCGTACATTGGATACGGCTTTAAAAAAAGGAAAACCGCTTTTTTCTGCAAACACTGAACAGGTTCTGGAAACTTTCTTTCCCTGCAGAGAATGCATTTCAAAGCGGTTTTAAAATGTAAATTTTAAAGAAGCTTTACTGTAAAAACAAACGATTTGTTTGTGCCGGGCTGCAGCAGGTTGATATGCCGTTTATGCGTAAAAACATCGTCTTCATCCGCTGCGGTGGCACAGCCCGCCCATGGCTCCAGCGCCACAAACGGCGCGTCTCCCTGCGCCGACCAAATGCCCAGCATCGGATAGCCGGAAAAATTCATCTCCACACCGTGCTCGGAAATACGGCTGCATACACGGACCGATTTAGAAACCAGCGCATCGAAAACCAGCGCGTCGTTTACGAACAGGTCATGACGCAACGGAATTTCCGCATGGTCGTCCAGAACCTTTTCGCGTTTGTTAAAATCGATCAGCCCCGTCTGCAGATCGATGGTCGGACAGAGCGCCGTTTCTTTTTTCTCAAACAAAATACTGTAATCTTCAAACGCTTCTCCCGGCATCACAGGACAACAATACGCGGGATGCCCACCGATCCCGAAGGGCATATCTTCCGCACCGCTGTTGCTTACATAAAATTCTGTCGCAAGCCCGGCCTCTGTCAAACGGTAGGTTACGCGCAGCTCAAACGAAAAAGGGTATTGCTTCTTCGTCTCTTCTGAATCCCGCAGGGAAAATGTAACGAAATCCTTCCCGGAATCCAGAACTGCATGCTCCAGATTGCGCGCAAAGCCGTGCCGCTTCATCATGAAAGGTTTTCCCTTCATAATGGTTTCCCCATTGCGCACGGCGCCAACTGTGGGAAACAAAATGGGCGCACGCCCGCTCCAGAAGGCCGGATCACCCTGCCAGAGGTATTCGACGCCCTCCGCATTTTTATGGCTCATCAGCTGTGCGCCAAGAGATTCCACCTCTGCGCTTCCCCACTCATTTTGAATCCTGATCAGCATAATAAACCTCCCCTTCCTGTATTTTATTGCTTCTATTGTATCATTTCCCTGACTGCTGCGCAACGAAAAAAGAGACTGTCTTATAATTTACAGAATACACAAAAAAATAAGCTAAATTCGACGATCCCCCTGTCAGAAGCAGGGGGATCGCTCTTATCTTGTTAATATTTTATGCAGGACGTGCATTATCATCCTGTCATTCTTGTTATTGCAATTCTCTTTTTGCTTTCCGTTTCTTATAGATCACAATCGCGAGGTACAGCAAAAGAAAGCCCGCCAAAACCGCCACCAGGGTCGCCGTTTCCCCGGGGCCTCCCATCTTGACCTCTGCCCAGAGCTTGTCCAGCAGGATACTGGTTTCCTCCGGCAGATTGACAAAAACCTCGGAATTATCCAGAATCTCTTTTGGCGGATAGAAAATCGGATTCTCCACCGTTTCTTCCGGGAGCAGCTCCTTCGCCGCTGTTTCCGGCGTTGAATAGCCGATGTAGTCCACATTGGCCGCAGCAATTTCCGGGTCGCAGAGGAAATTGATGTACTCCTCCGCCTCTTTTTTGTGCTTCGCTCCCTTGGGAATACAGAGCGCATCCACAAAAAAGTTGGTTCCCTCCTTGGTTGGAATCGCAAATCCAATGTCCGGATTGTCGTCCACCAGGGTGGCGGCGTCGCCCGCGTAGTAAGGCGCCAGCCATGCGTCTCCGCTGGCCATCTTGTCAAAAATCTGATCCATGACGTATGCCTGTACCAACGGCTTTTGTTCCTTCAAAAGTGCGGCGGCATCCTCCCATTCCTTTTCATTGGTCGAGTTGAAGGAATAATCCAGGCGTTTTTGTGCAATGCCAAAGGAATCGCGTGGATTGTCAAACATCAGGATCTTTCCAGCGTAGTCCGGATTCCAGAGAATGCTCCAGCTGTCCACCGTCTCCTGGACATAGTTTTTGTTGTAAAAAACACCTACGACGCCCCAGGTGTACGGCACGGAATACTCGTTGGTCGGATCGTAATCCGGATTGCGGTACTGTTCATCGATATACTGGAAATTGGGGATGCTATCAAAATTCAGCTTTTCCAGATAGCCCTCCTGCAGCAGCTTGGAAACCATGTAGTCCGACGGAACGATGACGTCGTAATTGGCCCCGCCGCCGGCCAACTTGGAATAGAGGGATTCATTTGTGTCAAAGGTCGTGTAGTTGACATCGATTCCCGTACGCCGGGTAAATTCCGCGTTGACATCCAGCGTATCGTCAACGCCATTGGAGATATATTCGCCCCAGTTGTAGACGTTGATGGTCACGCCGCGCTTGGGAGCTGCCTCTTCTTCCGGTGTTTCCTCCGTCGCCATGGCGGATACCGGCATTCCCAGAATCAGAACAGCCGCAGTCAGCAGAGCGGCGATCCGTTTTTGAAACGTCACGACTCCACCGCCTTTCCCTCTTCCAGGCGCTTCTCTCTCGACTGCCGCAGATTGATAATCAGAAGCAGCAGGAGCACCGCTGCAAAGAGCAAAGTCGACAGCGCGTTAATCTCCGGGCTGATACGCTTCCTGGTCATGGAGTAAATGTAGATTGGCAGGGTCTGCGTGGTGCCGCTGGTAAAATAGCTGATGATAAAGTCGTCGATGGACAGCGTAAACGCCATGATCATGCCGGTAATAATTCCCGGGGAAATCTCCGGTAATACGACTTTAAAGAATGCGTGCAGCGGATTGCAGCCCAGGTCCTGCGCCGCCTCATACAAATGAGAATCCATCTGTCGCAGCTTTGGCAGCACCGACAGAATAACATAGGGCAAACAGAACGTGATATGCGCCAGAATCAGGGACACCATTCCCAGAGATAAACCGCCCATTTTCTGTGCCACAAAAACAAACAGCAGCATCAGAGAAACGCCGGTGACGATCTCCGGGTTGACCATGGGCAGATTTGTCAGATTCATCATCATGCGTCTGGCCAGCTTATTGTTGATACCGTTAATACCGATCGCCGCCACGGTTCCCAAAATGGTGGCGACGACCGCGGCCACAACGGCGATAATCAGGGTATTTTTCAGCGCTTCCATAATCATCCGGTCCTCAAACAGGCGGGTATACCATTTCAGTGAAAAACCCGACCAGACCGAACGGCTCATGGTATTGGAATCGTTAAAGGAAAAAATGATCAATACAAAAATCGGCGCATACAGGAACAGGAAGACAAGAGCTGTATATACCTTGGAAATTGTTTTCATATCATCAGCCCTCCCCCGTGCTCTTCGCCGTCGTCAAACTGGTTCATGATGCCCATGCAAATTAAAATCAGAACCATCAGCACCAGAGAGATAGCGGAACCCAGATTGGGGTTGTAGGCGCTCCCCAGGAACTGCATATCAATGAGGTCGCCGATCAACAGGTTTGCACCGCCGCCCAGCATTTTGGAAATGATAAACGTACTGACAGCGGGAACAAATACCATGGTGATCCCGGAAATTACGCCCGGCATGCTGAGCGGAAGGATCACCTTCCTGAATACGCGGCCCTGGTTGGCGCCCAGGTCCTGCGCCGCCTCGATTACGGAGTGATCCATCTTTGCCAGAACCGAATAAAGCGGAAGGATCATGTAAGGGATGTAATTATAAACCATTCCCAGTACCACCGCGCCCGCGGTATTGATCATATGAAATTTGGGAAATCCCAGGGAGGCGATTACCGTATTAATAATGCCGTTGTCTTCCAGAAGCGTCATCCAAGCATAGGTGCGCAGCAGGAAGTTCATCCACATCGGCAGCATGACCAGCATGATCAAAACGCTTTGCGCCCGCATACCGGAACGCGAGATAATGTATGCCAGCGGATAACCGATCAAAAGACTGATCGCCGTGGCAATCGCCCCCAGCCAGATGGAACGCAAAAACACATTGGAGTACTGTCCGACTGCGGCAATATTGGAAAACGTAAAATTGCCGCTTTTATCGGTAAACGCAAAAATAACGACCAGAATCATCGGAACCACGATGAAAATAGAAACCCAGATGCCATAGGGCACTGAAGCAGTTTTAGACTTCATCCTCTTCTTCGGCCTCCCTCTGTTCCGAGGCCTGGATATCCTCGTCCATTTCGTCGCTGAATGTACTGTAATCGCCGAACATGCCGGAATATTCCGATTTCTTCATGATATGGATATCATCCGGCTGCAGCACCAGTCCAATCTTTTTTCCTTCCTCCTGATAATCCGTGGATTGGATCATCCACTTAAAGCCCTTGACGTCCACGATGATCTCATAATGCACGCCTTTGAAAGTGACGCTGGTGACCATTCCGGACAGCAAGCTCTGTTCCGGCTCCACCACGTCAATATCCTCCGGCCGGATGACGACGTCCACCGGCTCCTTGGGAGAAAATCCTTTATCCACGCATTTGAATTTCTGCCCGGCAAATTCCACCAGGTAATCCGCATGCATTACGCCGTCCAATATGTTGCTTTCACCGATAAAGTCCGCGACAAAGGCATTTTTAGGCTCATTATAGATATCCTGCGGCGTACCGATCTGTTGGATTTCGCCCTTGTCCATCACGACAACCGTATCCGACATGGAGAGCGCTTCCTCCTGATCATGCGTGACAAAAATAAAGGTGATGCCGGTCTGCTGCTGAATCTTCTTCAGCTCCACCTGCATATCCTTGCGCAGCTTCAAGTCCAGCGCGCCCAGCGGTTCGTCCAAAAGCAGGACCTTTGGATGATTCGCCAAGGCACGGGCAATCGCCACGCGCTGCTGCTGTCCGCCGGAGAGCAGATTGACATTACGGCGTGCAAAGCCATTCAAATTCACCATGTTGAGCAGGTCGTGGACAGTTTGCTTAATTTCCTTTTCGGATTTGCCGTGCACCCGCATGCCAAACGCCACATTTTCGTAAACATTCAGATGCGGAAACAACGCATATTTCTGGAAAATCGTATTGACTTCCCGTTTATGCGGCGGCAGATCGTTGATTTTCTTGCCATTGAAAAAAACATCGCCACTGTCCGGTTTGACAAAGCCGCCCACAATCCGCAGGGTTGTGGTCTTTCCACAGCCGGAAGGCCCCAGCAGCGTGACAAACTCCCCGCCCCGGATACTGAGGTTAAAATCCTTCAGCACAGACTCCCCGTCAAACGAAACCGCGATGTTTTTCAGCTCAATGATTGGTTTTTCTCCCATTTTAATGTGCATCCCCTTTGCGGTTAAAATAGTTACGTTATAGCCAGGCAGATCAGCCTGTGGTTAAAACGCAATCCCAGCTTTGCCGTCGCCATTGCCCTCCGCAAAGGATTTTTCACAATCAAAGCTGACTGCGGCAATGAAGCAAAGCCGAATATATAGTTAGATGCAAACGCAACGAATCTAATATAGTAGGTAAATCGTGATTTGTCAATATTTTATTCCATTTTTCTGCAAAAAACCCGTATTTTTTCAATCTATCCTTTCAATACATCAAATTTTCTCTGGTTTTCTTGTGTATTCTCCTTGATTTGCCGTTTCAATTCTGAACACATTGTGAACATTGTAACAGACCGTTTTCCGCACTTTCCTCTAGAAAAAAACGCACACTGCAAAAAATCCACAGAGCTAAATCGCCCTGTGGATTCTATAAAATCTAATTATATTGAGCCTTTAAACCATCATTGTTTCCTCTTGATTGCAGCTGTAAACTCCTCTACCGTGCGGGGCAACGGTGTAAGGCCCAGGGCTTCTCCCACCCGGTACAAAATGGGCTGTTCCAAATTGCATTTCTGTAAAAGCGCCTTGTCTGCAAATACGGTTTCCGGGGGTGCGTCTGCCGCCAGGCTGCCCGCATGGAATACCAGGACGCGCTCCGCCCAACGCCATACAAAATCCACATGATGCGTCGTCACCACCAAGGCCAATCCTTTTGCACTGAGCATATGCAACGTCTGCTCCAACCGCTTTGTATTAGCCGGATCGAGACTGGAGGTCGGCTCGTCCAGCAGCAGCATCTCCGGTTCCATGGCCAACACGTCGGCAATGGAAACGCGCTTCTTTTCCCCGCCAGAAAGATACTGCGGCGCACGCTCCCGCAGCGGTTCCAGTTGCAGCATCCTGATCGATTCATCGACGCGCCGCCGTACATCGGCTTCCTCCAGTGAAAGGTTCATCGGGCCAAAACTGATCTCCTCCTCCACAGTACCTGCCAGAAGCTGCTCGTCCGGGTCCTGGAAGACCAATCCCACGCCGCGGCGCAAACGGTTTAATTCCTTTTCCTTCCTCCCCACAGCGGAGCCGGAAAAGAAAACGCTCCCCTTTTGAGGGAATAAAACGCCGTTGGCAAGCAGAAAAAAAGTGGACTTTCCCGCCCCATTGTTGCCAAGAACCGCCACTTTTTCTCCCTTGTGAATGGATACAGACACATCGGTCAAAGCCTCCCGACCCTTTTCATAGGCGTATGAAACATGATCAAAACAAATAATCTCACGCATAACTTCACCCCGTCAATCGATTAAGACAACCAGCACCGTCGTTCCCACAAGAAGTGCGCTGAACAAAACAGCGCCCGAGGCTGTGACCGGCTTTTTCTTCGATAAAAACCGGATTTCACCCGTATAGCACCTGCTTTCCATTGCATCAAAACAGGCGCCGGCTTTTTTAAAACTGCAGGCCAGCAAATTCCCATACAGGCAACCCATTGTTCGGATGCTTTGCCGCAGGCTGACAAACCCCAGCCGGCTGGCCGCCGCATCCCTGCGGTTCCGGTAGGTGGACAAAAGAATGAATATGTACCGGTACATGAGGACCGCCAACTCGATCACCACGGATGGCACATGCGCTTTGCGCAAAACTGCGAGGATTTCCGGCATGGGGGTGGATAGACTAAGAAAATAGAGGCAACTGACAGCACCAAGCGACCGGGCCAGTACAATCCGCGTGGAAGATTGCACTGTAGCCGTCATCGTGAGATATCCGCCAAAGCAAGGAATATTCCATATTCCTATTGGGCTATGGGAAAAATCCCACAGGAGCACCAGTCCGCTGAGCAGCAAAAAAACAGCCGGTAAACGAAACAGCGAAAAATACGCATGCAAAGACGTTCCGCCCACTCCCATATTCAGAGCCGCCAATACCGCAAACAGTACCAGAGGCGGCCACAGGCTTTGGGAACAAACACATAGAATTAACAGCAAAAGAGTCCCCCAAACCTTCAGTACGGCGTTTTCCGCGGCAAATCGGGAACGACGTGCCAGTACATCAATGCTCAAAACACCATCGTGATGATGGCGCCCAAACAAAAGAAAAATGGTTCCGGTCACGAGGCTGACTGCAATCTGTACGGCGAAAGGGACTGCACCTTGCATAAGACACCACATGACAAAAGCGGCCAGAATCGCAGTAATCACAACCTTCATCTCCTTTGAAACACATGGCATAGGTTCCGGTTTTCTCTTTCAATTTTTGTACTGCCAGATCATATGGAAATTTATCTCTTTGCACTTTTTCAAGTATAAATAAAGCATCTTAACTGATTTTAACTTTCAAATAAAAAAATAAAAGCTCTGATCCCCAACATTCATGCGGGTTTCAGAGCTTTCAGTTGGTGCGCGAGACGAGACTTGAACTCGTACGTCATAGACACACGCCCCTCAAACGTGCCTGTCTGCCAGTTCCAGCACTCGCGCGACTCAGCGTGAATTATTATAGCACTTTTAATCGTAGCTTGTCAATATGTCATTGGTATTTTTTATAAATTCTTTTCCTCACGATTTGGGGAAGCCCTACAGTTTTTCTACAATTTTGCAGAACTGTTTATAATCCATCAGGCTATTCAGCACCTTTACCAGGGAATTCGGCGCAAGATGCTCCGGAAGATTGAGCGCCTGCAACAGTTTTTTTCTTTTCTGCGCGCTGTTTTCTCCACCGGACAAGCCCATTTCAAACAGGTCGGTTTTTGTAATCAACCGTTTTTCCGCTTCCGAATCGGATTCGTCGCAAAAAACGCCTGCACGCTGCAGCGCTTCCAGCAAAACTTCCTTCGGAATGCCCTCCACTCCCAGCTTACCTTCCTTGGAAGGCTGGTCCTTTCGCCGTTCCTTTCCAAAGATGTCCGGTACATATGCGTGCCGGATCTGCTCTTTTGGAATCGCACCAGTGAGATAATTGCGGATGACAAAGCCCGCCGCGTCGCTATCCGTCAGTACCAGAATTCCCCGCGTTTCGGCAAGCCGGCGAATCATCGCCATCTGCTTTTTATCTTTAAATATCTGGAAACCATTCGTTTCAATGATGGTTCCGTCGATCAGCGACGACAGCTTGATTTTATCATATTTGCCTTCCACGATAATCGCTTCTTTTATCTTCAGCCGCACGGCCTGTTCCCTCCTACATCGCCTGTTTCTCCTGCTCCGCAATCAACAGGAGCTTCGCAATCAGCTTTTCCATCACGGTCCGCCGGTTTCCCCGGGCGCTCTTTAACGCGACGTCCGCCTCCAGCAGCGCGTCCAGGCTTTGCCGCAACATCTCCATGGAAAAACGCCCGCCGTCGCGTTCCGCATTTCGCAAACGAAAATCTTTCCCCTTGTAATCAAAATATTTCGCCGGAGCCAATGCACTCTGTCCGCTCTGGATGGCGGCACGTACACGGTACAGGTCCAGATATGCACTGGAGAGTACAGCCAGCACAGAGACCGGCTCCTCGTTTTGATAAAACAGGAGATCTAAAATGGAATACGCCTTGTCGTACTCCCCTGCCACAATGGCGCGGGAAAGTAAAAAAACGGTCGTTTCCAGATTTTTGGTCACCAGCTCTTCAATCATTTTGAGCGTAATCTCTCCTCCACCCGCAAAGGAGCAGAGCTTCTCCAGCTCGTTAAAGAGCATTTGCAGGTCGTTTCCGCAGTAGCTGACAATCTTGGCGGCATCCGCCCGAGAGAGCTCACAATGCCGCTTGGACGCCGCCGCACAAAGCAGCTTTTGCAGGTCGGGTCCGCTCTTCCGCTGGAACTGCACGGTGCAGCCCGCTTTGTTGACCGCGGCCAACAGCTTCTTCCATTTGGCAGATTTTTTATAATCAATCAGGACCGACGGCAGATAAAAAATCAGGACTGTACTGGATGGTACGCTGTCCAGCAGTTCATACAGCTTGGAAAGGTCCTGCGCGTTACGCGATTCCGCGTCAAAGTCTGTTACCGCAACACATTTTCGTTCTGCAAAAAGGGGCAGCGCCTCCACCGCGTTGGCCAGCGCGTCAATGGAAACCGATTCGCCGTCCAGCTTCTGCATGTTAAAATCCTGGAAGGCATCCCCACTGGCTTTACGCATCAGCCGGTCGGCGCTGCGCTTTAACAGATATTTTTCTTCTCCATGAAGCAAATAGAGATTGGCAAAGTTGTTTTGCTCAATCTGCTTTTTCAGCTCCGCTTCCGTCAGTTCCGGCATCAAATATCCCTCCTGATTTTAACCGTCTTTTCACCGGTAATTTCCAATATAATGGGACCCTCGTCCATATTATGAGCGTAGCCCTCGCTGCCAGCCTTTAAAACAGCTGCGCCGCTGGTCAGGTACACGGCAAAATCGGCACTTCTCCAGTCCTCCGGGGCATCTGCAACTTCCTTTTTTCCCGGCAGCAGCAAAACGCTTACACCGTTTGTCTCCAATAAGGCAACTCCATCCTGTGTTTCAATCGAAACGCTGCCCCATAATTCCGCCCGCGCAGCATTTTTGTAAGAAACCAATTTCTTCACGCGGTCCTGCTGTTTTTGCAACAGGTCATCCATATAGGCGCCGGAGGGCAACACAAGCTGTTCCGCTGGAAAGGTCTGCAAAACCGCAGCGGCATTGCCCGCCTCCTGTCCGAAATTGGAAAAGAGCTCCACATAATCCAGACCGGTCACTCCCTGCCCTTTCAAATAGCTTTTCACCGGGATCGCAGAATAGCCACAGCAGCCGATCAACGCAGACCGTCCATCCCTGGTCACCGCAACAGAAAGGCCTTCTCCCACGTCCAAAACGGCGATACGCGTCACACCGCGCATGGACAGCTGATAGGAGTACACACCGGTCAACAGTAGAATAACAGACAGCCATACAGCGGTATGCGCCAGCCGCTTTGGCTTTCCCAGCCAAAGCGCAGCGCCTGTCAATGCCAGCACAGCGGCAATCCATAGAAGAACAAATCCGGCGGAAGCTGGCAGGCTGGCATAGGGAATCTCTGACAAAGCGCGTACACAGGCGCATAAATATTTGGCGATCCATCCCGCTGCAAAGGCGAACGGCATTGCAGCCAGTGTATACGGCAGGACCAAGTACAGAACCGCCGCGCCCAACGCAAACTGCAGCATAAACGTGGCGGGCCAGAGCGCCAGCAAATTGGCAAGAAACGCGATGATGGAAACATTGTGAAAGGTCAGCGCCATAACCGGAAGCGTAAACAGAATCGCACTGACGCTGGTTCCCAAACCGGAATTGACGGCATGGAAAAACCGTCTCCAGATTCCCTGCTTCGGCGCAAATCGATCCAACCAGCGAGCCGCAGGCCGCGCCAGCAAAATCAATCCCAAGGTGGCTGAAAAAGAAAGCAAAAGTCCAATATCGGCCGCCGCATAGGGATTAATCAGGCAGAGAATCCAGACTGCCAGTCCCAGTGAATTCAAGGAATCCGCCCGATGTGAAAGGATCTGCCCGGCCAGAAACAGCAGGCACATCACGCCGCTGCGGGAAGCCGAGGGCACAAAGCAGGTCACCGCCATAAACCCCAGCACCGCAAAGGACGTCAAAAACGCGGCAAGCTTTCTTGGAAGCCGCAGCGTCAGAAACAGTGTGAAAAACAACTGCATGATGATCGCCATATGCAGTCCAGAAACCGCCATCAGATGCGACAATCCGACTGTTCGAAAGTCTTCCGTCAGCTCCGGCGAAATCCCGGTCTTGTCCCCCAGCAGCACGCCGCGCAGCAGACCAGCTTCCTCCTCCGGAAGCATCGTATTGAGCGCGTCGCCCATCGCGGACCGCAGCTGCAAAATATAGTAGTTGAGCGGCTTTTCCGTCGGCGGTAAAATAGCAAACGGCTCATACTCGTACAAGAACGCCAACAGGGAAACATCCTGAGATGCATAATATGCGCGGGAGGAAAAGCCTGTCCCGCCCGAGGGGATATAAAAATGCACCTTGCCCTCGAACCGTGAATAGGGCTCTGCCGTAAAGCCGTTTTGCATGGACAGCCTTATTTGAAAATCCATTGGTTCCCCATCCACAGACGTTACCTGTACCACGCAATAGCTCCGATCGTACCGGCGATAGGGCTGCTCCTGCAGCACGCCGGTTATGACGGCGTCCGCCTCTCCCAATGTCTGCTCCAGCTGCACCGGCTGTGCGGCAAAAGCTGAAAAACATCCAAATGCCATTGCCGCCGTACACAATGCGACTGGAAACACACCGATCCGCAGGCGGGGAAGCAAAAGACTTGCCGCGCCGAAAAGCAAGAAGACGCACGCAAGGACCATCGACCATCGTGCGCCAAGAAAAACGGCGGCCACCAGCACCAGCAGATATGTAAATCCAACCAGCGCAAATGGCCGCCGCATAAGCCTTCCTCCTTACGGACGTATTCCGTCCGGGATATGCCAACCGCGTTCCGCTTATTTCTTCGCAAACAGCGGCAGCGGCTCCAGGAATACAATATCTGTCCGGTCCGCCGCGTCGCCTTCTGCAAGCACGCAGGCACGGCCCACGATCTCACCGCCAAACTGCTTGACCAGGTCCTCCATCGCCGCGAGGGATTCTCCTGTGCTGATGACGTCGTCCACGATCAGCACGCGTTTACCGTTTAAACCCTTGTAATCGTCCTCCGCCAAATACAGCTTCTGCACATGATCCGTGGTGATAGACTTTACCTCCACATGGATCGGGTTGCGCATGTACGCCTTTACGCTCTTACGGGCCACAATGTACTTGCGGCAGCCCTGACGCGCCATCTCATAGCAGAGCGGGATTCCCTTTGTCTCCGCGGTAACGACAACGTCGTGCGCCGGACACTTTTCCAGCAGCGCCGCCGCCGTTTTTTCCGTGATTTCCACGTCGCCCAGCATGACGAACCCGGCGATGTCCAAATGCTCGTCGATAGGACAGATGGGCAGGTCGCGTTCACAGCCCGCAATGTTCATATGATAATACTGTTCGCTCAAAATGATCAGCCTTTCTACATATCAATAAGGTCGCCCGTTCTGCATCAGCCCGGAGGCCACGCCATGGAACGGCCGCCCAACAGGTGGAAATGCATGTGCAGCACCGATTGACCGCCGTCTTTCCCCACGTTGGTCACCACGCGCCAGCCCTGGTCCAGCTGCAATTCTGCCGCCAGCTTAGCCGCAATTTCAAAGATATGCGCAACAATCGCACTGTTCTCTGCTGTGATTTCCGTTGCGGAGCCAATGTGTTCCTTCGGGATCATCAAAATGTGCACCGGCGCCTGCGGGTCCAAATCGTAAAAAGCCAACACCCGATCATCTTCATACGCTTTATTGCTGGGAATTTCTCCCGCTGCAATTTTACAGAAAATACAATCCACGATCCATTCCCTCCTTTGTATTCCATGTTTCTATTTTATTGTAGCACAACGCCAAAACAAGCGCAAGAAAGCTTATTGCGCAACCATTCCCGCAACGATTTCTTCCGCAGCCGCGAGCGCCTCGTCCAACTTGGTCAGATCCTTCGCGCCAGCCATTGCAAAGTCCGGCTTTCCGCCGCCGTTGCCGCCCGCAACCTTTGCCACTTCGCGCACAATTTTGCCTGCGTTGAGGCCCTTTTCCAGCGCGTTTTTGCCGACAGTCACCGCGATATTGGCCTTGCCGTCATGGGTTGCAGCCAACACGGCGACCATGTTCGGTGCGTTTTCACGCACCTTGTCGCACATGGTACGCAGGGCGTTCGGCTCCGTCGCGGAGAACAGCGCCGTAATCACACGCACACCGTTTACCATCTTGGCGCCTTCAAACAGGCCGTTGATCTGCATATCGGCCAGCTTGGCATTCAGGGATTCGATCACACGGTCCTTCTCCTTAAGCTCCGCGGTCATCTGCTCCGCGCGCTGTACCAGACCTGCCGCGGAACCCGCCTTCATTGCTGATGCAATCGCATTGAGCTCCTCCAGCTTGCCGTTCATATAGTGCAGCGCGTTCATACCGGTGACGGCTTCCATACGGCGCACGCCCGCCGCAACCGAGCTTTCGGACACAATCTTGAACAGGCCGATTTTACCGGTGTTGTCCACATGCGTACCGCCGCAAAACTCTCTGGAGAAATCGTCCACGGATACCACACGGACAACATTCCCATATTTTTCACCGAACAAGGCCATCGCGCCCAGCTTCTTTGCCTCCTCGATCGGCATCTCGCGGCAATCCACCGCCGTTCCGTTCAGGATTACATTGTTGACAATGGTTTCCACGCGGCACAGCTCCTCCGCTGTCAGCGCAGAGAAATGTGTAAAGTCAAAGCGCACCACATTTTCGTCCACCAGCTGGCCCGCCTGTTCGACATGGTCGCCCAGCACTGTGCGCAGCGCCGCCTGCAGCAGATGCGCCGCGGTGTGGTTGCGCATAATGGCACGGTGGTTCTCCGGATTGCCCTCTGTCTCCACACGGTCTCCGACCGCAATGACGCCGGCCTGCACCGTACCGTGGTGAATGTAGTTCTTCGCATGGTTTTTGGTCGTCTGGTCAACGGCGATCAGCGCGTTTTCAGAGGAAATCGGTCCCACGTCGCCAACCTGGCCGCCGCTCTCCGCATAGAAGGTGGTCTGGTCCAGGATCAGCGCAATCTCGTCGCCCGCTGTGGCGGAATCGACGCGCTCTCCGTCCTTGAGAATCGCCAGAACGGTCGCCGGGGTGCTGGCCAGTTCGTAACCCAGGAATTTTGTCTCCGGAATGTCAGCCAGAATATCGTTTTCGCCGGCCCAGGCGTCCGCACCGGCATTTTTACGGGCGTTTCTCGCGCGCTCGCGCTGCTCCTGCATCAACTCGTGAAAGCGCTCTTCGTCCACGCTTATGCCGCGTTCCGCAACGATCTCCTTTGTCAGGTCGAGCGGGAAACCGTAGGTGTCGTTCAGACGGAACGCATCCTCGCCGGAAAGAACCTCGCCGCTGTGGTTTTCAATCAGGTTGTTGAGAATCTGCAGCCCCTGGTCGATGGTTTTTGCAAAGCTCTCCTCTTCCACGTTGATGAGCTTCAGAATCATCGCGCGCTTCTCCTCCAGCTCCGGATATGCGCCCTTGTTCTCCGCAATGACCGTCTCCGCCACTTCCGCCAGAAAGCTGCGGTCGATGCCGAGCAAGCGGCCATGACGCGCGGCGCGGCGCAGTAAACGGCGCAGGACATAGCCGCGTCCCTCGTTGGACGGCATGACGCCGTCGCCGATCATAAAGGTGGTGCTGCGGATATGATCCGTAATCACGCGCAGGGAAATGTCCTTCTTATCGTCGTCGCCGTACTTTACGTCCGCAATACGGCAGATATGCTGCATGATCTTCTGCATGGTATCGACCAGGAACAGGTTGTCGACGCCCTGCATGATGCAGGCCAGACGCTCCAGTCCCATTCCGGTGTCAATATTCGGATGCTCGATCGGCGGATAGTTGCCTTTTCCGTCGCTGTCGAACTGTGTAAAGACAACGTTCCAGAACTCCACATAGCGGTCGCAGTCGCAGCCGACGCCGCAGGTGGGGCTGCCGCAGCCGTACTTCTCGCCGCGGTCAAAATAGATTTCGGAGCAGGGGCCGCAGGGGCCGGAGCCGTGCTCCCAGAAATTGTCCTCCTTGCCCAGGCGGACAATGCGGTCGGGCGAAACGCCGACCTCCTTGGTCCAGATGTCAAACGCCTGGTCGTCGTCCAGATAAATCGTCACCCAGAGCTTGTCCTCCGGCATCTCCATCACTTTGGTGCAGAATTCCCACGCCCAGGCGGTCGCTTCGGATTTAAAATAATCGCCAAAGGAGAAATTGCCCAGCATTTCAAAGAAGGTGCCGTGACGCGCCGTGACGCCCACGCGCTCAATATCCGGTGTGCGGATGCACTTCTGGCAGGTCGTCACACGCTTACGGGGCGGCGTGACCTCGCCGGTAAAATACTTTTTCATCGGCGCCATGCCGGAATTGATGAGCAGGAGACTGTTGTCGTCCTTCGGAACCAGCGAAAAGCTGGGAAGGCGCAGATGTCCCTTGCTTTCAAAATAGGCCAGAAATTTCTCGCGCAACTCGTTTAAACCAATCCACTGCATGTTAAAAACTCCCATCTCTGCAAAAAAATAAGGCTCTCCCGTCCGCATGGGACGGAATAGCCCGTGGTACCACCCAAATTGCGTCTTTCGACGCCACTTTCACCCCTTAACGCGGGAAACGCCGCGGTTCATCGCCGCAGAGCTCCGGGCTGGCCGCCGACCGCCGCCCTGTGCAGATCCCTTTCAGCCGGGGAGATCCTCTCTTTTGCACAGCAAACGCAGCTTGGCCCTTCATCGCCTGTTCCTATTTCAGATAGATTTATTATAATCGCGGCAACCCGGAATGTCAACTCCTTTTAACCGTTCACCGGCAGCGCATCCGCAATATCCTTAAACACCGGGCCGCAGGTTGCGCCGCCGCCCGTTCCGCCCTCCCCCATGATGGTGATTACATATCTGGGATTGTCCTGCGGATAGTAGCCCACCACCCAGGAAATCACTTCTTCCACGCCGTCCACAAACTTCCCCGTCTGGGCCGTCGCCGTCTTCGCGCCCGCACCGCCTTTGAGCGGCTTGAACTTCTTGCTGGTCCCTTCCTCGATGGACTGCTCCATAAAACTGCGCAGAAGCGATGCGGTATGCTCAGTGATCACCCGCTTGCTCTTCGGTACAGAAACCTTTTGGATATACTCCTGGTTTTCATTGACAAAACCCTCGTAGAGGCTGGGCGCCGTATATTCTCCGCCGCTGCAGATGGCGTTGACCATCCCGGCGATCTGCAGCGGCGTGGCGGTGAGGTCACCCTGCCCAAAGGAGAAATTTGCCAGCGCTTTGGGAATTTTCAGGCTGTCCAGCGTCGGCAGGTTTCCCTCCGCCGTGTGGAAACCCGGCGCAATCTCAATATCGCTGCCAAAGCCAAAATTGCGCGTAATGGAGAGGAACTGCGACGGCGGCAGCATCTGCATCAGGTTGACAAAATAGGTGTTGCAGGACTGCGCGATGGCGCGGCACATATCCTCTTCCCCGTGAACCTTGGAATTGACGCAGTGAAACACGCCGTCGGAAACCTGAATGCCTCCCGTACAGTTGTATTGCGTGTCCGGGGAAATTCCGTATTCCAGCGCGGCGGCGGCGGAATCCAGCTTAAATACGGAACCGACGCTGTATGCCGCTGTGGCGCGGTTCAGCAGCGGCGCGTCCGCATCATCCAGAACGGCGGCGACGTCGTACGGGTCGAAGTCCGGAAGGCTGACCATCGCGCGGATTTTGCAGCTGGGTACCTCCGTCACGACGACCGCGCCCTTTTGCAGGTGCTTCTTTGCCGCATGCTCGGCAATCTGCTGAATCTCCCGGTCCAACGTGAGGACCACGCCGCGCCGCTTCAGGAAGGTCGTGTCGTTGATTTTTTTGTCCTCGCCCGCCAGCGCGCGATTCATCGCGTCCACCCGGTAGGAAACCGTGATGCCGCCCTGTTCTTCCGTAAGCTGCTGGTCAAAGAGCTTTTCTATGCCGGAGACCCCTTCCCCTGCGCCGTTTAAATATCCGATGGTATGAACGGCAAGCGGTTTTTCCGCATACCGTTTGTCAATACGGAACAAGTCCGCGCCGTCTGCTGTGAACGGCTCATCCACCTTTAAAACAAAGGGCATTCCCGCCGTCAGGGACGGATAGACCTCCGCCATTTCCTCTTGTGTCAAAACATTGCTCAGTGCCGCGGCGTCCTCGATTGTCGGTACGATTGCCGCGGCGTACTCTGACTCTTCCCCCGTAAAGCCGCGCAGCTTGCAATCGTAAATTGCACCGCGCGTTTTGGTAACCTGCAGCTGGTAACTGCTCTGCCGCTCCGCCGTCTGCGCCAGTCTGGTGCCGCTCGCCACCGTAAACACGCTCAGCACGGTGATCAGCAGCCCTGCCATCAGAAACAGAAAAAAAGCTGTCGTCCGTTTCAAAATCCGTTCCATACGTTCCTCCCGTCCTTGCTGCCATATAAAAACATCCTCTTTCTAGTATAAACCGGAAAGAGGATGTTTAAACGACAGGGTACCGGGTATGTCACTGGAAGCGGAACGTACCGGACAGGATTTTACTGTGCCGGCGAATCCAGGGCACAACCGTGACGCTGGACAGCCAGAGCAGGAAAAACGCGTAGACAAACGCGGCAAATTGGGAGGGCACCTGCAATTTTAAACCCGCCAACGACAGCAGAGCCGCCAGCGTTTCTTTTAACAGGTTTTCCGTTCCGCATAGAATCAGCGTATTGCGCCCAATATCCGTAAACAACGGCACACGAGCCAAAAAACGCGCGGCGATAAAGTTCAGGAACAGGAACGCGCAAGCAAGCCCCGCCGAATAAAACACTTTGATAAACCCGGGCAGGGAAAACGGAAGCGCCTCGATGGGAAAGGACGGGCCTTTAAAATAGATCACACAGGCCACTGCCGCACAAAACAGCGCCGCAGCCGCATACAGGGCCTTCGCCAAGGGAGCAAGGCTCCTGAATCGGAAGCCCCGCAGACAGGGAAACAGCAAAACGCCCAGCGAAAAATAAACGATATAGCACATGGCGCTGTCGATTCCAAAAAACATCTGCGGTTCGCCCACCGGGCGGTACGGGATACCGATCTCAGAAAGCACATAAAGCCCCACACAGACGATCAGCACCAGCCACTCTTTCCTCAGCAGCTTTTTCAGCAGGTAATGCGCCATCTGTATCACAAACAGACAAGGTAAGAACCAGAGCGCCGCCGCCACGGTCTGTGTGCGCACTCCCATGAACATGGCGGAAATCAGCTCCCGGAATTCCGTAAACGTACTGCCCCAGGCCAAAACGTCCACCGCCAGATTGATCAGGCTGAACGCAAAATACGGCAGGAGGATCGAGCAGATTTTCTTTTTTAAGAACGGCCAAAACGCCATTTCCTCCTCGCGCGGCGCAAAAAAGCCGGAGGCCCAGAAAAACAGCGCAACATGGTACTGAAACACAAAGGGATACAGGCTTCCGGCGGCGACGCCGAGATGTCCCAGATAGATCGCAAATATACCCAGAAATTTCAGCGCGTCCACCCACTCGTAACGCACTTTTTGAAGCGAAGCGGCCTGCACCGCCGTTTCTCCTCCCATGGACGTCCCTCCTATGCTTCGGTTCTCTTTTTCCGCAAAATCGCGCCCTTTTTCAAGGGCCGTTCCGTTTTAAGCAGCACGGTCATCGTGGCGTGCGGCGCGGACTCGATCGGCTCGCCCTCCGCGTCAAAGAGCTCGTCCATCCGCAGCAGGAACGGCTCTTCCCCCACCTCCAGCACATCCGCCGTATCACCGCGGAAAAACCGGTTGCGCTGCGACAGAACCGCTACGCCGTCCTTATATTCCTCACAGATTGCAATCACCTCGTAGGATCGTACATAGCCGCCGGATTTCGTCTCCTGTCCCGGCTCGCCGCCCAGATAAAAGCCCGTGCTGTACTCCCGGTGGCTGATTTTTTCCAGCTCCTGCGGAATCCAGTCCGGCAGCGGACACCCCGGATGCGCAAGGACCTCGTCCAGCGCCCTGCGGTACGCGTTGGTCACAACGGACACATAATAGGCGGATTTGGCGCGGCCTTCGATTTTGAGACTGGTGACGCCCGCCTGAAGCAGCTCCGGGATATAATGAATCATACACATATCCCGCGAATTTAAAATATAGGAGCCCTCCTGATCCTCAAAGATGGGCATGTACTGGCCCGGGCGTTTCTCCTCAACCAGCGCATATTTCCAGCGGCAGGGCTGCGCGCAGTCTCCCCGGTTGGCGTCACGCCCCGCCATATAGTTGGAGAGCAGGCACCGACCTGAGAAGGACATGCACATTGCGCCGTGCACAAACGCCTCGATCTCCAGATCCTTCGGCGTCTTGGCACGTAGCTCGGCAATTTCGTCCAGGCGCATCTCCCGCGCCAGCACCACACGCTTCGCGCCCAGCTGATAAAACGCATTGGCGGCCGCGTGGTTGACAACGCCGGCCTGAGTGGAAACATGCAATTCCACTTTTGGCGCATATTTTTTGGCAAGCTCCATGACCCCCAGGTCCGTTGCGATCAGCGCGTCGATCCCTGCCGCCTGGATGAATTCTAAATAGTCCGGCAGGCGGTCAATCTCTTCATTGCGGGGCACCGTGTTGCAGGTGAGATAGACCCGCACGCCGCGGCTGTGCGCCAGCTTAACAGCGTCCTCCAACTCTTCGCGGCTGAAGTTGGCGGGTGCAGTTCGCATGCCGAATTCTTCCCCCGCCAGATATACCGCATCCGCACCAAAATCCAGCGCCGCCTGCAAACGCTCTTTATCTCCCGCGGGCGCCAACAGTTCCGGACGGTCCGCTGTCCAACTCATCGTAGTCCCGCCTTCCTCAGATTTGCCTGATGCTCATCCAGCGTACGCGCGTAGTAGGCGTTGCGCTCCGCATCGTGGCAGAAATAGTAGTATTTGGTATCCTTCGGATTCAGGGCGGCGTCGATCGCCTTGGAGCCGGGATTGCAGATTGGTCCGGCGGGCAGGCCCTGAATTTCGTACGTGTTGTATTTGCTGGAATAGGTGTCCCGAATCTCTTCCGGAACCGCCGCCCTTGTCCGGTACGGATAGTACATTGTCGGGTCGGACTGCAAACGCAGCAAACCGTCCGTTCCGTCACTGTTCAAACGGTTGTGGAACACAGAGGAGATCACATACATGTCCTCTTCATCGGCCGCTTCCGCCTGGATCATGGAAGCCAACGTCATAACTTCGTCCGTCGTCATACCGCTGGCGGCAATCTGGTCGCGTACCTCCTTGGTCAGCTTCCTGTTGCAGTTGCTCACCAGCTTGGAAATCGCGTTTTCCGGCGCTTCATCCTTGAAGAAGTCATACGTATCCGGGAACAAATAGCCTTCCATGTGATAATACCGCTCACCGGATAAACCTTGAAGGAAGTCGTACTTTTCGTCCAGCTGACTGGAGTTGATATAGGCCAGCGCCTCATCTTTGGAGCACACGCCGTTGTCCTGCAGCAGCTGGGCAACCTCCGGCGCATTGGTGCCCTCCGGGAACGTGATTTTTACAATGTCGACGCGGTTTGCATTCGACTGCAAACTGTTGATGATCGCCTCGTAGTCCATGCTGGTGTCGATCTTATAAGTACCGTTGTTGTAGTGCCCGTCCGCTTTGGTCAGCTTGGAATAAAGCTTGAAGAAATCCGGGCGCTGGATCACTCCCGCGGTGTGTAATGCAGCTGCAATCTGCTCCGTACTGGCGTTCTTTGCAATTTCCACTGTGACGCCGACTTTTTCTCTGCCGATGGCCAGCATGTCGTTGATGCCCGTAACGGCGTACTGCGCCAGAGCAAAGCCGACAAAGAGCACCATAACCAGCCAGACCAGGCGGAAAAACAGCTTGTTTTTCCCGCGCTTTTCCCGATTCCGCCGCTTATGCGCCCGCTCCGCTTTCCGCATGGCCTGCCGCTCCGCCTGATTGGTCGCGCGGCGCGCCGCCTCCGGGTCGCTGTGGCTGTTCAGGACAGGGGGCTCTTTATCCGGCACGAACTCTTCGTCCGGAATCTGTACTTTAAAATTTTCGACCCGCCTTCTTCGCAGGTCGTCGAGGTTCTTGTCGTCATTCATGGCATATCCTCCTGCTTTGCGATTCGTCTGACATATTTTTCCGTAATCAGGATATCCACCGGCCTGTCATAGTAACCGTGCGGCAGGTTCCACTGGATGCACCCCAAGTAGCAGATACCGACCGTCACACCCCGGAACTGCGCGAGATAGCGGTCGTAATAGCCCTTCCCATACCCCAGACGATACCCCTGTGCGTCAAAACTGAGTCCGGGAACGATACAAAGCGCTTTCCCATAGCGGGTCACTTTCTCACATTTTTCCGGCATCGGCTCCAACACGCCGAAGGCGCCCTTCTCCAGATCGCTGAGTGAGGTGATATAATAAAACTCCATGTCAAAGGTATCCGGCACACAGCGCGGCACCGCCACGCGCTTGTGGTTGGCAAACGCCGCGTTGATAATTGCAAAGGTATCTACCTCAATGGATTTGCTTACGTACGTAAAAACAGTTTCCGCCTTGGCGTATTCATCCAGCGCCAGCAGACGGCATTGAATGTTGGCGTCCAGGCGGATTTTATGTTCTGCATTCATCTTCTCCCGGAAGCGGCGGTACCGAGCGCGCAGGTTTTTTTTCAGCTCTTTGATATTTTTGATATACATAATGCCATCATCCTTTTTCCGGCCCAGTACACGCAGGACAACCGGCTGTTATTTTACATGCGGGAAAACGACGCTCAGTTCTGGCACTGCAGCGCCTTTTTAATCGCAACGGACTGCTGTGAACCACACAGTTCCGCGACAATGCGCAGGGCAAAGTCCACCGCCACGCCCGCGCCCTTGCCGGTGATGATCCGCCCGCTGACACAGACCGGCTGGGAGGACAAACTCGCGCCGTTCAATTCCTTTTCAAACCCTGGAAAACAGGTCGCCGTACAACCCTTCAGCGCATTCATATGCCCCAAAATGGACGGCGCCGCGCAGATAGCCGCCACATACAGGCCGTTATCCAGGCAGTAGCGAACAGAGGCCGTAACAATCGGAGATCTTTCCAGGTTCAGCGTACCCGGCATCCCGCCCGGCAGCACCACCAATTCCAGTCCGTCCGTTGTAACGTCCTTTTCTTTCAAGTCCGCCACAACGGCGATCCCATGGGAACCGGCGACGGTTTTGCCGCCGACGCCCACAGTTTTTACATCCAATTCCGCACGGCGGAGGATGTCCACCGTCGTCAACGCTTCTATCTCTTCAAAACCGTTTGCCAGAAATACATAAATCATAGCTGCACACCCCTTATCAATACAATTCAGTCTTTTCCCAGGCCCAGATACGGCACGTTTGGCCCCGCATGGAGCTGCTCCAGAGAAACGCCGCCCAGCGGTTTTATCATGCCGCACGCAACGGATGACGGCGGAGGAAGCGGTTCTTTTGCAAACCGTTTCAGCAGTCCGCTGTTTTTAGGAAAGCGCAGGCGGTAAAGCTGCGCGGGCATCTCCTTCAGGATTCCCGCCAACACATCTGGCAGGCTGTTCCCGGAACTCATCAGCTCCGTCACCTCGCAGGTATCCCGTTCCGCCGTCCGGCAAAGCGCATAGCCGAACCCCTGCGTTCTCTCCGCACAGACCAGTTTGCCACCGTAGGCCAACTGGTTTTGTATGGCAAACCAAAACGAGGCGTCGTCCCACAGAACAGAACCGTTTTGATTTTGAAGCGCCCCGTCTCTCATGCCGTTGAGCTGTCCCGGCGGGAAAACCGCCCGGCCCCACGGCTGTTCCGACGCAACCGCGCGCATTTGCAGGTCGGACAGTTCGTATTCGTCCCGCTCAAAGAAGGTTTGGTAATCCGATTTTGCATAGTATTTGTACAGGCTCCGGTTCGCGGGCAGGATAACGGAGTACTGTTCCTCCCTTTGCGTGCCCACCAGGGCCGCGTACGCCAGCAAAGCGTTCATATATCCATGAGAACGATGCTCCGGCTGTGTGGCGCATGCAAACACATAGTGCGCGCGGACCGGCTTCCCGTTCTGCACGACCCGCGCGGGCAGCAGATGCAGCATGGCAGCCACCCTGTTCCCGGACCGGTACACCAGACAGTTTTCCGGTAAAAAACAGTTATTAAAAAAGAAGTTGGCATACCGGCGCTCTTCCTCAAAGCTTACCTGCCAAAGCGCCGCCAAAGCCGGGCGGTCTTCCCAGTTTGCAAAGCCGATCATTGCGCCGCCTCCTTTTATTCCTCCGGGATCTCCGGCATTTCCTCCAGCAGGGTAACTACGTATTTTTCCAGGAGAATCGCCGGGTAATAGGAGAGCTTTGCCTTGCGCAGCCCCTCGATTCCCAGGTCCTCTTCCCGGTTGACATAGCGGTACGGTTCCAGATGCTGCGCGGCGAACGTTTGATTGATCGCGGGATAAAGCCCCTCATAGCCGCTTAACGCTTTTTCAAAATGCAGCAGGTAAACCTCCGGATTGATCTCCTCGCCGACCGTAAAGGCAACCGGTCTGCCCTCTACGCGGAGCAGTCCACCGGAAAGATGCAATGCGTCGTAATATTTAAAAGCCTTGTGAATGGCACAGTTCTCACTGTCCGTTCCATCTTCTTCCCCGCAGCCGCCGTTCTGCTCACACCAGGCACGCGCAACCGCAAGGCAGTCTTTAAAATTATCCGGAGAAATGTCCTCATAAGACCAGTCGTACGTCCGCTGAAAACGGGACAGATGGTTGCGTTTGCCGTGGTACTTCCTCCCGGAAAGCTGGATCAGGCTCTGTGTATCATAAATATAATCGGAAGATGCGCGGTCCAGCTGATACCGGAATTTTCCCGGCATTGCCTGTTCCAATGCTTCGGTCTGTTCCTTCGTCAAACCCCAGATGCGGAATTTACAGCCGCGCTCCTTTGCATCCGCCAGCAGCAGTTCCACCTGGTCCCGCAAATTGCCATTGCCCAAGGGCAGTTGGTATGTCATCCGCATCGGGCCGCCGGAACAGCGCAGAATAAGATCGCCCATTTTACAGACCTTCGTCGCATACGCATCACTCCACAGGTACAGCGTGCCAAACGCAAATTCGCTGCCCCTCCCGCCGGACGCGGTCAAAGCCGGCTGCATCCATTCGCGATCGGAAACCTCCGGTATCCTGAAATCAAACATGTAAAAATGTCTCCTCTGCCAATCGTTTCATCAGTTCCTCATGAATTTGCTCTACTGCTTTAGCATTGTCGCCCTCTGCACAATTTATTACAAGCCAGCCGAGCTTTTTTGCCGCGTAGGCTGCGCTTTCCCGGCAGACGGAAAGATACGCCGTGTCGCGCTCGTGAATGTCCTTTTTCTGCTCATCGCCGTGGTAACGCGTGCTAAGCAGCTTTTGGCTCACCTCCGGAGGCATGTCCAGATAAACGGTGCAATCTGGTTCCGGCAGTCCCAGCTTATGATATTCATAGTCGCAGATCCATTCGATAAAAGCGTCCCAGTTTTCATGGGGCAGTTTCGACATTTGATAGACAATATTGGAGGTGGAGTATCGGTCCGCCACAATGGTTTTGCCAGCTTCATAATCCGGCTTCCAAAACTGCGCAAAGCTTGCAAAGCGGTCCACCGCATAAAAGGAGGAGGCCGCATAAGCATTGACCGCCTGCGGATCCGTGCCGAACGCGCCGCCCAGGTACATTTTTACCAATGCGGAGGAGGGCTGTTCATAATCGGGGAAGGATATCCGGCGCAGGGCAACGCCCCGCTTTTCCAAAGCCCTGCATAACAGCGCGGTTTGCGTCGCCTTGCCGCTGCCGTCCAGTCCCTCCACCGCGATCAAAGCCCCACTCATTCCGCATCCTCCGCATGAAAGAATGCGCGCACTTCCTGCGCCCTGCCGCAGGACATTTTCCCTTCCGTACAGGCGCCCCGCAAGCAGGACGGACCGGCGCTCGCAAACAGATGCGGCGCCGCCTCACGCACCAGAAACAACATCTGTGTGGCGACGTCCCGGATCTCCCACTGCGCGCGGTTGCAGCAGCGCAGCGTAAAGAAATTCAGCAGGGAACGCGCGTTAAACGTACAGACCATTTTGGTATCGCAGGCGTTGGGCAGGACAAAACGCGCGTCTTCAATCGCCTGTTTTTCCGCCGCGCGGTCCGCCGCCTTCTCCTCCCGGCCCTGTTCAATAAAAGCTCTTTTATGTTTTTCCTTTAAAATTGCTGTCAGGCACTCATAATGCCGCTGATCCTCTTCCATTGCGGCCAGAAATTCTGCTTTTGCTTCCGGTATCTTTTCGATTTCCGGCGGAACCACATAGGAAAAATGGTTCTCCGCCACATACCGCTGACTTTGCACGCTGAAGGACGCGATACGGTGCCGCGTGATCTGCGCCAGAAGGGAACGGGAAACCCCTTCAATTCCAAAAGTGAAAGACGCATGCTCAATCGGGCTTTCGTGGCCGATCTCCGACAGCATCTCCACAAAAGAAGCCGTTTTTTCTTCTGTAAGCCCTTCCCCAATGGAAGCAATCGACGAAGGGGAATAACAAAGTTTTGCCGCCATCGCGACCGTTTTTTCCGGCTGCGGCGTATACGTTAAAAGAGTGACCTCTGCCATATAAACTCCATTCCCCGCCGAACTTCTTTCTTTTGTACCGGACGCAGTCGGCGGACCCTGCATCTTGACGCCTATCGGATTGAGCGCTGATTCCCTTTTCCGACAATAATTAAGGTTATTATAACAAATTCTTCCTTCTACTTCAAGTATGCGCCCTTTCCTGCATCAATCGCCCCTTTCGCTTCCAAAGAATTTAAAACAACCTTATGCTGTAACCAGAAGCAACGTTTCCAATGGCTGCGGGAACAGCGGATCATTCTGTCTTAAATTTTCGTTTCGGAAAGAGACTGTTTCAGACCAGATATGCTATAATAAGGCAAATAGAACCTTTAGGGAGGCATTTCGATGAAAAAGGATTCGATCAAAGATTACACCTTGATCACGTTCAGCACCCTGCTCATCGCGGTCGGCGTTTATTTTTTCAAATTTCCTAACAATTTTACCTTTGGCGGCGTGACGGGTCTCGCCGTCGCAGTCGGCAAGGTTCTCCCTTTTTCGCCCAGTGCAGTCAACTTTGTGGTTAATATGATGTTGTTGCTGCTCGGCTTCCTTTTCCTTGGGAAAGGATTCGGCGTGCGTACAGTCTATTCCAGCATGCTGCTTTCCGTCAGTTTATCCGCCATGCAGTACCTGTTCCCGCTGGACAAGCCGCTGACGGACGACCCCATGCTGGAACTGGTTTTCGCCATTGTCCTTCCCGCACTGGGTTCCGCCATCTTGTTTAATATCGGCGCTTCGAGCGGCGGTACGGATATTGTTGCCATGATTTTGAAGAAATACTCCAGCATTAACATCGGCAACGCGCTGCTGGCGAGCGATCTGCTGATTACTCTTTCCGCCTTCTTTATCTTCGACATCAAGACGTTCCTGTTTTCCATGCTGGGTCTGTTTACCAAATCTCTGGTGATTGACAACGTCATTGAAAGCATCAACATGTGCAAATATTTCAACGTGGTGTGCAGCAACCCGGAACCCATCTGTGATTTCATCGTGCACAAACTTGGACGCAGCGCAACGGTCTGCAACGCAGAAGGAGCTTTTTCCCATGAGGAAAAGCAGATTATTTTTACTGTTATGAGCCGGTATCAGGCGGTCATGCTGCGGCAATATATCAAACAGGTGGAACCGGGCGCGTTCATTCTGATTTCCAATACCAGCGAAATCATCGGCAAAGGATTCCACAACGTATAACGCAGAAAATCCTCCAATTGCAGGCATACCCTGTCTACAATTGGAGGATTTTTGCATCTGCCTATCGGTCAGCGCTTCTTCCGCTTCATATCCCACAGCAACCAGCTCAGGAAGAACAGCGCGGCGATAAAACCAAGCAAAGCGATCCATGGGATTCCAAACGCTTTAGGTTGTATGTCTGCCGCACATAGCAAACAGGAGCCAATCCAAAAAGCCGCAGCTAAAATGCATTTAACAATTTTATGTACCATACCGTCGATCTTCGCAAGCGGCTGCACGGAACCAATCCATTCCAAATTGAGTTTTGCTTGCCCCTTTGTCCCTATACGCAGCAAATCTGAAACCTGTGCTGGAATATCGACCGCCTTATGCGCCGATTCATATAATCTGCGTCCGTTCCCGGCCATCTCTTGTTTCCAGTCAAAATCCCGCAGAAACCCTGCTGACATTCGGTTCGCCATAATCTGAAGCAGGTTAATTTCCGGACTAAGCGTGGCGAGCACGCCTTCCAGCGTCAGGATACCGCGGCTGAGCATCGACATCCCCTTGGGCAAGGAAATATGATGTTCCCCCGCCAGGTTCATCAATTCCTCCACGATCTGTCCTAAATTCATGCCGCCTAAATCCATTTTCCCGTATCGGGAAAGGAAATCGTCAATATCGGAGTACAGCTTTATATGGTCGACCGGCGCTGTACAGACCCCGACTGTAAGAACAATTCTTTTCAGTTCGTCCACATCGCCGCGCGCCATCGCCTTTACACCGTCGCGGAACAATGTCTGATCGCGGGTGGACAAACGTCCCATCATTCCCAAATCAATCCATACGATTTTACCGTTCCGGATACGGATATTGCCCGGATGCGGGTCCGCGTGAAAGAAACCGTCGTCAACTACCTGTTTGACGTAGTGGTCCGCCAATTTCAAACCAATCTCGTTGCAATCGTACTCTTCCAGCTGAAGGGCTTTCAGGTCGTCAATGGGGATGCCATCAATATATTCCATGACCAGTACCTTGCCCGTGGTATAACGATGTTCTATATTGGGACAATCGACAAACGCGATCCATTGGTTACGCTCGCGGAATTCCTGCGCATTTTTCGCTTCCAGCAGGAAATCCATTTCCTGCTGGGCCGCCGTCCACATTTCGCCCAGCACCATGTGCAGATCAACGACTGTGCCTATCTCCGTAAGCTTCAAAAGGTCCGCCGCCCGGTGCAAAAGCGTAATATCCTGCGACATTGTTTCATGGATGCCCGGTCGCTGTACCTTCACCACCACGCGCCTGCCATCTTTGAGCACCGCTTCATGAACCTGCGCAATGGAAGCTGAGCCCAAGGGTTCCTCACAGAAAGAGAGAAAGATATTCTGCAACGGCTGTTTGTATTCTGATTCGACGACCCGCTTGATCTCAGAAAAAGGCAGCGGCTGGACGTCGGTACGCAGAAGCGCCAATTCCTCACAATATGCGGCGGGAATCATGTCCCGCCGCATAGACAGGAGCTGTCCCAGTTTGACAAACGTCGGGCCAAGCTCTTCCAGAACCATGCGCATCTTTTTAGGTGTAACGCCCCTGACAAGATCCTGCTTTGCAAGAATAGACATAATTTCACGCAAGCGTCCACTGCTGCCAGCCGGCTCAGAAGGTGTTGTCTTTTCCATTGCCTTCTTTGGTTTCCAGCTCTTCCAGCTTCTTCTTTAACGCTTCACGTTCCTCATGGCTCATCGCGTCTACGTCCACCTCTGGCGCTTTTTTAGGCGGCGCGGCCAGCGGCTCTGTCGGCTGCGCCTTTTTAGCTGCTTCCTGCGCCCGATGCTTCAATTCCTCGTTGAGCACCTTGCCCTGTTCTACGGTAATCTCACCCTTTTTCACAAGTTCTTTAATGATCTCGTCAGCCTTTTCCGCAGTTACCGCCACAGCGCCGATTCCCGCCAATAAAACCTTTTTCAATGTAGATTCCAATTCAGTAAGCATTGCAATTCCTCCTTTTTCTTAACCACATTATTAAACAGATCATAATAAGATTCCAGTGTTATCATAGCATACTTTTTCCAGAAGCAATTGAACAATTTATGTCCAAACAGAAAACAAGCCGTGCACCGACTATGAACATCGGAACACGGCTTGTTATATTAAATTTCATAATCGACACAGGCGCGTCCGCAGGTGGAAGCACGCACAGTTTCCGCAACCGCCAGATGCGCGGGATTTTTCTGATACGCATCCTGCGCTTCCCGCGTGGTAAATGCACAATACAAAGCAATATCATATTCCCCGCCGTTATAATTTCGTCCAAACTCAATATCAGTCAATCCGTCGATAACCCCCAGCAACGCTTTAAAACGGCTTTGCAACGAGGTAATCAGTTCATTCAACTGCTCGTTCTTTATCTCTTCTTTCAATTTCCACATGACAATATGCTTGACCATTTTACAGTTCTCCTTTAAATATCCAAAATATTCAGTCCGGTTTCCCGATCCAATCTGCGGCCGATGCGGCCATCCAACCGACGGATAAAAAACTCGCAGGTAGCGCTGACCACCGCTTCGTTCAGATGCCCACCGATCACTGTTCCATTTAAATTACCAAATGTGGCGTGCACATGCAGGTAAGGCCCGCCGTTCATCTCGGTTATATTGCCTGTTAAAGAGGTCATTTCCATAGTTCCGTCAAACGCACGAGAAACATACTGCTGCTTTTCAACCTCATAGGCACCGATCACCACATGGTTGACCGCTCCCAGCGCAGAGATTGTTCCCAATGCAATATGTTCCTGTTCGCACAACATCTTAACGGAAGACAAAATATCTTCTCCCTTTTGCAGACGTACAACATACGTATCGCCGATATGATATTGGGTCATTGCATTCACTTCCTGCTTTCTATTTGTTTTATTGTAACAGGCAGTGAAAAGGATTGCAAGTGCGTTCATTCCGCGCCGATATCATTTTGCAGCACGCCGCATATGGAAATTGCTCCCTTTCCATATTTGGTGCGAATACGATCCAATGCTGTTTCCAAATGTTCCTGCTTTTCTCTTTCATTCTGATGAGATTCCTGAAATAAACTAAGCTGTTCTCCTGGAGCTTCCTCTTCACGGAACAGGTTCAGCCCGGTTAAGGCCAGCATACGAATCGGTGCGCGGAGATTCCAACATTCCAAAATCAATTGCATCGCCGCTTTTGCCAGCTCTTTCGCCAGAAAGGTAGCAACGGGCAGCGGCTTCTGCCGTGTAATTGTTTTGAAACTGGGATTCCGAATTGTTATTTGCACAGTTGTACACTTTACACCGCTGCGGCGCATACGGGCTGCCACTGTGTCTGCAAGCACGGTAATACCCAAGCGAACATCCTCCAAACCAAGCAGATTCCGTTTAAATGTCAGACTGTTCCCTACCGATTTAACCTCACGCACTTCATAAATACTCTTTACCGGACTTTCATCCAAACCATTTGCATAATCATACAAGTCTCCGCCGATCTTTCCTAACTTTGCGAGAAGCAGATTTCGGTCAGCTCTTGCCAATTCCCCAATTGTACAGATTCCCATTTCTTGCATGGTTTCCCTCGCGCTTTTTCCTACATACAGTAAGCGATCTACTGGAAGTGGAAAAACAATTCGGGGAATGCTATCTTTTGTAATAACGGTTGTAGCATCCGGTTTCTTATAGTCACTTCCCAATTTTGAAAAAATTTTATTAAATGAAACGCCTACAGAAATTGTCAATCCAGTCTCTTTCTTCACTACTTTGCGTAATGTATCTGCGATTTCCGGCCCGGATCCAAACAAGTTCTGGCTGCCTGTAACATCCAGCCAACTCTCATCAATACCAAAAGGTTCCACTAAATCTGTAAAACGCTGGTATATCTCATTGACCCTTTTTGAATACTCCGCATATTTTTCCCGGTGAGGCTTTGCCAGCACTAACTGCGGACATTTCTCTTTCGCCCGCCAAATAGTTTCTGCCGTCTGTACCCCATACTTTTTTGCCCATTCATTTTTTGCCAATATGATACCATGCCTCTGTTCGGGATCTCCACAAACCGCCATTGGAACTTCCCGATACTCCGGATGCAACTGGCATTCTACCGAAGCATAGAAGGCATTACAGTCACAATGCAGGATCACTCGTTCCAAAAATCCGTCTCCCAAATATACGTTCTGTTTCTTCTATTTTACAGAAACTCCGCTTTATTATGAGCCTCAAGAAGAATTATGATTCACCATACTGCCAAAACAAAAAGCCAAGGAATGCTCCTTGGCTTTTCAAATCATAAAATGCATCACAAACTAAGCTTCCAAAACAATCTTCTCCAAACAATTAATCAAATCGCGCATGGTATAGATTTGAACATCTTGTTTCAATATTTCATTTTTCAGATCAATTGACAAAGATTCAAAATGCGTACGCATCTTCGGAGCGACGTAAGACATTGTTATCACCTCATGAAATATATTCCCCGGCATTATAAAAATTAAACGCATAAGAAAAAACAGGAACGCATTGAAAATCCAATGCATTCCTGTTTTGGTGGGCCATCAAGGACTCGAACCTTGGACCGACCGGTTATGAGCCGGTTGCTCTAACCAACTGAGCTAATGGCCCCAATGAAAAAAATAAGCCGCCGCTAAAAATAACGGCGGCAACTGTCTGGCTCCCCCTGTTGGACTCGAACCAACGACCCTGCGGTTAACAGCCGCATGCTCTACCGGCTGAGCTAAGGAGGAATATTCATGTTGGCGTCTTCCTATTGTCCCGGGCCGTCGCCAGCCAAGTATCGTCGGCACTAATGAGCTTAACTTCCGTGTTCGGGATGGGAACGGGTGGACCCTCATCGTCATCGACACCAACTGTATTTATCACATTGCTGTGTAAATATCTCCATTGCTGTATATATTTAACTTTTCGTATCTGCTATTTGGTGACCCGTGCGGGAATCGAACCCACGTTAACGGCGTGAGAGGCCGCTGTCTTAACCGCTTGACCAACGGGCCACATCTTTATCGTCAGATCGCAGAGGCCAGAGGTCCCTGACCTCCTCGTCCGACTTCTTCATGGTGCACCATCAGGGACTCGAACCCGGGACACCCTGATTAAGAGTCAGGTGCTCTACCAACTGAGCTAATGGTGCAGACCTGTGGTCACTCTGCTCTCGCAGGTTAACCATTGCCAGCATACTTTCAGTCGTACACTGAAAACTGAATAAAGATTTAAGAATAGAACGAATTTGATGAAAAAGGGTCGAACCAAGAAATATGGTCAAG
>NZ_JADPEG010000008.1 GCF_015667585.1 Clostridium sp. D33t1_170424_F3 | reverse complement strand
AAAAAGTAATGCCCCTTTAGGGGCCCGCCATGAGTCAGCAATGCAGTTGGCCGACCCATTCGTGGCCCCTTCAGGGGCGTTGTCTGTATCATGCCCTTCTAGGGCTTTCCCAAGCCCCCGGCTTTGCCGGGGGTCCTGACTCTAAAATTTTAGCAAGGTGCGGGATCAAAAATTCTATGATTTAGCTTGAACGTGAATAATATTGACAGACATAGATCATAAGTGAAATCTTATGATACTGTAAATTTGATTCGAAAAAGTCGATTCCAATGTATCTCGCTAAGGATACTTATAGAAAAGAAATATATAAAATCCCGGATGCCCTTTATTTGGGAGGATTGCTTCATGAGCCGTATAAGAACTTTCTATCAAGTGTTAGGTGATTCCTATTATGAGAACCCGTTTACTGTAAGCATCGGTCCCTTTCTGATCCTGATTTCCTTCAGTTTTCCGGTCGGTTCTGTCATTTGGTACATTCTGATACTGCTTGCATTTGGGCTTTCCTGCTGCCAGAGCTTCAGGATTCGCAGAAAATACGGAAGAGAAATGCAAAAGTCCGGTTATTCCTTTGTTTCCTTTCTTCCACTGATTTTGATTCTTGCCTACCTGCTTACCGGAGCGGCACACTATTTTATCATGATTGCGGCGGGTCTCGTGTTTCTGTACGATGTTGCCAGGATCTATATAATGGACAAAAAAATGACGAAGGAGGAAGGCAACGACGACCCGGGGGGCTTTAAAAAGCCTTAAACGATCATATGGGCAAAAGCATAGGACCATGGGAAAACGTACAACGACGGTTTTCCTCTTAGTCTTGAGCTTTTGTTCATTACAGGGTGAATATTATTGGACAGGCGTTGACAATTTGGTGCAAAAGAAAGACAATAGAGTTGGAAGGATGAAGCCGTGATGAAAGGGAGGTTTTGCAGTGAAAGGGAAGGAAAAACTCCGCAAGTTCTGGAACCGTGCCTGCCTCTATTATTTGTATCTTCCATCCATTCTCCTGCTGATTGCGCTTTATATCCCAAACCGCACTATGAAAATGGCCTTGGGCGTTTTGGCGGTCGTAACGGCGCTTCTTGATCTGCTGCGGTACATATATAAAAGAAAAACCTGCGGAAATCCCAATAAAAACAGATAAAATACAACGTTAAAATAAGCAAACGGCCGTTGCCGGCCGCACATGGAAAAGGGGAAGAAAATATGGGGTCTATTATGCTGACGCCGGGTTTTGACTTAAAAGGATACAATATCGTCGAATACCTGGGCTGCTGCACCGGAGAAATCCTGTTGACAGAAGGCGATCTGACCGGCGCGACAAAGGCCGCGATCGGACGAATGGAGGAAGAGGCCGCGCAGATGGGCGCGAACGCTGTGATCGGCATGAACGTTCAATATTCCAATTTTCGCGAGGACATGACCTTTGTGGTTGCGAATGGCACGGCGGTCAAGGCAGAACAACTGCGGCAGGACCCGGAGGCGCCTCCGGAGATTCTTTATACACTTCCGGTTACCAATTATAACCCGGAGCTGCCGTTTCAAATGCTCAAAGTCCGGGTTCGTGCTGACGGTGCGGTGCAGCTTTTATTTGCGCCGATTAAAAACAGTAAAATCACGGCGCTGAGCGTACATCTTTATTTTGTAAATATCTTTGGGGAAACGATTCTATTCAAGCAGGTGCCGTTTCTTGAGATAAAGAATACGGCGGGCGTCTGTTATACGGAGGCCTGTAAGCTGGACTTTCCCTATGGCGTGCTAGGGCAGTTTGCATCCGCGGTGGTGAGCGTGCGGAAATATGTGCGGAATGGGCTGGTTTATTCCTGCAAAAAAGAGGACAAAGATATTTCGCTGGACGGCGCCCGTTTGCAGGAACTCCGCATCCAGTATGGGCAGGACGTCGTCAGTGGGTATGTCGTGGGCGTTAACACCTGGACCTGCCTGTGCGGCAAAGAGAACGATTATTCCGCGGCGGTATGTGAGCGCTGTGGCAGGGAAAAGGGCCTGTTTCAGGAGAAAACCAGGGAAGACAGCCTGCAAACCGTACTCGAACAGGCGAAACAGCTGGGTTCTGTCAAAGAAATCTGGAACTATATGCTTGCATATCAAAAGGAAAACGGGAATTCGATTCCAAATGCTGTTATGACTCTGGTGCGCGACAGCGCCGCCCTGGAACGGCTGTATGGTAACCAGAAGGAGGACTGCATCCGGAAGCTGGTGGAGTTGGTCAACAAATAAAGGAAGCCTGTGCCGATCCGGCGCGGGCTTTTTCCTTATTCAAAGACTGTTGCTTGACAAACTGCGGAAAGTGCCGTATAGTCTGTTATACATACAAATGTATGTATAACAGACGTTTTGTTGTGTGAGGTGAAACAATTGAAAAAACTGTCGGAATCTGAATTAGACGTCATGCTGGTCATCTGGAACGCCGAAGAGGCATTGGACACCGGAGAAATTGTTCGCCGGCTCGCGCCGCAGTACGACTGGAAGCTGCAGGCGGTACAGGTGTTTTTAAGCCGGTTGGTCAAAAAAGGCTTTCTCCGCTGCGAAAAGCTGGGCAGGATGAATTACTACGCGCCGCTCGTCGCGGAGGCGGACTACCGCGCCCAGGAGACAGCTTCCTTTGTGGAGAAGCTGTACCGCAATTCATCGAAATCTTTGATTGCCGCTTTGGTGCAGTCCCAACCCCTGAGTGGAGAGGAGTTGCGGGAAATTCGGGCGCTTTTGGATCGGGAGGAGGAAAAATAATGCTGGAAAATGTTTTGATCGGCGTGCTGGACGTCTCATTGCAAATGTCTTTGTTGCTTTTGCTGTTATTTGCGGCGGACAGATTTCTTTCTAAACGGATTTCGGCACAGGCAAAATGCTGGATCTGGACCATCTGCGGCGTCCGCCTGCTGATACCGGCGACATTTTCCTTCTCCATATCAGAATACAGTGCAATTCATGCGCAGCAGGCGGTAAACGCGTCGATTTCCGCAGCAGCGCCGGCAGATAGCGCGGTGGGAACCGTTTCCGCGGCGCCCGCCGCAATGGAACCTGCCGCTTTCTTTCAGGCGCCGGTGGAACGCCTGTATGAGCATATCACCGTGCTGGAGATTCTTGCCGTTGTCTGGGCGGCGGTCGCTCTTGGTTTCTTGCTGGTGCATTTGCTGCTGTATCTCCTGCAGGCGCGGTTTCTCCGGAAGAACGGGGAAGCGGTATTGGATGGGGATATGCGTTCCCAATTGGAGCAGGTTAAGGCCGAAATGCGGGTAACCCGTCCGATTCAATTGCTGGTATGTGAAAAAGCCGACAGCCCCATGTTGCTGGGCCTGTTTCACAGCTGCCTGGTCTTGCCGCGGTTGGATTTTACCCTGGAACAGCTTGCGATCATCATGCGGCATGAACTGGCGCACTGCAAGCGGCGCGACCTCCTCGTAAAGTGGCTGTTTTTGTTGGTGCGGAGCGTCCATTGGTTCAACCCGCTGGCACACATCCTGGCGAAAAAGGCGGATTTTGATCTGGAAAGCGCCTGCGATGACACCGTGCTGCGGGGGAAAGACAAATCATACCGCAGGCAGTATGGGAACGTCCTGCTGCATGTGCTTGCGGGGCAGCGAAAAGGCCCGGCGCTGTCCACCCGGTTTTCCGGAAATACAAAGGAAATCATCCGTCGGTTCCAAAATATTATAAGAGTGGAACCGAGACGGAGAGGAATTGTTTTGCTTTGCTGTGTACTGGCAGGAATGCTGGCCCTCACAAGCGGCTTGAATCCGGCGACGGCGCGGACGTTGAGCGCCAATCTGTTGTCGCAGGCGCAGGCGGCGGAGACGACGCCGCAGAAGCTGGCGGAGTTGAAGCAGATGCTGACGCTTTGTGTAAAAGGCTCCGTTTTTGATGCATATCGGCCGTTCCGCGACTTGCCCTTAAACACGGAAACGTATAAACGGTGTGAGCAGGCGGAAACAACATACAGAGATTTACTGTTACAGTATCGTGAAAGCTGGCAGACGCGGGAGTATGTGGAAAACGCTTTTTTCCTCGCGGTGGACAGCGATACTCAGGAGCCCATTACGACGGGGATATTTTGCTGCCAAAACGATAACAATATTCAAAATGGTGCGCTGTCCTTGATCTGGCTGGACTTTTCAGCGGAAAATGATTTACAAGTTGTAGATATTGGTTGTGTTTATCCTGGTGGGAATCGTATGGATGAAAAATGGAACGGCATACTGGAGATCGAAAAAGAGCAAAAACAAATTGCGGATGCCTTTCAGATTGACCTGTCGCAGTATGAAAGAGCAGATTCTGACGTTTATCCCATTGTGGTTCGGAATCAGGCGTTTTCCATTAAATCGTCGATTCAAAAGCAGCTGGTGAAGACAGGGCGGTATCAATTTGAGAAATTCCATGTAAATCACGCGCGGGTTTATCTCCGGAAAGACGACACAGGAGGCGTCCTGTTGAATCTGGACGACAATGGAATATATGCGCACTTTTTTCTGTTGAAGCCCTATGATATGAGAATCCGAACCAGCAGCATAGAAAGCCTGTATCCCATTATAGAAAACCGCTGTATTACCTGAAAAATGGGAGTTTATGCGGCGATATAAAAAAGGAAAAAGCCCGGCGGAAGCGCACGTTTCCGCCGGGCTTTTCCATGCTTGTCCTTTTTTTCACAAAATCCATTGTTTTCTTCTTGACAAAACGGCGCGCAGCACGTATTATTGTATTAACATACTAGTACAAAGTGAGGGGTAGTTATGAATTACTACGGTCCAGCGGAAGAAATGATCATTGCGCAGACGATGACGTTTATCATGACCATGATTTTCGCCTGCCTGCTGTCCGTGGCGTCACAGATCCTGTTGGCGTTTGCCACCTACAACGACGCGAAGGCGCGCGGCAACAGCGACCCTGTAATGTGGGCGCTGCTGGTGGGGATTCTGGGGTGGATTCCCGGCATCGTCTATCTCTGCCTGCGCAACAATGCGGCAAACCGCCTGATGACCTGTGCGAAGTGCGGGTTCACGCACCGCATCGCGGAGCCGTTCTGCCCGCAGTGCCGGTCGGAGAACCCGTACAGCGCGCCGTTCTACAGCCCGCTTGCGCCGCGGCAGGCGCACAATGCGAAGCTTCTGCTGATCTGGGGCATCGTGGCCTTTGCCGCCGCAATTGTGCTGATGGTCATCGGTGTGGTTGCGCTGGTCAACGGAATGATTATGGCGGGCGCGTATTAATCGAAAAGGAAAACGAAAGCCGCCCGTGACGCTGGAACGCGTACCGGGCGGCCCATGGACATCTGTGAGTGGGAGGGAAAACCATGCTGCAAGTAACGGATCTTTCAAAAGTGTATCACAATCTGGTGGCGAACGATCACCTGAATTTTACCGTCGAACCGGGCGAGATTGCCATTTTACTCGGTCCCAACGGCGCGGGCAAGTCGACCGCCATCAAATGCATCGCGGGGCTGCTGCGTTTCCAGGGAAATATTCAGATCTGCGGCCACCCGAATAAAAGTAAAGAGGCAAAGCGTTGCTTCGGCTATATCCCGGAGATGCCCTCCCTGTATGAGGCGCTGACGGTGCGCGAGCATCTGGAGTTCATCGCGCGGGCGTACAAGGTGGAAGATTGGGAAAAACGCGCCGACGAGCTGCTGGTTCGGATGGAGCTGGATGATAAACAAAAAAAGCTGGGCAGCGAGCTGAGCAAGGGCATGCAGCAGAAGGTAAGCATCTGCTGCGCGCTGCTGCCCCGGCCAAAGGTGCTCATGCTGGACGAACCGCTGGTGGGCCTGGACCCGCACGCGATCAAGGAGCTGAAACAGATGCTGCAGGATCTGCGGGCCGAGGGCTGCGCGATCCTGGTCAGCACGCACATGCTGGACAGCGTGGAGGAATTCTGGGACAAGGCGCTGATTATGATGAAGGGCCGCATCGCCGCTGTGCGCACCCGCAGGGAAATTGAGGCGAGCGACGAGGACCTGGAGCAGCTCTTCTTCTCCATTACGGAAGGCGGGCAGGACGGAGGCGCGCTATGAGTGCGATCCTGTATATGGTCCGCAAGGACTGCAAAAACCGGATTCTGGCGCTGTTCCGCCATCCGGCAAAGCTGATAATGTACCTCTTTCTGGTTGCACTGCTGGGTTTCTCACTGATTAACGTCGCGTTTGCCCCCACGCCGGAGCTGGGCGAAACCTTTGCGGACATCCGCATTCTGCACGGAGCGTATTTCGGCATCCTGCTGTTTTTCATGGGCGTATTGGTTCTGAACGCGCTGCAAAAGGGGACCACCTTTTTCGGCATGGCGGACGTCAACCTGCTGTTTGTCGCTCCGCTTTCGCCGCGCAAAATTCTGGCGTACGGGCTGGTCAAGCAGATGGGCCGCACGTTGCTGATGGTCTTTTTCTTTCTGTTCTACGGCGCGATGCTGGCGCAGACCTTCGGCATCGTGTGGACGGACACGCTGGCGCTGGTGATCGGGTCGGCTGCGGCGCTGTTTGTGGTGCAGATGCTCTCGCTCTTGCTCTACAACGTGACCAACGGGCATCCCGGGCGGATCCGCACCGCGAAGGGGATTTTGTATCTCTATGTTGCAGCCGTGGTGGGCATCGTCGCGTTGGATTTCACGGCGGGCGGGTCCACGCTGGAAGCTCTGCTGGCGGGCGTTTCCTCCCCCAAGCTGGAATACCTGCCGCTGGTGGGCTGGATCAAGGCGGCGTGCTTCGGCTATATCGACGGCGACACGGGCAAGATGCTGCTGTATGCCGCCCTGACACTGTTGGCGGCAATCCTGTGCATCGTTGTGTTTGTGCGCGGCAAAGTGGATTACTATGAGGACGTGCTGCAATCGACGGAACAGACGCAGGCGCAGAAGGACGCCATCAAGAAGCAGGGCAACGCCGGCATGGTCAACGTGCCCGGAAAAAACAAGAAGCTGAAGGTGACAGTGACGGGCCTGAACCGGGGATGGGGCGCGAACGCGTTCTTTTACCGCCATCTGTGCGAGGCGCGCCGCAGAAGCAGGCTGGTGTTTGTGGATTCCACCACGGCGCTCATGGTGGCAATCAATCTTGGCCTGACCTTCTTTTTGGGGCGCGCGTGGCAGGCCGACGGCGAAGTCCTGCCCACGGGTATGATGCTGCTGATCGTCACACTGTTCAGCACTTACCTGCTGTTCTTTTTCAACATGGCGGGGGCCTGGTCGCGCGAACTGCTCAAGCCGTACCTGTATCTGGTACCGGAAAGCCCGTTTGCCAAGCTGATCTGGGCGGCGATGACGACGCTGCTCAAGCCGGTGGTGGACGGCGCGATCTTATTTACAGTGATGTGTGTATACCTGAAAGCAAATCCATGGACGGCGCTGCTGGGATTCCTTCTCTATGCCAGTATGGGCGCGGTATACATTGCAGGCGACGTATTGGCGGAGAGGGTGATTGGCAAGTCCGCGAACCGCGGCTTGATCATGATGCTCTACATGCTGTTCCTGATCCTGCTGATCCTGCCGGGCGTGGTGGTTTCCATTGTCCTGCTGGTGCTGTTCCTCGACGTGGCGCCCGCAATCCTGCTGGTCCTGCCGGCGGTGGTCTGGAACCTGATTGCGTCCGCGGGCGTGTTCTACTTCTGCCGCAACATGCTTGACAACTCCGAATTCATCAACGAACTCTGAGGACCTCCGGTCGGGACGGCGCGGGCGGAAGCCCAGTGAAGCACAAGACCACGGAAGGCCGCGACAGAAAGGACCCGTTCCCGGGGATGTAAAGACAGCGGCATACTGAATCATAAATATAAGCTCTTGTTAGAGGACAGATACAGAACGCCCGGCGGGTTATCCCGCCGGGCGTTCTTGATGAGAAGTAAAAAATGAGCGCTGTAAAACAGGATATTTCAGTGTATAATTCGGAATAGAAGCTTGCAAAACGAAAGATTTAAATAAAAATACACTTTTATTTGAGAAATTTTCTCAAATAGGCAATAGCCTTTAAATTAGTGCTTATAATATAGGAAAGGGGGAAAGAACGATGTTAATACAATTTCGGTTTAAAAATTTTAAATCATTTAAAGATGACGCGATATTAGACCTGTCTGCTACTAAGATAACAGAGCATGCCAGTCGTGTGATACAAGTTGGAAAGGAAAAGTTATTGCCGGTCGCGGCGATTTATGGTGCGAATGCAAGCGGTAAGTCAAATGTGATTGAAGCCTTTCGATTTATGATGACATATGTTTTAGATTCTTTCAATTACGGCGGTGAAGTAGAAAACAAAAGGACAAAAGAAAAAAAACTAAAGAAAACTCCGTTTTTATTTGATAAGGACAGCAGGAATAAAGAATCGTCGTTTGAAGTGTATTTTATTGAGCCGGAAGATCGCGGAGGTAAATCGTATAATTATGGATTTACCCTGAATCAGAACGGCGTTGTGGAAGAATGGCTCAATACAAAAGCGAAAACGGCGCGTGATTTCAAAAAATTTTTTTACCGTAGCGGTGACGAATTAGATCTGTGCGGCCTTCCAGCAGCAAGTCAAGACAATATCCGTGTTGCACTGGAAAAAGAAGCATTGATTGTGTCGCTTGGTGCGAAATTGAAGATCGCAAAATTGAAGATGGTTAGAAATTGGTTTTATGATAATACCGTCACCAATTTTGGTGATCCCATTGAAAATGTATTTTTATCAAGATTTGTTCCAGGGGGCTTTATCCATGATAAAAATGTTCAGGAGAATGTGGCTGATTATCTCTCGATGTTTGATTCTTCTATCCTTGGGTTTCATGTAGAAGTGCAAGATGAAAATACAGATATGGAACAGGTTGATGTTAGTACATTGCATCGGATGATTGATTCCGATGAAGTCGTAAGACTTCCGTTAGAGGAAGAGTCGGATGGAACTTTAAAAATGTTTACGCTTTATCCAATGTTACTGGATGCTTTAGAATTGGGAAGCACATTATGGGTGGATGAATTGAATGCACGGTTGCATCCACTGCTGGTCAGGAATATTCTCCTTATGTTTTTGAATACGAAAATCAATACGAAACATGCACAACTGATTTTTACAACGCATGACGCATGGCAGCTTTCAAATCATTTGCTTCGCAGGGATGAAATTTGGTTTACAGAAAAAGCGGCCAATGGAGTTTCTTCTCTGTATTCTCTGGCCGATTTTATGGACGAAGATGGAACAAAGATTCGAAAGGACGAAAGCTACGAAAAAAATTATCTGCTGGGAAAATATGGGGCGATTCCCACCTTGAAGTGTTTTGACATGTTTAAGGAGGAAGCGTAATGGCAAAGACGGACAGAACGGGAAACCGTAAAAGAAGGGAAAGCTTTACAAAACGCAAACCGGATATGGGATACTACAGCATCATTACGGATACGGAAGAAACCGAGAAAAACTATATTTATGGATTCAGGGATTCGTTTCCGGAAGCTGTACAGAAGCGTTTGGTTATAAAAGTATTGGAGACAAAAACCAATGAACTTATAAAGCAATCCTTGGATCAGGCATTGCTTGAAATTCCATATAGTCGAGTTTGGATTGTATTTGATCGCGACCGGGTAGTGGGTTTTGATGATATTATTGCGGAAGCGGAACGAAATGGTATAAGCGTAGCCTGGTCAAATCCCTGTATTGAAATTTGGTTTGACGCTTACTTTGGAAAGATGCCTGCATATCAGGATTCTGTTGCCTGCTGCAAAGGATTTGCTAATACGTTTGAAACAAAAACAGGGCAGAAATACAAAAAATCGGATAGACAGATTTACAATAAGCTGAAACGTTATGGAGACGAGGATACAGCAATCCGAATCGCGGAAGAGAAGCTACAGGGATACAAGCGGGACGGTGTGGAAAAACCGTCTGAAATGTGTCCCTGTACAACCGTGCAAAAATTGATTTTGGAAATCAGGCAAAAAATTGCGCAGTGTACATAGGCAATAACTGCACCAAAAGAACGCCCGGCGGATCATTCCGCCGGGCGTTCTTTTGGTGCAGCATCTATATATTAGGGGTTGGCTTAGGCAGGGAAAACAGCAGCTCATAGGGGCGCCCAGAATCAGCGCATCCAGCGTTACCCCGAAAAGCTCGGCCAGAAAAACCAGCTTTTCAATGAGTTTTGCCAGTGTGACCCGGATGTATAACTTAGTAAAATATAAAGCACATGTTTATTTGATTAAGTTTTATTTGTGTGGTACACTGTTTTTATAAAATTGAGGTGATGGATGATGACTTTAGGAGAACGGATTAAAACAATCCTGTCTGAACGCAATATAAAACAAGTAGAGTTTGCAACCGCATTGGGTGTTAGCGCCAACTACATTAATCAATTGGTAAATGGGAAAAAGACAAGCATTTCAGATACGTTAGCCAAGCTCATTGAAGAAACCTATGGTTTTTCCGCACAGTGGGTTATGACCGGGGAAGGGGAAAAAAATTTGACTCCTCCGTTGTCAACAGCTAAAATTCAATTTATGAAAAAGTTAAAAAAGATGCCGGATGATGAGGTTGCCGCACTGCTGGCTTTTGCAAACTCTCTGGACCATGTGAAAAAAGCTTTGGGAATGAAGGATGAATAACCTGCGTCAGTACCGGCAAGCAGCGCGCAGATAGATAGGAATGTCGCCTGTTGATGAGCCGCCGCCTTTTATATATGGATGGGCAAGAGACAACGCATACGATTTGGGCCAAACGTTTCGGGAACGGCACAGACAAGCCCCCGGCGGATTATTCCGCCGGGGGCTTGTCTGCTGTTATGCAATCTATATTAGGGGTTGGTGCAGGCGTGGAAAAAAGATCGGAAAGACCGCCAAAGACCAGCGTGTCCAACGATACGCCGAAGAGTTCGGCCAGCTGGGCCAGCTTTTTCAAAGGAGGTTCCGAAGAGCCCCGTTCGTAATAGGAATAGGTAGAGCGGTCGACCTCCAGGAATGCGGCCACGGCCCTTTGGGAAAGGCGGTGGTACCGGCGCAGGGTCCGGAGGTTTCGGCACAGGTGAATGTTATTGTTTTCCATTCGGCGGCCTTCTTCCTCAAAAAGCACCAGTGGTGTATTTTTTGTTGATATTTTCGCCCGGCGGTGAATCAAAGTGGTTTACAATACAAATGAAAAGCGAACCCAACCACATAATAACCGATATAGATACGCTTCCGGTGGAATGAAACAGGAAAAAAACAGCAAATCGTGAAGCGGCTTACCAGATCGGCCGAAATTGGTGATGAGAATGGACGAAAACAAACTGTATGATTTGGGGCAACGGCTCAGAGAACTGCGAAAAAGCAAGCGGCTGACGCAAAAACAGGTGGCGGAGCGGTTGCATATCAGCGCCAGTGCGGTCAGCGGATACGAGGGAAATGTAAAAACGCCCTCCGTGGATATGCTGGTGGAGCTTGCCCGGTTGTACAATGTTTCCACCGATTATCTTTTGGGTGTGGATAACCGCGCCGTGGTCTGCGTGGAGGGATTGACCGCCCGCGAGGTTTCGCTGATTGAGGGCACCATCGAACATTTTATACGAAAGAATCCGGTGTAAAACGGGCGAAAATGTGGTATACTCTATCATAGAAAAGGGCAAAAAGTCGCTGGGATTCTCGTATAAAAGCCGCCTTCAAAAAAATTTCAAAAAAACGGAAAATAATACTTGCATTTTGTCAGAGGCTGTGATAATATATAGAAGTCGCCGGTGAGCAATTCACCCGGCAAACTGAATAGTTGGTGTCGATGACGATGAGGGTCCACCCGTTCCCATCCCGAACACGGAAGTTAAGCTCATTAGTGCCGACGATACTTGGCTGGCGACGGCCCGGGACAATAGGAAGACGCCAACACCAAAAGCAGTCACCCAATAGGGTGGCTGTTTTTATTTTTTCCAAAAGATTTTCCGGCAAAACCTCTTGCTTTTTTGTGAATCATCCGTATAATAGTATTTAGCGCTTTAAAGCATAAAGTAACAAAAGTATAGGAGGAACCGCCATGATTATATTGATGAAGCAAAACTCTACCCAGCAGGACGTAGAGAAAATCATAGACATTTTAAAAGAGCACGGACTGGGGGCAAACCTGTCCAAGGGCGCGCAGGCGACCATCATCGGCGTGTTGGGAGACAAGACCCGGCTTGCCAACGTCAACCTGGAGCTGATGGACGGCGTGGAAAAGTGCGTGCCCATCATGCACACGTATAAGCTTGCCAGCCGTGAGATGTGCCCGGACGGGCGGATCGCCAGGGTGGGGGAGGAAGCCATCGGCGGCAAAAAGCTGGTGATGATGGCCGGCCCCTGCGCGGTGGAGAGCGAGGAGCAGATTCTGGAAGCAGCGCGGGGCGTCAAAGCCGCCGGTGCAACCTTCCTGCGCGGCGGCGCGTACAAGCCGCGCACGTCCCCTTATGCGTTCCAGGGCATGGAGGACGAGGGCTTCAAGCTCCTGCGCATGGCGGCGGACGCAACCGGCCTGAAGGTGGTCAGCGAGGTTGTCGCGCACGACCAGATCGAGACGGCTGCCAAATACTGCGATATGTTCCAGATCGGCGCGCGCAATATGCAGAACTTCCGTCTTCTGCGCGAGGTCGGGCGCTCCGGCGTGCCGGTGCTGCTCAAGCGCGGCCTGTCCTCCACCATTGAGGAGTGGCTCGACGCGGCGGAGTACATCATGAGCGAGGGCAACTACAATGTTGTCCTCTGCGAGCGCGGAATCCGCACCTTTGAGACGGCGACCCGTAACACGCTGGACGTCGGCGCGGTGGCGGTGGTCAAGGAGCGCAGCAGCCTGCCGATCATCATCGACCCGTCGCACGCCGCGGGCAAGGCGCGCTATATCGAGGCGCTGTCCCTCGCGGGAATTGCCGCGGGCGCGGACGGCCTGATCATCGAAGTGCATCCGAACCCGAAGGCCGCGATGAGCGACGCGGCGCAGCAGCTGCCGATTCCGGTCTACGCCGACCTGTTCAACAAGGTCCGCACGGTGGCGCAGGCGGTGGGAAGAGAACTGTAAAGAGGGCATTTCCGGTCAAGCATGCGGGCGGCCTCCTGTGGTATCCTATGGACAAAGGAGGCGTTAAAAATGTACGCATGGGAACAGATTCAAAAAACCGTGGACTATATCGAAGAACATATTTCCGAAGAAATGACCATAGAGGAGCTTGCCGGGCAGGCCGCGCTGTCGCCGTTTTATTTCCAGCGGCTGTTCAGCCGTCTGGTGAAAAAACCGGTGATGGAGTATGTGCGCCTGCGCCGGATGGCGCGCGCGGCGGAGCTTCTGCGGGAAGACCGGCGGATTCTGGACGTCGCGCTTGACGTGGGACTTTCGTCACATGAGCACTTTACCCGCACCTTCAAGGATACGTTCGGCATGACCCCGGAGGAATACCGCAAAAATCCGATTGCGCTGAACCGCATGACAAAGCCGCAGCTTGCCCTGCACTATACCATGATCGACGAAGGCGTACCGCTGGTGACGGATGGTATCGTGCTGGAGATCGGCCGGAAGACGCTGGCGGAGCCGGAACGTTTTATCGGCCGGACTCAAAAGATGCCGGTCGGATTTGTCGACGGGCTGGGCGTGGCTTCCGGCGTGGACCCGCTGGAAACGCTTTGGACGACCTTCCATGAGGAAAAGGAGGGGCTTTCCGCCCTGCTGCCCGGCGGCGATGAGCTGGGGGTATCCTATCCGGACGCGGAAAGCGGCTATTTCCGCTATTTTGCGGGCGGGCAGGCCCGGGGCGATGCACCGGATGGGTTCGATTGCTGGGAGCTTCCCGCGGGAAATTATATTGTCTGCACCTTTGAGGCTGAACATTTTGAAGCGCTGGTCATGGACGCGCTCTACAAAGCGCAGCAATACCTGTTCGGCGTGTGGCTGCCGCGGCACGGTTTGACCACCGCGCCGTTTTCGGTGGAACGCTACGAATCGCACGGCAAAGACGCCACCCAAATGGAAATCTGGGTCATGCCGCTGGAGAACGGACGGGAATAAAAGGTGAATCAATCAAGCGCCCCGATCAATCTGATTTCAGTTTGATCGGGGCGTTTTGGATTTTTTCCAGTGATAATATGAGAATCGATGTATTCAATTTTAGTTCACTCCAATTTATATCTCAATTATGCCGGTTAATCTCCGAATACTTAGATGATTGAGCGCACTTCATAAAAAATGCGTTATCATAGAATCATTGCGCGGCAGGAAAGATGAGAAAATGAGTTTCATGGCAGAACTGCAAGATGTTATGAAAGAATTTATATCTAAACAGAGGAGCGTGAGTGCCGTATCAAACGGGTAAACGGATGCTCATTTTCCAGACACAGTCAATCTGTATATTTGATATACTTGCTGCCAGTTAATTATGAAGGGCTGATGGTTAAGATGGACGATACAAGCGGTGCCACATCCGATTTGGGCCAAAAACTGCGGAGATTGAGAAAAAGCAAACGAATGACGCAAAAGCAGGTGGCAGACCGTTTGTATCTTCGCCCCAGCACTGTCAGCAGTTATGAAAGAAATGATAAAACGCCTTCCCTGTTCACACTGAAAAAGCTCGCATACTTATTTAACGTCAGTGCGGATTTTCTTTTGGGTATGGAATCCCGCTATCAGATTAATACGGATGGGCTAACATCTCGCCAGATTTTTTTGATAGAAGAAACCATAGAAAGTTTTAGACGAAAAAATCCCAGATGATGAAAAATTCCATTTGCTTTTCCGTTGGAAGGATTAGATGCGCTTATAGTTCCGTTCTTGTCTATGACAGATTATAAAGTGAGAAAATACAGGCAATTTAATGTGAAATGTTTTGAGGTGCGCTCTTGACATCCTCTGAAAAAGTCCCTATAATAAACCTATTGTAAACCATACTAAAACAAATAGGTTGACAATCGGGAGGAAAACAAGATGTCGAAACAAAACACAACCAGAAATCTGGTGCTCTGCGCGTTGTTTGTCGCGCTGACCGCCGTGCTTTCTCAGATCGCGATCCCGGTGCAGCCGGTGCCGATCAATCTGGCGACGCTTTCCGTCATGCTGGCGGGCGGTGTGCTTGGCGCGAAAAACGGCGCGGTCAGTCAGGCGGTCTATGTGCTGATGGGGGCGATCGGCCTGCCCGTGTTTTCCTCCTTCAGCGGCGGGATCGGGATTGTGGCGGGGCCGACCGGTGGCTATATCATCGGCTATATCGCGGCGGCTTGGCTGATCGGCCTGCTGGCAGGCCGATGCGGCGGTAAGGTCTGGCAGCTGGCGCTGGTCATGACGGCGGGTGAGCTGCTGTGTTATCTGCTGGGAACCGCGTGGTTCATGATCTTCACTGGGACAGGTTTGCTGGAATCCCTGCTGCTCTGCGTGGTACCGTTCCTGCTGGGCGACGCGGCAAAAATCGTCGTGGCGTCCCTTCTGGTGCCCGCGCTGAACCGGGCGCTGGGCCTGCGCAAAAAAGCGGGGGCGGCGTAAGATGAAAGAGCGAATGACCCTCCGCCCGCACCACGGGTTGTGCATCCGTCACTTTACCGGCAAGGGCTACAGCCCCTCCTTTGTTGCAAATATGACCCGCGTAGTCGAAGCGCTGCACGATGCGCCGGAACAGGAAATCTGTTTGCGGGTGCGGGAGGACATACTCTGCGCGAGCTGTCCGCACAATGAACCCGACGGGTGTACCTCAGGGCAGAAGGTGTGCCGGTACGACGCAGCGGTGCTGGCGTTTTGCGGGCTGGAAGATGGCGCAATCCTGACATGGAGGGACTTTCAGCGATTGGTCGAGGAACGGGTTCTCTCCGCCGGTTTGCTGAAAACGGTCTGCCGGGGATGCCAATGGTTGGCGCTGTGCCAGTCAATTCATAATCCGAATCGTAATGTAGCTGATATTTAATACATTTTGTAAATACAGCTGATTTACAAAATGTATATTAGATGACTGATTATACATATAGAGAAGCGGACGTATGCTTTACGTCCGCTTTTGTCATTCTGGTTCTTTTTGCAATTTCAGATAGGATTGGTACAGCAAGTCTTTGGCGACCAGCATGGCGTCCTCCATGGAGTAGTGATAGCGCGCTTTGATCTCCAGCATTATATTGCGGAATGTTTCCTCATAGGCCGCGCAGTCTACCTCCTGCTGATAAGTGGCAAGGATTGGGCAGACCTGCGTCCAATCGATGTCATAGCCGCCGTTCGGGGTCGGCTGCATGACGATGGCCGGCGTTTTGCCTTCCGTCAGCAGGCTGTTCAGGTCCGTTTGCAGGGCTTCTGCCAATTTGGGAAGCTTGGCGGTTTCCGGCAGGGCGAGGTCGGATTCCCATTTGGAAACGGTCTGCCGCGTCACGTCCAAAAGCGCCGCCAGTTGGTCCTGTGTGAGGTTGACAGCCTTCCTTGCACGGGCAATTCTCTCTCCAATTTGCATAGTTCCATCTCCTTTATACAATTTGTATTATAGCTTGAGCATTCGCGTCGTGCGGAAAGTTGGAAATGCTGCTTTCGGTTACAGAGTGCGGTTATTCAATCATGCCCTCGATGCAGAGTAGTTCGTATCGTGCAGTAGCTTAACGGACCGTTTTTGCTGGCATGATTCAATGTTCGCTCAGGCGTCAAAATCTCCGATTTTGGTAACGCCGTGCGGTTATTATTCCATGAAGAGGCGCAGCCTCCGTCACAACGGAACAATGTTCGCCCAGGCGTCAAAATCTCCGATTTTGGTAACGCCGTGCGGTTATTATAACAGAGTAAAGAGAGGAACGGAACCAACCCGCCGGTTCGTCCTGCAACCCTGCGGTTGCGCATCCGAATTCTTTACAGTATTGAAACCTCTCTTGCCTTTGAGGTCTATTCATGATAGACTTAAATTGGTCGATAAAGAATAGACCAGAGGAGGAATAACTATGAAACTGTATCAATTGGCGGAGGGCGAGCGCAAATTTGCGGAGCTGATCTGGCAGCATGAGCCGGTCGGCTCCGGCGAGCTGGTCCGCTTGGCGGAGGAGTCTTTGCACTGGAAAAAGTCCACCACCTATACCGTGCTGAAAAAGCTCTGCGGCCGGGGCCTGTTCCAGAATCGGGACGCGGTCGTCACGTCGCTGGTTTCCAGAGAGGCGTTTGCGCAGGAAAAAAGCAAGCAGTTTGTCGCGGAAACATTCGGGGGATCGCTCCCGAAATTCCTGACAGCCTTTATGGGAGGCAAGAAGCTGAGCAAAGCGCAGGCAGAAGAGCTGCAGGCGCTGATCGACGCGTATAAGGAGGAGTAGGCATGGAGAATGTATTTCTCACCGTCTTCAATATGAGCCTGACCGCCAGCTATATTTTTCTGGTGGTGCTGTTGGTCCGTCTGCTGTTAAAGCGCGCGCCCCGTCGTTTTTCCTATTATCTGTGGGGCGTGATGCTGTTCCGCCTGGTGTGCCCGTTCAGTTTTGGAAGCGTTCTCAGCCTGTTGCCCTCCGCCCGCCCGGTTGTTCCGGCGGACATTGCCTATCAGGCGCAGCCGCAGATTCATACGGGGATTCGCGTACTGGACAGCGCCGTCAACGCGTCGCTTCCCGCCGCGACTCCGACGGTCAGCATGAATCCGATGCAGGTGGTGCTGGCAAGCGCCGCTGTGGTCTGGATGATTGGCGTCGCGGGCATGCTCCTGTACGGCGTCATTTCCATCTGGATGTTAAAATGCCGCATACTCGGCGCGTCACCCCTGCGGGACAATCTATATGAGCTGGAAGGACTGGAAACGCCGTTTGTCTTTGGGCTTTTCCGCCCGAAGATTTATCTGCCCGCCGGATTGACGGAGGAAGAACAGCGGTATGTTTTGCTGCACGAGGGGGCGCACCTCCGGCGCGGGGATCATCTGATAAAGATGCTGGCGTTTCTGGTGCTGTGCGTCCACTGGTTCAACCCCTGCTGTTGGGCCGCCTTTTTCCTGATGGGGAACGACATGGAGCTTTCCTGCGACGAGTGCGTGCTGGAGAAATTGGACGGGGAGGGCCGGAAGGCATACGCTTCCTGTTTGCTGGCGTTTGCTACGGGCCGCCGCATTCTCAACGGAAGCCCGCTTGCGTTTGGAGAGGGAGGTGCGGCCCAGCGGATTAAAAACGCGCTGAAATACCGAAAGCCCGCCGTTTGGGCGGTAGGATTGGCGATTGTCGCGCTGTTGCTCGCAGGGTTCGGATTGGCGGCAGATCCAATATATCGGTCTGAGATGATGGAGTGGGCGCAAACCCTGCGCGCCGACGAGGTGGAGCAGATCGAACTGTTTGTCTATCCCGGAATAGAAGAACAGCAATACCGGTTGTTTACAGAGGAGGAAATTCCAGAGGTTGTTCAACTGCTGAACAGCAGCAGCGGCAGGTACACGGGAGTCGTTGAAGAGATAGAAGGAGAAACCAAGACGTTTTATCTCCGGATGAAAAACGGAGAACACCATACCGTGTCCAATATCGGAAACATCTATTTAAACATTGACGGGGACTATTATCTTGCCGCGTATGAGTGGCTGAGCGGCTGGACATATACGGGAAACAGAGCGCTGCCAGAGGAATATGCCCAAATGGCGCCTTCCGCTCCCATGCAGAAGCTAATGGATTCTGTGCAATACGATCAGGATAATGAAACGTTCAGCTTCACGGTTCCGGAAAATTTGGAAGAAGGGACAAAACTGTCCATACATGTCGGCGGCCGTCTGCTTACGGAGGACGGACAGGGAATGAGCTGGCACGCTTTTGAAGAAGAAAGCGAGTCGGGAAACTGGGAGCCGGGAAAAACCTATCAGACGCCAATTGACGGAAACGCATTGGATACCCTGGTGTTTGATGCAGCGATTCTATCAGATTCGGGCGAGGTTCTCTCGAAAGATACGTTGCAGTTCGGCGGAAACGGCAGTGCGGGGACGGGTGGAATCTCCAGCTCCAACCCGGCAGCAGATGAGCAGATATTGCCGACTTCACTGGGCTACACACCTGTGGAACTTCCGGGCGGGGATACAATCGATGTACATTTGATCATGACCGAAGGGCGTAAATGGAATTCCAACGACCCGGATTTTATGTACGGAGGCTATTTTCAGGACGGCGACAACTACGTTGGCCGGTTTGTCCTCCAGTCCGTACGTAACGGAACGCCTATTTCGCAAATCCCCGTAGACCTGAGCGCCGATGAGGACATCTGTTTTTACGGGCCGGTTGCGTTGCAGGTTGCCGACTGCAACGGCGACGGAAATCCGGACTTTACGCTTGGCAGTTGGCTGTGGAGCGGCGGAAATTCCTACAATATATATAGTGTCAATAAAGATGGAATTCTTTCCCAGATCGGACAGATCGAACGCCACGATTCCCGAGAGTCTTCGGTGCTGCTGGAACAGCCCGCGGAAGGGGAAATCGCGGCGAAAATCTGGAACCAGGCGACGGGGGAGGAAGAAACCGTCCGATATGGTTGGGATGGAGCATATTTCTCAAAGAAAGAATAAGTGAAAGGGACAGACGCGTCTTCTTTAGCGCGCCTGTCCCTTTTTCATCAGGAACCATGCGACAACAATCCAGGTTAAAACTGATTTTGTAATCACAGTTGAACCAAATGGGAGGCTTGCTAATTTTGATGCATTATCCTATGTGTTTTATATGTACTAAAAATATCAATATTATAGAAAATTTATGTTGTATTTTTGTAAATTTATGTTGACGTGTGAAATATATTAATATATACTGTTTATAGAGAATGCCTTTTGAGAACTATTTAATAATGATTCTTAAGAATGGAAGTGGTGATTCCAATGGTTTATGAGATAAAAAATCTAAATCACAATAATAAAAAACCGCTTTTGGATTAAGGAGAATTATAATGAAAAAGATAAAGTGTTTAGCCATAGTTGTACTGTTGTTATGCGGAATAATTTGCAACTCGGTTCCAACTTATGCAACTTCAAATGTAGATGAAGAGTGGCAAAGTTCGATTGGTGAGGACTACTATGTACTAGATAAACGTGATTTGTTATTAGACGATGGAGACGATGTAGTTTGTAATGGTCAGTCAATTTCAGAAAGTAGTTTTGGAGAAAATAGTTTGGAAGCCAATGCTTTAATCGATGATGGCTCTACAACTATATACGAGATGAATGAATCTGGAGAAGTAATAACAGAGAACTCAAATTTAAAAATTTATCCAAACCCTGATGTTAAAATAACAAAAGTTACTTTGAACAATACAGATGAAAATGAAACAAACATTAATCCCTTTTCTCTTTCTAAATCTACTCTTTCTGAATCTGAAACTGGAATACATAACTTAAAATTAGTTAAAGCAGGTTCTCCTACCACGCCACCTGAGAAATCAAAATATTTCCAAGTTGCAGATATTGCAGATCAAATAGAAAATAAAATTTCTACAGTATCAGAAAACATGCCAGATTTATACGTTTATTTCTGGCCTACGGCTGAACTAGATGATTATTACGATCCGGTAACAAAAACTCATCCATCACACATAACAATCCCTTGTTATCTTAGAATTACAAATATAGGAGATGCTGTTGCACCAATTGTCCATTTAGATCCAGTGAAAGTTGACGGCCATGATTTAATTCCTAAAGATCAACAAGAAGTGGCCGAATATTATAACTTGCAACCTGGTGATGCTTTGGAAGGTATTATCCCTATAAGTGCTTTATTAATTGGCGAAGGTACGCATTTTATCCAGCAATCAGTTAATTTCTCTATTTCTGCAAATGATAGAAATTGGGCAGATAATAGTGCTGAATTCGGACTAATATTCAAAGATGGAATCGATGTAGTAGCTAAGCATATTAAACTAGAAGATGACAGTATTTATTTCCGCGCTAATACTACGGCTAGATTTGAAACCCTATTTCATAATATGGGCAAAAAGCGTTCTGGCCGAGTGAATGTTAAAGTTAAGTACGAAAATGATTTGGTGCTTAATTATACTACAGATTCTGGATATGATTATACGAAAGGAGGTAGAATAACTTTTAACACTCTCGCACATTATAAAATAGATAAGGCTAAATTTACACTCGAATATACAACTGCCAATGATGTTATACCAAGCAATAATTACTCTGACTTCACTTGTCGAATTGATTATGGATTACATTTGTTTAAGGCAAAATGGAGAGATGCCAGACATTTAACTGTAGCTATTGGGCCATCTCCTATGAGATATTTAACAGAAGAGTTAGGACTAACCGAAAGTCAAGTGCTCTCTGCTTTTTCTAAATGGAATAATATAAGTAGAAACGTTAATATTACTGCTTATGAGACAAATGTAGAGGAGGATGAATCTGCTGATGTAAGAGTATTACTTGTAGAATTAGAGCCTGATTCCGCAACGAACGCCTACGCTGACTCAAAACATTATAATTCAACGTATTTTGAAAGTGACGGTTATATTTATATAGGCATTAATACAGCAGAAAAGGGGCGTGAACAAATGACTTCATATAGTACAAATAGAAAAATATCAGTTTTAACGCATGAAATGGGGCATTTGTTAGGATTGGCTCACGGATTCGATGATTGGGAACGTTTAGATTTTGATAAGCGAGAAGGACGAACCCAAGATGATGATTGTTTTGACTATTCAATTATGTATAAATATAATAACACAGACGCACTTCGGACTGTAAGAATAACAGATCATGATGAGGATAGTTTGCTTTATAAGTATGGGAATTAGACATGAGAAACAAAAAGAGTATTATTTTTGCATTAATAATTTTTACGATAATAATATTAATTTCGCTTTTTTGTATTAGGAATTTTAGCCAAACACAAAATCCTCCTGTTACCGAAGGACATACGGAATCGTTAAAAGACTATGATCACGTTTTAAAAATGCCCGGTCTAAAACTTGATGATGGAGATGATGCAGGATCTAAGCTAAGCGGTTATCAAGAAAAACATAAGTAAATAATCTAGCAACTTTAGCTGTCATCTATTCAATTAGGTGACAGCTCTTTTTATTATTTCAAGAAGGAACCACAATACCAACATTTGACGCAATAGAATAAACGCTAAGCTACATAGAAAACACAGTAAACCAGATACTTCAGAGTATGAAGTTTGTTTTAACTTTAAAAAAGTCTTTACTGTCGCTTTTCAAAGCGACGAAAACCCCCGGCGAAAGACGGGAAACCAAAAAAAGCCCCAGAGGCAGCTCCCTGCCTCATAAACAACTCTATCACTCGTTCCCACTCGCTCTTCTGAGGACCTCCGGTCGGGACGCTCGCTTGAGGCTAAAGCCTCGCTCGGTGCTCTAAACGACCATCGCCGCTTTTCAGAAACGTAGAAAGACATATGTTAACAATTACCACAAGGTGAAAATGATCCTCGCCGTAGGCGCATCCTGACCGGAGGTCCGCGAAAGACGTTGCACGTCCGTTCTCTGCGGAGAACGGCAAAGGGCCCTGCCCTTTGAACCCGCCGCTTTTCAGAAAAGCGGTAAAACGCGTTTTAATCATTACCTGTTAGGGAAAAACAATCCTCGCCGTAAGCGCGTCCTGACCGGAGGTCCGCGAAAGACGTTACACGTCCGGGCCGCCCCGACCGGAGGTCTTACCAGTTGTCCAGATGGGCGCGCTGCAACGCGCCCATTGTCTTTGCCCGCAGGTCGGGGAACTGTTTTTCCAGCTCTGCAATCAGTCCGGCGGTATCCTGCCGGCTGGTCGCGCCGTCGACCGGGCAGGCGCTTTTGACCACGGGCAGCGCATGTCTCCGTGCGGCGGAACGCACCGCGCTTTCCTCCGTAAACACCAGCGGGCGGATCAGCCATAAATCCTTGCGGGAAAGATAGCTCTTCGGCGAGAAGCAGCCCAGTTTTCCGCCGTAAAATAAGTTCATATAAAAGGTCTGGACCGCGTCGTCAAAGTGGTGGCCCAGCGCCAGCTTGTTGCAGCCCGCTTCCTTCGCCATGTTGTGCAGGATGCCCCGGCGCATGCGCGCGCACAAACTACATGGATTGGATTCCTTGCGTTCTTCAAAGATGATTTCTCCCAGACGAGATCGGCGCAGGCGGTATTCCACATCCAGTTCCCGGCAGAGCGATTCCACCGGCGTGTAATCTGTCTGGACGCCACCGAAGCAGGGGTCTACCGTCAGCGCCACAACTTCAAACGGCTGCGGGTAAAACGCCCGCAGCTTTGCCAGTGCGGTCAAAAGCACAAGCGAGTCCTTCCCGCCGGAAACCCCTACCGCCACGCGGTCCCCCGGTGCGATCATCTCATAGCGCTCCATTGCGGCGCGCATCTCTCCCAGTATCTTCTGCATGATCGGTTTCCTTTCCTTTATATATAGCGTTCTATCCGTCCATTATACAGGACGGCGCGCGGATTGAAAAGGACAAAGATGCAGACCCTGTTGCAATAGAAAGCGGGTCCTTCTATTAAAGGATAAAAGAGGAAGCCCTGCTTGTGAAAAAATAGATTATTAGAATGGCGAGCCAGTCAGAGGGAGATAATAAGCCAAAAAGGCGTGAAAACAGAAGCATTTGCCAAAGTAAATTAAAAATTCCGCTTTTGGGGGTTGACACGCCTGTTCCCGGTGTGGTAAGATCAGTACTGCACTGAGAGTCTATCCCCGAATAAATTGCCGCAACCGCGGGTTTATTGAGGGATAGGCTCTGGAAAAAGAATACCGAAATTCAGGAGGTAAACGCTATGTCCACTTATATGCCCAAGGCCGGCGAAGTCGACCGCAAGTGGTATGTGATCGACGCGGCGGGTAAGCCGCTGGGCCGTGTTGCGGCACAGGCTGCCGTTCTGCTGCGCGGCAAACACAAGCCGACCTTTGCTCCCCATGTCGATTGCGGGGATCATGTCATCATCATCAACTGCGCGCAGGCAGTTCTCACCGGCAAAAAGCTGGAGAAGAAATTTTACTATCGTCATACCGGTTACATCGGCCATCTGAAGGCTGTCCGGTACGATACCCTTATGGAACAGCGTCCGACCAAGGCGATGGAGCTTGCCGTCAAAGGCATGGTTCCGGATACCACCATCGGCCGCGCTGCACTGACCAGACTGCGTTTGTTTGACGGCGCCGAGCACAAGCACGCCGCCCAGAAGCCCGCAGTTTGGGAACTTTAAGGGAGGGAGACTGAATTATGTACGAGAAAGCGCCTTATTTTTACGGAACCGGCAGAAGAAAGAGCTCCGTCGCGCGCGTGCGCGTATACCAGGGCACTGGTAAGGTCACCATCAACGATCGTGACATCGACGATTACTTCGGTCTGGACACCCTCAAGCTGATCGTGCGTCAGCCGCTGGTGCTCACAGAGACCAATGAGAAATTTGACGTTGTCTGCCGTGTGGCAGGCGGCGGCGTAACCGGTCAGGCCGGCGCGATCCGTCACGGCATCGCCCGCGCTCTGCTCCAGTACGATTCTGAGAACCTGCGCTCCACGCTCAAAAAGGCCGGGTTCCTGACCCGTGACCCGAGAATGAAAGAGCGTAAAAAATACGGCCTCAAAGCCGCACGCCGCGCACCGCAGTTCTCCAAGAGATAATTTTCCCGTCTGGGATTTATCAAAGCGGTTTATATGGCACAAAAAAGAGGTTTCCCACAGTTTGCCTGTGGGAAACCTCTTTTACTATTCAGGAACAGGTTGGCAGGTTTTGGGCGGTTTAAATCCCTTTTGAATGGTTTCTCATTCCAATACGCCCAAACGTTTGAGAAGCCAAACACAATCTTTTAAGCCCTGTTGATAAACATACTGTTCCTGTTGCCCGTCAACGCTCAAAATCAACGCAAAGCATTCTTCAGCAAAATCCTTTTCCTCTTTGGCAAACATCGTTTCGCAATTGCGGTCCATCTGCGCAAGCTGTTCTTTTAACAGCTGGTATTGTTCCGTCTCCTTGAACTCCGCGACGGCCCTTGCCAAAAGCTGTTCTACAAATTGCTGGAACTCTGCTTCATTTGTCATATGATACATCCCTTTCATAATCGTTCCCAACAACAACTTGAAAGAAATTACGGCCCATGTTATAATATTTAGACCATAATAGCCTTTGGCTGTTGTTGGGTTGGGGAAGCGGCGCATCTTCTTTGTGGGAAGGGGGCGCCGCTTCTTTCATTTTTTCTGTTCCAGGTCGGTGATCGCTTCCCGGACGCCTTCCGCACGCGTCAACCCTTTTCGCAGGCAATACTCGTCCAGGATTCTCGCTTCGTTGGCGTGAACACGAACGGTCAGCTTGACGCATTTGGGGTTTTCCGAGGGCGGCCGGCCCATTTTTTTCTTGTCTGACAAAGTTATCATTCCTCCTTGCTGCCGACACCTTAAGTATAGGTTACCGCCGACCTTAAGTCAACAGAAAATTCACAAGGAGAAAAAATTTCACCTGAATTTGGAAAAAACGGCTGATAAAGAGGGAGGCCCGGCGTTTTAATGCCGGACCTCCCTTTCCTTATATATAGGAGCTTTGTTTTTGCGGAAACAGACCCCCGCAAAACGGCTCACTTTTTGGTACAGAAGAATGCGATATCGTCCGGAATCAACGCCATCTTCCGGATCGTTTTGGAATCCAGCGTTTCCTTTACAATATAAGGCGTCACTTCCAGCCCGTATTGTTCCAGGTGATCGCGGCAATCCGTTCCGTACAGGCGGCAATGATCCGTCTGCCCGTAATACCGCAGACGATCCTCATCGGAAACAATGCCTGTATCCTCGAAGGTTTTCCGGTCGGAACAGACCGGAAACGACAGGATCAGCGTGCCGCCGGGCTTGAGGCAACGCTTCAGCTCGGAAATGGCAAGGGCTTCGTCGGGGATGTGTTCCAGCACATGGTTCATGATAATATAATCAAACATGCCGTCCCCAAACTGCATCTTTGTGACATCCACAACATATTTCGCCCGTCCCGGCATAATATCTCCGGTATAATAGTGGCACAGCTTGTTCTGCTCAATCCGCCTGGCGATCTGGTGTTCCGGCGCGATTTGCAGCACCGTGCAGCTTCCTTCCAGAATGTTGGTATACCGTTCAATCAGGTAAAAGGACCATCGGAACCGGTCGTGCGACCGGCAGTAGGGGCATTCGCAGTCTTTGCGCTCGCCGCCTCCGATGATATGCAGCTCGTTGAAGACCGCGCTTTTGTGGCCGAATCTGTAAAAGAACGCGGCGTGCCGCCGGCATAAATTGCAGTACCTCCGGTTTCGGAACCCTGGTGTCCGGATGGCCGCGCCCCGGATCAATCTTTTTAAATCTATCATACATTCTTCCTCCAACTATAGAAACCGAGTGCTTTTTATATAGTATCTCTGAATACAGAATTTGTTATGGCTAAACAGGAATTATCCCGCAAAGAACTTTCTGTTATTCTGTTTTCCCCACTTTCCACAGCGTTTTCCTTTTCCACTGTGGAAAACTCGGTGGAGATTGTGGAAAGCAGGCCGGAAATCCTCTGGAAACCCCAATATCTATGATGCCGCCGATAAAAAGCACAAAAAATGGCCTTTTTTGTGACTTTGCATGGTGAATCATATCGACATTTTCCGACGGTTCCTTTTAACTGTGGAAAGTCTGTCCGCATCAGGTGCAGAATCATGCGGATAGACTGATTCAACCGGTCTGAAAAAGGGAATTCTGTACGCATTAGACAAGCGGCGGTTGTTTTCCAGAGGACTGAAATCGGGGAATATGGTGGATAACTCGTTGAAAACCGTGGAAAACCCTTTGTGCCGCCGGGGAAAGTACTGCAGACGAACCGGAAAATTTTCCACACGCGTGTGGAAAAAAGCACCGGCGGGTGGATTGTCTCCCTGGAAAGAGGCCCATACTATATATTAGGAAGAAAAAGGCGGCAATCCTTGCGCAGTCAGCCGTTTGGTTGCGTCCGGCCCTCAAAGCCGGCGTGGACAGGCGTGAGTGGGAAAATCCGTCAGCCGGACAGGAAGAAAGAACCGGGAGACGCCAGAGGGGCTAATGCCTGGAAACCCAGTGTACAAGCCGTTTTTTCTTGCTTTTAGAAGAGGATGCGGCGCAATTTTATTTTCTTTTGCAGGTGAAAAAAGGCATAAAATACAGAAGTGAAATCTTTGTAACAAGTTTGTAACCATTAAATTCTTGCATTGTGCACAGAAAACCCATCCGGCGTGTGTCCAGCAAAACCGAAAAAAACCGCAAAAAGGCGGCGAATCATGAGAACATGGTAAAATACTATTTTTCAACTTGTTCATAATGCCCAAAATCCGATTCGCTGGAAATTTGACAATGTGCGATTGGATGAATATAATACGGACATTGACACAAATCCTAATAACGATGACGCGGCGATCAGGGGGCTCCCCCCTAAATGTAGTAGTTGTATTACTTTGTCAATGTCTTTTTATCGCTCAACAGGAGGGCGGCAAAAAGTGATGGCCAAACCGAACTTGCCGCAGCAAAGGAAAAAGGTGAAACAATGTTCAATCAGAAAACGAAGCAGATTCTGGAGACAGGAAAGCGCTTCCTATGTAGAACCCCGTTTAAGAGACTGACCGCTCTGCTGGTCATGACGCTGATCACGGTCAGCTCCGTCATTACCGTTATGGCAGCGACGCGCGACGTCAATCTCACGTACAACGGGGAATTTTATGCGTTCCAGACCACAAGCGGCGGGACGCAGGACATCCTCAAGCTGGCCAGGGCACAGTATCCTGAGATCGAGGTCGGCAAGGACGACAATATTACCCGGACGGAAAACGACGAGGCGATCAATCTGACGGTGGTCAGCGCATACGACGCGGCCATTCTGGCGGACGGCGTCACCCATCACGTTTTGGCGTATTACGGGGAAGATGTTGCGGATGTGTTGGATAAAGCGGGCGTTACGCTGGGCGTGAACGATGTGGTAGAGCCTGAGAAGAACGAAACGGTCACCGAAGATACGGAGATCGTCGTGACGCGGAGATATGAAGTTTCCATCACGGCGGACGGAAAAACGGAAGAACTGCTTGCGCCGTCCAATACGGTGGCGCAGACCCTGGAGGACCAGGGAATCACGCTGGGCCCGGACGACGAAGTCAGCGTGAATTTGGACGAACGTGTCTGCGATGGCATGCAGATCGTCGTCGCGCGCGTCCGGTATCAGGAGGCAACCGTCACGGAGGAAATTCCGTTTGAGACGACCACCAAGACGGACGCGAGTATGGACAAGGGCAAAAAGGTCGTGGATGTGCAGGGCGTGCCCGGCAGCCAGACCGTTGTAAAACGTCAGAAATATGTGGACGGACAGCTCGCGGAGGAAACCGTTCTCAGTACGACTGTGGACGTGGAACCTGTGACGCAGGTGGTGCGCGTCGGCTCCAAGCCGAGAAGCTCCACAACGGCGATCGTCAACGGCGACGGTACGCTTGTCGACCACAAGGGCAATACCGTCAATTACAGCAAGGTGATTACGGGACGCAGCTCCGCCTATACCGGCGGCGGCCGCACCTCTACGGGCAAACCGGCGGCGGTGGGTCTGGTGGCGGTCAACCCGAAGATCATCCCGTACGGCACAAAGATGTATATTTGTTCGCCGGACGGCAAGACCGTCTACGGCTATGCCATTGCGGCGGATACCGGCGGCGGCGTCAAAAGCGGACGCATTGTGGCGGATCTCTATTACGATACGTACCAGGAGTGCATGAACTTCGGCGTGCGCAATATGAGTCTGTATATTTTGGACTGACGAGCCTTTGATTTTGTAATTTGGCAGAGGACCGTTCCGTGGAGCGCTGCTCCCGGAACCGCCCTTTGCTCGGCTATACCACAAACACCGTTATATCCAACAGACAAGGCCGGGGCAGACGCCCCGGCCTTGTTCGATTTTTGTTCGAAAAAATGCTTGCGCAAACAGAACGTATGTGTTATTATAAACACAGACAGAACATATGAGCGCTCACGGCGCCGACGCCGGAGCGGCAGGAGGGCAGAACAATGAACGAAGTGATGGGGATTGTATGGATTTGCGGCGCGTGCGCGCTTTTTGTCAAATACCGGCCGCGGACGGAGGAAAGCCGGGTGCTGTGCATTTTGACCGCTGTGATGGGGTTTGCGGCTCTGACGGCGGGGGAGGGCAACGCCTTTTTTACGGCGGTACAGACCGTGCTGATGCTGATTACCGGCATCTGCTGCCTGATGCAGGTGCGTCGGGAGTTCCTGAACCGGAGACGGCGGCAGCAGCGTCTGCGTGCCCTGCGGCGTGGCAGATACAGCCGTTTACCGGTGCGGTCCGCGCCGTGGTTGACAGAACCGGATGCGCGGGGTATACTGAATGCAAACGCGGAGGGCCGGCGGACAGCCTGACGCAGCGGGTTCAGAGAGGGTTAAAACGATGATGGAATATATTTACGCGGGCATGTGGTTTCTGGTAGGGCTGATCCTGATTTTCCGGTTTGGCCGGGAAAACCGGATCATGTATGCGGCGGGCGGTTTTTTTCTAATTATGGGCGGCTGGTGGGTTGCCAATACAATGACGCCGATGGATTTGTTTGCCGGCGTATGGGGATGGGTGTTCCGCGCGATTGCGGCGGCGGCGCTGATCCTGCTGTGCGCGGCATACTATAAAGACCGGAAGCGGCAGCTTGCGGAAGGACAGGACCAGGACAAGCATTCATAGGTTCTTTTATATGATAAAATCGCGGGAAAAAGGGACAAAGCCTTCTATCCCGCGATTTTTATTTTATAAACGTTGGATTTATGCAGACCATTTTCCTGCAAACCGCATACAATAAAAGTGCGGGGCGAATATATTTAAACCGCTTCATCATAGATTGTCCGGTAGTGGCTCGCCCCGCTGCCGGGCTTCCAGCCGGGACGGCCGGCGCGAAGCGGGGTGCGGTGAACGGCCCGGGCGTTCACCGGACGGCCGGGACAAGCTCCCGGGACCTCCGGTCAGTACGGCCCGGACGTGTAACGTCTTTCGCGCCTACGGCGGGAATTGTTTTTACCGAACAGGTAAATGGTTGAAATGTGTTTTTCCGCTTTTCTGAAAAGCGGCGGTTTCCAAAGGCAGGGCCCTTGGTCGTTCTCCGCAGAGAACGAAACTCTCTTCCTGAGAAGAGCGAGTGGGAACGAGTGATATTGCTGTTTTTGAGGCAGGGAGCTGCCTCTGGGGCTTCTCTTTGGTTCCCCGGCTTTCGCCGGGGGTATTCGTCGCTTTGAAAAGCGACAGCAAAGACTTTTTACTTTAAGAAAGTAAAACAAATTTTTATATTGCGGAAGCAATGGGGTTCTTTTTATTGTATAAACAACATTTCCTTTAAAACTTTTATTTTACTGCATTACATAGTCTTATATATCGTTGCGTAAGCAACTTATATTTCTTATCAAATATTTAAAGCAATTAATTGCACGTGCAATCATACAACCTATTATGCTTTTGCACAAAGCGGGAGAAAACCGCTGGTTTGCCCTCATGCCGGGCGGCACCTCCGGTGGGGACGCTCGCTTGAGGCTAAAGCCTCGCTCGATACTTCAAACGACCATCGCCGGAGGCGCGTCAGACACTGCGTGTCCGTCTTGCCACAAAAGTAGGCAAAGGCACGCGAAGGGGGGCGTGAGAGCTGGGCTCCGGGTGGGTACGACTCGCGCCCCCCTTCACCCCCGGTATCCCCCGTATACCTGAGTTGCTCAGGGATACCGGTGTGCGCTTCATTGCCGGTAAAGCTTGGGCTAGTTTGCTTTTTTCTTTTGGGTTTACATATTATTGTCGGCTGGGATGCACTACAGGAGCTGGTTCTTTCTGTCCTGCTACTTTATGTTATCTTTAGTAAAAATTACGCTGTAGGATGGGTTATAAATGGCTTCCTTTATATTTTAGTTCACTGGGATAACCACCGTAGGCGCGAATGACATTACACATCCATCCCGTTCTGACCGCGGGTCAGGTTGAAAAAAAGAGAGAATTCAGGTACAATAAGCAGGAAAGAAAACCGCCGCGAGGCGAAACATAAAAGGAGGCCGCAGCCATGTTGATAGCGCCGTCGATGCTGTCTTCGGACTTTGCGAAATTGGGAGAGGAAACCGCGCGGATGGACCGGTCCGGGGCGGACTGGATTCATCTGGATGTAATGGACGCGCATTTTGTGCCGAACCTGACGTTCGGCGCGCCGGTCATCGGGGCGATCCGCAGCTATACCAAGCTGCCGTTTGACGTACACCTGATGATCAGTGACCCGCTCCGCTATGTCGGGGACTTTTTAAAGGCGGGGGCGGATGTGATTTCGTTCCACCTGGAGGCCGACAGCAGCATTCCGGATACCATTCGCGCAATCCGTGACGGCGGCGCGAAGCCCGCGCTGGCCATTAAACCGAAGACCCCGGTGGAAGCAGTTTACCCCTACCTCGACCAGGTGGACATGGTGCTGGTGATGACCGTCGAGCCGGGTTTTGGCGGGCAGTCCTTTATGGAACCAATGATGGAGAAGGTTCGCGCGCTCAAAAGCCGCGGCGTCTGCGTCGAGGTGGACGGCGGCATCAATCTGGAGACCGCGCCGATTGCGAAGGCCGCGGGCGTGGACGTCTGCGTCGCAGGCACCAGTGTGTTCGGCGCACCGGACGCGGCGGTAGCGATCCGCGCGCTGCGAGAGGGGAACGGGGTGATCCTTTGACCCTGTTTCCGCGCGGCGTTCGCCTGGAGCCGCACAGAGACGCGCCGCTCCGGCAGGGAATCCAATCCCCGCCCGCGCCGCAAAAGCTGCTGGTACCGCTGCCCGGGTGTGCCCGCGCGGCGGATCGGACCGTTGTCCCGGGCGTCTGGGTTCCGAAATACGCGCCGCTTTCCGCGCCGCAGTTTGCCGCGCCCGCTTTTGCGCCCGCCGCGGGAAAAGTGGAGGAACTCCGGATCATCAATCATCCGCTGCTGGGTGAGACGCCTTGTGCGGTGTTGATCCCGGACTGGGACGACCCCGGAGAGGAAAGGCAGCCGCCGGAGCACGGGCACCGGGAGCAGATCGTCGCGGCCGCGGCGTCGGCGGGTATCGTCGATGAGTTTGACGGGCAGCCGCTGTATAAAAAGCTGAAGCAGTTCCGCCGGCGCGGGGTGGACCTGCTGCTGGCGAACGCCATCGACGACGACCCCTACGTGTCTTCCGCCATCGCGACGCTGCGCGCCTGCCCGGACCAGGTGCTTCTTGGCCTGGAAGCAGCGGCAAAGGCCTGCGGTGCGGCGGACTGTCAAATTGCGGCGAGCTCCCGCGCGGAGGTTCGCCTTTTGCAAAGGACCCATGCAACCGCCGCCTGTGTGACGGCGGAGCCGCGCTACCCCGCCCGCGCGATGCTCAAACGAAAGCTCTACCGGGAGGGGAAGAAAACCGGCTTTATCAGCGTGCAGGCCTGCGCCGCGCTGGAACGGACGCTGCGCACCGGACTGCCCCAGACGGAAACCCTTGTGACCGTCACCGGGGACGCGGTCCTCAACCCCTTTAACCTGCGCGTGCCGCTCGGTACGCCGCTGCGCAGCCTGCTGGATTTCTGCGGGACGGAGCAGGCGCCGGGGACCTGTTTTATCGGCTCCTCCGTGACGGGCCGGCGCGTCACGGATCTGGATCTGCCCGTCACGATAGACACCCGCTGTCTGATCGCGCTGAAAAAGGCGCCGGTCCCCAGAGGCTTCCCGTGTATCGGATGCGGTCAATGCGCCCGTGCCTGTCCCAAGAGCATAGTCCCCTGGGCCGTCTATGAGGAGATGTCCCGGGAAAAGCCGGACCCGCTCCGGCTGACGAATGTCCAGCACTGTATTGCATGCGGCGCGTGCGGACTGGCCTGTCCCTCGGAGATCAACCTGACGGCTGCCGTGCTGCGCGCGGCGGAATACAAGGGAGGCGGTGCGTAGCATGAAAGAACCGGTCTGTTTGAAAAAAGAGCGGACGTCCAGGACTATGCTGGGCAGTATGGTCCTGGCGCTCTGCACACTGCTGATCCTGCCCACCGTCTATTTCGGCTGGGGTCCGCTGCTGACCACGGCCCTGACCGTCGGTCTGTGCTGTCTGGCGGAGCTGGCATTCTGTCTGGTCAGCAGGAAGCCTGCCAGTCTCTCTGATCCATCCATTCTGGTGACAGGCTTTGTAATCGCGTTGTTGATGCCGGTCGGCGTGCCGTACTGGGTACCCTCTATCGCCGCGCTGTTTGCGGTCTGGGTGGCGCGCGGCCCCTTCGGTGGCACGGGCCACAACCCGTTTAACCCCGCGGCGGCGGGCGTGGCGTTTGTCACGATCTGCTGGCCGCAGCGGATCTTCGCATATGCCGCGCCGGTCGGCTGGCTGCCGCAGTGGCTGGGCCACAGCGCGCTGATTCCCGCCAGTTCGCCTGCCGCGGTGCTCAAGGATCATTTAAAGCCGGACATTGTTCCGCTTGAGATGCTCTGGGGCAAGTTCCCCGGACCGGTCGGCGCGACTGCCGTGCTGGTCATCGGCGCGTGCGGACTGTACCTGATTCTGCGGCGCGCGGCGAACTGGGAAGCGCCGCTGTTCTTCCTGCTGGCCGCGGCGGGGATCGCCGCCGCCGCGCCGCGCATCGCGTGCAGCCCGCTGACCTCGGTCAAATATGAACTGATGTCCGGCTCGCTGCTTTTCTGCGCCGTCTTTATGATGACGGACCCGGTGACAGCGCCGCGCACGTCAGTGGGGCGCTGCCTGTATGGGGCGCTCGGCGGCGCGGTCATCATGGCGTTCCGCCATTTCAGCACCTATGAACAGGGCGCGTGCTTCGCGGTGCTGGCGTGCAACGCCATTGCGCCGCTGCTGGACCGCGCGGTCCTGAGGGCGCGCGCCTGGGGAGGGAAACGCATTGAAACGTAAAACTGCAGAAAAAAAACGTTCCGGTTCCCTGCGGGAAACCCGCACGATCTTTTTTAACGGGCTGTTCCTCAAAAATCCTGTGCTGATCGGCGCGCTGGGCCTCTATCCGGTGGTCGCGGCGGGATATAACCTGCGGATGGCGGTGCAGCTTTCCCTGCTGATGCTTTTTATCTCCCTGCCGACGGGCGTCATATTCTGCCTGATTGGGGAATTTCTGCCCGGTTGGCTGCGTCCCGGCGCGGTTTTGGCAGTGAGCGCGGTATGCTATCTGCCCGCCGCGTGGCTGGTCAACCAGATGTTCCCCGGATCGCTGAACACGATGGGGATTTTCGCGGGACTGATGATCTGCAATTCCATGGTGCTCTCTCGCTGCAATGAATATGCTCCCGCGCACCTGCTGCGCGCGGTGCTGGCAGACATCCTCGGCTGTGCGCTGGGATACTCGCTGGTGCTGTGCGCCGTGGCCTGCCTGCGCGAATACCTGCAGCGCGGCAGTGTATGGAACAGCAGCACCGGACTCTATATCCCCGCCGACAGGGGAACGGCGCTGCCCTTCTTCGGATTTATCGTGTTGGGCTTTCTGGCCGCGCTGGTGCAGGGGGTCAACCTGCGGCGTGAGAAGAAATCCGGAAAGGAGGCGCCGCGCGCATGAGTGAGTTTGCCAAGCTGTGTCTGGCCGCGCTGGCGGCTGCAGCGGCGGAAAATGTTCTGTTTGCCGGCGGCGTAGGATTCAGCCGCGTACTGCGCGCCGCGCGCAGGCCCGGCCTGATGGGGCTGTACAGCTTCTTTGTAGGATTGTTCTCGCTGTTTACCCTGTTGCTGGCGGGGGCGGTCGGCCCCCTCCTGGCAGCGGACAGCACGATTTTGTTCCTGCGGCCTTCGGTCTATGCGGCTTGCGCCGCCCTGATTTATCTGGCCGCCGCGTTTTTATGCCGGTTCCTGCTGCCAAAGCTGTACCAGAAGATTGCCCCGGTGCTCGCGCCCGCGGCAATCAACTGTATCGTGCTTGCCATGCCGTATGTGCAGCGCCGGTTCAGTTATACGGGCTGGGAGGCGGTTGGCTTCGCGCTGGGAACGGGAATCGCGTTTTATCTTGCGTCCCTGGTGCTCGCTGAAGCGCAGGCGCGCTGCAAAAAGGGCTGTGTACCGCGTGCATTCCGCAACCTGCCTGCCACTCTTTTATATGTTGGAATTCTGGGTATGGTATTCGCCGCATTCGCAGGCGGTAAACTGTTTTGACAGGATATTAAATATAGAAAACTCCTCCGGATCATATGCCGGAGGAGTTTTTCTTTGTCTCAAAAGTTGTAGGACAATTTACCATGATAAGTGGTAAATAATACCTGAATATAGCCAATATTTTTCCGATAAGCATTCAATTATAGAATTGGAATGATATAATATGAATAACATGTAAATTATGGGAATAGTATACCCATTTTTAATGGCGCCTATGCCGCTGGAGCGGCTAAAATACATATTAATAAAAAAGATGTGGAGGAAGCAACATGAAGACGAAAAAAAGCAGGATCCTTTTGTCTGCGGTATCCGTCCTGCTGGTGTTCAGCCTTCTGGTCGGCGGAACAATGGCATGGTTTACCGACACGGAAAAAGTGGACGCAAACTTTACGGCAGGTATTCTGGATATTGAGGTTAATCCCGATCCGGACTACACGACCAAAAAGCCGTTGGAGTTTGAGAATCTGCGCCCGATGCAGTATCAAAATTTCTATAAGGAACTGGAGCCGGAGATTGCGTTTGGCAACGAGCTGGACAACAACGTTGCGGCCAACGGGATGCAGGACAGCGACTATAAGCCGGTTCCGGTCTATTTCAAGCCGGTGCAGATCGAAAACCGCGGCACACTGCCCACAAAAGTGGACATCTCTGTCAATCTGGGTGAAAAATGCGCAGAGGGCGAAGAGAACATTGAGCTGACCAACAATGACAACACCGTTGATTGGGACGGCGCAAAAAATGGCAACTGCACCAACGGCCTGCAGAAGGTCCTGAAGATTTTTGTTTACAAGAATGTCGACGGCGTCTGGGAAAGAATTGACGGCGTCAATCTGAATAAGCTCTATGACGAATCTGTTGCCGATCCGGACAAAGCGGCGGCAGACAACACCAAGCTGGAAACCGAAAACATGTACACCACGGCGATGATCCCGGCAGGCAAAGACGCAACCTATGTCATCGCGGGCTATCTGCCGGAGACGGTGGGCAACGAGTACCAGGGCAAGCACTATCATGCGGACCTGATGTTCAACGCATATCAGATGGACGAAGGCGCGGGCGGCGGAACCCCGGATGAGGGCGGAAGCACGAAGCCAGAAGCGAAAGACGTTCAGATCGTCATCCACTATACCCTGGCGGACGGTACAAAGATCGGCGAGGATTATTCGATCACTGCAAAATCCAACGCGTTCCCCTATACGGTGACAGAAACATTGGCAGCGCCTGGTTTGCCGCAGGGTTACCATTTTGCAGACCCGGAGCAGAGCTATCAGTCTGAGCTGACGGGCGAAGATACGGCTTCCGATGTAACGTTCATTGTGGAAGCGGACCCGCCGGTTGAAGTGGACGTGCAGGTTAAGATCAACTACATTGATAGAGAAGTGGACCCGAGCAAGACTTTAAAAACACATACCGAGACGATCAGTATAGCGGAGGGCGGTTCTTACACGCTGACGGATACGAATGATGTCGTAAAGAACAATCTGCCGACAGCACCGGCTGGTTATACCTATGTGTTTGATGAAACACCTCAAACCCAGACTGTGACTTATCCGGATGATTTCTCTGCAGAGCCGAATGTTGCGAATTATCGTTTTGCGGAGATGAAGTTCTATGTCAGACTGGAGTTGCAGGAGCCGGAGAATCCGGATAATTGTCCGTATCCTCATATCATTCATAATGAGAACGAGTTAAAACAAGTAGCCAATCATATGAGCCATAATTTTGTGGTAGCAAATGATTTCTCCATTAATAAGAATACTCTTTGGAGACCGTTGGGCTTTACAGACAGTGACGCTGATATAAAATTTACCGGTGTATTTGATGGCAACAACAAAGTTATTTCTGATATGACTTGCCTGCCTAGCAATGTAGGCGACGTATTTGGTATTGGTTTGTTTTCCAATAATGGAGGAACCATTAAAGATTTGACCTTAAAAGACGCGAATATTAAAGGGGCTGGCATTATCGGTGTCGTAGCTGGCCAGAACACCGGAACCATCGAAAATTGTCATGTGAATGGTTTGGTAACAGGCGCGCTTTATGGTACAACAACAATGGGAACCGGCACCTTTGCGGGTGGAATCACCGGAGCAAGCAGCGGCGTAATCCGCAACTGCAGCTCGGACGTCAGTTTGGTAGGATATTCTGCAGTAGGTGGTATTGTGGGCTATAATACCAACGGCGGCATCGTGGATCAGTGTTGGGCAAAAGGCTCCATTAATAAGGGGTATAAAGGCAATGTTCAGCAAAATATGATTCAAATAGGCGGTTTGGTCGGTGCAAATACCAGCAGTGCGGTTATTCGGAATAGTTGGTGCGCACCTACGGGTTATATCGTTGGACGTCAATATGTTGGCGGCTTTACAGGATATCAGGCAAACACAGGAAGTATTATATCCTGTTACGTTGTTCATAATGGAAATGTGAATTCTGTTGCGGATGGTTCGATCAGTGTCGGCTATAACTTAGGCAGCACATCTTCTTCTTACGCGGAATCCGATACTTCTGGTTCTGCGAATGGCTTTACCAGAACCAGCAAAGCGAATCTGCAATCCGGTAACGCCCTGAATGGTTTTGATACTTCCGTTTGGAATTTCAGCAGTGGCAGCTATCCGGATCTGATCAGCAACCCCAGAGCGTAATTTTTACACACGAAACCCCCGGCAGCCGCCGGGGGTTTTCTATTTGCTTTACGCGTCTATCTTCCGTCACAGTACATGCGAAACGCCCGTAGAGACAAGTTTCATTCTTGTCCCTACGGGCGTTTTGTCATCTTTGCATGGCCCTGCGTCAATACTTGATACTGTCAAACAAGGTGTTCATCTTGTTCTGATGAATAATCTTGCCCTTGCCGAGCGCCACGGTATCCTCCAAGCGGACCACCACGTAATAAATTTCACCGTTCTCCACAGTATAACGGCTGTAGGCGGAGGAATCCACGTTGTTGGTTTTTGCCAGATCAGTCATTTTAATGTTGTTTTTAATGCTGTTATAAGTGTCGACGGCGGTCTGCTGGTCTTTGCAGACGGCGAAGTCGATCTCCATGCCGGCTTCCTGGTCCAGTGCAATGCGGAAATCCACAACGTCTTCTGAGTTCATCTCAGGCGCCTGTACAATAAATCCGGCGCTCTCCGCGTGCGTTTGAAACTCCTCTGAGGAAACGGGCATGCGGGCCGCGCAGCCGGTGCACGCGAGTGCGGCGGCCAGCGACAGTGCAACAGCGCCCAGTCGAATCCAATTTTTCAAAAGAAACCCTCCAACCTGTAATAGGATGCTTCTATTATACGACTTTTTTTCTGTTTGTACACCCTCAATGTGCAAGGGGGGCGCGGTTGCCGGCGTTTTCTTGGAGCAGGTTCCTTCCGTCCCTCCGCTGTATGGCTGCGATTTTATTGAGATATGGGACGGGCCGTGCCGACCGCAGCTCCGGGTATTGTGCTGAAATAAACTTTCGCACGCGCCGTTCTGACCGGAGGACAAAATTTGCCTTGTCAAAACCTGTATAGACAGGAGTTTCCTGTGGATAATAAGACCATGCCGGATCAAACGCCGTTTTGAAATGGTAAACAGGGCGTGAGGAACGTCCCCGCCCTGTGGTGGGTCCGGATTGACAGGTGAATGTATCTCATTAAATAGATCAGGAGGGAATTATCTTGAAGGCCACAGGAATTGTCAGACGTATCGACGATCTCGGAAGAGTCGTAATCCCAAAGGAAATCCGCCGCACGCTGCGTATCCGTGAAGGGGATGCGCTGGAGATTTTTACAGACGCGCAGGGCGGTGTTATTTTTAAGAAGTATTCGCCGGTTGGCGAAATGTCCGTGTTTGCGGGCCAGTACGCGGAGGTGTTGGCAAAGGTAACCAACCTGCCCGCTGTTGTCTGTGACCGCGACCATGTGATTGCCGCGGCGGGCGTGTCCAAAAAGGAGTATTTGGAACGCCGGGTTTCTCCGGAACTGGAGGAATACATGCAGAACCGGCATTCGTATGTCAGCGGAAAAGACAACGGCGAGGTTCGTCCGGTTGAGGGCGTCGATAAAAGCGCCTGCGTGATCTATCCGATCATTGCCGCCAGCGACGTGACCGGCGCGGTGATCCTGCTCAGCGGCGAGACGAAAGAGCCTGCCGGAGAGACAGAGGAAAAGATTGTGCAGACCGCCGCCTGCTTCCTTGCAAAGCAGATGGAGGAATAAGATTCCGGAAAGAGCAGATGCCAGCCGATCTTCCACACTTGAAAATGTGCGGAGACGATGAAAAACTTTTTCCGGCAGACCATTTAACATGGTTATAGCATTCCCGGCTTTTGTGCGGTTCTGCGCCGGTTTAGAAACAAAATAACATGATCCGAAATCCCCTGAATTTTTCGGGGGATTCTTTTTTGCGGGAATTTAATTATATTGAATAATAAATACGCTGATGTGTTTACAAATTATAGGTAATATATTATGATCGAAGTAGAAGAAAATTTATGAAAAGGAGTGATTTCATGTTCAAAAAGTATCTGTCTTTGCTGCTCTGTCTGGCCATGGTATTTTCCTGTGTGAGCTTTTCCGCGCAGGCGGCGCGCGGGCAGGACGACCCCGGACCGGAAATTGCCTGCTCTGAGGAAGGCATTCCGGATGCAAACCTTTATGCGGCGCTCTGTAACGCGGCGGGGACCGAAACGCTGCATGAAAACGACCTTGCGCAGGTAACGGAACTGGACCTGCGCAGGAATGAGATCGCCTCCCTTGCGGGCTTCCAGCTGTTAAATCTGGAAAACCTGCAAACGCTCGACCTGAGCCGCAACAGCCTGACTGCCATTGCGGCGGAATCGCTGTCCGCGCTTCCGGTTCTGATGCATCTCAATTTGGAAAACAACGGTTTCACGGACCTTTCCGCAATTGAAATTGCTTCGGACACACTGGAAGTTCTGGACCTTTCCAACGAAGCGTTTACGGAGCTGCCGGAGGGGGCGCTTCAAACGTTGGATCTGCCCGCCCTGCGGGAGCTGTACTTCTATGAAAACGACATCGCGGACATCGCGCCCGGCGCGTTTGAGGGCGCGCCGCCAAGTCTGGAATGGCTCGACCTGTCGTACAACGGTCTTTCCCAGACGCCTGTGGGGGCGTTTGAGGGGTTGTCCCAGCTCACAACGCTCGATTTGGAGTACAACGAGGTTGAAGTTTTCAGCGAAATGCACTTTGACGGTCTGGACAGTCTGGAAAACCTGCTCTTCAGCTGGAACAATCTGGAGGCGCTGGAGCCCGGCAACTTTGACCGCGAAGGCTTGCGCAATCTGAAGCACGTCGATTTCCGGCGCAACGCCATCGACAACGTGCCCACCGGAACCTTTGCGGGCGCGGACAGCATCCGTTCCATCGATTTCACCAGCAATGTGCTGGAAAACTGGACCTATGTGGACGAGGACACGCCCTACGTCGATCTTACCGGCCTGGACAATCTGGAGACGCTCGACCTGAACGACACCTGGATCAAGGCGCTTCCGGCGGACGCGTTTGCAGCCATGCCGAAGCTTAAAACCCTGATCGTTTCCACCACCTATCTGGAGTCCATTGTACCCGGGACGTTCCGCAGCCTTTCTCAGCTGGAGACGCTCGACCTCAGCGGGAACCGTGTCACCGGTATTCCGGATGGCGCGTTTGAAGGATTGGGTGAAGCCCTGACCACCCTTTCACTCTGGAACAACCGTATCGAAACCATTGGAGAAACGGCGTTTGCCGGATTGACCGGGGTACAGCGGCTGAATTTGAGCAACAACAAACTTGCCGCACTGCCGGACCTGACCGGCCTGACCGCGCTCGACACGGAGGAGGGCGAAAATAACTGGATCACAAATTTCCGGGGAAATTACCTGCTCAGCACGGAGCTGGCGGACAAGCTGCCCGCACAGCTCACGGAGGACGCGGATTGGCTGCTGAACCAGGCGGACGGCCAGCAATATACCGTTGTCTCGGTGGAACAGCCGGGCGACGTCAGCGTGGAAAAGGGCGACGTGCTCTTCTTCCTGCATCTGCCGAATCAGCTGACCGCGACGATGGAGGACGGCGGTACGTATCCGGTCACCGTCTTCTGGGACAGCAGTCCCGTGGACATCAACACCTACGGCGTCTATCCGATTACCGGCAAGGCGCCCGGATACAGTCAGCCGGTACATATCAATGTGATCGTCGCGCGCCCGCCGCGCACGGACCCGATTCCCAGCTCCGCCTTTACCGTCTCCGCCAATTCGGTCGACCGCGATCAGGTGGCGATTGAAAACGCCTTTGACGGGAATAACGACACCCGCTGGCACACTAAAATCAGCGAGCCGAACAGCTATCCCTATATTGTGGAAATTCATTTCAACGAAACGCATACCATCAACGAGGTGCAGTACGTCCCGCGTCAGGACGAAACGGACAACGGGACCATCCAGCAGATGGCGGTCTACGCGGGCGCGGACGCCGCATCCGCCGTCAAGGTGGGCGATTACACGCTCGTGAACGATAAAACCACCAAGGTCATGAATTTTGAGGCCGTCGAAGCGGACTATGTGAAATTTGAGATTACACAGGGCGTCGGCGGATGGGCCAGCGCCTCGGAATTCCGCCTGTATGACGCGTCCGCGCCGCTCAGCCGGACGGAAATCGATTCCGTCGCGGCCAGCTCCACACAGCCGAACAACAATACCGACATTGAAAACGCGTTTGACAACAACAATGACACCAAATGGCACAGCAAATGGGACGAGGTCAACCAGTATCCCGTAACCGTAGAGGCCACGCTCAAAAATCCGCATGTGCTGCACAAGGTGCAGTATGTGCCGCGCCAGGACAGCCAGACGAACGGCATCATCACCAGCCTGTCGGTCTATGTCGGCGCGGACGCCGAAAGCGCCGTCAAGGTGGGCGATTATACGCTCGCCGGCAATACGGAAGTAAAGTGGCTGGAATTTGAGCCGACGGCGGGCAGCTATATCCGCTTTGAAATCCACGCGGGCATGGCCGGGTTTGCCAGCGCTTCGGAATTCCGCCTGTATGAGACATACGAGGAGCCGCAGCCGGAAGCCCATGCCGTGACTGTCGCGGACGTCGTCGGCGGCAGCGCCGCCGTGACAGCCGACAGGCAAAGCGCGGCGGCGGGCGAGACCGTCACGGTGCGCATCGCGGACGTCGAAGCGGGTAAGCGATTCCAGAGCATTGCGGTCGCAGCCGCGGGCGGTGCTTCCGTAGAGGTGACGGAGGTCGCCGCGGGTGAAGCCTATACGTTCACGATGCCGGCCTCCGCTGTTACAGTCACCGTGACGCTGTCCGTTCCGGTGGACAAATCCGGTCTGGAAGAATTGTTCGAGCTCTGCGACGTTGCGGATGAGGAGGATTTCACACCTGCTACCTGGGCGGATATGGTCAAGGCCTGGGATGAGGCGAAGCTCGTCTATGAGAATTCCAACGCCACACAGGAACAGATCAACAACGCATACGGTGCATTGCACAGCGCGCTGGAAAACCTGAAAATACGCGCCAATACCGACGAATTACAACTGACCGTAGCCGAGGCGGCGGCAGTCAGAGAGGCGATCGACCGGTATACTTCTGCGGGCAAAGCGGAATTCCTCCGTGCGCTGGATGAAGCGGAAAAGGTTCTTGCGGACGGGGAAGCGGCGCAGCTGCAGGTCAACAACGCGCAAGCAGCGCTGCAGCGGACCATGGCAGCCCTTGTCCTCAAGGGGGATAAAAAACCGCTGGCAGAGATGATCGCGGGCACAGCCGGTCTGGATGCATCCGCCTATACAGCGGAGAGCTGGGCCGGTCTGCAAAGCGCGCTGGTGGCGGCGAACCGCGTGATGGAGAACGAAGACGCAACTGAAAAAGACGTGCAGAACGCGCAGAAGGATCTGGCGCAGGCGCTGGCCGCGCTGGAACCGGTGGAACCGCCCACACATCCGGAACTGGATGCGCTCGTCAAAGCCGCCCTCCTGCTGAGAGAGGAAAACTATACCGCGCCGAGCTGGAGCGTGTTCCGTGCGGCGCTGACTGTGGCGCAGACCATTCTGGAGGACCCGGACGCGACGGACGCAGAACTCGACAGCGCCTATAACGTCCTGTCGTATGCGATGCGCAGGCTGGTCGATACGGCGGACACCTCAACCCTGCGCCGTTTTGTTGAGAAAGCGGAGGAGCTGGCGCCAAAGCTTGCGGAGCAGTATATCCCCGAGGGACAGGCATCATTCCTGAAAGCGCTGGACGACGCAAAGCTTCTTCTGGAAAATAAGAACGCCACGCAGAACGAAACGGACGCGATGGCGGCTCGCCTGCTGGAAACCATGCTGGCTCTGCGCGTGAAGCCCGATAAGGCGCTGCTGGAAAAATTGCTCGCGGAGGGCGAACAGCTCGACCTGAGCGGGTATACCGCGCCGAGCGCCGCCATGTACCGCGCGGCTTTGCGGCTGGCGCGCACGGTCTATGAAAACCCGAACGCCACACAGGAGGACGTGCAGAGTGCCTGCACCCAGATGCGGAACGCCCGTACCCTGCTGGTGAAGGACCCCGGCGCAACGCCGGAACTGCCAGCGTCCAAGGGCAAAAAGCAGACGAGCCGGATGCCTGCGCGGAATACCTACGGCAAAGAAGGCTACGCGGTGGTGTCTGCCGCGCAGAGCGTGCTTGCTCCCGCAGTTGTCCGCTGCGATACCACTGCGGACTTCACGCTGCGGCACGGCGGCAGCTATTGCTTTAAAGTGACCGCGGCAGACGGCGTGGTTCCGCAGTTTACCGTTGGCAACGGCAGCGTGCTCAAGACGCAGTTTGTCAGACAGGCCGGCAGCGATTACTATTATACTGTCTACGCGGTCGGCAAGGCGGGCGAAAGCACCGGCGTTTATATCGCGGCGGCCAACAGCGCGCCGCAAAAGCAGTGCGTCGTAACGATCGGTTAAAAACAGCGCCGCGCACAGAGGCTTGACGATCCAATTTAAAACATTCGGGCGCGGCATTGAAATTTATCCATGCCGCGCCCGTTAAGCGAAAAGGAAGTTCTGCTATACCATTCCAATGGACAGCAGGGTAAATTTGCGCAATTGCGTGAAATAAAGCCTTTGCAAAGAGATTTTCTTTTAAAAGGCAGGAAACCGGGTTATACTACTTCTATAGAGTCCTTCTTTCCTGCCGCGCGGGAATATGTACCGCGCGGCAACCGCAAAGCCCCGAAAAGTTGTCCGTTTCATCCCACCCTTGCATGGATGCGACTTTATTTGGGTGTGGGGCGGACCGCAGATCCCCGGGAGATGGTTCTTTCCGTCCCGCCCCTGCTCGAATGCGATTTTATTTGGGCGTGGGGCGGGCCGTGCGGACCGCAGGTCCCGACTGAAAGTCTTGCTTTTTGGGGAGAGGTGTGGTACAATAACAAAAGTAATATTATGAAGGATGAAAGAGTGGGGCAACCCACTCTTTTGTTTGCATTATGAGGTGAAATCATTGGCAGCAAAAAAGAAAGGCGGCAATACGGTCGCCCTGGTGCGGCAGCTTGCGGAACCCATCGCCCGGGACCTGGGCCTGATGGTCTGGGACGTCCGGTTTGTCAAAGAAGGGGCGGACTGGTTCCTGCGCATATTCATCGATAAGCCGGAGGGCGTCGGCATTGAGGACTGCGAGGCGATGAGCCGCGCCATCAACGGTCCCCTGGATGAGCTGGATCCGATCGAGCAGGCGTACTGCCTGGAGGTCTGCTCGCCCGGTATCGACCGGGACCTCACGCGCGACGAGCACTTTGCCGCCTATCTGGGCGCCGCCGTGCATGTCAGGCTGATCCGTCCGGGCGAGGACGGCAAACGGGAGCTGACCGCCGTTTTGGCGGATTACAAAGACAGCACGATGCTTCTGCGGACGGCTGAGGGAGAAGAACGTGCGATTCCGCGCAGGGACGCGTCCAGCGTCCGCCTGGCGGAAGACGATTTTGGAGGGATTGAGGAATGAACAGCGAAGTTTTTGAAGCGTTGGGCCTGCTGGAACGGGAGCGCGGCATCCCGGTCGACTTTATGGTGGACCGGATCAAAAAGGCCATCGTAACCGCATGCAAGAACAGCTACGGCAACGAGGATACCATCATCAATATGGAGCCGGGTAAAGGCGCGTTTGAGGTGTTCCTGCGCAAGACCGTGGTGGAAGAGCTGACAGATCCCGGCAGGGAAATCCTGCTGGAAAAGGCCCGCGAGATCGACCCCTCCGCGGCGGTGGACAGCATCGTCAATGTCCCGCTCAACACCAAGGAGTTCGGACGTATTGCGGCGCAGACGGCCCGCAATATCATCCGCCAGGGCATCCGCGACGGCGAGCGCGGCCAGATGATGCAGGAATTCCAGAGCAAGCACCAGGAGCTGGTCTCCGCGCTGGTGGAACGCATCGACCCTCGCACCGGCGCCGCCACACTGAAAATCGGCAAAGCCGAGGCGGTCCTGCCGAAGAACGAGCAGGTCGGCAACGAGGAGCTGAAAGAGGGCGACCATATCAAGGTCTATGTAGCGGACGTGCGCGAAACGGAAAAAGGCCCGCGCGCCATGATCAGCCGCACGCATCCGGATCTGGTCAAGCGTTTGTTTGAAACGGAAGTGCCGGAGATTTACGACGGCACCGTTGAGATAAAAGCGGTTTCCCGCGAGGCGGGTTCCCGCACCAAGCTGGCGGTCGTCAGCCACAACCCGGACGTCGACGCGGTCGGCGCCTGTATCGGCACGCGCGGCGCGCGCGTCTCCAGCATCGTCAACGAGCTGGGCGGCGAAAAGATCGACATCGTGGAGTACAGCGACGACCCGGCGCAGTTCATCGCGTCGGCGCTCTCCCCGGCAAACGTCCTCACCGTCACCGTGGCGGAGGACGGCTCCCACGCCTGCCGCGTGAGCGTACCGGACGGACAGCTCTCTCTGGCCATCGGCAACAAGGGCCAGAACGCCCGCCTGGCCGCGAAGCTGACCGGCTGGAAGATCGACATCAAGCCGGAAAGCGGCTTCTACGGCGAAGAGGAAGCTGCCCCCGCGCAGGAAACGCCGGAACCGGCGGAAGAACCGCAGGAAGAAACCGAGGGATAACACAGCGCGGCAATCACCGTGTTGTTTTCATATAGCAGGCCAGAAAAACACAGTCGGGAAAGGTGGTGTGTGCCATGCATCAAAAGCGCGTTCCCCTGCGCATGTGCGCGGGATGCGGGGAAAGCAAACCGAAGAAGGAACTGGTCCGGGTGGTCCGGTCGCCGGAAGGGGAAATCTCCCTGGACCTGACGGGTAAGAAGCCCGGGCGCGGCGCGTATGTTTGCAAAAGCGCGGACTGCCTCCGGGCGGCGCGAAAGGCAAGGCGTTTTGAACGAGCCTTCTCCTGTCAGATTCCCGCAGAGGTCTTTGACCGTATGGAGGAGGAGATCGGAAAATGAATGGCGAAAACAAACAGCTTCTGAACCTGATGGGACTCGCGCGAAGGGCGGGAAGGCTCTCTCTGGGGAGCGACCCGGTGATCGAGTCCCTGCGCAAAGGGCAGGCCCGGCTGGTGATCCTGGCGGCGGATTTTTCCCCCCGTTCCGCCGGCGGCGTGCGGTTTGCAGCGGAAGAGGCTGGGGTGGACGTCGTGCAGACGGCGGCCATCATGGACGAAATCAGCATGGCTCTAGGAAAGCGAACCGGAGTTCTTGCGGTGAATGACGCAGGGTTCGCGAAAAAACTGCACGAGCTGTGCAAAGCCGGAATCGGCGCGCAGACACGGTGAAATGAGGAGGAATTCATTATATGATGATTAAATATCGCGTTCACGAGGTGGCAAAGGACCTGGGAGAACCCAACAAAGAAGTCATTGACACCTTACAGAAATATACGGGCGAGACCAAAAAACACATGACGGCCCTGACGGAAAACGAGCTGGACCTCGTGTTTGAAAACTTTACACAGAAGAACAAGGTGGAGAACCTGGACGAATATTTTGCGGACAACAAGCAGAAGGAAACGCCCGCGCCCCAGCCTGCCCCGCAGGCACAGCAGCCGAAGCCGCAGGCAGCGCCCGCACCCGCGCCGCAGAACGCGGGCGGCCAGCCGGGCGCGGCCCCGCGCCGTCCGGCGGTGAAGCCGGGCAAGATCACACCGGTGCGTCCCGCGCCGCCCGCCCCGCAGGGCCAGCAGCCGGCAAACGGCCAGCCGGGTACGGCGCCGCGCCGTCCGGCGGTGAAGCCGGGCAAGATCACGCCGGTGCGCCCCGCGCCGAATCAGCAGCAGGCGCAGCAGCAGAGAAAGGCCACGCCGATCCCGCCGAACCGCCCCATGCAGACCGGCGCGCCAAACACCACCAACGTCAAGCGCGGCGAGGGCCGCGTGGTGGATACCCGCGCCTCGCATGTGGAGCTGGATAAATACAACGAGAAATACGACCGCCTGGCCTCCGAAAAGGTCAAGACGGAGAACATCGTGCAGAAGCAGAAGATCACGCAGCGCAGCAGCCAGTACCGCGGCAGGCCGCGCAACGCCCGCCGTGAGACAGAGGCCGAGCGCCTGCGCCGCATCGCGATGGAGCGCAAGGCGAAGCCGCTGACCGTCTCCATTCCCGAGGAAATCACCGTCGGCGAGCTGGCGTCCCGGTTAAAGGCGACCGTTGCGGAGGTCATTAAAAAGCTGATGACGAACGGCATATTTGCCGCCGTCAACGATACCGTCGATTTCGACACCGCTTCCCTGATCGCGCTGGAATTCCACGCGAAGGTGGAAAAGGAAGTCGTCGTCACCATCGAGGAGCGCATCATCGACGACAGTGAGGACAATGACGAAAACCTTGTGCCGCGCGCGCCGGTCGTGGTCGTCATGGGCCACGTCGACCACGGCAAGACCTCTTTGCTGGACGCCATCCGCCATGCGAACGTCACGGAATCCGAGGCGGGCGGCATCACCCAGCATATCGGCGCATACCGCGTCAAGATCGACGACCGCGACATCACGTTCCTGGATACCCCCGGCCATGCGGCGTTTACCACCATGCGCGCCAGAGGCGCGCAGGTGACGGATATCGCCGTGCTGGTCGTTGCGGCGGACGACGGCATCATGCCACAGACGATCGAGGCGATCCACCACGCGAAGGCGGCGGGCGTTTCCATCATCGTTGCGATCAATAAAATGGATAAACCCGGCGCGAACCCGGAGCACGTGCTCCAGCAGCTCACCGAGCACGAGCTGGTGCCGGAGGCCTGGGGCGGCGAGACGCCCTGTATCCCCGTTTCCGCCAAGAAGCGGGAGGGGATCGACGACCTGCTTGAGATGATCGCGCTGGTCGCCGATATGAAGGAGCTCAAGGCCAACCCGGACCGCGCCGCGAAGGGCACGGTCGTTGAGGCGAGGCTGGATAAAGGCCGCGGCCCGATCGCGACCATTCTGGTGCAGAACGGCACGCTTCGCACCGGCGACATCGTGGTTGCGGGTACGGCGGTCGGCCGTGTGCGCGCCATGACCGATGAAAACGGCCGCCGCATTGAAGAGGCGGGCCCGTCCGTCCCGGTGGAAATCACAGGCCTGGACGACGTGCCGGCGGGCGGCGACATCATGAACGCCGTCTCCGACGAGCGCCTGGCCAGGGAGCTGGTTGAACAGCGCCGCACCCAGCAGAAGGAAGAGATGTTCAATTCGCAGACGAAGGTCACGCTGGATAACCTCTTCGACCAGATGCAGCAGGGCGAGATGAAGGAACTGCAGATCATCGTCAAGGCCGACGTGCAGGGCTCCGTTGAGGCGGTCCGCCAGTCGCTGGAGAAGCTCTCCAACGAGGAAGTGCGCGTCAAGGTCATCCACGGCGGCGTGGGCGCGATCAACGAGTCCGACGTCATGCTGGCGAACGCCTCCAATGCGATTATCGTCGGCTTTAACGTCCGTCCGGAACCGCTCGCGGAGGACAACGTGAAGCGCAGCGGCGTCGATATGCGCCTGTACCGCATCATTTACGACTGCATCGAGGAGATGGAGTCCGCGATGAAGGGAATGCTTGCGCCGAAGTTCCGCGAAGTCCTGCTGGGCCGCGCGGAGTGCCGCCAGGTCTACAAGATCACCAACGTCGGCATGGTTGTCGGCGGCCACGTCACCAGCGGCAAGATCACCCGCAGCGCGGAGATCCGCGTGGTGCGCGACGGCATCGTCATCGCGGAAGACAAGATGGCTTCCCTCAAGCGCTTTAAGGACGACGCCAAGGAGGTCGCGGAGGGCTACGACTGCGGCATTACGCTCGAAAAATTCAACGACGTCAAGGAAGGCGACGTATTGGAAGCCTTCATTATGGAAGAATACAAGGAGGACTGACCGGGAGCGCTTCCCGGCCGTCCATCAGCCGGGCAATGCCCGGCGCGGAGGTGAATGGATATGCCAAGCCATAGAATGGGACGGACCTCGGAGGATATCCGCCGGGAACTGACCGCGATCTTCCGGGAGCTGAAGGACCCGCGCGTACAGGGGCTGATCAGCATCGTGCGCGTGGACGTCACCAGCGACCTCTCGTACTGTACGGTTTTTGTCAGCGCGATGGAAGGGCTGGACCGCGCCAAAGAAGCGGTTTCCGGTTTGAAATCGGCCTCCGGCTTTGTCCGCCGCGAGCTGGGGAACCGGCTCCGTCTGCGGCATGTGCCGGAGCTGCAGTTCCGGGCGACGGATTCCATCGAATACAGCGCCAACATCTCCAAACTGCTCAACGATCTGGAGACGAAGGAAGAGGCGCGGACAGAACCAGACGAATGACCAAAGCCTCGGGCGGAGACGCGCGGGGGCGCGGAATGCGTCCCCGGACGGGAGTGACACTCCCGCATGGAACGCGGCGGCGTCCCATGCGCGTCCCCGCCCGGGGTTTTTACATGCAATAACCGGAACCGCCGGGACAAGTCCCGGCGCGGAAAGAGGAGGAAATAACGATGATCACGCTGGACGACGCGGCGGAATTCCTCCGCGAATCGGACGACATCGTGCTATTAAGCCACCAGTTCCCGGACGGGGATACCTTCGGCTCCGCGGCGGCCCTGTGCATGGCGCTGCAGAGCATGGGCAAGCGCGTCATGACGCGCTGCCGCCATGAAATCAGTGAAAAATACGCTTCCATGTTCCGCGGCGTACAAAAGCAGGCGTTCACGCCGAAGACCGTGGTCGCGGTCGATGTGGCGGACATCGACCTGCTGGGCGACGAGCTGAAGGCGGAATACGAGGGCAGGGTGGACCTGTGCATTGACCACCACGCCTCCAACCGGCCCTTCGCGGAGCGGACCTTTGTGGACAGTACCGCCGCGTCGACAACGGAGATCATCTATGCGCTGATCACCAGGCTGGGCGCGAAGATCACAAAAGAGATCGCGGAGGCGATTTACACCGGCATCACGACCGATACCGGCTGTTTTAAATACCCGAACGCCACGCCGCGCACCTACCGTGTGGCGGCCTGCATGATGGAGACGGGCATCGACGCGGCGGACATCAACCGCCGCATGTTCGACACCAAAACCCGCGCCCGTCTGGAGATGGAGCGCATGGTGCTGGATTCCATCCAGTTCTATCACCAGGACCGCTGCGCCGTCGCGTACATTCTGCGCGATATGGTCTCCTCCAGCAAGGCGAACGAGGACGACCTGGAAGGCCTTGCGGCCATTCCGCGCCAGGTGGAGGGCGTGCTGGTCGGCATAACGATGCGCGAGAAAAAGAGCGGGGAATATAAAGTCTCCCTGCGCACGCAGGAGCCGGTCAACGCCGGAGAAATCTGCGCGCTGTTCGGCGGCGGCGGGCACGCGGGCGCGGCGGGCTGCACCCTGCCCGGCCCGGCGGAGCACGCGACAAAACAGATTGTCGATGCGGTTGGCGCGTACCTGGCGCGCATGCAGACGGGGGACCGCCTGTGAACGGCGTGCTGGTGATCGACAAGCCCGCGGATTACACCTCCTTTGACGTGGTCGCCGTGGTGCGGCGGCTGGCCGGGCGGGAAAAGACCGGCCATACCGGCACGCTGGACCCGATGGCGACGGGCGTGCTGCCCATTTTACTGGGCCGCGCGACGCGCGCGGCCTCCCTGCTGGAGGATACCAGCAAGGAATACGAAGCTTCATTCGCGCTGGGCTGTGTGACGGATACGCAGGATTCCACCGGTGCGGTTCTGGCGCGCAGCGAAAAACGCGCGGCGCGCGCGGCGCTGGAAGCGGTTCTGCCGCGGTTCCGGGGCGAGATTCTCCAGCTGCCGCCGATGTATTCCGCCGTGCGCAAGGACGGCAAAAAGCTGTACGAGCTGGCGCGGCAGGGGATGACCGTGGAGCGTGAAAAGCGCCCCGTTACGATTGAAACGCTGGTCTGCACCCGCTTTGACGAGGAGACGCAGACCGGCGCGCTGACGGTGCGCTGCTCCAAAGGCACGTATATCCGCACGCTTTGCGCGGACATCGGGGAGGCGCTCGGCACATACGGCGTGATGACCGCCCTTCGGCGCACCGCCGCCTGCGGCTTCACGCTGGCGGACGCCTGCCCGCTGGACGAGGCCCGCGCGCTGGCGGAGGCGGGGCGGCTGGAAGAGCGCGTCCTGCCGGTGGAACGGCTGTTTTTATCCCGGCCCGCCCTGCGGGTGTCGGAGGCGCAGGCCCGCCGGTTCGGGAACGGCGGCGGGCTGGACCTGGGCCGCACGGCGCTGGCGCGGAACGCGCCGGCGGACGGCGCGGTGTTCCGCGTCTGCACGCAGGAGGGCGCGTTTCTCGGACTGGGGCAGGCGGACGCGGCGGCGAACGAACTGAAGGTATTGAAATTGTTCTGTTAAAAGTCCCGGGATTTTGTCCCGTCTGTCCCGCCACAGCGCGGGTACGATTCAGGCAACATGAAAGGGCGGGCCGTGCTGACCGCAGGTCCAGCAAAGGATAATCTATGAAAGTATATCACGATTTAACCCCCGGGGCGGCGCGCGCGGCGGTCGCGCTGGGCTGCTTTGACGGCCTGCATCTGGGGCATCAAAAAGTAATCACCGCGGCGCGCGGCCCCGGCCTGACGCCGTCCGTGCTGACCTTTGCCGATCCGCTCGGCGAACTGGGCGGCAAGTCCGGCGGGCAGCTCGCAACCAAGCGGCAGAAGCTGCGGCTGTTTGAGTCGCTCGGCGTGGAGCAGGTGTATTCCCTGCGCTTTTCCGCGATCCGGAATCTGAGCCCGGAGCAGTTTGTGGATGAGGTGCTGGTCCGGGTCTGCCACGCGGAGAAAATCTGCTGCGGCTTCAACTTCACATTTGGATACAAAGGCGCGGGGACGGCGGAGACGCTGCAAACGCTCTGCGCGCCGCGCGGGATCGGCTGCGAGGTGGTTCCCGCCGTGGAAATCGCGGGCGAACCGGTCAGCTCCACGCGCATCCGCGCGTTGGTGGAGGCGGGAGAGATCGAACGGGCCAACCGGCTGCTGGGCCGCCCGTTCGGCTTTGACTTTGAGGTGGTGCGCGGGCGGCAGCTGGGCCGCACGCTGGGCACCCCGACGATCAACCAGGTCTTCACCCAGGGGTTCGTCCTACCGCGCTTCGGCGTGTACGCCTCGCTGGTCCGCCTGAACGACGGCGACTACTACGGTGTAACAAACGTGGGCGTCAAGCCGACGGTCGGCGCGGATGCGCCGCTCTCCGAAACGTGGATTCCGGAGTACCACGGCGAAGACCTCTACGGCGAGAATATCCAGGTGGAGCTGATCGGCTTCATCCGCCCGGAGGTCAGGTTCAGCGGGGTGGAGGAGTTACAGGAGAACATCCTGCGGGACGGCGGGACGGCGGAGCGCATGATGCGCACGTATCTGGCAAAACAGAATTCCTGAAAATTCCAGTTAGCGCGGGAAAAGGAACTTTACAAATGAAATTCCGCATGATATAATCATTTGGTATGGTACCCTATTCCCGGTTGCAGGGGCAACCCCGTCACGGGGACTCACCGGCCTGCTACTGTGAGTATGGGCGTATCTCAAAAAAGGGGCAAGCCCCCTACATTTTTTGAAAAGGTGGAAAAGCAAATGCTGAAAGAAGAAAAAACCGCAATTATCGAGCAGTATGCCACACATGAAGGCGATACCGGTTCTCCGGAAGTTCAGATCGCGGTGCTGACCAAGCGCATCAACGACCTGACCGAGCACCTCAAGGTGCACAAGAAGGACCATCACTCCCGCCGCGGCCTGCTCAAGATGGTTGGCCAGAGAAGAAGCCTGCTCAACTACCTGATGAAGGTGGACATTGAGCGTTATCGTTCCATCATCGCGAAGCTCGGCATCCGTAAATAAGAAATCGCTGGTTGGGCAGGCAGCTTCGCGCTGTCTGCCCTTCTGTGCGTTCAGATGGAGGCATGGGGGACCGGGACTTAGCCGTGAAACGAACGCCGCGCAAACGCGGGGCTGGTTTCATTGCTAAACCTGTTTCCTCCGCCCTCCCAACCAAACCGAAACAGGAGGAAAACAGCATGTTTGAAAACTTCAAGACCTTTACAACCGACTTTGCAGGCCGCCCGCTGGTCATCGAGACCGGCAAAATGGCGCAGCTTGCCAACGGCGCGTGCCTGGTCCGCTACGGCGAGACCGTGGTGCATGTGGCCGTAACCGCATCCGCCAAGCCCCGCGAGGGCGTGGACTTTTTCCCGCTCTCCGTCGACTTTGAGGAGAAGCTCTACTCCGTGGGCAAAATCCCCGGTTCCTTCCTCAAAAGGGAAGGCCGTCCCAGCGATAAGGCGATCCTGACCTCCCGCGTGATCGACCGCCCGATCCGCCCGCTGTTCCCGAAGGACATGCGCAACGACGTTTCCGTCGTCTGCACCGTGATGAGCGTGGACCACGACTGCATGCCGGAGATCGCTGCAATGGTCGGCACCTCCATCGCGCTGACCATCTCCGACATCCCGTGGAATGGCCCGATTTCCGGCGTTTCCGTCGGCATGGTGGACGGTGAATTTGTCATCAACCCGACCGCGGCGCAGCGTGAAAAGAGCCGCATGGCCGTCACCGTCGCGTCCACCGATTCCCGCATCGCCATGATCGAGGCGGGCGCGGACATCGTGACCGACGAGGAGATGTACAACGCCATCATGGCGGGCCACGAGGCCAACCAGAAGATCATCGAGTTTATCAAGGGCATCCAGGCGGAGATCGGCAAGGAGAAGTTCAGCTATCCGAGCAACGAGCCGGACGAAGAAATGCTCGCCGCCGTCAAGGAATTCGCGATGGAGGACGTCAAGCAGGCGCTGGATACCGACGATAAGAACGTCCGCGACGAGCGCCTGAAGCCCGTCTACGAGAAGGTCCATGAGAAGTTCGACGAGATTTATCCGGATCAGGCCGCAAAGATCGACGAGTGCATGTACCGCACCCAGAAATATGCGGTGCGCCGCTGGCTGCTGGACGAGCAGAAGCGCGTCGACGGCAGAAAGATGGACGACATGCGCCCGCTGGACGCACAGATCGACCTGCTGCCCCGCGTACATGGCTCCGGTATGTTCACCCGCGGCCAGACGCAGGTGCTCACTGTCGCCACACTCGGCTCGGTCAGCGACCAGCAGATGCTCGACGGCATCGATGAAGAGGAATTCAAACGGTATATCCATCAGTATAATTTTCCGTCCTATTCCGTGGGCGAGACAAAGCCCAGCCGCGGCCCCGGCCGCCGCGAGATCGGCCACGGCGCGCTGGCAGAGCGCGCACTGGTTCCGGTTATCCCGCCGGTTGAGGAGTTCCCGTATGCCTACCGTCTGGTGTCCGAGGTGCTTTCCTCCAACGGCTCCACCTCCCAGGCGTCCATCTGCGGCTCCACGCTGGCATTGATGGCCGCGGGCGTGCCGATCAAGGCGCCGGTTGCGGGTATCTCCTGCGGCCTGATCACCGAGGGCGAGCGCTGGATGACCATGGTTGACATCCAGGGCCTGGAGGACTTCTTCGGCGATATGGACTTTAAAGTCGCCGGTACAAAGGAAGGCATCACCGCCATTCAGATGGACCTGAAGATCAGCGGCCTGACTCCGGAAATGGTCAAGGAAGCGCTGGAGAAAACCCACAAGGCGCGCAACTACATCCTGGACGAGGTCATGGGCAAGTGCATCGCGGAGCCGCGCAAGGAGCTATCCCAGTACGCGCCGAAGATGATGGGCACCGTGATCCCGGTCGATAAGATCCGCGAGGTCATCGGTTCCGGCGGCAAGGTCATCCAGAAGATCTGCGCCGAGTGCAACGTCAAGATGGACGTCGAAGAGGACGGCCATGTATATATTTCCGGTCTGGATAAGGACAACTGCCAGCGCGCTCTGACGATTGTCGAGACCATTGTCAACGATCCGGAGCCGGGCGCATTCTATAACGGTAAAGTTACCCGCATCATGGACTTCGGTGCATTTGTGGAAATCGCGCCGGGCAAAGAGGGCCTGGTGCACATCTCCCGTCTGGACGTCAAGCGCACTGAAAAGGTCACCGATGTGGTCAATGTGGGCGACGAGGTCATGGTCAAGGTCCTGGAGATCGACGACAAGGGCCGCCTGAACCTCTCCCGCCGCGATGCGCTGATCGAGATCGAGGGCCTGGTGCCGGAGAACACCATCTCCGACGCGCCGCGCCGCCCGGAGCGCCGCGACGGCGGACGCTTTGGCCGCCGCGATGATCGCCGTGACGACCGTCCGCGCGCCAGCAACGGCTTTATCGCCAATACCAACAAGAAGCCGGAGTAAGAACCGTCGCAAATGGAACCGGCCTAATTGGATAGGACAAAGCGCCTTTGGAGGTTTTGTTTCCAAAGGCGCTTTTATTATGACGGTTGGGTCAGGATGGCGTATGTTCAGTATGAGATAGACAGAGGAACGATAAAGGCATATAATGATTTTAATAAAAGTATGTTAATTGCGAAGAAGGCGGTGGCTCCAATGGAGAAGGCAGAGATTTTATAGTGGTTGAACCCCTTGAAGAAGATAGAAGAACTTCCAGAACAGATCGTGACAAATACCAACGGAAGTGTCTTTATAAGAACTGGTAAGAGGCAGATCAATGAACAGAAGAAACGTACTTTTCGCGTATATCGCGCTTGCCCTTGTCGTATTTGGCATCAGCTGGCAGTTGCCCAGCGTGAACAAGATTCCTCTGACCCGGTCGTCGCAGGGCGTCACGGTCAGATATTTGAGGTCCTCCGTCCCCCTCCCCGCGTATCAGAGTGAGATGGCGTATTTAACAGAAGAAAAGGCATTCCAAAAATATGCCTCGCCCGCTTTTAAAGGGACAATCGTGCGTATCCGGGATATTGAGGTGGATTTTAACGGGGAAAAGGAATACTATTCCATTGCCAAAATCAGGGTAGACGAGCCTTTTACAGGGGATTTGGCGCAGGGGAAACAAATTACAGTGCTTCTTCCGCGGCCGATTTACCTGGATACCTGGGTGGAGGGAACAGAAGTGATCTCTGCCTTCCGGATAGGAATGAAAGGCATCTTTATTCCCAATATTCTGTATGACGAAGACGCGTCCTGGCATGAGAATGGAGAAACGCTCTATCTGTCGGAACTTGCGGATTGCTCCCTGGGCGGCGGGAACTACGGGGTGTTTTTGGAAACCCATAAGGGCCTGCTGTTTAATCAAAATACATATGCGACGCTGAGCCCCAAATGCACGTTGGCGCAGGCGGAGCTTTATGTAAAAGCGTGTTTAAACCGGTATGCGCAGCCGTAACACCGGCTGGAACCCTGAGTGGTCAGGGAATGGACGATAATTTTAATAAATTACCCGCAGCGCGCATTTTGCGTTGGCAGTATCAGAACGGCTCCCTCCGCCTTTGGCGGGGGAGCCGTTCGTATTTTATGCGTCCTTTCTGGAATACGGCGCCTTTCCGGTTGACGGGGTTAGGAGGTCTTCTTCTGCCGGAGTATGTAAACGCCCAGTAAAACCACGCCGATGATCCCGCAGACAACCGCGGCTGCATAAGCCTGAAAATAGTCGGCGGGCGCATAGGCATATTCTCCAACGGTGATGTACCGGTACAGCATGTATTCCAGGCTGACCAGTGCGCTGTCCATGATGGAGATTACAAAGAAAGCGATGATCCCGATGAGGAGAAAGATTGCGGCGCTCGCGGCTAAAAAGATCATCCTCCGGTTGCGGCTGTTCATCCGGACGATGTCTTCAATCGTCATTTTTTCAGAGTCCACCGGCGCGGGCTCGCCTTCCTCCCGGACCAGCTCGTCCATGGAGACGGCGAAAATCCGGCTGATCAGGACCACCTTGTCCAGATCCGGCATACAGGTTTCCAGCTCCCATTTTGAAATCGTCTGCCGGGATACGTCCAGCTTGTCCGCCAGCTGTTCCTGCGTCCACCCGGCGGCCTTGCGCAGCTTTTGAATTTTTTCTCCAATACCCATTTTTGCATCTTCCTCTCCTGTGTTTTGGTTGTATTATAGGGGAAATCGCCGCCATTTTCCAGCAACTTTCGTTGGCATTTGCGCCCGATTCACGCGCATTGCGGAATAGCAGGCGTTTTGCGTGCAAAAATACTCTGTTTTCGCTTCACAGCGGCAAAGAAGGCGAGGTTTTTATTGCATCAGGAAAACAGCTGGCTTAGCAGCCTTTGGAGGGAACGAAAACCCGGACGAAGCCGAAAAATCCCTGGAAGCGGGGAAAAGCAGCTTTTTTGTGTATATTTCGGAGGAAGACTTGTGTATACATATCCAAATACTGTATAATATAATGGAATAACGAACCAGAATGCGGTTGCATATCACAAGAGGAAGAAGCGTGAGGACAAATGGGCAGAACATCCAGACGGTTGCTTCTCTCGGCGTGTTCCCTTTTTATTGTGCTGGCCCTTGCGGCGGGCGGCACATTTGCGTGGCTTTCCGATACCGTGCGGGTGGATGCGGTGTTTGAAGCGGGAACGCTTGACCTGGTGCTCACGCCGGACGGAATGCAGGTGGGGCAGGGTTTGTATTTTTCCGGCCTGCGCCCGCTGACGCGGGAACAGCTGGAAGAATGCTGGGCGGAGCAGGGGAGCCAGCCGGCCGAAGGGGAAGCGTGCTATTTCCAGCCGGTTCAGCTTACCAGCGCGGGTTCGCTGGCAAGCTTTGTAACGCTGTCCATCGAGGAGCAGGAGGCGGACACGAGCGCCGGCGCGTCCCCGTACGGCGATCAGGTTCTGAACTTTGAGGACAACGGCGCGGGCGGGCTGACGCTCGGCGAGCCGGAGCGAGTGGACTGCCAGAATGCCCTGCGGGAAGACATTCGGATTTTGCTGTATACCTGCGAGGCGGACGGTTCCCTGAAGCCTGTGGAGCAGAACGGGCAGGCGGTCGCGCTCTGGGAAGAGGGACAAGCCATCAGCTATACGCTGCCGCAGGCGCTGGCGTCAGGGGAGACAAAGGAATATATCCTGGCGGCGCAGCTGCCGGAGACGACGGAGGACAAGCTCTTTGGGCAGCATTTCCACGCGAAGATTGTGGCGAATGCAATCCAGACGGACAGCAGCCCGGTGGAAACGGTCACGGTGCGGGACCTGCCGGTCAGTTATGTTTACAGGGATGCGGACGGTTCGGTGCTGTACCGCGCGGCGGCAAAGCGCACGCTGGCGAATCTTCTTCCCGGCGAGGTGTGGGTCCATCCGGATTTGCAGGAGTTTGACAGTGGCGCATATGCGCTGGCGGACCCGAAGGCGACGTACATCGTTGAAGCGGATGAAACCGGGGCGGCGGTTCTGCCGGACGGTGAAACGGAGCTTCTGTTTGAGCTGACAGAGAAATAACCGCGCAGCGGGATTGCCCGCTGCCAGATATCATTGGTCGTTTAAGGGTCGCCGGTATGCCGGCGGCCCTTGCTTTTTACAGATATTGACAGAGGGGGGATAATAGAGATAGAAGGACCGGCGGCAGGGAGAGAAACGCCGCCGTTTGTGAAAATCGAACAGGGAAGGAACTGAGGAAATGGACGGAACCGTTTACAGCGTGTATTTCAGCCCCGCGGGGACGACAAAGCAGGTGACGGAGCGCGCCGCCGCCGGATTTCCGGGAGAGAGAAGGGCGGTTGCGCTGCTGGAACAGCCGCTGAAAGAGGAACTGCGTCTGGGAGAAAACGATCTCCTCGTGGTGGGAATCCCGGTCTATGCGGGCCGCGTGCCCGCCGTGTGCGCAGAGCGGCTGCGAAAATGGAAGGGCAGCGGTACGCCCGCAGTCGCCCTCGCCGTGTACGGCAACCGCGATTATGACGACGCATTGCTGGAATTAAAGGACCTGTTGGAAGAAAACGGCTTTATTGTAATTGGCGCGGCGGCATTTGTCGCCCAGCATTCGATTTTCCCGCAGGTGGGGAAAGGCCGCCCGGACGCTTCGGATCTGGAAAAAATTGATACGTTTGCCGCGCAGTGCGCACGGAAGTGGGCGCAGGGAAGGGCGCATTGGGAGGCCCTCGCGGTCAGGGGAAACCGCCCGTATAAAACGCCGGGCGCGGTACCGGTCAAACCTTCGGCAAACGGCGATTGCAACGGGTGCGGCGCATGCGCGCGCATCTGTCCGGTGCAGGCGATTTCCCCGAAAAACCCGCGTAAAACGGATAAGGACAACTGTATTTCCTGCGCGGCGTGTATCCGTGTCTGCCCGCAGCACGCGCGGGACTTTCGCGGCCCGGTCTATAAGGCCGCTGCACTGGCATTTTATCAGAAGTGCGCGGCAAGAAGGGAACCGGAGTGGTTTATATGAGGAAGGGAGAAGGGGGAGCGCCAGCTGGCGCTCCCCCTTCTATGAATCTAAATTATTATGAAAATATGAGATCAAATGTTGTATTGCGGATTGTTTGTAAAAAACTGCGGCGGCAAAGCGTTCGCTTTGCCGCCGCAACGCGTTATCGACCGCGCAGGCTGGGGACTTCCGGATACATTTCAGAATTGGAACCCATGTTGTCGCCGGTGAGCACGCGGTAATTCTTTTCCAGCGGTTCCTCCGCGGGCGCGTCCGGCGGCGTGGAGTCCTTCTCCTTGCGGAACGCGATCTTCAACAGGATGGGCGCGATGATCGTCGTGACCACCACCATGATGATAACCGGGCCGAAAAATACGGAGGACATCAGCCCCAGCGCCGCGCCCTTGCTCGCGACAATCAGCGCGACCTCGCCGCGCGACACCATGCCAGCGCCGATCTGGATGCTTTCCCGGTTGCTGAATCTGCAGAGCTTCGCGCCCAATCCGCAGCCAATGATCTTGGTCAGCACGGCGACGACGACCAGCAGTACGGAGAACAGGATGATCGTGGCGGTCATGTCCGGAAGGGCCACCTTCAAGCCGATGCTGGCGAAGAAGACCGGGGAAAGGAAGGTGTACGACAGCGTTTCAAACCGGGCCGCGATATAGGAGCTGTGTTCCGTGTTGGAGATAATCAGTCCCGCGATGAACGCGCCGGTGATGTCCGCCACGCCGAAATAGCGCTCCGCGCAGAAGGACAGCACCAGGCAGAAAACAAACGCCAGAATCACAAAACGCCGCATGTCCCTGTTGTAGCGCGCCTGGTATTTTTTAAACAGGATATAGAAGAGGATGCCGGCGGCAATGGCGACCACAAAGAACAGTACCACCTTGAGCAGGACGATCCAGAGGTTCACCGTGGAGTCCGCCAGGCTGGTGACCACCGTCAATGCCACGATTCCCAGAATGTCGTCGATGATCGCCGCGCCCAGGATCGCGTTGCCCGCGCGGGTGTTCAATTTGCCCATCTCTTTGAGCGTCTCCACCGAGATGCTCACGGAAGTGGCGGTCAGGATGATGCCGATGAAGATATTCTGTAAAAAGAGGTTGGCGTCCGGCCCCGCAATGGAGGCGTTATTGAAGAAATGCGCCAGCAGGAAGCCGCCGCCCAGCGGGACGATCACGCCGATCAGCGCGATGATGAAGGAGGCTTTGCCCGTCCGTTTCAACTCTTTGATGTCGGTTTCCAGACCGGCGGCAAACATCAGGACGATCACGCCCACCTCGGACAGCTTGTTGATGAAGTCTGTTTCCTGTAAGATGTTGAGCATGGCCGGTCCCAGGATCAGGCCGGCGGCTAAAGCGCCCACCACCTGCGGCATTTTGAATTTTCGGGTCAGCAGCCCGAAGAATTTTGTGCTGAGGAGGATGAGAGCCAGGTCAAACAAAAAGCCGTATCCTTCCATCTTCTGCGCCTCTTTTCTGCAATGATTTGTGAATTTTAAATGAACAAGTACCCATTATAGTCCGAATCCTTGCATGTGACAATGGGATGTTTCGACGAATTTCAGTAAACTGCGCGCGGCAATTTTAAGGAGAATTTCCACACCGGCGAAAGAGATGAGCGAGAAGGAAAATACAGGTTAAAGTTGTGTAAAGGTGCGCCCCAATAGAATAAAATGCGTTAGAGGGTTCCCCGCATGGATCGCCGGACGGAGGCAGGGCGGTTCTGGTTATTTTTTACTTTCTTCTTTTAATGTGGTATGTTATAATAACCTCACGCCGTAAGCGGAAGCAGAGAGGAAGAAGGGGAAGGATTGAATCCTCACGCCGTAGGCAGAAGCAGAGCTCCCGACGGCTGAATAATTACAATAATCGACATTTTCAGGCAGGCGGAACAATTGGCCTGCGCGGAGAATGTGGAAATATATTATGGAAAAGCGGTGCGAATGCACACGCGATAAGGGAAAAGAGGGGCATTAAAATGTCTGCCATTACACAGGCAAAACGGATCGTGGTCAAGGTGGGGACCTCCACGCTGACCTATGAGAACGGGAAGATCAATCTGCGGCGTATGGAGTCGCTCTGCAAGGTGCTCAGCGATTTGCAGAACTCCGGCCGGGAGGTCGTGCTGGTCACGTCGGGCGCGATCGGCGTCGGCGTGGGCAAGCTGGGGTTGACGGAACGACCGCAGGAGACGGAGAAAAAGCAGGCGCTGGCGGCGATCGGCCAGTGCGAGCTGATGTTTATGTACGATAAATTTTTCGCGGAATACAATTGCATGGTCGCGCAGGTGCTGCTGACCGGGGACGTCGTCTCCAACGAGCACAGCAAACAGAATGTCGTCAACACATTCTGCGAGCTGATCGGCATGGGGATTGTCCCGGTGGTCAACGAGAACGACACCGTTTCCGTCGACGAGCTGGTCGGCAATCAGATCGGCGACAACGACACGCTTTCCGCCATTGTGGCAAAGTTGGTGGACGCGGACCTGCTGGTAATCCTGACGGATATCGACGGCCTGTACGATGCGAACCCGCGCGCGGATTCCAGCGCAAAGCGCATCCCGTTTGTGCGCGAGGTGACGCCGGAGGTGCTGGCGTTGGCGGGCGGCACGGGCTCCAACCGGGGCACGGGCGGCATGCGCACCAAGGTGAGCGCGGCGGCAATCGCCAACGAAGCAAGTATCTGCTGCTGTGTGATGAGCGGCGCAAATCCCAAAAATCTGTACCATCTTTTCGACGGCGAGCAGATTGGGACAGTTTTCGGCACCGGTAAGCAGTAAAATAAGGGCACGGGCGGGCTGCCGTCCGCGCCGCAGACAGAAAGGTGGATCGTCCATGACCGTATTGGAACAAATGGGACAACAGGCAAAGGAAGCAGCGCGCGTGCTGGCGGTGGCCGGCGCAAAGAAGGACGCCGCACTGCTGACGATGGCGGACGCCATCGAAGCGCATGAAGCGGAAATTCTGGCGGCGAACGAGCAGGACTTGCAGGCCGCCCGGGAAAACGGCATGAAGGAAAGCCTGGTCGACCGTCTGGCGCTCAGCCCGGCCCGCGTGGCGGGTATGGCGCAGGGTGTGCGGGGCGTGGCGGCGCAGGAAGACCCCGTGGGGCAGGTCGTCAGCGGGTTTGTCCGCCCGAACGGCTTGCAGATTCAGCGCGTGCGCGTGCCGATGGGCGTCATCGGCATCATTTATGAGGCGCGGCCGAATGTCACAGCGGACGCGGCGGCGCTTTGCCTCAAGGCGGGCAACGCGGTGATCCTGCGCGGCGGCAAGGAGGCCATCCATTCCAATACGGCGATTATGAACGCGATGCGCGGCGCGGTGGAGCAGGCGGGCCTGCCCGCAGACTGCATCCAGCTGGTGCAGGATACGACGCGCGCTTCTTCCATGGAAATGATGGGCCTGACCGGCTATTTGGACGTGTTGATTCCGCGCGGCGGCGCGGGGCTGATCCGCTCTGTTGTGGAGCATTCCCGTGTACCGGTGATTGAAACAGGCGTGGGCAACTGCCATATCTATGTGGACGCTTCGGCGGACGTCGATATGGCTGCCAATATTGTGTTCAATGCGAAGACCTCCCGGCCCTCTGTCTGCAACGCGATGGAAAAGCTGCTGGTCCACAAGGACATCGCGGCGCTTGCGCTCCCGGCGATCAAAGCAAAGCTGGATGAGAAGCAGGTGGAGCTGCGCGGCTGTGAGCGGACGCGCGCTATTCTGGGCGAAAGCGTACTCCCCGCGGAGGAAGAGGACTGGGGCCGCGAATACCTCGACTATATCCTTGCGGTCAAGGTGGTCGATTCCCTCGATGAAGCGGTTGCGCACATCGCAAAGTATTCCTCCGGCCACAGCGAAGCCATCCTCACGAACGATTATGCAAACGCACGGAAGTTCACGGCGCAGGTCGATTCCGCGGCGGTTTATGTCAACGCGTCCACCCGGTTTACAGACGGCGGCGAGTTCGGCTGCGGCGCGGAGATTGGAATCTCGACGCAGAAGCTGCACGCGCGCGGCCCGATGGGCGTGCGGGAGCTGACCTCCACCAAGTTCATCATTACGGGGGACGGGCAGATCCGGTAAGTAAAAAATCCGTTTGTCGATATGGAGAGCATACATGAGTAACAATCTGGAAAATCGAAAAAACCGAGGAAAAAAACGCCCCGCGCCCGCACAGGAGCGGCGCAGGACGGATGAAGAGGAAATTCTGGAATATTCCGCGTCCCGGCGGCAGGAGAGCCACCAGGTCGAGGGCTTTTCCGCCGACTATCGCGGCCTGTACGGACAGGAGCCGCCGCCTGCCCCGGATGTTCCGGCGGAGGACGACGAGACGGAGATCGACGACTTCTATCCGGAGGCGGACGAAGACGACGGCCTGCTGGCCAAGTGGTCGGAAGAGGAGCCGGAGGAAATCCCTTCTGTCGCGGAACAGCCGGTTCGCCGCCGCGGCAAACGCCGGTACGGCATCGCGGTTGGCGCACTGGTCCTGCTGCTGGCGCTGGTCGGCGTGGGCTTCATCGCGGGGACCATCGGGAACCAGATTTATAAAACGGTAACGGACGATTCCCAGCTCCGCGAGTACGATACGTTCCTGGGTCCGGTTGTCATGCAGGACCCCTCGCCGTTTGAGTCGCCGCAGGAAGCGGACGAAAATTTTGTGCTCAACGCATCCCTGTGGAAGACGATTACCGCCAATAACGGTACGAACTATTCCGAATATGACGACGCCGGGCGTGCACTGGTGCCGCTGGGCGACGTGGTGGAATCCTGCCGCGAGCTGTTCGGCCCGGACTGCCAGCTGCAGCCGCGTACACCCGTGGAAGAAACTTTCTTTGAATACGATTCCTCTGCCAATCAATTTCATGTGGCTCTATACAGTTCGGACAGCAGCTACACGCCTTATACGGAAAGTATACGGAAAAGCGGCGATAAAATCCTGCTCCGCGTGGGATATGTGTCTCCCAGCGACGAGTGGCGCAACCAGACCACCAGCGACCTGGAACGTCCCTCGCCGACCAAATACATGGAGTACGAGCTATCCCTGGATACCTCCACGCAGAAATATTATATCTCTGCCATCCGTTCACTGGATGGAGAGGAATAAAAAATAGCTGTGTCTTTTAATGCTCTCTGGGTAACATGGCAGAAAGGTTTTTTGCCACGTTTACAAGTGGAAAGTCCGACGATTTTTTTGATGTAATAAAAAAGACGCCCCATACTGTGGAGCGTCTTTATAGAGCAATATACATGAGGGCAAAAAGCAGCGACGGGTCGGCCTTTTCCTCATAGAGGATCAGCAGCAGCGCCAGAATCAATGTGCGGTCGCTGTCTTTAAACAGCATTTCAAAAAATCCGGTCAGCGGATTGGCCGGCTTTTCCGGCTCAGCCTGCGGCGTGGGTTCCTGCCGGACCGGCTCCGGGGCCCGCTGTGTGCGGTGCGATTCCGTGTGCGCCGGTTCCGAACGGCTGGAATGGACGGTCCCCTGCGGGGGATGCGGCGCGGTTTGGCGCGGTGCGGGTTCCGGATGCCGGTTTGGCGCGCGCGGCTCGTTCCGGACGGCGCTGTGCTGTGCGGCATTGGGGGAATGGGCCGCGGTTGCGGACTGCCGCGGCTGTGTGCGGTCGCCGCGCGTGCGCGTGTCCTGCTGGTTGCCGGGCTGTTGCGGGATGGCGCGCGTCTGCATCTCCCGCATGCGCCGGATGGCGTCCTGCTGCATGCGGTTCATTTCACTGTCAAGCACGGCCATAGCGGTTCCCCCCTTCCCAAAAGGTTTCTAAACGATTGTTTGCCGTGGGCGGGTCAGAGGATGCCCTGGCTCTTCAGGATCGGCAGCATGCGCATCAACTGTAAAATCTTTGCCGCCTCGTCCAGCTTTTTCTGACGCTCGTCGCTGAGCAGCGGACGGAGCGCATGAAGAAACCGCGTGTTGTCGTCCTCCTGGTTCATGTTGGAGAGCAGCGGCGCGATCTTCATTACGGTCTGGATGGTATCTCCGTCGATGCCAAGACCGGAAAGAGGGTTTCCCTGCGGCGCGGACTGCGGTTGCGGCTGCTGCGGCATATCAGACGCCTGCGGCGCTTCCTCCTGCGGCCCGCCGAACTGACCCAACAGATTGGCAATGGCAGGGTTTTGGAGCAGTTCGCCGATTTTTCCGGCGAGATCGTCCATGGGTTCCCCTCCTTTCCGTGGCGCGGCGTTATTTCCCGCTGGTGAATTTTTGCAGAAGCTGCTGCGCCTGCGGCGTACTCAGGATCTTACTGGTTGCATCCTTGTCGTTCAGGATTTTGTTCAGCTTTTCGGTATCTGTCGGGCTGAGGGATTTCAGCAGATTATTCAGCAGCTGCTGTTGATCTGCATTCGGCTGGTTTGCTGGCATAAAGACCACTCCTTTTTTGCAGGCGGGACTTTTCCCGCGTTACTGGTCATACTAATATATGTTTTATCATCACAGTATATGATTGCGGCCCGGATTTGGCGCATACAAGGCGTCCATGCGGGCGTTTATGGAGGGAAAAGGAGACATGCGAATTTTAGTTGTCTCGGATACGCACCGGGACCAATATTCCCTGGAACAGGCGGTTTTGCGCCAGACAAAGGCCGAAGTGGTGATCCATCTGGGCGACGGCGCGGACGAAGCCAGTCTGGTCAAGGCAAAGTTTCCGGAGAAAATGTTTTTACAGGTGCGCGGCAACTGCGACTGGGGGAGTACGCTCCCGGCGGACGGGGAAATTGTGCTGGAAGGCAAGCGAATTTTTTATACGCATGGTTATTCATATAATGTTAAATACGGATTGTATCAGATTTGCTGTGCCGCGAGAGAAAAAGGCGCGGATATTCTGCTGTTTGGACATACGCATCAGGCGTTGACGGAATATGACAACGGGCTGTACCTGATGAACCCCGGCAGCCTGCACGGGTCGCTGGGGACGTATGGGATCATCGACATCACCAAGGCGGGAGTTGTAACGAATATTGTCTCGCTGAACGGTGGGTCTTCCGGCCGCGGCGGGTGGCGGTGACCGTTTCCCTTGCAGGTAAGGTGCAGAACGTATTTATCCACCTTTCCAAAAGGTGGCGGTTTCCAAAGGCAGGGCCTTTGGCCGCTCCTCGCAAGGAGCGGGACTCTCTTCCTGAGAAGAGCGAGTGGGAACGAGTGATATTGTTGTTTATGAGGCAGGGAGCTGCCTCTGGGGCTTTTCTTTGGTTCCACGGCTTTCGCCGGGGGGATTCGTCGCTTTGAAAAGCGACAGCAAAGACTTTTTACTTTAAAAAAGTAAAACAAATTTCTCATTGCGAAAGTATAAGTATCCTCATAGGACTTCCTACTAAGTTAAATAAACTAATTGCACGTGCAATTATATAACCGTTTATGCTTTTGCAAAAGCGAGAGAAACCCGCTGGTTTGCCCTCATGCCGGGCGGCACTTACTTTTCGTCTTGCCACAAAAGTAAGCAAAAGCACGCGAAGGGGGGCGTGAGAGCTGGGCTCCGAGAGGGTACGACTCGCGCCCCCCTTCACCCCCGGTATCCCCATATACCTAAGTGGCTCAGGGCAAGCAGCATGGTTTTCATTGCCGGCGGAGCTTTAGCTGAATTTTCTTCTTTAAATTTTTAGCAAGTTGTCGGCTGGGATGCCACACGGGAGATGGTTCTTTTCGTCCCGCCGCTTTATTTTATGTTTAAGTAAAAATTACGCTGTAAGGTGGGTTATAAATGGTTTTCTTTTTATTTTAGCTTACTGGGATAACTGCCGTAGGCGTATAAGATGTTCCACGTCCCGTGCTGACCGCACGTCCATTGACAGGGGCGGAATTGAATGGTACTCTATATATAGAAATGCTGATTGAATGGAATTCGATGGAACAGCCTTTTCGGATTCCATATAAATTTGTTATAGGTATTGAAGGGGGATTTAAACATGAGTGAATATGAAAGATGGCTGGCCCAGAAGCTGGATGACCCCGATTTGACGGCGGAACTGGAATCCATCCGCAACCAGCCGGAAGAAATCAACGACCGCTTCTACTGCAATCTCGACTTCGGTACGGCGGGTCTGCGCGGCGTGATCGGCGCCGGCACCAACCGTATGAACGTCTATATTGTCCGCAAAGCGACCCAGGGACTGGCGGATTATCTGAACGCCCATGTGCGCAACGCCCATGTGGCCATTGCCTACGACAGCCGCATCAAGTCCGACGTCTTTGCAAAGGAGACCGCCGCGGTCCTCGCCGCCAACGGCATCACCGCGCACATCTATCCGTGGCTTTCCCCGGTGCCGACGCTTTCCTTCGCGACCCGCTATCTGAAATGTGACGCGGGCGTCTGCGTGACTGCGAGCCACAACCCGTCTAAATACAACGGCTATAAAGTATATGGCAGCGACGGCTGCCAGATCACCAGCGAGGCTGCGGACGAGGTTTCCGCCGCCATTGCCAAAACCGACGTCTTTACCGGCGTAAAACGCATGGACTTTGAAGACGGCGTCCGGGAAGGCCGCATCGTCTACATCAAGGATGAGGTCATCAACGCGTTTTTGCAGGAGGTTCTCAACCAGAGTGTGATTCCGGAGCCATGCAAGGGACTGAAAGTGGTCTATACCCCGCTCAACGGTTCCGGCCGCGTGTGCGTCACCCGCATTCTGGATATGATCGGCGTGGACGACGTGACCGTCGTTCCGGAACAGGAGATGCCGGACGGCAACTTCACCACCTGCCCGTTCCCGAACCCCGAGGTCAAGGAAGCGCTGCAGAAGGGCCTGGAACTTGCCGAAAAGGTGCAGGGCGACCTGCTTGTCGCAACCGACCCGGACTGCGACCGCTGCGGCATCGCGGTGCGCCACGACGGTCAATATGTGCTCATGAGCGGCAACGAGGTCGGCGTGCTGCTGATCGACTTTATCGCGCAGGCACGGATCAAGAATGGCAAAATGCCGAAGGACCCGGTGGCGGTTACCACCATCGTCAGCACCGATATGGCGGACGCCGTTGCGGCTTCCTATGGCATTGAGATGCGCCGCGTGCTGACCGGCTTCAAATACATTGGCGACCAGATTGCTTCTCTGGAGGCGGCGGGCCATCCGGAGCGCTACATCTTCGGCTTCGAAGAGAGTTACGGCTACCTGTCCGGCGGCTATGTGCGCGACAAGGACGCGGTGGACGCCAGCATGCTGATCTGCCAGATGGCATATTACTACAAACAGCAGGGCAAGACGCTGGTGGACGCCATCAACGCCCTGTATGAAAAACACGGCTATTACCGCAACGGCCTGCTCAACTTCGGCTTTGAAGGCGAGGACGGCATGAAGACCATGAACCGCATCATGGATACGCTGCGCGCGAATGCGCCGGCAGAAATTGCGGGTTATAAGGTTTCCGGCTGGTCCGATTATGAAACGAGCAAACGCACGGACGGCGGTGTGGTCAGCGAGATCAACCTGCCGAAGTCCAACGTGCTGGAATACCGTCTGGAGAACGGCAGCAAGGTCATTGTGCGCCCCTCCGGCACAGAACCGAAGATCAAGATTTACCTTTCCGCGAAGGGCGCGACCCAGGCGGATTCCAACGAGATCGTCGGCCAGCTGGAAGCGGCTGCCAAACCGCTGCTGGGTATTTAACGCATGTTCCCCTTTTGGGGCAAAATAAAATGGCAAACAAATGGGGGCGGATGGGAATCCGCCCCTTTCTGCTTATTTGAAAGACCGGCTTTTTGACAACGATGAAAATACAAGGAGGTTGAAATAAGATGCTGAAACGTCTGCTGGATTGCAATACCACCGATCTGGAAAACATGAACAAGGATCAGATTTTAAAATCCATTGCGATGAGCGAGGGGCGGATCCTTGCGTGCGAGACCATCGGCGCGGTGCAGCCGATGCTGGGAAACATCACGAACGCGGAGTTTGTCTCCGCAATGGGCGCGGACATCGTGATTTTGAACATGTTTGACGTGGTTGAGCCGCAGATCTGGGGCTTGCCGAAGGTGGAGCCAAAGGATACCATCCGTGAGGTGAAGCGGCTGACGGGGCGGCTGGTCGCCGTCAACCTCGAACCGGCGGAGCAATCCTTTTCCAAGGGAACGGATGAGGACATCTGGAGCCTGACCAACGGGCGCAGGGCGAGCCTGCAAAACGCAAAGGCCGCCGTGGAGATGGGCGCGAATATGATTATTCTGACGGGAAACCCGGGAATCGGCGTGCAAAACAAGCTGATTACAGAATCTCTGAAAGCAATTGCACCGGAGCTGGGCGACCGCGTTATTCTGGTGGCGGGCAAGATGCACGCGTCCGGCATTCTGAAAGAGGCGGGGCAGGGAATGATTACCCGGGAGGACATCGGTGAGTTTGCGGACGCGGGCGCGGACGTGATTCTGATGCCCGCGCCGGGGACGGTGCCCGGCATTACGATGGAATATATCCGCGAGCTGGTCGGATACGCGCATTCCCTCGGCCTGCTGACGCTGACCGCGGTCGGGACCTCGCAGGAGGGCGCGGACCAGCAGACGATCCGGCAGATTGCGCTCTGGTGTAAAATGGCGGGGACCGATATGCACCATCTGGGCGACGCGGGGTATATCGGAATGGCCCTGCCGGAAAACATCACCGCCTATTCAACCGCGATCAAAGGAATCCGCCACACCTACCGCCGCATGGCCCGCTCAATCAACCGATAGGCAGGCACGGCGCGGGTGGAAGTTGAATAAAGCACAGTACCACGGAAGGCCGCGACGGAAAGGACCCGCTTCCGGTATCTGCGGCCGGAATGTGAAATATTAGAACGGAACGGCTTTTCAAAGTGGAAAGCTGCCTCTGGAAGGAGGAGATCATTTGCATGCATCAAAAGTAGAAACGCTCTCATTTTACAGTCAACGATTAAAGAAAGACATGCGGGCAATGGTGTATTTGCCCCGGGATTACGACGAATTGCCGCCCTTGCCCGTGCTGTATTTCCTGCACGGGAGAAGCGGAGATGAAACGATCCTGTCTGTGCTGGAGATGGATACATTGGCGGACAGAATGATACAAAACGGAGAGATCAAGCCGTTGGTCATTGTTTGTCCGCGGATAGAAAACAGCCGCGGGATGAATTCCGCCCCTGTTTTTGAAAATGTAGTGGGTTCGGATGGAGAGAACCGCATACAAATCGGCCGATATGAGGATTACCTGATCGAGGAAGTCATTCCGTTGATCGACCGCACGTACCATGTCATTCCGGACAAAAGCGGACGGTATATCGGAGGGGTTTCCGGCGGCGGCTATGCGGCGCTTCACAACGCATTCCGGCACCCGGAGCTGTTTACCAGAGTAGGCGGGCACATGCCCGCCGTGGAATTGCAGCTTGAGGAAGAGGATAAACCTTTTTTTAAGAATATGGATATATGGAAAGCCTATGATCCCATATCGATTGCCAAAAGCCCTTTGATGCCTGATGGCCTGACGGTTTATCTGGACGCGGGAGATCAGGATGAGGGTGGATTTTACGAGGGCTGTGCGATTTTGCAGGACATTTTGCGGGCAAAGGGAATTACAGTGCAGAATCATATCTTTTCGGGACATCATAACGTTGCCTACATAAAAGCAAATCTGGAAAAATATTTAAAGTTTTACAGCTCGTAAAGAAAAAATAAGGAAAGGCAACATGCAAGCGAATCGCCGGTAAATCCTATGCATAGAAGTTGGGAGACGGAAGAAATCGTGCTGTTTGGATAAAAGAAAATGCAGCATGGAGCCCAAAGACATTTTATATTGTCCGGCAGTCAAATCAGCGGCTGGATTTTTAATGATCGAATGAGAGGGCATACTTATCAGAGAAGACAGCGGAGACTGCTGCGAAGATTAACAGCCGATCGGGACTGTTATCCCATTGTCAAACCCGTGATTTTTTGCAGTAAAGGAGCGTTTGCCATGAACTTATATCAATCCATCGCACAGCGTAAATCCTGCCGGAAATACGACATGCAGCCATTAAAACAGGAGGAACTGGCCGCCGTTGAGGAGGCGATCAGGGGGTTTGAACCGCTTTATCCCGATTTGCCTGTGCAATACCGTTTTACCCGGAAGGTGAAGGGCCTTTACCATGTGGAGGCGCCGCATTATGTGATTATCAGCGGACAGGGGAAACCGGGGGAAGCGGAAAACATCGGCTTTGTATTTGAACAGCTTGTCCTGTGGTTTGACGCGATGGAGCTTGGCTGCGTCTGGCTCGGCGAGTCAAAGGACGCTGAAAACGCAAAAGACTCCAAAGGGGACATGATTACCATCGCGTTTGGTCGCTCGCCGGAGTCGGTACACCGGACCAAAGGGGAATTCAAGCGCAAGCCGATTGCAGACGTCACCAACGCGCCGGACGATATTTGCATCCAGGTGGCCCATTTGGCCCCGTCCGGCCTGAACACGCAGCCATGGTATTTTGAAAAACAGGACGGCAAAACCCTGGTCTATCAGCGAAAGCTGGGACTGCCGGTTTCCCTGCTCTATAAGCATTCGGATACCGATATGGGAATCGGCCTGTGCCATTACGCCCTGGCCTGTAAAGAAACCGGCAAGCCGTTTCATTTTACCCGCACCACGGAAATCCCGAACAAGGCGGGCTATTATCCGTTCGGTGTTCTCCAATAAAGTCCCTTATGACCAAAAGCCGTGGTTTTCAAGTTTGAAAACCACGGCTTTTATGTGCTGTGCCGCCGTCTGGAAAAGACGGTGAATATTTACAGCGAAAGCATGCAATTTAGAAAAACGGTCGGTTCAGAAACGGCAAGAAAGCAGAAAAACGAACAAGCCCCCATACGCCCATGAACGAACCCCCGCCTTATGCAGGGTTGGCTTCTTTAAACGTCTTATGGTGCCGTTTGATTTTCTTAATCGCCCAGTCGTAATGGCTGGAGGTTGCCGAAATGCAGTAACTGCCCAGCGAAGTCGTACCTGTCCAGGAAAAGTGCTTTTTCTCGAACAATTCCTCGTCGGTAAAGCCTTCGATCACCTGCATCACCTGAGCATGGCTCTCTTTCAGCATTTCCACGGAAGCGCCATAGGGGGTATCCTGATGTTTTTCCCAAAAGCCGACATTCATCGCCGGGTATGTTTTCCAGTTGTACGGCGCGGGCAGAAAGGGCGCGGGAACGCCGTTTTGATTGCTCTGTATCCACTTTAAAAGCAGCTGGTGCCACTCGTATAGATGAATCAGGATGTCCCGCAGATTTTTGTCCCGGTCTTCAAATTGAAACACAGCGGTTTGTTCGTCTTCCGGCAGGCTGTCAATCAGTGCCCAAAGCTTGGTGAACTGTTCGCCGGCCGCCTCGATCAGGCCGGGTTTTGTGGACGGTCTTGGCATGTCGCATTCCTCCCATGCAGTCCTTTTTTCTCATTTTAAAGGATATGAGATAAAAACGCAAGGCTGGGCAATTCTGCGAACAGGCAAAAAACAAATAAAACAGATTAGGTGAAAAATATTGACTTATTTACACAAAAAGATTATAATTTAGATAAATTTCGAACCGGCGCCGAAAAAGGCAAAAAGAAACACCCATTATGAAGAATAAAACAGGTTATTTGCTCCTACATCTTCTCCTTAGTAATATAGGTTCCAAAGCTGAGAAGGACCCCGGCGGTTTTCATTCCGCCGGGGTCCTTCTCAGCTTACAGACCTCCGGTCGGGACGGCGCGGGCGGACGTTGATTCATAATAGCAACCACGGATGTCCGCGACGGAAAGAACAATCTCCCGTGTGATATTTTAGCCGATAATAATACTAAGACCCCAAAAAAAGTAAAAACCAAAGCTCCGCCGGCAATGAAGACCACGTCGCCTTCCCTGAGACTCTTAGGTATATGGGGATACCGGGAGTGAAGGGGGGCGTGAGTCGAACCCTCCCGGAGCCCAGCTCTCGCGCCCCCCTTCGCGTGCTTTTGCTTACTTTTGTGGCAAGACGAAAAGTAAGTGCCGCCCGGCATGAGGGCAAACCAGCGGTTTTCTCCCGCTTTTGCAAAAGCGAGTAAGGAGTAAAATTACGCGCGCAATCAATTTACAAATGATAATAAAATTTCCTCTCGCTTTTCAAAGCGACGAACCCCCGGCGAAAGCCGTGGAACCAAAGAAAAGCCCCAGAGGCAGCGCCCTGCCTCATAAACAACTCTATCACTCGTTCCCACTCGCTCTTCTCAGGAAGAGAGTTTCGTTCTCTGCGGAGAACGACCAAAGGCTCGGCCTTTGGAAACCGCCGCTTTTCAGAAAAGCGGAAAAACGCATTTTAGCCGTTAACTGTATAGTACACTTCATGTAATTTCATTGATAAAAACAGAAAACAGGATGTACCGTACGACTTGGTGCATCCTGTTTCATTCTGTATGCTCTTTTTCTTCCATTTCGGCTTCCTTCAAGTTTTCCAAAGCGATTCTTACCGCTTCAATTACAAAAGCAGAAAAATTACATTCTTTTCCCACAATGGCCTTTTCAACTTCCTCAATCATATCATTTGGAAAACGAACGCTTTTGCTTGTAGTCGGCGGAATGCGAGGGATCTTGAACTTTTTCATACTAATCGCCTTCTTCTTAAGTGCTACATTTGTATTACATATATAGTATGCGACAAGACGGTAAGGAAATATGTATTACGTTTGTCTTGCAACTTTTGAGGGATAGTGTTACAATAAAGAAAAAGTTCAGGAAGTGAATGAAAATGCAAATCACCCCCCTTGCCGATAATCTTCGCATCCTCCGCCGCCGCGCAGGCGCTACCCGTCAAGAGCTGGCGGACTATCTCAAAATCCACCGGTCGGTTTATGACTGCTATGAAAAAGGATATACCGTTCCGCCAATCAGCTGTTTGCTCCGGCTGTGCCAGCGCTACGACCTGACGCTGGACGAGCTGGTGCGGGACGAGTTTCGTTAAATAGACGAAAAAATTTTTCCTCGTGAAAGTTAAGTAAAGACGTATCAGTTGGTATCATAAGATTTTATTGTATAGGTTGTATTTATCCTAGAAGTGTGTATAATAAATATGAGGTGATAAATGTGATGATCAACACAAATGCTTTAGTTCCAATGACTGATGCGAACCAAAACTTTTCAAAGGTTGTCCGGCTTGTGGATGAACAGGGTGCGGTCATTATTCTAAAAAATAATAAGCCGAAATATGCTGTGGTTGAATTTTCAGAGTATGACCGCTTTCAGCAATACAGAAAAGAAACGATTGAAAAAATGGCAGATGAGTTGATAGAAGAGAATCTGGAAGCCTTTCAGGAGTTAGCTAAATGATCAATTTAACAGTTGCAGAAATTATAAATCTGCAGGAAAGGCTTATACGGAAGACAGGCGGTTTATCGGGTGTCCGTGATATAGGAATGTTGGAATCTGCGGTTTACAGTTCTATGCAGTCTTTTGGAGAAGAGGATGTTTATCCAACGCCTGTCGAACGGGCTGCAAGGCTGGCGTTTGCTCTCACGATGAACCACCCGTTCTTGGATGGAAATAAGCGGATCGGCATGTTGACCATGCTTATGACTTTAAAATTAAATCATGTGTGTATTCAATATACGCAACAGGAATTGATTGATTTGGGATTGGCTGTAGCGAATGGAAAAATGAAATATGATGATATACTGCGGTGGATAAATGCACACAGGAATTCATAGACGTTAGTTCTTTGTAAACCAATCATTTCCAAGCCCCCTCTGGGGGCTTTTTTGCGTTATAATAGAACTGCCATGCAAGCAAACCCCCGTTTGCTTTGTGTTATAAAAAGAGGGGAGGTGAGGGGGATTGCGAACAAACCTGGAAATTGAGCGCGTCGTGGAGGAATACGCCACCATGCTGCTGCGCGTGACGTTCTCACAGCTGAACAACCGCGCGGAGGCCGAGGACGCCGTGCAGGAGGTCCTGCTGAAATACATCGAGAAAGCGCCGGCGTTCACCAGTGAAGAGCACGAAAAGGCCTGGCTGCTCCGCGTGGCGATCAACCACTGCCGCAACCGCCTTGCCTGTGCGTGGAACCGCAAACGGACTGAGCTGGACGAGAGTATCCCCGCGCTGGACCCGGTGGAAAATGAGGTGCTTCATGCGGTATCGGCGCTGCCGGCCAAGTACCGCACCGTCGTTCACCTGTACTATTTTGAAGGTTACTCCACAAAGGAGATCGCAGAGATTTTACATAGCCGGCCCAACACCATCTCGTCGCGCCTGAGCCGCGCACGGGGGATATTGGCACAGGCCCTGAAGGAGGAGATCGAATGAAACGGGAATATCAATCCGGCTACCGCAAGCTGTATGCCGATAAGGCCTTTAAACAGCGCCTGGTGCAGAACCTGGAGGATTACCGCGTCCACCCGAACCCCGCGCGCCCGCGCTGGATGGCCCCGGTGGCCGTCGCCGCCTGCCTGATCCTGCTGTTCGGTCTTGGGCTGCCTACGATGCAGCGCGTCCTGAATCAGGAAGGCACGACCTCCGGTCTGTCCGCTCCCGGAGACGAGGGCGTTACGATAACAGACGGCGTCTACCGCGACAGCCAGGTGACCAACCTGCTGGTGCTGGGCACGGACAGCGAAAACGGGTATGACGACAATGTAATGCTGGTTTCTCTGGACCGGCGGCGCGAGGTTTTGAAGTGCAGCAGCTTCCGCGGCGACCTGAACGTGGAATTGCCGGAAGGCGGAACGCGCAGCCTGAACAGACTGTCCAGAAAAAATCTTTCCCCGGGCGAGGCGGTTACGGCGGTGGAAGCCGCCGCCGGCGTCGGCGTGGACGGGTATCTCCAGATAGATATGGCGGATTTGCCAACCGTGATCGACGCGATGGGCGGCGTGACACTGGAGCTCTCTTCGGAAGAGGCCATGTATTTTGCCTTGAGCAGCATGATGGAGATCGGCCTGCCCGGGCTTGATGCCGGAACCTATGAGCTCAGCGGCGCGCAGGCGCTTTATTATCTCCGTATCCGGCAGGGCGACGACCATGATCAGATGCTGCGGCGGGAAAAACTCTTTCAGGCGTTTGCGGAGCAGGTGAAGGATCAGGACCTGGCGGCGCTGGCGAATACCGTCCTTTCCGTGGCAAAGACCAATTTTTCCGTTTCGCAGACGACGGATCTGCTGCTGGGACTGCCCGTCTTTCTGAACAGTCCGATACAGATGCTTCGGGTGCCGGACTCGCAGGAAAAAGAGGACGTCAGCCTGAAAGACTGTGGAAAAAAGCTGGCGGAGTTTATTTATGAGGAGCTTCCCGACAATTCCGGCGCGTATGTCGCGCCGGCCACGCCGTCGGAAAACGGTACGCGGGCGGGCAACACTCCGGGCAATCTGGCGAACGGCGGAATCGTGGCGGCGGAGGACGGACGCCTCTATTTTATCGACCACAGAGGCAACAACAGCATTTGCCTGTATGATCCGGAGGACGGTACACAGACGGTGCTGACGCAGAACCCATGCAGTTCGCTGAATGCCCTGGACGGTCATCTGTACTTTATCAGCCAGACGGACGGCGGGATTTACCGCATGGACAGTCTTGGCGAGAACCGGATCCCCGTCTCGGTGGGGATGGAACCGCATGAAAATCTGGTGGTCACGCCGGAATATCTCTACTATTCGCGCGGCAATACGGTGTACCGGATGGAAACCGGAATGGTTGAAACCAGCTTGATGATGAATGTTGTTCCCGAAGAGGCCATTCTGGAATGGAGCATCGGCTCCCTGTTGGATTTGCAATGGAACAACGGCGCGCTGTACGTGTTTGCCAAAGAGGAAAGGCTTCCCTGGCAGATCAACGTGTACCAGCTCAATGCGGACAAAAGCATTGCGCTGGTCTGCGCATTTAACCGCCCGATGGACGACAGCTGCTTTTTCCATTGGGATGGGGACGCGCTGTACTTTACCAATGAGGATGGACTCAACCGGTGGGAGAATGGGAAAACCGCCCGGATTGTTTCCGCGCGGATCACCAGCATGCTGGCGGTGAACGGCGCCGTTTACTGGCAGGAAGAATCCGGCGCGCTTTACCGCGCGGAATGGAACGGCAAGGCATTGACAAACAAAGAAACGTTGTTCCAGGCATCGGAGGCGATTTTCCGTCTCTGCGAGGCGGACGGCAGCCTGTACTATACAAACGCGTATAAGACCATCACCTGGCGGATGGACTTGAACGACCCCGAACATCCCCGGGAGCCGATGGGCGTTTCCTTTATGTCGAACGCCTATGATGGAACGGATATAAACAGCGTTTCATCGGAAAAGGTGGAGATTAAAGAAAGAAATGCGGATTCGGTACAGGGTTATACCACGATAGACGGGCAGGTATTCCCGGACCCGTCTTCCAGATAACCGCATGGAAAAGGAGAAAAAGGTCGGAATGGAGAAAAAAACGCGAAAGATGATCGGGCAGGTGCTTCTGTTCCTGCTGGGAGCGGGCCTCCTGGTCTGGTTTTGCATCCCCATTTTCTGGGGTGTGTTTCACATCGGCAATGGAATGGGCATCTGCTTCAGTTTATTGCTGATGGCGGGGGCGCTTTGGTATGTCCCTGTTCGAAACTGGATGGAACAAGCGGTGCATGCGCGGGGGTTCCGCCTCCTGCGCCGGTTCCTGTGGACTTGCTTCACGCTCTGTATGGTCTGGTTTGCGTTCCTGACTGCCTGCATGGCGGCGCCTCAGCCCGCGCCGCCGGAGGAACCGAACGGCACGGTGGTCGTGCTGGGCTGCAAAATCGGCAGCGCCGCACTGAACGCGCGCATTGACCGCGCGGCGGATTACCTGCGGGCGCATCCGGAGCTGAAGGCCGTGGCCAGCGGCGGCTTCGACGACGATTTGCAGCTCTCCGAGGGGGAAGCAATCAAACGCGGGCTGGTCTACCGGGGGATTGAAGAACACCGCGTCTACGTGGAGGGCGACAGTGCCGATACCAAACAGAATATTGCCTTTACGCGCGCGATCATCGAAAAGAACGGACTGGACCGTGAGCTGATAATCGTGACGGAGCAATATCATGAGTATCGCGCGGTGCAGATTGCGCGGAGACAGGGGCTGTCTGCCAGCGCCGTGCCCGCGGAGACCCCCTGGTATATTTTATCTGCCAGTTACGGGAGGGAACTGCTCGCGCTGACAAAGTTCTTTGTCTTCCCCAGGTTGTGAGCAGTGGACGCATAACAGAAAAAGATGACATGTGCCCGGCACATGTCATCTTTTTTCATATGGTCGAAACCGTAGGCCCGCGCTGTTTCAGGCAGGGCGGGGGATTACAATTCTATTTTGCGGCTGCGCTCATAGGGTCTGGAATCATCCGTCAGGCCCATCAGGTAATCCACACTGACGCGATAAAATACGGAAAGCGCTTCCATTACCTCCAGAGAGGGTTGAGCTTTACCGTTTTCATAACGGGAATATGTCTGCTGGCAACAGCCGAGGTATTCAGCCAGTTCCTGCTGCTTTTTATCGTTATCTTCACGGAGCTCTCGCAGTCTCAAGCGCATATTATCACCAAGGTTATAATAGGGTAGATTAAAATGTGGGATTGCGTTATACGCAGATTCTGTGTATAATGAAAGCGTATTATGCGCGTGAACAAAATTGACGGAAGAAATGGATAAAAAATACAGGGTTTTGGACTGCTTTCAGGCTAAATAGCGTACGATCGACCGTTTCTGTGGAAAAGAAAAGGATTAGAGAGCAAAAATAAAGAACGATTATTTGTCGCGTGAATAAAAATCACATTTTAATTCCATTATTTCCAGATAATTCAATTAAAATCATCTTCTATTTAGAGGCAAAATGGTATTTTTTAAGGGGAGGGATCACAAATGTAAATAAAATTTATGAGAAAATACGTGAATTTTGTCTTAAGTAAATTGACTTATAGGAAAATATGTGAATGATTGAACGAGATTACTGCATATTGCCAAAAATTCAATCTCACGAAGCCTAATAATATGTGATTTATGAATTGACAATTTTTACATATTATGTTATTATGAGTAAGACAAAAAGGAAAGAGGGGGCAGTATATGATGCAAATGAAACAGGTTCGCAAATTGGACGAGCTGGGACGCATCGCACTTCCTGCAGAGGTGCGAGAGAGCTTCCGCTGGCAGACCGGAGACAAGCTGGAAATTGTGATGCGGGAGGATGGAATCCTGCTGCGCAAACAGGGAAAAACTTGTATGTTCTGTGGGGACAGCGAAGATCTTCTGCACTATCAAAAACACTTTGTGTGCTCGAACTGCGCGAGATCGCTTTTTGCGATGGCGGACGCAGAGAAAGAAGCATAAGGGAGTTCATATACCTTAAACACGCCGGGACGCTGCATGGATATATCTTTCCTCGAAAGGGTAAGCGGGGAAGGAAATGCGGCGACCGGCGTGTTTTCTATTTTTTGTGTCACAAAAGCTGTCACAGGTTGTCTGTAAAAAAGCCGCGTGCTACAATGAAACCGTATCCCGGCAGCGGGATATATGAGAGCGTCGCCCGCTGGTTCTCCCGCATACCGGTTGAGCGCCCGGCCGAAAAAAGCGGTATGTGTACAGCGGGCGGGGCCGTTATATCAGAATAGAACACAAAAAAGGACCGTCCGTGCAGCGCATGGACGGTCCTTTTGATGTTCAGCAGAAAATTAATAGTTTACCGCACGGCGCTCAAAATAGGCCTGCGGATGTTTGCACGCCGGGCAGATCGCCGGGGCGGCTTTGCCGATGTGGATGTATCCGCAGTTGCGGCATACCCATACGGTTTCCTCGCCCGCCTTGAAGACGATGTCCTCTTCGATGTTCTGTGCCAGCTTGCGGTAACGCTCCTCATGGGTTTTCTCAATGGAAGCGATCAGGCGCATCTGTGCGGCGAGCGCGGTAAAGCCCTCTTCTTCCGCGACGTCTGCAAATTCCCTGTACATCTCGGTCCACTCATAATTTTCGCCCGCGGCGGCGTCTTTCAGGTTGTCCAGCGTGGTGCCGATGCCGCCGTCGTGCAGCGCCTTGAACCACAGTTCCGCGTGCTCTTTCTCGTTGCGCGCGGTTTCCTCAAAGATGGCTGCGATCTGCTCGTAGCCTTCCTTCTTCGCCTTGGATGCGTAGAAGGTGTACTTGTTGCGTGCCTGGGACTCACCCGCGAATGCGGCCATTAAGTTCGCTTCTGTTCTGCTGCCTTTTAATTCCATAGCTTTTTTCCTCCTGCATGTATCATTTCAAGCGTGCATTCCGTCGCTTGATTCCGGGATCATTCGGCGGTTTGTCCGCCTGCCGGAGCAATACTAGTTTTCCAGCTCCTACCAACTATTATACATGCCAAAGAAATTATAATCAACGGAGAAACAAAGAACATTTTGTGAAAAATTGTGAAAATCTGGGTTACAGGTCCCGTTTGAGATAGAGCATATCCACGCATTGGAAACCGTTTTCCCAAATGGGTTCCGGATAGTTTCTGGTGAAAAATTCCCGCTCCGTGTGGGAGTAGGAAAAGCCGAACCGTTCATAGTAGGGAACCATCTGTCCGGAGGTGCCGACGTACATGCGCTGATAGGTGCGCGCGCAGGTTTCCATCAGGAACCGCAGCATCCGTCCGGCGTATCCTCGATTCTGCAGAGCCTCCTCCGTCGCCAGATTTTTTAATTCGCAAGAGCCGCCGCCCAGGTCCGCAAGAACCGTGACGCAGGCGGGGACGCCGTCTTCCCGCAGCAGGTACATGCTGCCCGATTCCAGATAGCGGTCGATCATCGCTTCACACGGGTCCGCAAGCAGCAAGAGGGGCAGATAGTCCTTTTTATTCGTCAGGACGGGATCAATCTGTATCTGAATGGGTCAGCACCTCCCGGTAAATGTCGCGTTTGGCCAGCCCGCTCTCCTGTGCGGCGCGTTTGGCGGCTTCGGACGGCGCGGCGCCCTCCGTAATCAGCTCCTTTGCCAGCGCGACGGCCTCTTCCAGCGTGTAGCCATCGGCTTCCGGTTTAGGCGCGCCCTCGATCACCAGCACGATCTCTCCCTTGAAGGGTTCCTCCTTGCAGCGCCTGACAGCCTCGCTGAGGGTGGTCCGCACGACCTCCTCATGGATTTTGGTCAGCTCCCGCACGATCGCGATGCGGCGGTCGCCCCACGCGGCCAGCATGTCGCGCAGGGTGGCGTACAACTTGTGCGGCGCCTCGTAAAAGACCATGGTGCGCCGTTCATTTTTTACGTCGTCCAGATGGTCCCGGCGGCTCTTTTTGTTGACGCTCAGAAAGCCTTCAAAGGTGAAACGGCCCGTCGGCAGGCCGGAGATCGCCAGCGCGGAGACAACGGCGCTGGGTCCCGGCACCGCCAGCACCGGGATGCCCCGCTCGGCGCACTGGGCCACCAGCAGCTCGCCCGGGTCGGAGATGGCGGGCATTCCCGCGTCGGAAACCAGCGCGCAGGATTCCCCCGCTTCCAGCCGGGCGCAGATCAGATCGCCGCGCTCGCGTTTATTGTGCTCAAAGTAACTGACCAGCGGCTTTTTGATGCCGAAATGATTCAGCAGCTTGAGTGTGACGCGGGTATCCTCCGCCGCGATGAAATCGACGGACGAAAGCGTTTCCGCCGCGCGCGGGGAAAAGTCCGATAGATTGCCGATGGGCGTGCCCACAATGTACAATGTGCCGGTCATAAATGGCCCTCCTTGTATGCGCCGTAAATTTGAATCATTTCCGGAGAAAAATCGCCGGATGCGTCCTCAACGAACAGAACGGGTTCCACGCGAAGCCCCGGTTTGCCTCCGCGCGCCGCCTGAAGAAGAAACAGGAACGGCGGCTTGTCCGGCCGCTGCTGTACAAAGCGCAGGCGTTTTGGCTCCAGTCCGGCGTTCCGCAGGTCCTCCATGACGCCGCAGAGGCGTTCCGGCCGCAGGCAGCAGCAGAACCGCCCGCCGAACCGCAGCTGATACGCCGCCGCTCTGGCGATGTCCGCGAACCCGCACGCCACCTCGTGCCGCGCGATGGACAATCCCTCGTGCGGGTTCCGGATGCCGGTCCCCTCCGGCTTATACGGCGGGTTGCAGCAGACCAGGTCCAGGCCGCGCGGCGCATGCAGATAGGGGAGCTGCGTCAGGTCCCCGCGTACGATGGAAATGGTTTCGTCCAAACCGTTTTCCAGAACGGATCGCTCCGCCATGGAACAGGCGTCGTCCTGGATTTCGACAGCGTATACTTTCGCGGGCATGGAGCCTTCGCCGGCCCGGGCTTTGGCGCACCAGATCAGCGGAATGGCCCCGCAGCCGGTTCCAAAATCGGCGCAGGCCTCATTTTTACGCGGCGCGGCAAACCACGCGAGAAGCACGGTGTCGGTATTAAACCGATGAACGGGGGAGACAAGCAGGGAGATTCCCCCGGAGAGGGGTTCAAAATGTTCGTTGGGAAGCAATATGGTAACCTCCAGACCTGCGGGACCTCCGGTCGGGACGGCCCGGACGTGTAACGTCTTTCGCGCCTCCGGCGATTTTCCCAGTAGGTTTCTATAAAAGATGATCTTTTATAATCCACCCTACAAGGTGTCTTTATATCCTTAATAAAACGCTGTGGCGGGACAAGCTCCCGGTTTTTTTCACCTTGCAGGGTAATGGCTGAAACGCGTTTTTCCGCTTTTCTGAAAAGCGGCGGGATCAAAGGGCAGGGCCCTTTGCCGTTCTCCGCAGAGAACGGAACTCTCTTCCTGAGAAGAGCGAGTGGGAACGAGTGATAGGGTCCTTTACGAGGCAGGAAGCTGCCTATGGGGCTTTTCTTTGGTTCCCCGGCTTTCGCCGGGAATTATACGTCGCTTTGAAAAGCGACAGCAAAGACTTTTTACTTTAAGAAAGTAAAACAAATTTTATTTAAACAATTTTTACATTGCGGAAGCAATGTGATTTTTTGCTTTTAAAGAGCAAAAGCAAATTTTATTTATTGTAAAGCAATGGGTTCCTTGCTTTTAGAAAACAAAAGAGCTTTTGTTGCACAGACAACATTTCATAAAATTTCTATTTTATTTCAATATCATCTTATTCTTATATTGTTGCATTAACAATATTATATCAAAAGTCTAAATGTCTTTATAGGACTTCACACACTTTAATATAAATCAAACAAACTGATTGCACATGCAATCTTTACCGCTTATTCGCTTTTGATAAAGCGGGAGAAACCCGCTGGTTTGCCCTCATGCCGGGCGGCACCTCCGGTGGGGACGCTCGCTAGAGGCTAAAGCCTCGCTCGATGCTCCAAACGACCATCGCCGGAGGCGCGTCAGACACAGCGTGTCCGTCTTGCCACAAAAGTAAGCAAAAGCACGCGAAGGGGGGCGTGAGAGCTGGGCTCCGGCTGGGTACGACTCGCGCCCCCCTTCACCCCCGGTATCCCCATACACCTAAGTTGCTCAGGGCGGGCGGCGTGGTTTTCATTGACGGCAGAGCTTTGGTTTTTGTTTTCTCTTTTGGATTTGGTGAAATCCTTAGCTGGTTTTCCATCATTCTATATTTGAACGTTGTTGGGTGAAATCTTTATGCTCTTTGTGACTCTCTTTTCTTACTGAGAATGCCGCCGCAGGCGCGTCAGACGTTGTACGTCTTGTTCAGCCACTGTGTAAATGTGATTCTTTTATGATGCTGTATAACGTGCTGTGCGCGCAGGTCTGGAGGTGCAAAAAAGGCGAAGCGCTTGGCGCTTCGCCTTTTAGCTTGCATAGATGAAATTATTCCTGAGCAGGAGCGCCAACCGGGCAAACCTCTGCGCAAGCACCGCACTCTGTGCAGGTCTCGGGATCGATAACGTACTTGCCGTCACCTTCGGAAATTGCGCCAACCGGGCAGCCACCTGCGCAAGCGCCGCAGGAAATACATTCATCGCTAATTACGTATGCCAAAGGAAACACCTCCAATAATTTTTACAAGCTTATTTTAACACAGATTGACAAAAAAGCAACAGTTTATTGTGTGTTTCATAAAAAATTCCAGCGATTCAACCTTACTTCTTTTCCGATTCCATCGGCTGTTCGGGCTCTGTTTTGTCAGCGGCTTTTTCCGCTGGTTTCTCGCCGCCGCCGCGTGCGCCGCGCACCAGCTTGACCTGCTTAACGGTAAAGGTCTGCGGCGCGGCTTCCGGCGCGGAATCCAGCCGCACCTGCAGCTTGCCGGTCAGGATATTCTGGTCCACCACGACGCCCTTGCCGGACGGCGTAATCACCACGGAATTGACCGAGGGCGTGCGGCGCAGCAGGTCGGAATAGGCCTCCTGCTCGTATTTCAGGCAGCACATCAGCCTGCCGCAGGTGCCGGAGATTTTGACCGGGTTCAGGGACAGGCCCTGTTCCTTGGCCATCTTGATGGAAACCGGCTGGAACCCGCTTAAAAAGGTGGCGCAGCAGAACGGCCGCCCGCAGATGCCCAGCCCGCCCAGCATCTTTGCCTCGTCGCGCACGCCGATCTGGCGCAGTTCGATGCGGGTGCGGAACACGGACGCCAGGTCCTTGACCAGTTCGCGAAAATCCACGCGCCCGTCCGCCGTAAAGTAAAATAAAATCTTGCTGTTGTCAAAGGTGTATTCCACGTCGACCAGCTTCATATCCAGCTTATGCGCCGCGATCTTTTTCAGGCAGATGCCGAACGCGGTCTTTTCTTTGATCGAATTCTCCGCCACGCGCTTCAGGTCGTCTTTCGTCGCCACGCGAATCAGCTTTTTCAGCGGCTGTACGATTTCCTCTTCGGTGATCTCTTTTTTCTCCATGGCGACTTCGCCGCATTCCACGCCGCGCGCGGTTTCCACGATCACGTTGTCGCCCAGTTTTAATTCGTTGCCGTCCGGGTCAAAGTAATACACCTTGCCCATGTTTTTAAAACGAACGCCTATAACCTCGGCCATACAAACCTCCCGTACGATGTTTTTCTATGGTTAGGATACCCATTTTACCTATTTTTTACGCCCGTGCGCCGCGGTGCAGAGCCGCGCGCAGAAAGCGGTGACCAAAAGCGCCGCGTTGGCGTTTTGCTCCTGTGCCCGCTGCGCCTTTTTTACCTGTTCCAAAAGGGCAAGGAGCCTGTCCCGCGTCAGCGCGTGCGCGAGCGTGTCCGCCGCTTCCCGCTGGCCGGAAAGGCAGGAATCCCCGCCCGCCCGCAGGACGCAGGCGTCCCGAAACAGCAGGTAAAGCTGCTTGAAAATGCGGCGCAGGCGGTCCTTGTCCCGGATGAGCGGCGCGGTCAGCTCCAGAAGCGCAGCTTCCGCCGCCGCGGGGATCGCGGCGCAAATAGACGCGCACAGCGCGGCGTCCTCCGGCGCGGCGGCTGTTTCCCCTTCCAGGGTAAACAGCTGTGCGCGGGACCGCACGGTGGGAAGCATCGCCGATGCGGATGTGACTGTCAAAAGAAACAATACATGGTCCGGCGGTTCCTCAAAGACCTTCAACAACGCGTTCTGCGCCTGTTCGGACATCGTTTCCGCGTTTTCCAGCAGGAACACGCGGCGCGGCGCTTCGTTCGGCTTGATGTACGCGTCCGAACGGATGGTGCGGACCGCGTCCACGTGGAACGACCGGGCAGCCGTTCCGCCCCCCGCGATGGTGATGTCCGGATGGGAACCCGCCGCAGCCTTGATGCACCCGGGGCAATGCCCGCAGGGGCGCTCTCCTTCCCCGGTACAGACCGCCGCTTTTGCGATCCAACGGGCCAGCGTTTCTTTGCCGCTGCCCGCCGGTCCCTCGATCAGGATCGCGTGCGGCAGCCGGTTTTCAGAAAAGGCGAGGGACAGGCTCTGCTTGACGCCCTCGCCGCAGAAAATTCCTTCGAAATTCATACCTTTTCAAAACGGTCGACGTCCAGCACAAAGATGGTCGCGCCGCCCACAGTGACTTCTACCGGCATGGAAGTATACATCCCCATGTCCATGGTGGAGGTGCTCGGCACAAGCTGTGTGCGCCGGCTGCTCTGCTGCTCGATGATGCGGATGACCTGGTCGACCTTGTCGTCCTCCACACCGGAGATAAACGTGGTGTTGCCCGCCATCAGAAAACCGCCTGTGGTGGCAAGCTTTGTAACCGGGAACCCCTCCTGGGTCAGCGCAGCGGAAACCATGCTGCTGTCGTCTTTATTCACAATGGCAAGAACCAGCTTCATAATGATTGCCTCCCATTCTCTATGTAATCCGATCCGGCCATCCGGATCGTTTTTATTTTAGCACTTTTATAGAGGAAAAGCCATAGGAACGCAAAAACTCCACGGCCTCCCTGGTAATTTCTTCCCCGGGCATCACGACCGGCACGCCGGGCGGGCAGGGGCAGGCGGGTTCCGCCGCGATGCGGCCGGCGCTTGAGGCCAGCGGCACGGACTCCGCCTTCGCCAGGACCGCCTCCCGCAGGGAAGCGCGCACTGGCGGAAGGGGTGGCAGCTGCGCGATCGTGTTTCCGGCGGAAAGGGGCGCGCCCGCATGCCGGAGCAATCCACGGAAGCCCGCTTCCAGACGCGCGAAATCCCCCTCCATATTGAACGGCGTCACAATGCAGACCACGCACCGGCTGTCCGCGTATTCCGGCTCGCAGCCTGCCCGGCGCAGATGTTCCGCCGCCTCTGTCCCCGTCAGGCCGATGGAGGCGGTGCCCACCGTGATGCGCGTGGGGTCCCACCGCAGGGGAGAGTCGTCCGGGCCCATCCCCAGCACATGCAGGCCCATGGACTGCAAAGCCGCTTTCAGGTTGCATACGCGCGTTTGCAGCTGGGCAAAGGCCGCTTTTCCGTGTTCCTCCAGCCATGCGCGGCAGAGGTCGAGCGAGGCCATAATGGGGTACGACGGGCTGGTGGAGCCGAACAGGCTCATAGCGCCCTTCGCTTCGTCTGCAAACCGCTCGTCCGCAATATGCAGCCAGGCCCCGCCGGTCAGCACGTTCAGCGTCTTATGCGCGGAGCAGGCTGTCATCGACGCACCAAGCGCGATGGGGTGCAGGATCGGATCGGTGAAAAACAGGTGTGCCCCGTGGGCGTTGTCCATCAGCAGGGGGATGCCGTGGTTTTTGCAGGCCGCCGCAAGGGCGGGGACGTCCGCCAGCTCGCCGTAGTAGTTGGGGCTGGTGATGTAGACGGCTTTGACGTCGGGATGCTGTTCCACCGCGGCACAGAGGTCCTCCGGCATGGCCCAGACGGGCGTCAATCCCAGCAGGGCCATTGTGTTGACCGCCGAGCGGTGCAGCACGCGGCTGCATAGGACGCGTCCGCCGCAGGGCGCGGCCAGCCGGAGCATCGCCTGGATGCAGAGCGTGCAGCCTCCGGCGGAGAACAGCGTGCGTTTGGTTCCAAACAGCGCGGCGGCGGCTTCCTCCGCCTGTAAAATCGGGCCTTCCGCTTCAAACAGGCTGTCCGTATCCGGCAGTTCCGTGTAGTCGAGGGACAAAAGGTTTGGCGGCAATGCGGAGGGATTGCTCTTGTGCCCCGGCGTGTGAAATGACGCGCGGCGGAGGGACTGGTGGGTTAAAAGGGCGGTATAGAGGGGTGTTTCAGTCATGGCGAGGGTCCTTTCCAATCAAAATGAAATCAGGTGAAATTTTCAACACAGGTTTGCTGTTGGCGGCAATCAAGTGTTATTATATCATTGTAAATTTAGAATTCTGATCTTTTATATTGTGCAATCAAGAGGAGGGAGCCGGATATGGAAAACAGAAGAAATACCCCCGGGTCAATTGCGTTATAAAAACTTGCCGCCGGTCGTTTAACGCATCTGTTTTGGAGGGGATGAACATGCAGACAGTCGCAATTTTATTTTTGGTCCTCTGGGGTGCGTCCGTTGTCTGCGGGATTTTATACTGGATTCTGACCGTGAGGGAACGGAAACAGTGCCCCAAATGCAAACATGCGACGGTTCTCCACAAAGAAGAGGTCCGCTATGAGGCTTATTCCATGAGAAGAGCCGTTATGGAGACCCAAAACGATTTTCTGATTACCTTTTCCATAGACGGAAAGGCAGAGACATTCGCCGCCGGCCCCGGCTTCTACGCGGGGCTGCAAGCCGGGGAGCAGGGCATGCTGTACTATCAGGGGGACCGCGTCGTCGATTTTCAGAAGGATCGCTGACGCGGCTTTCTTAGGAAAAAATCGTATCCATTTTATCATAAACCGGAATCCGGCGCCATACGGATACAGCAGGTTCGTCCATGAAACATCCAGTAAAAAGGATAAAAATACAAAATAATTGCATAGATTTTCATTCTGTGACAATTTAGCGTATTAACTAATGAAATTCACATCCCGGCGGAGGTCTGTTGTGCGGTTCCGACAGAAAAGGCGCTCCGCCCCGGCGGGATGCAGGCGGTTTCCCGCCGTCCTGCATCAAATTTCCAGCCGGTTCCGCTGCGGAAAAGCGAGTTTGCGTCCCTTTGAAGGTCTTGACGGGCCGTGGGATAAATACTATAATATTTTAAATAACGAAAGCGACCGAAACATACGAATTTTGACAGTGCGCTGTGCGGCTGTCATCGGTTTGAGAGATAAAGGAGTGGGTCTATGATCAGCGGAGCGGAAATCATGGTGAAATGCCTGGAAAATGAGGGCGTTTCCTACATATTCGGTTATCCGGGCGCCGCAATTTGCCCGTTTTACGACTGCATCACGCGGACAAAGATCAAGCATGTTCTGGTCCGTCAGGAGCAGAACGCGGCCCATATCGCCAGCGGCTATGCCCGCTCAAGCACAAAACCGGGCGTCTGCGTGGCGACTTCCGGCCCCGGCGCAACCAATCTGATCACCGGCATCGCGACGGCGTACATGGATTCCATCCCGCTGATCGCTATCACCGGGCAGGTCAATTCCTGGCTGCTGGGCCGCGACGTCTTTCAGGAGGCGGACATCACCGGCGCGTGCCAGCCGTTTGTCAAGCATTCCTATCTGGTCAACAATGCAGCGGAACTGCCCCGCATATTCAAGGAGGCGTTTCACATCGCCACCACAGGCCGTCCCGGCCCGGTGCTGATCGACGTCCCCACGGATATCCAGCTGCAGGAAATCGAAGCGTTTAACTATCCCGCGAAGGCGGATATTATCGGATACAAGCCCCGCACGCAGGGACACCCGATCCAGGTCAAAAAAGCCCTGCAGGCGATCAAGGACGCGGAACGTCCCATTATCTGCTGCGGCGGCGGCGTGGTGCTGGCAGGCGCGCGCGACCAGATGGTCGCGTTTGCCAAAAACAGCGGCATTCCCGTGGCGGCCACGATGATGGGCATCGGCGTGATGCCGATGGACAGCCCGTACTATCTGGGGATGATCGGTTCCCATGGGCGGTCCAGCGCCAACAAGGCGATGAGCGAGGCCGACCTCGTGATTCTCTGCGGCGCGCGCGTGGGCGACCGTGCGGTCGCGGCCCCGGAGAGCCTGGCGGAAAAGGCCCGGATCATCCATATTGACATCGACCCCGCCGAAATCGGCAAGAATATGACAGCCCACATTCCGATCGTGGGCGACATCCGCCTGGTGCTCGGCGCGCTGGCGGAAAAGGTGGAAAACACCGTTCCCCAGGAATGGGTGGAGCATGTGTTTTCCCTCAAAGAGAAATACCCGCCCCGCGGCGAAGCGCGCGAGGACTTTGTGGAACCGCGCGTCTTTATCCGCGACCTCTCCAAAATGATGCAGGAGGACGCGATTCTGGTTGCCGACGTCGGTGAAAACCAGATCTGGGCGGCGCGCAATTTCAACGTCAAGGAGGGGCGCTTCCTCACCTCCGGCGGTCTGGGGACCATGGGATATTCCGTCCCTGCGGCCATCGGCGCGAAGATCGCCAAGCCCAAGCGGCAGGTCGTCGCGGTCTGCGGCGACGGCTCCTTCCAGATGTGCATGTGCGAGCTGGGCACGCTGATCCAGAACGACGTGCCGGTGAAGATCGTCATCATGGAAAACAACCGCCTGGGCATGGTCCGCGAGTTTCAGGACCGTTTGTACGGCTGCCGCCACATCGGCACCGTGCTGGAAAACGGCAACCCGGACTTTGTCAGGCTGGCAGAATCCTACGGCATCGAAGCCGCGCGCGCGGAGAACAACGCGCAGGCGGTGGAACTGGCAAGGAAGATGCTGGACAGCAAAAAAGCCTTTATCCTGGTGTGCAGCGTAGACCCGGAAACACCGTCCATATAAGGGGGAACCGCCATGAAATATACGATTTCCATTCTGGTGGAGAACCAGCCCGGCGTACTGTACAAGGTTTCCGGCCTGTTCGCCCGCCGCGGGTTCAATATCGACAGTCTCGCCGTCGGCGAGACGGAGGATTCCACCATCTCCCGCATTACGATCGTCGTCAACGGCGACGAACACATCGTCGAGCAGGTGGAAAAACAGCTCAATAAGGTAATTCAGGTCATTAAGGTCCGCGTGCTGGAGCCGGAATCCTTCTACAGCTGCTATCTCTCGCTGATTAAAGTCAGCAGCAACGCCCAGCAGCGCGCGGAAATTATGAAAATCGCGGAGCTGATGCGCGCCCAGATTGTGGACGTCGCAACCGACTGCCTGACGCTCCAGTTTACAGACAGCACGGAGCGCACGGAAACGCTCATCAGCCTGTTAAAGCCCTATGGGATCAAAGAAATTGTCCGCGCGGGCGCCCTCGCCATTGAGAAGGGCTCCGCCATCGCCCGCAGAAAGGGCAGCTAACAAGACAGTCTGCCAGGCCGGAGGGCTCCGGACCGACGCGCGCGGGATTTCCCGGGAAACGCGCGGAAGGACCCGCCGTTCCCAGGCCTGTACCAAACTTCCGCCGGGCGTTCGCCGGGCGGCCCAATAAATTTATTGCCGATTCCGGCAAGGAGGAAATGTAATCATGCCTAAGATTTATTATGAAGCCGATTGTGACATCAACGTCCTGAAAGGCAAAAAAGTTGCGATTATCGGTTACGGCAGCCAGGGCCACGCACATGCGCTGAACCTGAAGGAAAGCGGCGTGGACGTCGTCGTCGGCCTCTATGAGGGCAGCAAGAGCCGCGCCAGAGCGGAAAAAGCCGGCCTGACCGTCATGACCGTTCCGGAGGCGACCAAGGCTTCCGATATTATCATGATCCTGATTCCCGACGAGCGCCAGGCGGATATGTACAAGAAGGATATCGCTCCCTACCTGACCGAGGGCAAGGCCCTTGCGTTCGCGCACGGCTTCAACATCCATTTCGGCCAGATCGTGCCGCCGGCAAACATCGACGTGTTCATGATCGCCCCGAAGGCGCCGGGCCACACCGTCCGCAGCGAGTTCCAGGAAGGCAAGGGCACGCCCTGCCTCGTCGCGGTGTACCAGGACGCTTCCGGCCACTGCCTCGACATCGCGCTGGCCTACGGCGCGGGACTGGGCGGCGCGCGCGCAGCCATCATGGAGACCACCTTCAAGATTGAGACCGAAACCGACCTGTTCGGCGAGCAGTGCGTCCTCTGCGGCGGCGTGACCGCCCTGATGAAGGCCGGCTTTGAGACGCTGGTCGAAGCGGGCTATGCGCCGGAGAACGCATACTTTGAGTGCATCCACGAGATGAAGCTGATCGTCGACCTGATCTACAGCGGCGGCTTCTCCATGATGCGTTATTCCGTCTCCGACACCGCCGAGTACGGCGACTACGAGATCGGCAAGCGCCTGATCACCGAGGAGACCAAGAAGGAAATGAAGAAGGTCCTCTCCGAGATTCAGGACGGCACCTTTGCCCTGCGCTGGATTGCCGAGAACAAGAACGGCCGCCCGCACTTCAACGCGTGCCGCCGCATCGAGGCTTCCCACGAGCTGGAGGCCGTCGGCAAGGAGCTGCGCAAGATGTATTCCTGGAACGGCGAGAACAAGTACGCCGACTAAGTTACATAGCGATAGAGTGAAAGCCCTTCACCGCAAATGCGGTGAAGGGCTTTTTATGTGTTTTAGGTGAGGTTTAATTGTCACAGAGTATGAGCGCAGTTTTAAGCATTTGGTTGTAACGGTAATATTGGAAGTAAAAGTTTTCTGCTTGCTGTGATAGCTTTATTAAAACACTGCAATAATTTAGATAAATAAAACTAATTTATTAAAATAATTATAGTCAAATAGCTTAGATTTATGTTGACTAGAGAAAAAATATAATGTATTATTATTTTGATGAATATTAGAGATCTATGCTCAGAAGTAATTATGTTGAATTTTAATATGTAAGAGGTGATTCCAATGCAGTTTAGGTAGGAAAGTTCATTTAAATTAGCCAATACGATTTTTACGAACGAGGAGGAAAATATGAAAAAGTTTAAATATACATGGACTGCTATTGTATTAGCGTGTGCAGTAATGTTCATTTCAATTCCTGCCTATGCAGCTGATACTTCTGATGATCTGATTGATACCAATAGACCAGACAGCGCACAGCATAGTTTAGATTTAGAGGATAACAGAGATGAATTTGAATTAATTTATGAAAAAAATGAATGTGGAACTGTCTTACAAATGGATTCTAATCTTACAATTAAAGATAGTCCGGATTGTACAGTTGAAAGTATTAAAATTGCTAAGGTACCAATAGAGGACAATGAGGATGATTCTGGATTATCGCGCTTTTGTTTAGAAGCAGATGAATTAAGCGTAGACGAGATGTACAGTTTATGTCAAGATTTTTTTGAAGAGGCAACATATACAAAATTGCCTTTGGAGGATTATGATTCTCCTATGCCGTTAGCATCTTCAGCAGGGCTTCCAGATATATGTATTAGCGATTACTCTATAACAGCACCGTATGAAAAATACCCATTCCCAACGCATAAGGATACACAAATATATTTTAAAATTGAGAATATAGGGACTGCGGTTGCTAATTTTATCTATTTAGACATGTATGTGAATGATATAAAAATTTCTGCCGATTTGAATATGCAACTTGATCCATTAGAGCCCGGATATTATTATGAGTGGGAAATGCCATTTCATTGGTCAGAGGGAAAACATACAATAAAATTTGTTTTAAATGAACACCAAGGAAATATTCCACCTATGCAAGAAAGTAATTATGTTAATAATGTGGGTTCAATAACACGGAATTGGAAGGATTATGCAGACCTATATCCATCCTATTTTGATATTAAAGATGGGACAAGAAGTTTTCATGCATTAGAGACAAAGCAATTTTTTGGTAGAATTGATAATCTCGGAAGAGCGGGGGTCCAAGAATATACGGTAGTAACATCTGATAAATTTGGGAATACAATTGCTGTATATACGACTAGTTTAGAGCCAAATTATAGTTTGGAGATTGTTATAGATATAACAGTCGGTTTAAAAACGAGTAATGCATATTTTAATTTGATTGCCAGTTATAATGATGATTACGATAAAAGCAATAATACAAAAAGGTCGAGTACGTACCAAGTTGAATACGCATTAGAGTTTAATGGAAAAATATGGTCTGTTGATAAGCTTGCAGATTTAACAGTAGCTATTTGCCCTTCAGCTTTACAATACGCTGGTCAATTTGGAGTAAAGGATTACGAGATTATAGCAGCGTTACAAAAATGGAATGACGTTACTATAAGTGGACGTAAAATTAAAATTACTGCAATGATAACGAATACAGAAGAACCAGATGCAGATATAAAAATGATAGCCCGTGTAACACACGAAGATCTTGGGGCTAGTGCAGGAACTTCATTAGGGGAAGGGGGACGATACTTTGTTTCAAGAACAGTAGAGATAGCGTTAAACACTTTTAATCCATATGGTTGGGAAGAACATACAGCTGAACAACGGAGATCTACGTTTACCCATGAAATGGGACATGCATTAGGGTTAGGAGAGTCTGAGTGCTTAGATCAATCGGTAATGGTATCTGACTCATTTGCAAGTAATAGAAAAACGTATATAACTGCCCATGATAAATACGCTTTGAATTATCTATATACTCACATATAATAATTTGCAGGGTATCTAAGAAATGAAAAAAAAGCATATTGTTTTAATTTATTTTCTTATAGGACTTGGCTCCATAGGGTTATCATCACATTTGGCTGTTAGAAATATCATTCCATTGCAGAAATCTTCATCTAAGATAACCGCGCGCTATGTAAAGGATTACTGGAGAACTGCGCCGTACGCACTTTTTGACTCGGCGCAGTTGACTGAACAGGAGGCATTTCAGCGCTATCATGCGCCTGCATTTCGGGGAAAGGTGGTTTCTGTTCAGAATATTTCCCTGACAACGGAAGGCGGGACGTACGGCAAATATATGGCCTTGGCTGCGATCAAAGCAGAAAAGGTATTTGCGGGCGAGATAAAAGAAGGCGATCTTGTCCAGGTGTTGGTTCCTTTTCCAATTGTGCGTAACGACTTAGAAGGGGATACGTCAATCATCAGCCAAATCAGAACCGGTACAGAGGGCATCTGGATTCCATATCAGATAACGGATGAATTCCAGATGCAAGTCAACGGCGAAAAGCTGTACCTGTCAGACCTGGCGGAATATGAATTCACAGGCCGTTATGGAATCTTTCTGGAGAGCGATGGTAAAGTTTTATTCCAGCAGGGGGCATATGCGCTGCATCCCGACTGCACATTGGACGAGGCGGAAACGTATGTAGTGCAATGTTTGCGGAAATATGCGGAGTGAGGGACAGGCGGCGTATAAAACAGGTTTATTTTTGCAGGGGTTTCTGTGTAAACGGAAACCCCTGCTTTTTATCGGTCCATGAAAACTCAGCCCTGTTTTTTCCGAAAATGCCGGCAGGCCTCTGTATCCGGCTTTCGGGTTTTCAGGCGGGGATACCGGCAATGCCCGCAATACGTCTCCATATAGCCCTTCCCGCATTTGGTATAATGCTGTATGTAGTATTTGCAGTCCTGGCAAATGTTTTCCTGCTGTGGTGCTTCCAATGGGAATTCTCCTTTCTGCCATAAATAATCCGTTATCTGAAGAACAGTTTACTTCCCCTTCAGGCGATTGTCTATGTTCGATATAACGACTATATCGCAGATTGAAGAAATAAAAAATCCATTCCACCCAGGGCTCCCTTCTAATATTGCATGGAAACCCATACAATGGAAACGGTTCTTGTGCAAATTCCCTTGCAGATATTCGCAAAAAAGTTTATAATGAGTATCAACTTGTTGGATAAAGTCACAGAAATTTGCTTGAAAGAGAGGAAACATCCTATGTGGGATAGAAGGATTATAAAATCAAATGCGAAAACGGCTTTGAAGGGCCGTTACTGGCTCTGCTTTGCGGTGGCGCTGATCGCCTGTATTCTCGCGGGGACGTCCGGCCTGGGGCGCATGAACATCTGGAACATGGGCGGTGCGGAGCGCGCATTTTCCAATATTGAAGACCAGCTCGACCCGTACAGCGGCTACAGTGAACACTATGATTATTACGACAACTGGGACGACTACGGGTACTACGACGATTTTCATGATTTTAACGGGCGGTACGACTATTACGGCGACGGCCCGTTTTCTTCCTATAACTTCTGGGACGATCTCGGCTACGGCGGAATGGCGGTCCTGTCTGTGATCGGCGTCGTCCTGCTGATTGTATTTGGGTTGGCGCTCGCCTTCCAATTCTTTGTCGGCAACCCCATCGCGATGGGGAAATGCCGGTTCTTTATCCACAACCGGTTTGGGGATACCAAATTTGAGCACCTGTTCGGCGCGTTCAAATCGGGTTACCTCAGCACGGTAGGCGCGCTGTGCACCACGACGCTGCTGGTGGATATGTGGCTGTATATCATGATGGCCATCATGATTTTCAGCCTGTTTGCCATCCTCGGCGGCGCATATGCGATGTCGCTTCTGATCTTTGCGAGCCTGTTCCTGGTCATTCCGTATGTGATCAAGGTTTACCAATACTATTTCGTCAAATATCTGCTGGCGGATAACCCGACGCTGACGGGTTCCCGCGCGCGGCAGATCAGCTCCCTGCTGACCAGCGGGGAAAAGGGCGCCATCTTTACGCTGGACCTGTCCTTTATCGGCTGGTACTTGCTGGGCTCCCTGTGCTTCGGCCTGGGCGGCCTGTTCGTCAATCCGTACTATGAGGCGAGCGTCGCGGAGCTGTATATTTTCCTGCGCGACCGCGCCATTCAAAACGGCTTTATTGATCCCGCGGAGTTGAACCTGGCGGGCGGCGTGCCGCCGGTTACGCCGTTCTCACCCTTCAATCCGCAGTCCGCGCCGGTCTACACGCCGCCGCAGACCACCTATGTGCCGTATACCCCGGCGAACCCGTATGCGCCGCCAACCGCGCCGTATACGCCGCCGGTTTCCCCGTATGTTCCGCCTGTAAATCAAAACATGCCGCCATACGGCGCGCCGGTACAGCCTCCGGCTGCCCCCGCTCCGGAGAGGCCGGTTGTCAATCTGGAAAAAGCGGAAGCGCCGGGCGTCCAATTGGAGAAGCCGGAACCGTACGCGGAACAGCCCCGGATTCAATTGGAAAAAACGGAACCCGGCAGCCCGTCCGATGATTCACAGGAGCCGCCGCAGCCCCCGATTGTTCCGACCTCCCTTTAATTTGTAGAAAAGCGGCTGAAAAAGACATCAAAACGACATATGCGGCGTATACAATCATAACAGGATCAGGAATCCGGGAAACGAACGAGAAGGGGAGCATGTGTGATGTGGAGCAGAAGTATTTTGAAGGAAAACGCTAAGATTGCACTGAGAGGGCGGTATTGGCGTGCGTTTGCGGTCGCTTTGGTCGCATCCCTGCTGGCGGGCCTCGCGGGTATGGGGACCACGTTCAGCAACCTAGGCCAGCAGTTTATGAATTATGGCTTTCTTTATAACAGCGCTTACCTGCAAATGCTGGCGGAGCAGTTTCTCGCGTGGTCCGTGCCGTTCTCTTTGATCGGCCTGCTGCTGAGTATCTTTGTTGTAAATGTTCTGTCGATTGGGCGTGCGCGGTACTTTGTGCAGAACCACTTTGGCGATGTGCGGATGGAGACGCTGTTCAGCGGCTTTGGCGCGAACTACAAGAACTCCGTGGCGGCGATGTTTGTTACGGACCTGTATATTTTCCTGTGGAGCCTGCTGTTCCTCATTCCGGGCATCTACAAGTCGTACCAATATTATCTGGTGCCGTATATCCTCTCCGACAACCCGAACCTTCCGGGCGACCGTGCGCGGGAAATCAGCCGCGCGATGACGGACGGCGAGAAGATGAACATCTTCATTCTGCAGCTGTCCTTCATCGGCTGGTATTTCCTCGGCATGCTGTGCCTCGGCGTTGGCACGCTGTTTGTCGAGCCGTATGTGGAAGCGTCGATGGCGGAGCTGTACATCTTCCTGCGGGACCGCGCGATCCAGAACGGCGCCGTCCGCCCGGAGGAGCTGGGCCTGCTGCTGACGGAACCCGCGGTGGAGAACCCGTTCTCCAAACCGCCGGTGGATACCATCTGAAACAAAACTGGAAAGGGAGGCTTCCATGCGGAAGCCTCCCTTTTTTGCGGTTGGATATACAGAATCAATCGAGCTGTACCATGCCATTGGAAGGGCGTGGTCATTTCATGTATTTGTCAATTGCCTGTCGGTAGAAATCCAGATAGGTTTCGTCGCTGCCCAAAACGTCTTTTTCTGTTTCTGACAGGTTTTGCGTGAGCAAGTTTTCTCCTGTACTCCTTGTATTTGAGGATATGACGGGAAGGTGATTGTATATTCTGGAGTTTACTGCATAAGTATCAGCAAATTCTCCACGCGATTCATCCTGATGCATTAGAAAAAACAAATACTCTTTTCCCTTTTCCGCAGGCACATAAGGGTTTGGATAGAATTCATCAATAAAAACAACTGGGCCTTCATCGCGATTTTCAATCCAATAGGGCTCGTCTAAACGAATGGTATTGCCGGCCTTTAAATCTCCTTTAAAAACTTCCGTAATTTGAAGAGAAGTTATGGTCCACCCTCCGGTTACAACCTTTGCGGTTTTTCCATTTCCCAGATCAATACTAGATTCCCGCAAAACTTCTTCTGAATCATCGCTTAGTATCCCTTTGACAATACAATCCACTTCTGCTTCAAATTCATCAAGGTTACTTGGAGTGTGAAGATCAATCACATCGTTGTTGGGTTGGACAATTTTTACGGGAGTTTTCTGGGCGCAGCCGTTTAGAACAATGCAAGAAAGAAGAGTAACCAAACAGATACAAATAAACTTTTTCATTTTTTGTTTTCCCTTTTTGAAGCAGCTGGTAGGTACAACTTTCTACATAAACATTATAGCAAATAGAATAAAATTGCGGGGGAGAAATTCAAAACAATTCACCTAGCAAAAATTAAAAAACGAGAGGGTTTCCAATTGGAGACCCTCTCGTAAACATTTTGCAAAAAGTATAGATTAAAAAACGGGTAAGTAGTTATTTCATGTACTTTTCAATCGCTTGTTGGTAAAAGTCCAGATAAGTCTCATCGTTCCCAAGGATGTCCTTTTCTGTTTCTGATAGGCTTTGCGAAAGAGAAATTGATTGGACGCTCCTTGTTTGCGGAGAAATAACCGGAAAACGATTGTAAGATTTCGTTGCTACAGCATATGTGTTTGCAAGCCGCCCATGGGTTTCATCCATGTAATCAAGGAAAAAGATATATTCTTTCCCTTTTTCTGCTGGAACGTAAAGAGCAGGGAAAAAGCTGTCGATGAAGATATCTGTTTCACCTTCTGCTGTCATAGTGAAATATGGTTCACCCAATTTTATGGTATCTCCGATGGTTAAATCTCCTTTAATAACCTTTGTAATTTCCAAGGTGGATACAGTCCAGCCTCCAACGGTAAGTTTGGAGGTATCACCATTCCAGAGTGACACCTCAGATTCTCGCAGGACTTCTTGCGAATCATTTCTTAATTTACCCTGTACGACACAACTAACGTGTGTCTCCCACTCATCAATGTCTTCAGGTTCGTACAGGTTGATGACATTATGACCGTTAGACTGAATGATATTTATTGGTCTATTTTGTTTACAGCTACAAAGGCTTATAAAAGCTAGAATACATATCAAACAAATACAAATCGTCTTTTTCACTTCTAATCCTCCCTTCAATATTTTTCACGTAAACTGTGCTTGTCATGATCGGTAATACTGAAAGATACAAGTGGGTCTCCTGTTTGACGCATCATAGCTGAGTCATTACAAAGGGGATGGTCTAAACCTAAAACATGCCCAGCTTCATGAGTGAGCGTTCTGCTTTGAGACATTATATTTACATCAGGTAACATGTCCCAATTTAACTCAATAAGGGAGAAATCCCAGGTTTTGTTTTGATCAGAAGAAACCAAGGTTAAAGTTTTGTCATCCGTCCAAACATAAAAGGTAGTGCCTGCAAGAATAATGTCTGTTGGATTTGGATAAGCAAATTCGTCATCATATGCAGCGCGAATATAGACAGGATAATCTATTTTTTAGGAGCAATCGTAGTTATTTTATCAGTGTCCAATGTAGTTTCAACTATTTGGCCGAAGGAAGCTTTTGAGTTAATGCCATTCCAGGCGAAAAAACTCGTTTTACACATAGGTAGGGTAAGCGTATCATCTCGATTAATGAAGAGTTTAGCTGAAGCGTCAATTTTTACTCCAAGGTCTTTAGGATTCGCCCATCTACCGGTTAGAACCTCCACATCGTAATCCATGTTTACGGTGTATCCCTTGGCATCGTTGTTAGGGGTGATATCGGTTTGCGAAGAATCCGGTTCGATAAAAAATTCCACCTTATATTTTCCATATTTTAGAAAGGTAAAAGGAATGGTTCCTGATAGAATTTTTCTTGGGGATACGCTCATGGTCGATGTTTTTACCGTGCTGCCGTTTACTTTATAAATGAGTTTGACATCGTGTGCCGTAATATTTCCCCGATTGGCAAAGGCGAATTCAAAAACCTTTGGGTCTCGGACAACACCGTCTCCGGAACCATCTTCTGGCCGGAATGCATCGACGGATAACGCAATGCAATCTGCCCAGGTGCGTGTTGTTTCCTTTGTGTTATTGGTATAATTTGATTCGGTGATCGTCCGATCCTCGTTTGCAATCATCTTGAGCGTGTGTGTTCCGCCCAGAATATTTGCGGTGCAATAAAAGGTTCCGCTGTCTCCGGGATTTAAAGTTCCCTCAATCATAAATTTGCCCTTTAATGTTCCATCCAGATAGAGGGAAACAACTACATTTGTTGCGGAGGCGCTTCCTACATTGTTCAGGCCAACTTCCACTTTTGTATTCGCGTTGCTGGGATAAGGCTGATCGCCCCGGATGACAATTGCACCCAAGGAGATATCCGGCAGAGCTGCTGTTGCTGACCGGGTGCTTTTAAATTCAGGCATAGGTTTGATATCATACAAATTAGACACTTCGATAATTTCAGAAGTGGTTTCGCTGTCTTCTTCCAAATTTGTATAGAGCGCGGGCATGTCGGGCAAGTCGCTGAGTTCCAGTTCTTCTTCGAGGACCAGTTCTCCAACCTCGATACCAACTTCTGTTTCTATGGCTTCAGAGGGCGGGCTTATCTGCGGAGAAGCCAGTTCTTCAGCCGATGCGAATCCTGTGGGTGAAATACAGACTGCCAAACAGAGAATAAGCGCAAAAATTTTCTTTTTCATAAGTAACCTCCTGTTTTTTAATGTTCGATTGTCAAGTTGCGTTCTGCATGGGAATCCATTTCTTTCTTTATAAAAATTCTTATCCTATATAACTAGAACGTCAAAAAAGCGGAAAAGGGGACAAAATTCTTTAAAAAATTTCCTGATTTTAAAAATTTTAACTTTCATACAAAGAAAACAGGCGATTTTTTACACGATGAGAAACAAATCCCTTACGGGGAAAGCGGAATTCCTGACCATTCATTTCGACAAAATACCCCCAATGTAAATATTCGCGTGGAAAATGCTTTTCTGCGAAAATGATTGAAGCCCTGCCTGCGAGATGATAGAATAAATGAAAAGAATGTGAACAGGAGGTGCTTTTTGTGAAAAAAATGAAATCTCTGCTCAGCGCGCTGCTGTGCGTACTGCTGGTGGTTTCTTCACTGCCGTTGACGGCGCTTGCGCGGACGCAGACGGCGGCGGAGGGGAAGCTCGTCAACATTGCCGCCCAGTGTGCGATCGACGCGCCGGAAAACGAAGCGGGACGCGGCCCGGAAAACCTGGTGGACGGCGATCCCACCACGCTCTGGGTGCGCAACAGCGGGACCTGGCCCACGGAGGTGGTCTTCCAGCTGCCGCCCGCGCTCGGCAAACCGGTGAAGAAGGTGGCGGTCAAGTTTGAGAGCGGCCATTCCGCCTGGTCGGTGGACATGAACCTGTCCTATGCGATCAACAACGTCACATCCGATTATATCGGCGCGGACGAGCAGGCGGACCACGGCTTTGACGACGATTATACCTATACCTTTGACACCGCGACCTATCTTTCCCACCTCAAGGTGGAGCTGTCCAACCCGAAGAACGACGGCGCCGCGGGGGCCTTCTGGCCCGCCATGGCGGAGATAGAAATCTGGGTGGAGGACGACGCACAGGAGGAAGAACTGGTGAACATCGCGCCTGACGCGGAGATTACCTCCGTCGGCGGCAGCGCGGGAAACTCCGCCAACCTGGTGGACGGCAATTACAGTTCCCTGTATGTGTTCCTCAACGGCGGCATGAGCTCCCTGGGCGGGAAGCCCGCGTGGGTGCAGCTCGCTCTGCCGCAGCAGCGCCGCGTGCAGTCCTTTGAGATTGCGTTTGAGGAAATGAACCCGGACAGCAACCAGTTTGTGTTCACCTATAATATCCTCGGCAGGGGCAAGGACGACGCGGATTGGAATACGCTGGTGGAAGGCGCGACGGCGACGCGTGAGGACTGCCTGCGGACGCATGCGCTGGACGTCCCGGTGGAGCTGGCCGACGTGCGCGTGGAGATCACCAGCATCGCATCCGCCGGCGGCGACCCGTGGCCGGCCATCGCGGAATTCAAGATCTTTGCAGCCCCCGGCGACGCGCAGGAGGATACGGAGAGCGTCGCGTGGAACAAGCCCGTACATACCAGCTCCAACCAGGCGAACGCCTACAGGGTGAACGACGGACAGACCACCAATTCGTGGAACGGTTCGATGTACCCGGCCTATGTGGACATCGACCTGGAGGAAAACTACAACATCGACCAGGTGGAAATCTATACGCCCGCGAGCGGCTATTCCCAGTATTCCATTTACACCAGTATGGACGGCCGCGACTTTGACAAGATGGCCGAAAAGACCTCTGCGGACGTTTGTCCGGCGGAGGGCGAAGCATACGATCTGGGCGGTAAGGAAGCGCGCATCGTGCGCGTGTACATGGAGTACAATTCCGCGTCCGCGCAGGCGGTCCTCAACGAAGTGCGTGTGCTGGGCGAACCCAGCGGCACACCGGTGCGGGAGACCCCGGCGGTCAACGTGCCCGATTTTGCGGATTCCCCGTACAATGTGGAAATTACCCCGGAAATGACCGTTCAGGAGGTTCAGGGAATTGTGGAGCGCCGCCTCGGTCCGGCGTACGTGGATTGGTTCACGTTTGCGCTGGAAGAACCGGGCGCAGACGGCTATGACTTCTTCACGCTCTCCAACGCGGCGGACGGAACCGTCCGGATCGCCGGCAACGACGGCGTGTCCCTGGCGACCGGCCTGAATTACTATCTCAAATACTACTGCAACGTGATGATCTCCCAGCTGGGCGATCAGGTGCGGATGCCGGATGCAATTGTTCCCGTCGACGAGCCGGTCCGCCGGGAGACGCAGTTCCCGGTGCGGTACTCGTACAACTACTGTACGCTGTCCTACTCCATGGCCTTCTGGGGCGAGGAGGAATGGCGCAACGAGCTGGACTGGCTGGCCCTCAACGGCGTGAACGTGGTGCTGGACGCAACCGCGCAGGAAGAGGTCTGGCGGCGGTTCCTGGGCGAGCTGGGCTACAGCCATCAGGAGGCCAAGGACTTTATTGCCGGCCCCGCGTATTACGCATGGGCCTACATGGCGAACCTCTCCGGCTTCGGCGGCCCGGTGCACGACACCTGGTTTACGGAGCGCACGGAGCTGGCGCGACAGAATCAGCTCACCATGCGCAAGCTCGGCATGCAGCCGGTCCTGCAGGGGTACAGCGGCATGGTGCCGGTGGACATTCAGGACAAGCAGCCAAACGCGCAGATCATTCCGCAGGGCACCTGGTGTTCCTTCCAGCGTCCGGCGATGCTCAAGACGGATACCGAAACCTACAGCACGTTTGCGGAAAAATTCTATGCCTGCCAGCGTGAAGTGTACGGCGACGTCTCGCACTACTACGCGACCGACCCATTCCACGAGGGCGGCAACACCGGCGGTATGTCCGGCGCGACGGTCAGCGCCCATGTGATTTCCTCCATGCTGGCGGCGGACCCGGACGCCGTGTGGATCATTCAGGCGTGGCAGGGCAACCCGACCACCTCCCTGATGCAGGGTTTGGAGGGCTACCGCGAGCATGCGCTGGTGCTGGACCTCTACGCGGAAAAGACCCCCACATGGGAAACCGCGAACGGCGGCGAATTCATGGATACGCCGTGGCTGTACTGCATGCTGAACAACTTTGGCGGCCGCATGGGCCTGCATGGCCATATTGAAAACTTTGTCAATGAAATTCCCCGCGCCTCTCAGACGGCGCAGCAGATGAAGGGCATCGGCATCACGCCGGAGGCTTCCCAGAACAACCCGGTCCTGTACGACCTGTTCTTTGAGACGATCTGGAGCGAGACGCCGGACAATCTGCAGGCCATCGACCTGGAGCAATGGTTCCGCGATTACACGACGCGCCGCTACGGCGCGGCCAGCGACGCGGCCTTTGAAGCCATGCAGATTCTGAACGACACCGTGTACAACCCGTCCCTGAACATGAAGGGGCAGGGCGCGCCGGAGTCCGTGGTCAACGCCCGCCCGGCGCTGAACATCAGCGCGGCCTCCACCTGGGGCAACGCGGTGATCGATTACAATAAGAAGGATCTGGAGCGCGCGGCGGAACTGCTCCTGCAGGATTACGACAAGCTCAAGGACAGCCCCGGCTACCAGTACGACCTGGCGGACGTGCTCAAGCAGGTGCTGTCGAACACGGCGCAGGAGTACCACAGGAGCATGGCGGAGGCCGCCAGCGGCGGCGACGCGGAAGCGTTTGCCCGCAGGTCGGAGAAATTCCTGCGCGTCATCGATGAAATTGAAAAGGTCCTCGGCACGCAGAAGGCGTTCTTACTGGGCACCTGGGTAGGGCAGGCGAAGGACCTCGCCGCCAACGCGGACGATTTCACGAAGGAGCTGTACGAGCTGAACGCCCGCGGACTGATTACCACCTGGGGCGGCATTTCGCAGGCGAACGCGGGCGGCCTGAAGGACTATTCCAACCGCCAGTGGGCCGGCCTGACGAACGATTACTATAAGGTCCGCTGGGAGAAGTGGATCGACGAGTACCAGAAGATGCTGAACGGCGAATCTTACGACCTGAATTTCGACTGGTTCGCGTTTGAGTGGGCGTGGGCGCGCTCCAACAACACGTACACCGAAGAGCCGAACGGCCTGAGTTTGCAGACGCTGGGCGCGGAGGTCCTGAAGGACTTCTCTGTGGATACGGTGGACAGGAACCCGGCGGAGGACGATACCAACGACCTTCCGGTGGCGGGGATGACTGCCACGGCGGGCAGCGAGGAGCCGAACGGCGGCGCGAGCGAAGGCCCGGCGCGATTGGTGCTGGACGGCAACACAAACACCATCTGGCATACCCTGTGGGCGGGCGCGGCGCGCGAGGACCACTGGATCGACATCGCCCTCGGCGGCGAAAAGACCGTGGACGGCCTGCGCTGCCTGCCGCGTTCCAACGCGGGCAACGGCACAATCACGAAGTACCGCATCGAGCTGAGCAGCGACAACGGCGCCACATACCATGAGGTCGCCAGCGGCAGCTGGGCGGCGAGTTCTTCGTGGAAAAAGGTTTCCTTCCCGGCGGAAAAGGCCACGAATGTGCGGCTGTTCTCCGTCGAATCCGTCACCACACAGGCTCCGCTGCAGTTCTCCTCCGCCGCGGAAATCCGCGTCACGGAACCGGCGGAGGAAGAGCCCGGCGACCATATGCTGACGGTCAACTTCTCACGGAATGTCAAACTCTTTATTGATGGGGAGGAACAAAAGCTTCCGAACCTGACCGGCTCCTATCAGGCCGTCGTGGCGGCGGACACGCCGCTGGCGTTCACCTTTGTCCCGGCGATCGACGGCAGGGTGCTTGCTGGCGTGGCGGTCAACGGCGTGCCGGCGGAAACCGGCGGCTTTGATGTGAATCAATACGTCTGGAATGCCGCGATGCCCAATGCGGACGTCACCTTTGACCTGACGTTCACGGTTGTGAACAAACAGATTCTGGAAACCGTGGTCGAAAGCGCGAAGGCGCTGGCCAGCGGCGAAGAATACAAGAATGCGATTCCAACGGTTCAGGAGGCGTTTGACAAGGCGCTTGCCAACGCGGAAGCGGTGCTGGCGAAGAAGGATGCGGATCAGAATACCATCGACCGCGCCTGGTCTGCCATGCTGAAAGCCATCCAGTACCTGAGCTTTGCGAAGGGCGACAAAACCGCGCTGGCGGAAACGCTGCAATCGGCGGACCAGCTTGTGAAAGACGAATTCATCGCGTCCAGTTGGGCGTCTTATGAAAAAGTTCTGGCGGAAGCCCAGGCCGTTTACGGCGACCCGGACGCAATGGACAAGGAAATTAAAGAAGCCGCCGAGGCGCTGCGCGTCGCAATGGAAAATCTGGTCCGCAAGGCGGATTGGGAATCCCTGCTGGCGCTGATCCAGAAGGGCCAAGAGATTGAAGCGGAGCTGGAGTCCTATCTGGAACCCGGCAAGGAAGACTTCCTGACGGCGCTCCGCGCGGCGGAAGCGCTGCTCGATCAGGAGCCAACCCAGTCCGAGGTAAACAGTGCGGCGTCGGCCCTGACGGAAACAATGGCGGTTCTGCGGAAGATTCCGGACAAGAAGGCGCTGGAAGACCTGATTAAGGAAGCGGAAAGCTTTGACCTGAGCCTTTATACAACGAACAGTGCCGACGCCCTCACGGATGCGCTGGAGCAGGCGCGCAAGACGCTGTACAATCCGTCGGCCAGCCAGGAGGACGTGGACGCGGCGAGCGGCCTCGTGCGCGGGACGATCGACGCATTGGAAAGAAAGGTAACGGTTCACACTGGTTCCGGCGGAACCTCCAGCCCCAACGCGATGGGCAATATTTACGGCGCGGTGGGAACAGCGGTTGCCGGTGCGGCGCAGGCAAGGGTCATTTCTGACACAACGGTGGATTTTGCCGTGAAACGCGGCAGCGCGTACTGCTTCAAGATGACGGTTGTCAATGGAAACGGGCTGGTTCCCAGCTTTACCGTCGGCAACGGCGGCGTGCTCAAGACGCAGTTTGCAGCCCGTATCGGCAACGACTGGTACTTCCGGGTCTGGGCGATCGGCAAGCTGGGCGAAAGCACCGGCGTGTACACGACTCTGACGGGACAGAAGCCTGTGAAGCATTGTACGATCACGATTGCGTGAAAAATCCATACACACTGAACCGGCGGGCCGCAGTGCATCCGCGGCGAACGCGTTACGTGTGAGCAGGAAATAAAACACAGACAGCGCCCCGGCTTATAGGAAGTCGGGGCGCTGTCTGTGTTAAAAAGAGAACGCTGGATGGGGAAAGAAAGATTGCATACCGATTTTCCCCGCGGAAATCAGGATTGCGTATTCAAAGCCTGCGTATATTGAACGACAGGGTGCGAGGGAAAGTGAAGCGAATGTTTGGCAGTTAGCATGGGCTTGAATATTTAGAAAACGAAGGTCTGCGGCTTTTCCCCGCCGGTATTTGCATTTGTTGGAAAGCTGTGTTATAGTAGCAAAAAATGGGGAAATCGGGTGAGCACCTACCGTATGCAAGGCTGATGTTGCATGCGGTATTTTTTTGCGGATCGGATGTTCCGGAGAAGAAGGAATGTTTGTTTTCGCGCGGTTTGCTTACATGCGGCGGGGCAAAACGAAACGCCGCCGGTGGAACAGGGCTTGAGGGGTGGAAGAATGCATCGCACAAAACAAATTGAACAAAACGGCAGGGGAAGCATCGCCTGCGTCCTGCTCAGATTCAGCCTGCCGCTGATCCTGAGCGGCGTGCTGCAGCAGCTCTACAACTGGGCGGACGCGTTCATCGTCGGCAATGTGGAGGGCGAACGGGCGCTGGCGGCGATCGGCGCGACCGGCACGGTCGTCAACTTCTACCTGATGGCGATCACCGGCTTTACGCTCGGCCTTGCCATCCTGTTTGCGCAGAAGCACGGCGGCGGGGAGACGGACGCGATTCCAAAAATCCTGTCGACCTTTTCCGTGCTGCTGGGGGCCGTTTTTCTTTTGCTTGCGGCGGCGGGCGTCTGGCTGTCCTCCCCGCTGCTGCATCTCCTGCATACAACGCCGGATACGATTGGTCTGGCGGAAGACTATCTGCAAATCATTTTTGCAGGCGTGCCGTTCCTTGCCGTATATAATGTCTATTCCGCCGCGCTGCGGGGAACCGGAGACAGCCGCGCGCCGTTTTTGGCCATTCTGGTGTCTTCGGTTGTGAACGTTGGGCTGGATCTCCTGTTTGTCGCATGGCTGCGCTGGGGCGTCGCGGGCGCGGCCGCGGCGACGGTGCTTGCACAGGCGGCGATGACATGTTTTTTGATTGTCTATGCCGTAAAAAAGCATCCCCTGCTGCGCTTTCGCCTCGGGAAGGGGGCGCTGCACCGGACGGCGCTGTACCAGGGGATTCGGCTGGGCATACCGCCGATGATCCAGTCCAGCGTCAGCGCGTTCGGCGGCCTGCTGCTGCAAAACTTCATGAACGGGTTCGGCACGCAGACCGTGGCGGCGATCACCACGGCGTACCGCGTCGACTCCATTATTCTGCTGCCGATTATCAATCTCGGTTCAGGCATTTCCACCCTGGTTGCGCAAAGCGACGGCGCGGGGCAGAGGAAACGCGCCCGGAAGATCTTTGCGGTCGGCACGGCCCTGATGGCGGCGGGTTCCCTGCTGCTGACGGCGCTGGTCATCCCGACAGGCGGGTATTTAATCGCCATGTTTGGCGTGGGACGGGAGGCGACGGAAATCGGACGGGACTTTTTCCAGCGGATCGCCAGTTTTTACGCGGTGTACGGCATTGCGACGGCGGTGCGGGGGTATCTGGAAGGGCTGGGCGACGTGCTTTATTCCAGCATCGCGGGAATTGCGTCGCTGGTATGCCGGATCCTGCTCTCCTATGCGATGGTTCCGCTCTGCGGCAATAGGACGATCGCGTATGCCGAGGCGTTTTCCTGGGGCGTTTTGCTGGCGCTGTACCTGTTCCGGCTGCTCTGGAAGCGGACGCGGCAAAACAGGACGGCGAAGGGGCGCTGCGCCTAACCGGCTTCCGATTCCTCCGGATTCTGTTGCAGCAGATGCTTGTGCGTCCTGTCCACGCCGAACGCGCCGAGCGGGGCGGTGATGAGAATCGCGAGGACGGCGACCGTCAGCACGATTTTTCCGCAGGGGAGCCCCATTGCGAGCGGGACGGAGCCGATGGCCGCCTGGACGGTCGCTTTCGGCAGATAGGCGATCATGCAGAAAACGCGCTCTTTCCAATTGAGGCGCGTGCGCAGCATGCAGCAGAGGACGCCAAGCATGCGGAACGCCAGCACGCAGAAAATCAGCAGGATGGCCGCGGCTCCGGCGGAGACCGCGTATTGAATATCTACGGTCGCGCCGACCAGAACAAAGAGCAGGACCTCCGCCGCGACCCACAGCTTGGAAAATTTTGCGGACAGCCGGTCCGCGACGAACGCGCGCCGTTTTTGCAGGGCGATGCCCAGGCTCATCACCGCCAGCAGGCCGGAAAATGGGACGGTCCCTTTGAGCTTGTCCTCCGCCGTGACCAGCAGGAACGCGATGCATAGCAGCAGGATAACCTTGACGGTGTCGCGCAGATGGACGCGCCGGAAAAACAGCGCGAGAAGCAGTCCGGCGGCGACGCCCGCCAACAGGCCCAGCAGGATGGAAACCGGAATCTGCACAAAGCCGGCGGGAGAAAGCTGCGTCCCCTGCGCCAGTCCGGTGAAGGCCGTAAACAGGACGATGACGAATACGTCGTCGACGGATGCGCCCGCCAGAATCATCTGCGGGATGCTCTTCTCCACGCCGTAGCCCTTCTGCATCAGGTCCAGCATTTTTGGCACCACGACCGCCGGGGAGACCGCCGCCACGACGGCGCCCATGATGGCAGCGTCCAGTACGGAAACGCCGAGCAGCTTGGGTGCGAGCAGGACCATGCCCGCGATCTCAAAGCAGGCGGGGACAAAACACATCAGGACGGCGGGGCGGCCGACCTTTTTCAGGTCGCCGACGTCCAGAGAAAGGCCCGCGCGCAGGAGAATGATGATCAGGGCGATCCGGCGCAGGTCCGCGGAGATGGACAAGAGCGCCGGCGCAATCCAGTTGAGCGCGAACGGGCCCAGCAGGATGCCGGTGAGCAGCATCCCCAGCAGCCTGGGAAGCCGCAGCGCTTCAAAGACCGCGGCCAGCGCCATGCCGCAGAGGAAAACCAACGCGAGACTGAGTAACATAAAAACACTCCTCTTTTTCGCAGGAAACAAAAAAGCCGATGATTCCTGCGATCTAAAATCACAGAAGTCATCAGCTTTATCAGCGGTTCAGGCATATCGCCAGGGGAGAACTTCATTCCCTTGGCTTTTATTTTACCATGCCGGGGAGAACGCCGTCAAGGGTTTGCTGCCGTCAGCGGTCCAGAATTTCAATCCAGTAGCCGTCCGGATCGTTGATGAAATAGAGGTCCATATCGTGGTTCTCAAAGCAGACGTAGCCCATCTCCTGATGGAGCGCGTATGCCGCCGCTTTGTCCTCCACACGGACCGCCAGGTGGATTTCGTTGTCGCCCAGATTGTATGGCGCGGTGCGGTCCCGCAGCCAGGTCAGCTCCAGCTCGAACGGCGTTGTACCGTCGGAGAGATAGACCAGAATGAACGAACCGTCCGGCGCTTCCTTGCGGCGGCATTCCGTCAGGCCCAGCGCCTTTTGATAAAACGCGAGGCTTTTTTCCAGGTCAAAGACGTTCAGGTTGGCATGTAAAAAGGTGGATTTCATAGCGGGTTCCTCCTGTGATTCTTGATTTCCCCATAAGAATGCCACGATTTGATCCATGTATGCTTGTGGAAAAGAAAATAAAGGCAAATCAATGGGCAGGAGGCCGCATTTATCTCTTGTGGATACGGACATCGCCGCTGGTCGTGCTCAGGTCAAATTGGGTGCCGCCGTCCTTGTACTGTGTGTTGTACCGGTCGGTGCGGTCCCAGAAATCGCTGTACAGGTCGCCGGAAACGCTGTGGAACTCCACGGAGAATCCGTCGTTTTCCGGAAGGGCAAAGATGATTTCTCCGGACACCGTGTGCGCCGACACGCTTTCCGGCATTTCCTCCACCTTAAAGCTCAGGTCGCCGGAGGTGCTGTTCGCGTTGATCTGCCCGGCGCGGCCTTTGAATAATGCTTCTCCGCTGACGGTTTGGAACTCCAGCCGGTCGGTCTGCACGGCGGAGCACTCCAGATCGCCGCTGGTGCTTTCCAGCGTCATCTCTGTGTACTCGCCGCTCACGGAGAGGTCGCCGGAGGTGGAACTCAATTCCAAAACGGAAGCGTTGAATTCCTGCAGGCTGACGTCCCCGCCTATGGTTCTGACGGCCAGTGTCTGGTACGTCTTTTGCGGCAGGTAGACGTCCAGGTCGGAGCCGATGGAAAAGGAGAAGGGGAAGATACGCAGGCCCGCCGTACGTTTACCGTCCTGAATCTTCAGCTTGCCGTTGCTGACGGAGAAGTTGAAGAATTCTTCCTCCGGCGTGTTTTTGACGCCGCGCTGCACGATTTTAACGGTGGAATCGTCGCTTTCATAAAAAATGACGTCGCCGCCTTTCCAGTCGATATCCAGGGAATCGACGTTTTCGGAAATGCGCTGTTCCCTGAGCTGGACGTACGACCAGTCGCCGTTGTAGCGGGAGGAGTGCCAGAACCAGCGGTTGCCCCAGCCGTCGTTTACGCATAAGAAGGCAAACACCGCAATACAGAAAACCAGAATGACGCTCCAGATGCCGATAATCACTTTTGCAGCAGTCTTGCTCATGATTTTCACTCCTTTAATGCCAGTATGCCTTTTACAATGTTCTCAATTGCAACGGCAATGATAAAGATGATCCAGGAAAAGCTCCAGATACCGAAAATAAAGCTGACCAGCAGATAGATGGCGACAGTGATGCTCCAAAACGCGCCTTTAAACGCGTTGAGCGCGTCGCGCTGCCGGTTGTTTTTCACATGCCATTCTTTAAATTCTTCCACAATCGTATCCTCCGTGCGCACATAGCTTTTACGTGTCATGCCGTTGTAAATCAGCAGGCCGGTCGCCGCGGCGATGGCGGCGAACATGGCGCCGATCCCGGCGTTGCTGTCGATCAGGATGACCAGGAACGGGCTCATAATGTAGAGCGCCACGGCGACCGCCGTGCGGATGGCGCGCGCGCTGGTTTCCTGTGCCGGCGCGGGAGACAGGGGAGAGGGCTCCCGCACGCTGTCGATCAGCTCGTCAATGTTGCCGATGCCCCGGATGACCGTGTTGTACGCGTCCTCTTCGGAGAGGCCGTGCTTGAGGCGGTCGTTGTATTTCTCCACCAGGTTGGAGAACAGCTCTTCCTTCAGATCCTCCATCCGGCGGGTCTTGGGCGCGTTTTCAAAGGCGTTGTCCAGATAAGCACGAATTCTGTCAATCATCAATATCAGCCTTTCTGTTATAAAATCAGTTTGTCGATCAGGAGTTTGGCATGCGCCCAGTCCGCGATTGCGTTCTGGTACAGTGCGCGCCCTTCCTCCGTGATGGTGTAATAGCGCCTGCGCGCGCCGGTGGTTTCGTTTCCCCAATAGGATTGGATGTATCCCGCCTGCTCCAGCCGGCGGAACGCGGTGTAGAGGGTGGCTTCCTTCAGCTCGTACTGGTTGTCGGTTTTTTCCTGGATGGCTTTGTTGATCTCATAGCCGTAGCTGTCCTTATCCAGAAGCTCACGTAAGATGATCGTGTCCGTATGCCCCCGGATCATATCTGCGGTAATGGACATTGCACTCACCACACTTTCTAAGATATACTATACTCATATATACCTCATCTGTCAAGGTATATTTAAAACAAATATAAATAAAAGTCCACGACAGGTTCATGCAACCGTCGTGGACTTTTTTATTGCAGCAAGAAAATCGTTGGATTTTCCACATGTGAATGTAACAAAAAATATTTTTCTGCCAGGTGAACCGGAGTGCATTTAAAACCGGAAGGACAGAGCTGTTGATGATATGTTACGGGCGCTCTACTGAAATAGCCCTTAACTTGAGGGACATTTCAGAAGGCTGCAAGAGGCTTGAAGAAATTGTGCGTCTATTTCACTGACATTATGTGCTGGCTTTTCTTAACGTCATTTAAGTATGCTATGTACTCATTTCCCCACCCTTCAAGAACGGATAGAACTTTTCTGAATTTTTCACCGATTTCACTTAGCTGATACTCAACTTTAGGAGGGATCTGTTGATATTCAATGCGAACAATCAACCCTTCGTCTTCAAGCGTTTTTAACTGCCTTGATAAAGTGGTATGTGTCATTTCTTCCGGCATACGTCTTTGCAACTCGTTAAAACGTATTGGCCCGTCAGTTAATAGATATAGGATATACATAGACCATTTTCCAGTAAGCACCTTTTGCGCCGTTACATAAGGACATAGCCCAAACAATTCTTTTTTTGCCATATGCACGTTCCTTTCTGATACCAGTATCATTAAATATCGTACTTGTGTTATCGCTCGTGCGATATATAATTATACTTGCAAACAGAAAAAACGCAACCCACAATTTGAAAGGAGTTTTTATCATGAATGAAGTTTTGGAGTATTTGAAGTCATGCGGCACTTTTTATCTTGCTACAAGTGAGGATGGACAGGCCCATGTACGTCCCTTCGGTGCGGTTTGTGAATTTGAGGGCAAACTCTATTTCGTTACAAACAATCAGAAAAAGGTGTACCAGCAGATGAAGCAAAATGGAAAAGTTGAAATCTGTGGGATGCATAAGGGTACATGGATTCGTGTTGAAGGTGAAGTGAAAGAGGACACGCGCCGGGAAGCAAGAGTGTCCATGATGGATGATAACAAGGCTGCTTTGAGCAGTATGTACACGGTTGACGATAATCTGATGACCGTATTTTATTATGAACGCGGTACTGCTACCATCTATTCATTTACCTCTGAGCCGAAGGTAATTGAACTGTAATCAAATAATAAATAATAGCAACGCCGGACAAGGCATTTTAGCCTTGTCCGGCGTTGCCATATGATTATCAAGGTATATATGCTTATGTTTTATAGCGGCGTCTCGTAAAAGTCAAATTAAGAGCAGCATAGTTAAAAACGGTTTCTTGTTTCTGCAAACCTTTATAATACTTTAGTAAATACGGGCGGTAAATCGGCCAATATACAAACTGATCCCATACAAAACAATCGTGGCAGGCCGTGCAGGAGTATATACACTCCTGCAAAACGCTTGTTGGGGTCGGATCCCAAACCTCGGAAATTTATAAGCTTTTAACAGCAATCAGTTGAAAATACAAATATTTTTGCTGTTCCTCAATTACCAATTTCATTTCATTCATATATGACTCATCTAAGAAAAGCTTGGGGTGAAAAGCATCTTCACGCCAAAGGCGGACGCCGATCTCTTCAAATTCATAATTTGTGCTAAGCTGCTCGTCCTCCATGTCATAAGTGCAGGTGCTGTATTTTTTCAGATTTGACACTAACTCTTCAGCTAATGTATTAAAGACATCCATTCCGTAAATGTCTATAATCATTTTTTCTCGTAGCTCATAGTCAACAGCAATTTCGATGGCTTTATTGTTTTTATATCGCACCATAAAAAATGACGAGCCGTCTTGATATCTTGTATAGGGATCCGTATCAGAAGCTTTTGATATATTACTTTTATACGTACTTGTCCATTTGGTACGCAGTTGTTCGAGAGCAAAAAATATTTCTTTTTCTGACATTCCTAACCGCAGTGGCCCGATCCCTTTATTTGGAATCACCTCAAGATGTTCCATTCAATGACCTCACAGATTATAATTATTTTTTATTGCCCATTTTCGCCCAAGGTGTTTGACCATAGTCTAAAGCTAAATCGTATAAAAGTCAATTTTTTGTAGCACCGTTTTCATCGGGCGATGAGCGGCGGAAAGGGGGTTACAGGCCCTTCAGGCGTTTTTTGGCTTCTTCCACGGTTTCGCCGTCTTTTGTGAGGCAGCGGTCGACAAAGGCGTCCTCAATTTTGACATATCCGCTTACGACGGACTCCTCTATTTTTTCAAAAGCGCCGACGACTTTTTCCGCGATTTTTTCGTTTGCCGTTACAAGTTTTGATTTTGGCATACAGGTTGCTCCTTTCTCTTACGGCCTCTGGCCGCAGTTGCGATTCCGAGCACAAAAACAAACAGGCAGACGGCGACGCCGGTCAGCAGATTCATCCGATGCGCGTCCGTACTGCCCATTGTTCCAAAGGATACAAGCATGGAACGCTGCAAAGTTAAAACAGACGCCGCCGCCTCTGCGCACCCGATGGTGCGGATGACCGCCAGAAGCGGAGCGGGATGTTTTCTGGACTGAACGGCGTGGATCACAGCCATCGTCGCCTTATAAAAGATATAGGTCGCAATGGTAATCATGGTGATTTTATCATATTTACGCACGATGTTTTGCGACAGACTGAGATAGGTCACGCCCGTTAAAACAACGCTTAATAAAATCAGCAGGATGCCGGACAGCTTCCTGACAAAGTATTCTGTATCAACAGAAGATGTGGAACGCGTTCGATGCGCGCACAGGACAGCTGAAAAACGCATGGTACCCAATATAGTATAGTACGCGCACATGGTAGTGAACCACAGGGACTGGCGGACGATCCCGAGAGCGCCGTGGTAGAAAGCGTACAGAAGATTCAGAGAAAGGCTGAACGCGGCGGTTAAAACGATTCGATACCGCCGTTCCCTGACGATGCGCGTACCAATGGCGTGCGTTTCGATTCGTTCCATAATGGTTTGCTTTAAACTCATTCTTTCAGGCCCTTTATGAGGGGAACCAAACAGAGCAGAGCGCCAATGCCGAGAAATCCGAGGACGATGCCCAGGAACATCTGGCCCCATACCATACTCAGGCACAGCCCGACGCCAAACATAAGCGCGCCGGCAACGGCGAGAAGACCGGCACATACCGTTTTTCCGGAAATCCGGATCGGCGCTTTGTGCTCCATTTTTCTCCATATGAGGAGGGTAATCAGGCCGAGAAGCAGGCCTGCGCAGCCGAACAGAATCCCCGGTTGAAACATGTCCCATTCTGGAATAAGCGCCATACACATGCCAAGTGCAAACAGCATCCCGCTTGCGGTCCCCAGCACCATTGCGATAAAACTGCTTTTTTTCATTGGAAATACCTCCTTAGTGATTAAATCAACAGTTGTTGGTTGCATCTAATGGTAGTATACTGTTCGTTAAATGGGAAAACAATCATCAGTTTTCATACAAGTGTTGGAATAATAAAAGGGGGAAGGACGTGAATACAAAAAACAACCGGCGGCGGCGTGAATCCGTGGAGCGCATCGAAAAGGTCTTTATTGAATTCCTGCAAACAAAAGAGCTGCACGAAATAACGGTGTCGGACATTTGCAAGGCCAGCGGGTTAAACAGGAGCACTTTTTATGCCAATTTTGTCGATCTTTACGATCTGGCGGACAAAGTCAGAGAGCACCTGGAAGAAGAGGTAAACCGTCTTTATGAGCCGGAGACCACACAGGGGTTTAACAGCGACGACTATTTAAAACTGTTTCGCCACATAAAAGAGAATCCATTATTCTACCGCACCTATTTTAAACTCGGTTATGACAATCAATACCAAATAAAACTGTATGACGTCCATCAAGCGCAGCGGTATTTTTCAAACCGGCATATCGCGTACCATATTGAGTTTTTCAGATGCGGGTTCAACGCGATTGTAAAAATGTGGTTGATGGGCGGTTGTAAAGAGATGCCGGAAGAGATGGACGAAATTATCCGCAGCGAATATCAGGGGCGCTCCGACCGATAAAAAACAGCCGCATTTCCCGGCTTCTGAGCGCTTTTCGGTTGCTCCGGCAGATAAGGATTTTTGTTGCGTCCGGAGGCTGGAAATCTGTTGTGTATACGCATTTGGCGGAAAAGGCGAATCGAAAATGACTTCTATTTCTGGAGGTAGAGAATATGATAACAGGATACTATTGTACAAATATTTTTTCTGAGCAGGCAAAAGAACTGATTGAGTTTTATAAACAGGTATTAGAAATACCCGTTATTAAAACGGATGGGGACGATTCAAATGGGGTTTATTTGGGCTTTATAGAAAATGCCCCCACTCTCTGTATATGGGATTGCAAAGCATTCAATGCACAGCCGACTGGACATCAATCCTTTGTTTTTCAAACAGAAAATCTTGATTCAACAATAGAATACTTAAAGAAAAAAGGGCTTCTGCTTTCTGAGGCTGTCAGATATGATTGGGGAACTTACGAGGTCCGTTTAAGCGACATTGATGGAAATGAGGTTGTAATAGTTGAGTTTATATAATTATTAACTTTCGGTTTGGTGAACCAGGTGCATCTGATGAAAGGAGGGATTGTGGCGCTTAACTTGCTCAAACGTCTGGTAAAGAGATTGAAGGGTCTGACAATCACTTTTGAAGAAAGCCTGATTTCATGCGGCTTTGTGAACGTTCTCATAAGAAGCTGAGAGAAGATTCAAGCCGCTTTTTCAGTTCCAGGCAATAAAAAATAACTGTGTTTTTCCGGTTTTTGCGTGCTTTTCAGTTCACCAAGCGGGAAAAGAATTTTTCGTTACGTTCATAGGTGGAAAATCCAAACGATTTTCTTCCTGTAATAAAAAACGGCGGAAGCTTTTTTCAAGCTCTCCGCCGTTTTCATATATCATAAATTACATAACAGGGTTCCGCCTGCCGGTTTCCATCCGGAGACGAACGGGCCTTATGCGTTCTGTTCTTCTTCAGTTGGGGCGCGTACATACCGCAGGAACCGGGGATCACAGGCATGAAATTGCCTGAAATTGGCCCGCGCTTCCCGAAGCGTCATGCCGTGGTTCTCGTCGCTCGGCTCGTCTTCCCGGGAAAGAAAGACGTCGTTTTCCCAGAAGCACACCGGGCAGATGTATGCGATGGCGTCCGCCGCCGGGACAGGCAGGGTGCGGCAGCCGCAGCATGGGCAGGGAAATTTGGGTGGAGCGGGCGCCGGTTCCGCCCCGTTTTCCGCTGAATCGCCGTTTGGATGGGCATACGGAACGGCTTCTGACTCTGGATGCGCGGCGCTTTTTTCATCATGAGCTGTGGGGAATGTATTGGCTGTGGGCAGAAAAGGGGATTCTTTCACCTTTGGCCCGATGTGGCGTTTCATTCGCATCCGGTTCCACCGGTGCTGCCGTGGCCGGCCGTCAAAAAGAGCACGCCGAGGGTGTTCGGGCCGCAGTGGCAGGAGATGGTACAGCTGGCGCGGGTCACATGGATTTCCCGGAACGGCGCGACTTCCCGCACCGTGCGGCGTACCAGCTCGATCAGCTCCTGCGAAATGCCGGAGTGCGTGATGAACAACCGCTCCAGGCGGAGGTCGTCCCGGTTGGCCAGCTTATCCCGCGTATATTGCGGCAGTACCTTCTCCAGACCGCCGCGGTACTTTTTGCCCACGCCCATCGCGCCGCCGTTGCGGTTGTCCACCTCGATGCAGGGCTTAAGGTGGAGCAGGTTTGCGCCCAGCGCCGTCACAGCGGAACACCGCCCGCCCGCATGCATGAATTGCAGGGTATCCAGAATAAAGCTGGCGTGGGAATGCGCCGCCAGCGCGGAGACCTCCCGCTGAATCTGCTCCGCGGGCATGCCCTGCCGGATGCGCTCGCCCGCTTCGATCACCAGCAGGCCCATGCCGGTGGAGAGATTGCAGGAGTCAATCACATGCACATGCCCCAGGTCCTTTGCGGCGATGCGCGCGTTCTGGTGTGCGGCGGAGAGCGCCGAGCCCAGATTGATGTGGACGACCTCATAGCCGTCGTCCACCCATTTTTTAAAATATTCGTAGAATTCCCCCGTGCTGATCGCCGCCGTTTTCGGCAGCAGTTTTTTGTCCCAGTAGGCCCGGTACAGGTCGTCGGGCGTGATATCTACGCCGTCCGTGTAGGATTTGCCGTCCAAAACGATGTGATAGGGGAAGTAGTGTACCTGATATTGTTCCTTCAGCTCCGCGCTCAGGTCGCAGGTGCTGTCCGCGCTGAGTATAATTTTTGGGGGCATGTCGTTTCCTCCCGATTTTCATACTTGGTCTGATGGTATTATGATAACGCGATTAAAAAATGTTTTCAATACCCGAATACAGCGTGCGGCGATTGCAATTTTCGGTTGGAATCGGTATGATTAAAGAAAAAACGGCCCATGGGCCGTTCTCAGAAAGGGAAATTGAAAATGAAATTGGAAATTGTGCGCGGAGACATCACCACCTGCGCGGTGGACGCCATTGTCAATGCGGCGAACACCTCCCTGCTCGGCGGCGGAGGCGTGGACGGCGCCATCCACCGCGCGGCGGGCCCGGAGCTGCTGGCGGAATGCCGCCTGCTGAACGGCTGCAAAACCGGGTCGGCAAAAATTACAAGAGGCTACAACCTGCCCGCCCGCTGTGTGATTCACACGCCCGGCCCCATCTGGCGCGGCGGACAGGACGGGGAGGACGCGCTGCTGGAAAGCTGTTACCGCTCCTGCCTGGAGCTGGCGGAGCAGGCGGGCTGCAAAACCGTGGCGTTCCCGTCCATCAGCACGGGCGTATACCGCTTCCCGCTGGACCGCGCGGCGCGGATCGCCGTGCGCACCATACAGCAGTGGGGCAAAAATCCCACCGAGATCGAAACGGTGCAGATGGTCTGCTTTGACGACCGCACCTATGAAGCGTATCAGTCCGCACTGGAAGAGGTCTGAGCGTCCTCGCCCTGCATTTCCGTCACGATGGTCTCCAGATTGTCCAGCAGAAAGTCCTGCACCTCGCGGCTGTAGAGGATGTGCAGGTAGTGGCCGCCGCTGAAACTGTCCTTCCATTCAGAGGTGATGCCCATCGCCTTGCCGGCGGGGCTGGGGTCCTTATAGCGTTTATCGTTCCGGATGCTCTCCTGTAACAGCCCTTTGCGGACCAGCCAAGCGGTCAGGTCCGTGGCCTTGAGCTTCTGCATGGTTTCCAGATCCGCCACGGCGTTGACGGCTGCCGCAAAGCGGCTGATGGAGAGCGGTTCCTGCGTCAGAGCGACCTGCTGCTTTTGTTCCGGCGTCAGCGAGAACAGCGGCAGGTCTTTTCTGCGCGGCTTTTTGGGTTCAATCGCCCGGCGTTCCCGTGAGATCACGCCGTCCAGCAGTGTCTCCACATAGAAGAAGCACCGCGAAAGGCGCACCTGATTGAGCACGGCGTCGTCGGGTATCTCCTCGTCGGAGATGGGGTCGATGCCGTTTGCCAGCTTATTGATGTACATTTTAGCGCGTTCCATTTTTTCCAGTTCCGTCATGGTGCGTTCCCTCTCTTTTTTCGCTGTTTGGGCCGGGTGATCCCGTAGCTGTGCGCGACCATATCGCAGATTTCGTCCCGCGGGACGTCGCCGTCCAACAGCACGGTATTCCAGTGCTCCTTGTTCATGTGGTAGCCGGGCGTCACGTCCCGGTAAGCGCCCCGCAGCAGTTCCGCGCGCATCGGTTCGCATTTTAAATTTAGAAAAAGCTGCCCGCCGCGCTCATAGAGCATGGCAAAGATTTTCCGGTTGGACCGGTGGCGCAGCACCGTCCAGTTGTCGTCGTCAAACGGATAGTCCTCGTAGGCGTCCGGAAAGGTCAGGCAGAAATCAACCCATTCCCGCCGCGTCATGTGCGTTCCTCCGGATCGTAGGACCAGCCGCAGTCCGCGTGGTAAATCATCTGCGTTGTCATACCGCCGTCGATCGTTAAGTCCTGCCCGGTGATGAACGACGCGCGATCGCTGCAGAGAAACAGCACCGCGTCCGCGATGTCATCCGGTTTGCCCACCCGGCCTACGGGATGCTGCATGCGGTCTGCCCGGGAATGCTCCGCCGCGGGTTCCCCCGCCGCGTGATAGCCCGCCGTCTCGATCCAGCCGGGGCTGACGGAGTTGACGCGCGCCGTCCCGGACAGGCTGACGCTGAGCGCGTGCGTCAGCGCGCGGATGCCGCCCTTCGCGGCGGTATAGCTCTCCGTGTCGGCCTGCGACATCACCGCGCGCGTAGAGGCGATGTTGACGACCGACGCGCCCGGGGCAAAATGTTCCCGGAACAGGCTGGTCAGATAGTACGGGGCGATCACGCCCACCCGCTGGACATACGCGAAATCTGCGTATGAGCAGCCGGACAGAAGCCCCCGGCGGCTGAGGCAGGCGTTGTGAATCAGGCAGTCCACCCGCTGGAACCGTTCCAGCACCGCGGCGGAGAACCGCTCCAGAACGGCCTGTTCCGCAAGATCACCCGGGAAATAAAGGAACCGGTCCGGGGAAAACCGGGCGGCGAGTCGGTTTCCCGCGGTCTTGTCGAGATCGATCACCGCAACGCGCGCGCCTTCTTCCAAAAAGCGTTCCGTGAGACGCCGCCCGATGCCGTTCGCCCCGCCGGTGACCACACAGGTTTTATTGGTAAAGTTCATAAATACCTCCCGTTTACGGCAGCTTGTGTGCCTGGTAAAAGGCTTTCAGGTCCGCTTTGGTATCCGCGTCCAGATCGTGCCAGCGGATGCCCCGAATGGCCCCCTCCAATCCGCACAGCCGGTTGTAGCAGGCGGACGGGTCAAAGGATTGGATGCGCAGCCAGGCTTCGCGGCTTCCGGTTTCCTGTAGTGCGGCGGGGGTGGGAATTCCCGCCCGCAGCAGCTGTTCCTCCATGATTTTGCCGATGTTTGGCAGTTTTGTCAATTCACCCATTTTGTCGCCTCCTTTTTTAACATAGTAGCATAATCGGGGCGGACAGGCAATAAAAAGTCGATTTTTCAGACAGGAAGAAAGGAAATCGGGAAACACGCGAACGAAGCCGCCGGACCGCTTCCATGAGAAACGGCCCGGCGGCTTCGTTTGATTTGAGATAGATCAGATTGTAAAAATAATGGAAGTGGATGGCGTTATGAATTTTCCAGCATCAGACCGGACAGGCGGTCAACGCCGCCGTCGGATAAATTGCACAGGCAGACGACCGCGTCGTGATGGGCGTCCGGCTCCGGCAAACCCAGCCGCTTATGGAAGAACCCATACAGAAGCAGATAGCTGGTGTAAAGCCGGTTGGAGAGGCGCGCGCCCTCCGCGGTGAAGGTGACGGTTCCGTAGTATTCCTTCTCGATCAGGCCGTCCTCCGCCAGGTTCCCCAGCATTTTGGAAACGCTGGGGCGTTTGACGGACAGGGAAACGGCGATATCCTTGGAACGCACGGCCGCGCCCTCCTGGCCGAGTTCGTAAATGGCGAATAAGTACCGCTTTTTTCCGGATGAGAGCACGGACGTTTCCCCTTTCGTGCAGTCAGCTGCTGCCGGATGGATTATTTCAGATCCTTTTCCGCCCAGAAGGCGTCGGTTGGGCTTTTCGGCTTTGCCGCGGGCGCGCAATGGGAACAGTGTGCGCAGCTGCCGCCGCACCCGCCGGATTTTTCATGGTCGCAGCCGCAGGTTCCCTTTTTCATCACGTAGCGGATTGCCAGGACGAACAAGGCGATTAAGACCAGGCTGATCAGAATGGTTGCAAGCATAATGTCCTCCTTTTAAGCCTGTGCCGCTGCGCGGCGCAGGGCCGTTCTGCGGTCCGGCGCTGGACGGAACAGGAAGTACAGCAGTAGCAGAAGTACGACGATGGCCGCGGCGCTGCCGACGGTGAAGCCCGCGCCGGCGATCAGCAGGCCGAACTGCTGGATCATCAGCGCGACCGCATAGGCAAAGACGCACTGGTAGCCGATGGCGAATGCCGTCCATTTGGCGCTGGCCATTTCCCGCTTGATCGCGCCGATCGCCGCGAAGCACGGGGCGCACAGCAGATTAAAAGCGAGGAACGACAGCTTGGTGCACAGCAGCGGCAGCATACCGGAAACAGCCGTCCACAGGCCCGGGTCCGTTTCGCCCGCATCCGCAAGGCCAAAGAGTACGCCGAAGGTACCGACCACATTCTCCTTTGCCACCAGGCCGGAAACGGTGGCGACGGTCGCCTGCCAGGTGCCGAAGCCGAGCGGTGCGAAGATCCAGGCGACCGCGTTGCCGATATACGCGAGGATACTGAAATCCATCTGGTTGACCAGCGGGTCCTCCATGTCCAGCAGGCCGAAGGACGCGCCGCCGTCCGCCCAGCCGAAGTTGCTCAGGAACCAGATCACGCCGCAGGCGACAAAGATCACGGTACCGGCCTTGATGATGAAGGCCCGGCAGCGTTCCCACATGTGAATCAGCACGCTTTTGGGCGCGGGCAGATGGTATTGCGGCAGCTCCATAACGAACGGCGCGGGATCGCCCGCAAACATCCGGGTCTTTTTCAGCATGATGTCGGAGAGGATGACGGCGGCAATGCCGAGGAAGTAGAACAGCGGGGCGACCCAGCCGCCCTGCTCCGTCCCGAACATCGCGCCAAAGATCAGAGCGATGATCGGCAGCTTGGCGCCGCAGGGAATGAAAGTGGTGGTCATAATGGTCATACGGCGGTCTTTTTCATTTTCAATGGTCTTGGTGGCCATGATGCCCGGCACGCCGCAGCCGGAGGAAATCAGCATGGGGATAAAGCTCTTGCCGGAGAGGCCGAACTTGCGGAAGATGCGGTCCATGATGAACGCGACGCGCGCCATGTAGCCGCAGTCCTCCAAAATGGAGAGGAAGAAAAACAGGATGAACATCTGCGGCACAAAGCCGAGCACCGCGCCCACGCCGCCGATCAGACCGTCGACCACGAGGCCGGTCAGCCAGTCCGCCGCGCCGGCGGTTTCCATCCAGCCGCCCACGGCGGGCTGAATCCATTCGCCGAACAGCGTGTCGTTGGTGAAGTCGGTCACGATGGTGCCGACGGTGGAGACGGATACATAGTAAACAAGGAACATGATGACGGCGAAGATCGGGAGCGCCAGCCAGCGGTTTGTGACAATGCGGTCGATCCGATCGCTGGTGGTCAGCCCCCTGGCCTTCTTATGGACGCAGGTTTTCATGAGCTGTGCAATGTATGTATAGCGCTCGTTGGTAATGATGCTTTCGCCGTCGTCGTCCAGTTCTTTCTCCACGGAGGAAACGGCGTTGTCGATCTTTTCCATGACGTCCGCAGGGAAGTTGCAGGCGGCCTGTACTTTTTCATCGCGCTCAAACAGCTTGACGGCAAACCAGCGGGCCTGTTCGGGCGGAATGGAACCGTCGATCAGGGAAGCAATGTGGGAAAGCGCCTCTTCCACCGGCGGGGAGAACTGGTGCTTCGGCCTGGCGGCCTGCTTTTTGTTGGCCAGCGCAATCGCCTTCTGGGCGGCCTCCATGGAACCGGTTCCCTTCAAAGCGCTTGTTTCAATGATTGCACAGCCCAGCGCCGCGCCGAGCTTCTGCGTGTCGATCTGGTCGCCGTTTTTGCGCACCAGATCGATCATGTTCAACGCGATGACCACCGGCAGTCCCAGTTCCAGAAGCTGTGTGGTCAAATAAAGGTTGCGCTCCAGGTTGGTGCCGTCCACCAGGTCGATGACGGCGTCCGGCCTTTCGTTGATTAAATAGTCGCGGGTGACGACTTCTTCCAGCGTGTAGGGGGAGAGGGAGTAGACGCCGGGCAGGTCGGTGATGATGACGTCCTTATGCCCGCGCAGCCTTCCTTCCTTCTTTTCTACCGTGACGCCCGGCCAGTTGCCCACGTACTGGCTGCTGCCGGTCAGGTCGTTGAACATGGTGGTCTTGCCGCAGTTCGGGTTGCCGGCAAGCGCGATTTTCATACGCATTGGGATTCCTCCTCGTAACTCTATATATTAGCCATCGCTAACTGTAGGGCGCGCAGCCCCGGGAACAAATGATGCTGGATTATTCGGCGATTTCGATGTTTTCCGCCTCGCTCTTGCGGATGGAAAGCTCGTATCCGCGCACGTTGACTTCCACCGGGTCGCCCAGAGGCGCGACCTTGCGCACCAGAATCTGTGTGCCTTTGGTGATCCCCATGTCCATGATGCGGCGCTTGAGCGGTCCCGCGCCGTTGAGCCGGGTGACGGAGACCGTCTGTCCGCATTTGACGTCTTTCAGTGTTTTCATAATGGTTCCCCTCCTGTTGATCGCGTTAAGCCGTTAAAATCCGGCTGGCCATGGCTTTGCTGATGGCGATGCGCGTTCCCTTGATATGGACGATCAGATTGCCGTTCCATTCGGAGACGACGGACACTTCCGCATCTTCCACAAAGCCGAGATTGTTCAGGAAATGACGGACCTCGTCTTTCCCGCGGATGGTTTTTACCAGAACGGTTTTTCCCGTTTCCGCCATGGCGAGCGGCATCAGCATCACGCTTGCGCCTGTGGGCGCATGCACAGATGGGATCGGACAGGGTACAGCAGCTTGTTTCGCGTTCATACCGGCGCCTCCTTTAAAAATGTTAGCTTTAGCTAACTTATGGGCTGTGTATTAGGGGTTAGCTTTTGCTAATCCCCTTTGGCAATATTTAGTTTACAACTGCTAACTCGTGTTTGTCAATCCATATTTTTCAAAAAGGGGCAAATGACGGGAGGTTTGTAAAAATTGCTGAAAAACAGGAGCTGTATTGCTTTGTTTAGTGGCGATGTTCACATGGCGCTGGCAAACAGACGCAAAAAAGGCGCGCCGTGGCATGGCAGCGCGCCTTTTTTGTGATAAAGGAAGAAAATATATCTGTATGGAGTACCTTGTAAGTAAGTTAAAATGCGGCGAAACGTTCGCCAAACGCGGCGCATACGGCCTCGTCGGGCGCGCCGTTGGCCATCAGGCCTTCTTCAAACAGCAGCGCGCCGTCGACGGACACCCGGTCCTGCCAGTCGCGCATCCACTGTCCGTCGCCCCAACCGTAGGAGCCGAACAGGGCGACCTTTTTGCCGCCGAGCTTCGCTTCCTCCGCGGAGAAATACGGATCGAATTCGGCTTCCTCCAGGACCTCGTCGCCCATGGCGGGACAGCCGAAGGCCACCTTTTCGTATGCGTCCAGCGCGGGCGCGTCGGATACGGCAAAAACGTCGGCCTCCGCGCCTCCGGCGCGCAGTCCTTCTGCAATGGCATTCGCCATTCCTTCGGTGTTTCCGGTGCCGGTCCAATAGATAATTGCTGCTTTGCTCATATGAACAGCCTCCTTATATAGGTAAGAAAATTATACGGCGGGCGCCGCCTGCAAAAGGCGGGAAAACGGAACGCCCCGTTCCAGAGCGCCGCAGAAAAATTGCGTACATCGGTCGTATGCCCGAAACAGGCGTTTTGCCAGGGCCGGGTCTCCGTAGACCTTCCAATGGCCGCTGTATTTGCAGTTGCGGCCCTTTTCCCGGATAAAGCCGGCCACATCCTCCGGAGGGTAACCCAGGAACAGGCCGATTTCATGGGGAAAATCCGGCTCTGTGCGGACCCGGCGGGCCAGACGGTCCAACAGGGCGTCCAGAGAGGCGTTTTCCGGATAGGAGAAGGCGCGCAGGCAATCCCTTGCACCGGTTTGGGACAGGCGGTGTTCCAGCATGCGAGGCCGGAAAACCAAAAACAGAAAGCGTTTTTTACACGCGCATAAACAGCGCGCGGATATGTCTTTCTGTGCCAGCAGCGGGCGGTAGTCGAGCAGCGCCCGAACTTCTTCCCTTGGGCAGGCGAACAGGTTTGCCGGTTTGATCCCAGCCAGCGCGGGCGCACAGTTGCGCGCCAGAAGTGCCTCAATGGAACACGCCATTTGCATCTCCTCCCAAATGAAGATTAGCATATGCTAACAAAAGCTGAAAAAGAAAGCGCAGACCTGCCGCGCAACCATTTGATTAGCGTTTGCTAACCATGGCCTTATCCTACCATGCCGCAATGGGTTTGTCAAGCGGTTTGACGGCTGTTAGGCCCGGCTAAGATTTTTAAAGGCATGCGGGCCGGCATCGAAAGAGAAATTGAATATTTAAAATGAAAATATGGATGATCCTCCCAAAAATATGGACATTTGTTTCATGAATGAAATCTTTAAAAAAATTTGATGGTTTATCGAAGAATTTTGTATGGATTATCAGACGATGCAAATTTAAGATATAGATATACCCGTATGTGCAAAGATTTTGAGCAATTTTAGATAGATTATAAGTTGCGAGAAAAGAATCAACGAGCGTCGCTTGAGGAGGAGGCGCCGTCCGCGGTAGAGGCCGGTGGCGTGCATGTGGGAGGAGAGACGCCGCGTCGTTTGGGCGCAGCGTCTGTTTTGATTGCTGTGATGCTGCATTAGGAGGAAAGGGGGAAGATTTCACTCAAGTAGAAGAAGGAAAGATTGGCAGATCCGAAACGGAAGGAGAAAGAGTATGAAATCTATTTGGAAAAAGTGGACAGCCTGTCTGTTAGCCGCAATGATGGTCCTGGGTTCCCTGGTTGTGGGTCCCGGCGTATTGGCGGCGGCGGCGAGCGAGGGCAGCGGCGTACAGCTGCTGGCGGCGCAGGCCGAGCCGGGCAGAGAGAAAATCAACTTTAATAACGACTGGCGGTACCGCAAAGGGGACGTCAAGGGGGCGGAGGCGGAGGACTTCAGCGACGAAGATTGGCTGTATGTCAATCTGCCGCACAGCACCATCCACTATACCCCGGAAAATTATCATCAGAGGGATCTGGGGGTTTTCTGGTATCGCAAGCATTTTACCGTTTCCCAGGAAATGCAGGGCCAGAAGCTCCTGCTGACCTTTGAAGCAGCCATGCAGGCGTCCGAGGTCTGGATCAACGGCGAAAGCGTCAAGACCCACCAGGGCGGCTACACCTCATTTGTGATCGATATTACCGACAAGGTCCGCTACGGCGAAGAGAACGTCATTGCGGTCCGCATCGACACACGGCCGAATTCCGCGTTTGCGCCGGGCAAAACCAACCCGGACTTCCAGTATTTCGGCGGCCTCTATCGCAATGTATATATCACCGCGACGGATACGCTCCATATCAGCGACGCCGTCTATGAAAACAAAGCCGCGGGCGGCGGCGTCTTCCTGACCGCGCCGTCCGTCTCCAAAGAAAACGCGACCGTCAAGGCGCAGACCGACGTCAAAAACGAGGGCGCGGCGGAGGAAACCGCCACGGTATTGACAGAACTCATTGACGAGGACGGTTCCGTCGTTGCGCAGAAGGAAGACACCCAGACGGTTTCCGCCGGGGAAAGCCATGCCTTTGTGCAGGAGCTGACCGTTGCGAACCCGCGCCTCTGGTCCATTAACACCCCGGAGCTGTACACCGTGCGCACCACCGTCAAGACGGGCGATACCGTCCGCGACGCGGTGGAAACCACCTACGGCATCCGCAAGGTGGAGTGGAAGCGCGACGGCTGCTACATCAACGATGAATTCGTGGAGCTTTCCGGCGCCAACCTGCACTCCGAGACCGGCATGCTGGGCAACGCCCAGCCGGACGACGCGATCTTTGAAGAGGTCCGCCGCCTGAAGGAGTACGGCTTCGACTTTATCCGCATGTCCCACTATCCGCATGCCCCGGCGTTCTACGCCGCGTGCGATAAGTACGGCGTTGCGGTAATCGACTGCCTCTCCGGCTGGCAGAATTTTGCAAACACGGACAGCTTTAAAAACAGCACCTACCAGGAGCTGCGCGACATGATGCACGCCAACCGCAATTATTGCTCCATCGTCGCGTGGGAGCCGAGCCTCAACGAAAGCGGCTACAACCAGGCGTGGGCGACGGAAATCAACCGCATCGCAAAGGAAGAATATCCGGCGGACGGCGATTCCCGCATCTACACCAGCGGCTGGAAATTCTGGACAACCTTTGATATGGGCGTGGGCACCCCGCAGGCGAACGTGATGAACGACGCCGCCAAGAATCCGACCCTGCCGGCCATCGTCAGTGAATACGGCGACTGGAACTACGGCGGCTATACCTCCTCCACCCGTGTGACCCGCGAGCCGGCGCATACGAAGTGGAAGGGCGGAGACGAGGGCATGCTGATCCAGTGCGACAACGCCCAGGAATCCCTGGCGTTCAACCGCAGCTTCGAATGGGGCGGCGCGTACGCCTACTGGCAGTATGCGGACTATGCGGGCTTTGACACCCAGACGCTTACCTACTGCGGCGTGGTGGACATCTACCGCATTCCGAAGTTCAGCGCATACTTCTTCCAGAGCCAGCGCGACGCGGACGTCGACCTGAGCGCGTACGGCGTCGAGAGCGGCCCAATGGCCTTCATCGCCAACACCTGGGCTTCCGATTCCCCGAACCAGGTCCGCGTTTTCAGCAACTGCGACGAAGTGGAGCTGTTTGTGGACGGCGTGTCCGTCGGAAAACAGACCCCGGATACGCAGATGTGGGGACCGCATGGCGATAGCAGCCACGTTGGCTATCCGAGTTCCTCTTCCGGCAAGTACATCAGCACCGAAAACCTCAAGCACCCGCCGTTTACCTTTGACCTGAGCGCTTATACGCCGGGACAGGGCACCCTTACGGCGGTTGGATATATCAACGGCGAAGAATCCGCGGAGTATATCCGCAAAGCGCCGGGCGCGGCAAAGAAGCTCGCCCTGCAGGCGGAAAACGACGCGGCACTCAAGCTGGACGGCAGCACCGCCAAGCTGGTCTGGATCAATGTAGAAGATGAAAACGGCACCGTGGTCAACACCGCGGACAACGACGTTACCTTCAGCATCGACGGTCCCGGCCTGGTCATCGGCGGCAAGGAAACCTCCGTGCTGGGCGGCCAGATGGGCGTCTGGGTCAGAAGCAAGCGCGGCGAAGGCGCAATCACGCTGACCGCGACGGCGGACGGCCTGGAGAGCGCATCCATTACCATTCCGACCGAGACCGTGGAGGGCCTGCCGGCCGTTCCGAACGGCGGCGACGCGGATGAGAGCGAATATGAGCAGCCGGTCGGTCCGGTCAAGGAAAACCTGTTCCTGAAGAAGGACGTCACGGCCAGCAGCGAAAACACCAGCAGCGCGCTGGGCGTGGAAGCGGCGTCCCGTGCGAACGACGGCGACGAAGCCACCAAATGGTGCGCAAAGGTCACCAACAGCAGCGATTCCTCCGTCGGCCCGCACTGGTGGCAGGTCGATATGGGCGAAACCACCTATCTGGATCAGGTGCAGATCCTGTTCGAGATGAATACCAACTATAAATACCAGATTGCGATTTCCGACAGCCCGGACATCACCCAGGCGGACGTGGTTGTGGACCGCAGCACCAATACGGAAGACATTAAAGAGGTGACGGAGGACATCCAGGCGAACTGCCGCTATGTCCGCGTCTATGTCAACTGCCCGGCCTCCAATATCTGGCCGTGCCTGCTGGAGGTCCGTGGCTTCGGCGGCTCCACCAACGTGGCGTTGGGGAAAGAAGCGACCGCCAGCAAGGAAGGCTCCGGCACGCATGCCTCCGATGCGGTGGACGGCGATTCTTCCACCCACTGGACTAACGGTGCGACAGGATCCGCTTCCTGGCAGGTAGACCTGGGCGGAACCTATCAGATTGATAAGGTAACGGTTGAATTCCTGTGGGCGGACGACCTGCTGCATGCCTTTACCCTCCAGGGCTCCACGGATGGAACCACCTGGAAGAACATCACGGAATACAGCGGTACCGATAAGATCGCAACGCTCAATATCGATGAGACGGTCCGCCATCTGCGCGTTAACAACCTGACCGCGGGAACCACAGGCAGAGACTGGGTGGAAATCGCCGAGTTCTGCGCTTATGGCGTACCGGCGGCGGACGACGAGCGCATTGACTATGGTGTGCCCGCCTATGCGAGTTCCTCCGCAGAGGGCAGCGACCCGTCCTACGGCAACGACGGCGACCCGGCGAAGTACTGGACTCCCGCGGCGGACGACGCTTCCCCGTGGTGGTTCTTTGACGCGGGCGGCCTGTACAAGATGAGCAATGTACAGCTTTCCTGGAACAACGACGGTTCCCATCAGTATGCCATCGAGCTCTCCACCGACGGAGAGACCTGGACCACGGCGGTCGACCGGCTCAGCGGCAGCGAGGCCGGCACGGTGACCAACGACGAGGTTTCCGGCGTGGCGCGCTATGTGCGCATTTCCCTGCCGGCGGGCAGCACCGAGGGCTTCTGGATCAATTCCAACGCCCGCGAAAACACCGCGCAGGCGGTTGCGTCTGTGGCGGAAATGGAGGCGGTCGGCGCATCGGCCGGCACCGCGTTCGCGGATCTGAAACTGCCGAAGGAAGCAGCCGTCGTCCTGGCGGATGAAACCAAAACGACGCTGTCCGTCACCTGGGACAGCACCGGCTATCAGCTGGAGATCGGCTCCTATACCCTCAGCGGCACGCTGAACATGATGCCGGGCGTCAAAAACCCGACGAACCTCAAGGCTTCCGTGACCGTCAAAGTGACGGAGAAGCCGAAGGAAACCGTAACCATCGGCATGAAGGCGCCGGAGACCGTTGTGCCCGGCAGCAGCTTTGCCGTGCAGCAGACCATGGGCGGCCTGGCACAGCTCAGCGAGCCGGTCTATGTCATGCAGATGACCTTCACCTGGCCGGAGGGCCTGAACTGCACCGGAATCGTTCCGGCGGACGGACTGAATGGCCCCCTGACCTTCGGCATCCATCCTGAGACCCGCAGCGCGACCGTCGTCTATGACGCCGATACGCTGGACGGCCTGCCGGCGGATGTGGACAGCCTGTTTACCGCGAACTTCACCGCGGCGGAAGGATTGGAAGAGGGCGACTACGCCATCGAGCTCAGCGGCGTGATCATTCTGCCGGCCAGCGGCGACGAAATCGGCGCGGACCTGACGGACGGCACGGTCCATGTGGCTGGCCAGATCGCACCGGAGACCGCCGACCTGGTCGTAACCTACAGCAAGAATGTGGAACTGACCGTCAACGGCGAGCCGCAGAGACTCGCGGACCTGATCGGCCAGTATAAAGAGACCGATGTGGCGAACGGCGCGCCGTTCAATTTGACCTTTGTTCCGAGAGTGGAAGGCCAGACCTTCCGTTCCGTCACAATCAACGACGAAACGCCGTTGATGATCAGCGGCGTTCAGTATGAGTATTCCTTCAACATGGATACCCTGAACCCGAACCTCCGCTTTGCCTTTGAGCTGGTCAGCCGGAACACGCTCAACACCGTGATCGCCTATGCGCAGGAGCGCATCGACGAGGGCGATGTGGACGCGCTGGTCTCGCCTGTCAAGACGAGGTTCATGCAGGCGTTCGAAGCGGCAACCGATGTGCAGGACGACCCGACAGCGACGCAGGAGCAGATCGATACGGCCTGGAAAGACCTGATGAAGATGCTCCACTATCTTGCATTCAAGCCGGGCGACAAGACCGACCTGCGCGCAAAGATTGCAACGGCGGAAACCCTCATCGAAGAAAACTACACAGCGGAAAGCTGGAGCGCGATGACCGAGGCGCTGGAAGCGGCCAGAGAGGTAGAAGCGGACGACGAGGCGCTGCAGAACGACATCGATACGGCGTGCGAGAGTCTGTATAAGGCCCTGATGGCGCTTACTTACACAGTGGACCGCACCGCGCTTGATATGCTGATCGCAGAAGCCGAACAGATCAATCTGGACGAGTACCTCGAGGACGGCAAGGACGCCTTCAGCAAGGCGTTTGAGGCGGCGAAGAACGTTGCGGAAGACGCGAGTCAGAAGGTCGTCGACAAGGCGGCCGAGGATCTGGCGGCAGCCATTGCGGGCCTGCGCAGGACGCCGGACAAGAAGGCGCTGGAAGACCTGCTTAACGCACTCGCCAATAAGGATCTGAGCAAGTACACCGATTCCAGCGTCGCGGCCTTCAAGGCGGCGATGAACCTGGCGAAGGGTGTTCTGGAAGATCCGGATGCCACCGGTGAAAAGATCGCGCAGGCAATGGATCTTGTCAACGCGGCGGACGAAGGCCTCAAGATCAAAACAACCACCAGCCATAAGGGCTCCGGCAGCTCTTCCGGCTCCGGTTCCTCCAATGCGTACGGCAGCGCCGGCACGGTGTCCGCAACAACCAGCCCGGTTGTCAACGCGGCGCAGAGCGTTGTGCAGAATGCCTCCGTCCGTTCCGATACGACGGTCGGCTTTACCCTGAGAAGAGGCAGCGCGTACTGCTTCAAGATGACTGTTGTGAATGGCGACAACCTTGCCCCGAGCTTCACGGTCGGCAACGGCAGCGTGCTGAAGACCCAGTTTGTGGCAAAGATCGGCAACGATTATTACTACAGAGTCTGGGCAACCGGCAAGGCGGGCGAGAGCACGGGCGTATATACCACGCTGAACGGGCAGAAGCCGGTCAAGCATTGTACGGTGACGATTGGGTAATTAAAATACCTGAATTTCCACACAGAACGGCAATCCCTGTTTCAGGAATGGAATTGCAATAAGATCCAGTCCGGCGTACCCTCCCGTCTGTCCCGGATGGGAGGGGCGGCCCGGACACAGGCCATAGAAGGAGAAAACAATATATGAAGATGAAGAAACTGCTTGCCAGCGTAGTAGCCGGCGCGCTCTTCCTCTCCGCGGCGGGCATCTCAGCGTTTGCTGAGTGGACCAACGACAACAGCGAGTGGAACGGCCACCCGGAGATTGTCCAGGTCAACCGCGAGCCGGCGCGCGCCACGGCGTATCCCTACGACACCGTGGAGAAGGCGAAGGAGAACGACCCCAGCCAGTCCGCTTACTATAAGCTGCTCAATGGGGACGACTGGAAATTCAACTGCGTGTCCAAACCGGCGGACCGCATCAGCCAGAAGGATGCAAAATTTGCGGACGCGGACTACGACGACAGCTCCTGGGACGACATCACGGTCCCGATGAGTTGGCAGGTCATCAAAAATGCGGACGGCTCGTTCAAATACGACCAGCCCATGTATGCCAACCAGGATTACCCCTGGAAATACAATTCCACCGATAAGAACATCGCGATCGGCAAGGCCCCGACGGCGTACAACCCCGTCGGCACCTACCGCAAGGTCCTGCCGGACGTCTCCGAATGGGACGGCCGCCAGGTGTTCATCGCGTTTGACGGCGTGGAAGACGCCATGTACCTGTATGTCAACGGCCAGAAAATCGGCTACGGCGAGGACATGACGGCCCGTCAGGAGTTCAACATCACCAGCGCGCTGGACTTTACCCCCGGCGCGACAAACGTCGTCACCGTGGAGGTCTTCCGCTGGGCGGACGGCGCGTGGACGGAGAACCAGGACGGCCTCCGTCTGGCGGGCATCTACCGCGACGCGTTCCTGGTCTCCAAGGATAACGTGGAGATCCGCGACTTTACCGTCGTGACCGATCTGGACGACGACTATGTGGACGCGGACCTGAACACGGAGGTTGAGCTGCGCAGCTTTGCGAACGCAAGCACCGAAAACCTCACCGTGGAAGCCCAGCTCTACGATGCGGACGGCAACGCCGTCGGCGCGCCGATGACCGGCGCGGCGCCCGCGTTTGCGGACGGCAAAGCGGTCGTCAGTCTGACCGGCCATTTTGAGAACCCGCTCAAATGGAACGCGGAGCATCCGAACCTGTACCGCATGGTCATTTCCCTCAAGCAGGGCGGCCAGACCGTGGAGAGCACAGCGGTCAACGTCGGCTTCCGTGAAATTTCCATCATCAACCAGGGCACCACCAGCGCCCAGATGGTTCTGAACGGCGAACCTGTTTATTTCAAGGGCGCAAACCGCGGCGAAATATCGCCCAAGACCGGCCGCCACCTCTCCCGTGAGGAGATGGAAACGGACGTCAAGCTGATGAAACAGTACAACCTGAATTCCGTGCGTACCTCCCACTATCCGGACGACCCGTATTTCTATGAGCTTTGCGACAAGTACGGCATCTATGTGATGGACGAGGCGAACAACGAATCCCACAACGGCCGCAAGCTGAGCCCCGGCGTACCGGGCGACATTCCCGGCTATGTGATCGTCTGTAAGGACCGCGCGGTCAATATGGTAGAACGCGATAAGAACTATCCCAGCGTTGTGATGTGGTCCCCCGGCAACGAGGTCGGCACGGGTGCTTCCATTCAGGGGATGCTGGAATACTTCGATACGGATTCCACGCGCCTGATCCATTATCAGGGCTGGAATGACAACAAGCTGGTGGATATGACCTCCAATATGTACCCGGCGTATACCGGCAGCCAGAGTGTGGAGCAGAACGGACAGAGAAGCACAAAGCCGTATGTCATGTGCGAATACGTCCATTCCATGGGCAACAGCACCGGCGCACTCAAGGACTACTGGGATATTATCCGCCGCTACCCGAACCTTCAGGGCGGCTGGATTTGGGACTGGGCGGACCAGGCCATCGATACCCAGATCCCCGGCGCGGAACCGGGCGAGACCTTCTGGGGCTATGACGGCGACTGGAACGTCAGGACCGACAAATACAATTTCTGTGTCAACGGCGTAGTCTCTCCGGACCGCACCATCCAGCCGGAGATGTACGAGGTCAAGAAGGTATACCAGTCCTTCCAGATGACGGCGAAGGATTTAAACGCCGGTGTGATCACCATTTCCAACGAGTATATCGATACCAATGCAAACGAATACACCATGAATTGGGAACTGGTCCGCGACGGCGTTGTCGTGGCGAACGGAACCCAGACTGCGAACGTTGCGCCGCAGGCGGTTGCGGACGTGACGCTGGAGGGCTACACCGCTCCCGCGGACCTGCAGCCCGGCGAGGAATGCTTCCTTAATGTGAACTTTGTCACGAAGACGGATTGCTGGTGGGCGGAAGCAGGCCATGAGGTCGCAGCCGAACAGTTTGCGTTCGACGTGGTGGAAGACAATCTGCCCGAGCTGGATGAAACCGGCATGCCGGCGTTCACAGACGGACAGATTCAGGAGACCGACGCGGCCCTGAAAATTGCAACCGACGCGTTCAGCGTCACCTTTGACAAAGCGAGCGGCAAGCTGACCTCCTATACCGCAAACGGCGAAGAGCTGCTGGCGGAGCCGCTGGAGCCGAACTTCTGGCGCGCGATCACCGACAACGATGCCAAGACCTCCCACGACGCGAAGTGGGAAGACGCCGTGAAGAAAGCGGAAGTCACCGGCTTCAGCACCTTTGCGGAGGAGAAAAAAGTTGTTGTCACGGTCAACATGAATCTGCCGTCCGCGGCGGACTCCAGGTATGCCTCCACATTCACCGTCTATTCCGACGGCAATGTCGTGGTGCGCAGCACCCTGGCCCCGGACAGCTCCATGAACAACCTGCTGCGCGTCGGTATGCGTTTGCAGATGCCCGCCGGCTTTGAAAACATGCAGTGGTACGGCCGCGGCGAGTCCGACAGCTATTGGGACCGCAAATGGGGCTATGACGTCGGCGTGTACAACAGCACCGTGAGCGAGCAGTTCACCAACTTTGTCACCCCGCAGGAGACCGGCAACAAGACCGATACCCGCTGGCTGGCAGTTACCAACGAGGCTGGAAACGGCCTGCTCTTTGACGCGCAGGAGGCAGTGGAAGTCAGCGCCCTGCACAACACGCAGGAGGACCTGCAGCAGGCGAAGCATCCGTACCAGCTCAAGGGCACCAAGAACACCGTGGTCACCATCGACCAGTACCAGATGGGCCTGGGAACCGGAAGCTGCGGACCGGAAACCCTGAAGCAGTACACCCTGCCGACAGACCGGGCGTATACCTACCTGTTCCGCATGAAGCCGATCAGCAATGCTTCCACGGCGCAGCTCATGCAGGAAAGCAAGACCGCGCTGCCGGATGAAACGACGCTGGTGACGGATATCCAGATCGACGGCAAGTCCATCGACGGCTTCAACAGCGACATCCTTTCCTATACCTCTGAAAAGCGGTCCGCCACGCTGCCGGAAGTCACCGCGACCGCGGCGAACGACAGTGTGACGATCAGCATCCAGCAGGTGACGGCGCTGCCGGGTACGGCGGTGGTCACCGCGACGAGCGCGAACGGCTTCCAGAGAGTGTATACCGTCGAATTCACCAAGGGCGACGCGTATATCTATCTCTCCGACCTGAAGGAAGAATCCGCAGAAGTCGGTTATAAGGAGTTTACCAAGGATGCCAACCTGAGCGGTGATAAGATCAGCGTGTATCAGGACGGCAGCAAGGTGGTTTATGACAAGGGAATTACCGCGCATGCAGCTTCCAAAGTGGTCTACGACCTGACGGATCTCAATGCAGAGCGCTTCCAGGCGTGGGTCGGCATCGACGGCGTCAACCGCAACAACAATGTGCGCGGCGTCAAGTTCCGCGTGCTGGCGGACGGCGAAGAAGTATTCGTCTCCAAAACAATGTCCGGCAGTGGGTCCAATGCTGAGTATGTGGATCTCGATGTAACCGGCGTTACAAAGCTGACGCTGATTGCGGATCTGACCACCGGCAATAACGGCAACTGTCAGACGGTCTGGGCGGATGCGAAAATCAAGCTCCAGGCGGAAGACGAAGACCTCTATTTGTCCGATGTCAAAGAAAAGTCGGCAACGGTTGGATATTATACCTTTATTAAAGATGCCAATGCACAGGGTGGCAAAATCACCGTCTATCCCAACGGCACCAAGACGGCCTTTGATAAGGGCCTTGCCGCACATGCAGCTTCCGAAGTGGTCTACGACCTGACGGACCTGAACGCAAAACGTTTCCAGGCGTGGGCTGGTATTGAGGATAAGGATCGCGGTACAGCGGTGGCCGGCGTCAAATTCCGTGTACTGGCGGACGGCAGGGAATTGTTTACAAAGACAATGTCCGGTAAAAACACCAATGCGGAATATATTGACGTCGACGTGACGGGCGTGACCGAACTGAAGCTGATTGCGGAATTGACCGGCAGCAGCAACGGCCACTGCAATTCCGTCTGGGCGGACGCAAAGCTGAAGGTTTCGGGCGGTACAGCGCCGGCGGAGCCGAAGTTTGAGGTCACGGAGGATTCCAATGCGGTTATCAGCGACGATACAGACCTCAAGATCCTCTACAATATCCCGGCCGGCGCGACGACCAGCGATATTGCCGCGATGCTCAAGCCCGTACAGGGCGGCACGCTGGAGTTCATGGAGGCCACCGGCGGCTCCATCGATGAAGGCAACACCATTGTATCCGGCTATATTGTGATCCTGCGCGTGAACGGCACGGAGAAGGACCGCATGAGTATGTCGATTCTGGGCGACATCAACCCGGACGGCGTGGTGAACGGTTCCGATGTAGAGTTGATGCGTCAGGCGATTGCGGGCAACCGCACATTTGAGCCGATCGAGAAGCTTTCCGCGGATATGAACGGCGATTCTGCCATAGATGTGCGCGACCTGCTTTTGATCAAAAAAGCGGCTCAGTAAATTTACAGCAGACATAAAGGAACCCCGGACGGAATTTCCGTCCGGGGTTCTGTTTTGTAATGGGTTCGGCGTCTTTAAGAAAACTGCACTTTTTCGTTGCCGCGCACAAAGCGTTCTTCGAATTCTTCCACCGGCATGGGTCGGTAAAATACGAAGCCCTGCAGGTAATCGCAGCCGAGCTGCCGCAGGTAGTCGACGTATTTTTGCGTTTCCACGCCTTCCGCGACGACCAGAATGCCCAGTTCATGCGCCGATTGAACAATGTGCCGGATCAATATTTTTTCACGCGGATTCGATTCGTTCTGGAACAGGGAACTGTCGATTTTCAGCATGGACAGGTCGGCGTTGGATAGCACGCTGTAGGAAGAAAACCCGCTGCCGAAATCGTCCAGAGAACAGGTAAAGCCGTAGTTGTGCAGTTCATCCACCACCTGCCGCAGGCGTTCCACCTGATTCAAAACAATGCTTTCCAGCAACTCAAATTCAATGCATTCCTTGGGCGTCCGGTATTTCTCGTGAATTTTGCGGTAGTCGTCAAAGTAATAGCGGTAGTTGAACATGCAGTGGGATAAGTTGATGCTGATCTGAATCTTTTTGTTGTACATGCGCAGCCACCGGTTGATGGTGCGGCAGACCACCTCAAACGTGTGCAGGTCCACACTGTCGATCAGACCGGTGCTTTCCAGCATGGGGAGAAAGTCCGGAACCGGAATCATGCCGCGCTCCGGATCAATCCAGCGGATCAGCGCCTCCGCGCGGGTTACCTCGCCGGTGCGCAGGTCCACCTTGGGCTGCAGGTAAAGCTGGAGGTCGCCGCGCTGCAAAGCCGGCTGGATGATCTGCTCCAGGTCGTAGTCGCGCAGGACTGGGTCGTGGTAGCTCTGCCCGTAGACGTCAAAATGGGAATTTTTGAAATCCCGCTCCGCGCATTCGGAGCGGCAGACGTCCGCGTTGTATTGCGCAATGTAAAAATTAACCGGCTCGTCCGTCAGGTGGTAAATGCCGAAGCCGCAAAACACCTTTCCGTGAAACCGTTCGTCCGGCATGTCGCGAATCTGCTGGTTCAGCCGAATCACGTACTGGAAAATTTCCTCATAATTTTTGGAAATTCGCACAAGCAGGTTGAAATAGTTCAGGTGAATCTGTGCGGCGTATTCTCCCGGCTGCAGCCATTCCTGAAGGGCTTCGTAGGTCTTCTCGATCAAGGCGTTGCCCAGCTCCCGGTTGTACAGGCGGTTGAAGACGCGGAAACGCTTGATCTTCAGGCTGATCAGCGCGTATTCACCGCGTTCCGCGTCGCTGAGCGCGTTGTATTTTTCCATGAGCCAGCGCTCGTTTTTCATGTCCAACATCGTTTTACCTCATGATGTAAAGCTCATCCAGTTTGCAGGTATAAAATCCGCCCAATGAAATGGAGAGCCATACAAAAATTTTACCAATTAATTGTAACACTAAGAGCACAGGAAAGCAATCGTGAACAAAAGAAAGAGAAAACAAAAAACGGCGAACCATGTAAAACCGGACGCCGTACAGATGGGATTCGATGGCCGGGGAAAAGACGAACGAGGCGGCCCTCTGCCAAAAGGGATGGATCAGACGGCGTCATAATGGATCGTAGAAGCATGCGTTTGGCAAAACATTGATTAGGTGTATAAATATGGAAAAAGTTTGCACAATTGCGTCAATCTGCTTAAAAATATTGACAAGATAAAAGAGATTTGTTTTAATAATTACAAGCTACAACGGATTAAGAAATTGATTCAACTGGATTTTATGGCGCAGATGAAAATAAGCCCGGGGTAAATCCATTGTTGTACTTATTATTGATTATAAGATCTTTTCTTCATATTCCTTCCCAAATAGCTGAAGCCGGCTCCGTGTTTTACCTCCCGGAGCCGGGCGTAGGCTAACCGGAAAAAGATCAAGTTCATACATTCCTTCTTAATAAAATATTTTGCGGTGAACGGCAGGAGCAAACGCTCCTGCCGTTGCTGCGTTTTACGGGATATTTACGGCTGGTATATATTGCTTTATCCAATGGGAAAAAGGCAATATTGTTTAGTCGTTCGCAATTTATTCCATTGACTTGTGTGGAGAACTTTGGTTTAATTTAACTAAGGATAAAACCAATAAACAAATTAGACGGAAAGGGACAAGCGGCGCCCTAAAGGGAGGCGATAAGGAACAGCCGCGATGGATAAGGATTGCGACAAGGAGGAGAAAGATGAGAAAGAGAGTGATTTCCTGGCTGCTTGCCATTTCCATGGCAGTATCGCCCACCTATTTGGTGGCGGGGGCGATGCCCACAGCAGCACAAAACCAGGCAGCTTCGCAAACGTTGAGCGCAGCGCCGATCGATCAGGAGGTGTACGAGGCGGAAGACGCGGCACTTTCCGGCGCGCTGGCCGCTTCCAACCTGGACGATTACTCCGGTACGGGCTTTGTGGACGGTATGGAAGCGGGTGCATCCGTCCAGTTTGCCGTCGATGTGCCGGAGGACGGGGATTACGCGGTGCGGCTGCGTTATTCCAACGGATCGGGCGAAACCAGGACGGCAAGCCTGTATGCGAACGGCGAAAAAGTGCGCACCGTCAACCTCCCCAAGATGGTCAACTGGGACACATGGGGCGCCAAAACGGAAAGCGTTCCGCTTAAGGCGGGCAAAAACACCATTTCCTATCAGCTGGACGAGGGCGATACCGGTGTGCAGGTAAAGCTGGACTGCATCAGCCTGGCAAACCTCTACGAAGCGGAGGATGCGGAAGCCCTCAATGGCAACAAGACCGCGAAGGACCATGAGGGGTACTCGGGGACAGGTTTTGCCGCCGGGTTTGAGAAAAACGGCGCGGGCGTCCGCTTCACGGTGGACACGCCGGAAGCCGGCACCTATGCGATGGTCGTCCGTTATGCGAATGGAAAAAATAACGGCGATTCTCAAAAGCTGACTTGTTCTGTCAACGGGACAACGCAAAAAGTCCGCTTTGGCGACCTGGGCAGCTGGGAAGAGTGGGACGACCGCTCTGTAACAGTCGAACTGAAAGCGGGAACCAATACCATCGATCTGGTCAAGAACAGCGATGACAGCGGCGGCCTGAACATCGACTATATCACCCTGAAAAAGACGCAATGGACGTATATCGGCGATGTGGATTCCGTGGAAAACGCGGGCGACAACGAGCTGATCTTCAGCTGTGACAATGCGAAGGTCAGTTTGAAGTCCGTTTCCCCGAATGCGCTCAAGGTCTGGTGTGAGCCGACCGGCCGCTTCGACCGCAAGTACGAGTCCTTTGCCATTCAGGACGAGGCCGTCGATCCGGAAACACTGAAGGCGGAAGACAAGGGCGATTTTTATCTGGTTTCCACCGGCACAATGGACGTGCAGGTCAATAAATCCCCGTTCCGTCTGACCTATCTGGATAAAAACGGCGCGCTTCTCTGCGAGGGCGACGAGCAGAGCATGGGCTGGACCACCGACAACGAAGTGCTGGTCCAGAACAAAAAGCAGGCGGACGAGCATTTCTGGGGCCTTGGCGAGAAGACGGAGAGCTTTGAGAAAACCGGCCAGAAGCTGGCCATGTGGAGCACCGACTATCTCGGCGGCGAGGGCAACCCCCTGGTGCCGGAATACGGCGAAGGCCGCTGGTATATGTCCAATCCGCATTTTCTCAGCTCCAAGGGCTATTCCATTTTCTTTGACAATACCAGCCGCACTGTATTCGACCTGGGCAAGACAAAGGAGGATTCCTATTCCTTCGGCGCGCTGAACCCGGCGCCCGGCGGCGAACTGCTGTACTATTTTATGTACGGCCCGTCCATGAAGCAGATCAGCAAGACCTTCACGGACATGATCGGCAAAACCTTCTTTGCACCGGAATATGCCTACGGCAACATCCAGTGCCATTACGGCTATAACCAGAACGACATTGAGCGCGTGGCGCAGACCTACCGCGACAAGGAAATTCCGCTGGACATGATGATGGCGGATATTGAGTGGTATCAATATCTGTGCAGCCCGACGCAGTGGAATAAAAACAATTTCCCGGATCCTGAGAGTATGATTGACAAGCTCAGGGCCCTGAACCTGCGCATGGGCGTCATCGACGACCCGAACGTCACCAAGGCGCAGCCGGACGACTATCCGTACGGCACAGAACATGGATATTTCATGAAGGCGCGCACCGGCGACCAGAAGGATATCATCTGGCCGTGGGGAAGCACCTCCGGCCTGACGGATTTCTTTAATCCGGAGGCGCAGGACTGGTGGGGCGAGCAGCACAATATGATCCTCAACCAGGGCGTGGAAGGCTTCTGGCTGGATATGAACGAGCCGGCCCGCTACCGTCCCGACTGGGTGGGCTGGAACGAAGACGGCAAAGCATGGGGCGATATGAACGAGCTGCATAACGTATATGCCATCCAGCACAACGAAGCGATGTACGACAAGGTCACGGAAAACGGCGACCGTCCGTTTATGCTGACCCGCTCCGGCTTCACCGGCAGCAGCCGCTACGTCTCCCCGTGGACGGGCGATATCGGGTGCGGCTGGAACGACATGCACGAGCAGATCCGTCTGGGTACCAGCCTGTCCCTGTCCGGATTTAACTACTGGGGCTTTGACATCGGCGGGTTCAACGGTATGCCGAGCAGCAACCAGTTTAAGCGCTGGATTCAGCTGGCAACCTTTACGCCGGTGCACCGCTTCCATTATTCCAGCGGTCTGGCGGCGAAAGAGCCCTGGGAGCTCGGCGGAGAAGAAGTGGCGCGCGAGTATATCAATTTGCGCTACCGTCTGATCCCGTACTCCTATTCCCTCACAGCGGACAACATTCTGGGCATCGGCATTGAAAAGGGCCTGGGCGAAGGCGGCACCGGCGTGCCGGTTGTGCGCCCGATGGCGATGGAATTCCAGGACGATCCGAACACCTACGCGATGGATACGCAGTTCATGAGCGGACCGAGCTTCCTGGTGGCTCCGGTAATTGAAGATTCCACTGTCAAGCAGGTCTACCTGCCGGCGGGCGACTGGTACGACTATGACAACGGCAAGACGGTGTATGCGGGCGGCGGCACGATCAGCTATTCCGCGCCGGTCACACTGCTTCCGGTCTTTGTCAAAGCCGGTTCCATTATCCCCATGCAGCCGGAGATGCAGTACGTCGGCGAAAAGCCGGTGGACGTACTGACCCTGGATGTATTCCCGACGCTGAAAGACGGCAGCTTCGACTTCGTGCTCTATGAGGACGACGGCGAAACCGACGCTTACAAAGACGGGGTCTATACCACGACCAAATACGACTGCGACGTAAAAATGACGGAAGACAGCAACACCATTACCCTCAACGTCGGCGCGCGCACCGGCAGCTATGCGGACATCGCGCCGCGCAGCTACCTGATGCAGTTCCACAAGGCGGCTTATGAAGGCCTTTCCGTCCAGCGCGACGGCGTGGCGATGACCAAGTTCCCGTCTCTGGATGCGTTGAACGCGGCGGAGTCCGGCTATTATGCGGACGCGGCGGGCGAAATCTGCTATGTCAAGATTCCGGATACCGCAATGGCGAGCACGGTTACCGTCAGCGGTTCCCCGGCCCCGACCTTTGAGTTTGAGGCGGAAGACGCCACGCTCCTGGGTGAGGCGAAGAATGAGGCCGTTTACGGCGGATATTCCGGAACCGGATACACCGCATGGATTCACAATCCCGGCGACGGCGTGCAGTTTACCAACATCAACGCTGCCGAGGAAGGCGACTACACCGTATTTGTCAAGTACGGCAGCGGCGACGGCACAGCGCGCACGCTGAGCGTGTATGCGAACGGCGCGGAAGATGAGGCGAAACAGGTGGTGTTCCCGCCGCTCAAGAGCTGGGAACTTTGGGATGAACTCCCGGTTACCGTCCATCTAAATGCGGGCAAAAACACGGTTACGTTCGTTACAGGAGAAAACGACACCGCGAACATCAACCTGGACAAGATTGCCGTCAGCGAGAAGCCGATGGTGATGACGCAGGTGCCGGTCCCGAACGGCGGCTTTGAAAGCGGCACAACAGAGGGCTGGACCGTCGATACGATGACGGAGGTCCGCAACGGTGTGGACGATGCCGACGCGTTCGGCGGCAAATACAAATTCTATTTCTATCAGAATGCGGCTTATGAGGCGCGCATCAGCCAGACCGTCGGCAACCTGCCGGATGGAACCTATCGCGTCAATGCGATGGTGAAGATGTCCAATGCGGCGGCGCAGGTCAGCCGGATGGAGCTCACCGGCTACAACGGCGCGGCGGAGTCCCTGGTGACCATCCCGTTCAACAGCCTCTATCAGAAGTTTTCCTCGGAAATTGAGGTCAGGGACGGGAAAGTAAACATTGCGTTCTACTGCAAGGGCGCCAAGAGCACCTCCATGCAGATCGACAATGTGGAAATCTGGAAGGTGGATACAGAGAAACCGAAGGATACCTACGAGGTGAAGATTGCGCAGAATCAACCTGCCACTCTGCGCGCGCAGGCCTCTGCCGCAATGGGCGATACGGTCAAGGTTTTTGTGTCCGATCTTCCGGAGGGCAAAATGGTCAAAAAGGTCTCCGCAGTGGACGAGGGCAATGTATCCCTGGATGTACTGGAAGTTGAACGCGACAAGATCTACAGCTTTGTGATGCCTGCCGGTGCGGTACTCCTTTCCGTTACGCTGGTCGACATCGCGGACGTCGCGAAAGCAGTCGTCAGCCGCGACACCGTCACCCGCATTGAGGCGGAAGAGTTTGACGAGCAGGGCGGCGACCCGGCGATGGGCAGCAAAGCGGGCGTCAAGGTCGAGAGCTGCGGCGATGCCGGCGGCGGACAGAATGTCGGCAGCACCGACGCGGGCGACTACATGATCTATAAGAACATCTATGTCAGGGATGCGGGCACCTACCAGTTCCGCCTGCGCGTGGCGAGCAACAACACGCAGGGCGGCGTGCAGGGTTCCCCGGACGGCGTGACCATCGTGACCACCGCTGCTCCCGAGGGCGTGGTAGGAACCATCCCGTTTACCGGCGCATGGCAGGACTACACCGATATTTACCTGAATGTGCCGCTGGACGCGGGCATGCAGACCATCCGCTTCAACGTGACGCACGAGGGCTGGAATTTCAACTACTTCGACGTACAGATGGAGGCGAAGGCCGTCATCACGGCGGACAGCACGGCAAAGATCGAAGCCGAGGATTTTGACGGACAGCTCGGTATCAAAACCGAATCCTGCGGCGACGCGGGCGGCACGCTGAACGTCGGCAATACGGACGCGGGCGATTACTTCTACTATGACAACATCGTGGTCAAGGATGCGGGCACCTACCAGTTCACGCTGCGCGTGGCGAGCAATAATACGCAGGGCGGCGTGCAGGGTTCCCCGAACGGCGTCAGCATCGTGACAACAGCCGCGCCGGACGGCGTGACGGCGACGATTCCGTTTACCGGCAGCTGGCAGACCTACACGGATGTGAAGGTTCTGGTACCGCTCAAAGAGGGCCGCCAGACCATCCGCTTCAACGTGACGCATGAGGGCTGGAACATCAACTACTTCACGGTTTCCGTTCCGGTCGAAGCGCCGACCTATGAAGATGTTTCCATGGTCAACCGCTGGAAGAACCAGTATCTGCTGGACGACGGCAGCGGGCTGCTCCGGTATGCGTCTGACATCGACAACGACGCCAGAGACGCCTACACATGGACGTTTGCGCCGGACGACGAGGGCAATTACACCATTCAGAACAAGGCGACTGGCAACTATCTGGTCAACGACGGTTCCAGCTTTATCGCCTGTGCGGCGGAAGCGGGAGAAGGCGACGCCGGCAAGTGGATTCTCCGCACGGTGGGCGGCTACACGAAGATCACCAGCCTGCTGGATGACACGGTTTCCGTGGCTCTGGAAACCCAGGACGAGGAAAACCGCGCCGAGCTGTCTGCCGCGCCGGACAGCTGGTACAGCGCGCACTTTACGCTGAACAGCACCCGGTTCGACTACGACATCTATCCCGACAAGATCGTCGACGGCGTCTATACGATGACCGCGAAGAACGGCAAGGAGATTTATTCCTCCTATGAGAACAGCACCTGGAAGCTGAATAAGGACGTCTCCAAGCTGCCGCAGTTCAAGGCGGAAAACATGCCGATTTCTGAGGCGCTCTACAACATGGCGCTGCAGGAATCTCTGGAGGACATCTTCACAGAGAAGAGCGTCCACACCGGAGAAACGGTGGAAGTGTTTAACACCGGTGCAAACTGGAACAAGGTCTGGACGCGCGACACCGCGATGTCCGTCCAGTATTCGCTGGGCTGGGTATTCCCGGAACAGTCCCGCAACAGCCTGCTGCAGAAGATTCAGGGCGACCCGAAGGAATGGGTGGAGGACACCGGAACCGGCGGTTCCTATCCGTCTTCCACGGACCGCATCATCATGGCGATGGCGTCCTGGGAGGATTACCTTGCCACAGGCGATACGGAATTCCTGCGCACCATTTACGACGTCACCGCATATACGGCGGAGAAGGACCTGCACAACGTCTACGATGCGAATACAGGCCTCTTCAAGGGCGAGACCTCCGGCCTCGACCACCGCTCCAAGACGTATCCGGACTGGATGGACGAGGGGTATTTCTCCGATATCATGGAATCCAAGTCCTGCAACACCAACATTGAATACGCCGTGATGTTCAAGGTTTTGGAGCAGGCCTCCGAAATTCTGGGCAAGGATCCGGCGGAAACGGCCAAGTGGGCCAAGCACTTTGAGAACCTCAAACAGGCGATCAACGACAACTTCTGGATGGAAGACCGCAACTATTACGCCTCCTGGCAGTATCCGGAGTACATGGGCAACGCCCTGGCGGACAAGACGGACGTTCTGGCGGCCGGCTACGCCATTTACTTTGATATCGCAACGCCGGAGATGGCGGAGAAGATGATGGAGAACTATCCGCTGGTCAAATACGGCGCGAATACCGTTTATCCGCAGAAGCGCGGCAAGCAGTTCGGCGCCATCTACCACAACCGCGGCGTATGGCCCGGCTGGGAAGCGGCGCTGATGGAAGCGGCCATGAAGGGCGGCAACCGCCAGCTCGCGGAAGAGATCATGAAATCCATCATGTACGGCGCGGCGCGCAACCTTTCCAATGACGAAGTGATCCACTATGAGACCGGCGTGGGCAACAACGCGCACCGCCAGCTCTGGTCTGTGGCGGGCCAGCTCGCGAACTATTACCGCGTGCTGTTCGGCATGATGTATGAGCTGGACGGCATCCATTTCACCCCGTATGTACCGGATTGGATGGAAGGCCCGTTCACGCTGACCAACTACAAATACCGCGATGCGACCATCGACTTTACCCTCTCCGGCAAGGGAGATACCATCAAGTCCATGACCGTCAACGGCGAAGAAGTGGGCGCCGATTATGTGTTCCCGGCGGACGCTTCCGGCAAATACACGATTGAAATGGTCGTGGAAGACAGCGGCAGCCGCAGCGCGGTCAACCTCAAGCCCGAAAACCTGGCTATCTGCCCGGATCTGCCGGAGATGAAGCTGGTGGACGGAACGTTGACCTGGACGCCGAACAGCGCATACACCTATCAGCTGTGGACCGGCTCCGCGTATGTCGATGTGACCGGCGTGGACAGCTACGAAATTCCGAAGGATCAGTACGGCAGCTATTCCCTGGTCGCGGTCGACAAGATGGGCGTTGCGTCCGAGCTGTCCAAACCGATTGTCTGGAACCCGAAAGACACCATCCAGACCTATGAGGCGGAGGACGCATCCTGCAACGACGGCTGCAAGGCATCTTCCATCAAGGGATATTCCGGCAGCGGCTATGTCGTTGACAACCGCCCGGGTACCGGCGCGGAACTGACCTTCACCATCAATGTGCCCGAAGACGGCGAATATCTGGTCAGCACGCTGTACAACAACAGCGGCGACACCACCAGCGGCAACTACGGCGCGATCCGTTCCGTGCTGGTGGACGGTGTGGACGTGGGAACCATGTCGTTCTCCGTCACCTTCAACGATGTGTTCTACCGTTCGCCGCGCATGAGACTGCATCTGACGGCGGGCGAGCACACCGTCGGCTTTACCTTTAACAACGGCAACAAGTACGATCAGAACATGAACATCAACCGCAACAACGTGGCGATCGATCAGATGATCGTTGAGCGTTTGGGCGGCAAGACGGTTCCGTCTGAGCCGCAGCTGCTGAACGTGCAGTGGAACCCGAGCCAGGCGGATGTGGAAATCGCCGGCGAAGCGGACGTGCTGATCGACGGCAACGGCATCTATGGCGCGAAGGTGGTTCCGGGTACGAAGCTGACCCTGACCTTCATCCCGGCGAACGGCCCGTTTGCAAGCGCAAAGCTGAACGGCGAGGACATCCCGTTTGAGGCCGACGGCTTTACCTACACCTATACCATGCCGAACGACAAAACCGTTCTGCGCTTCACCTTCACCAGCGTGAACAAGGACGTTCTGGAAACCCTGCTGGAGAAGGCAAACGAAGTGACCGACGAGCAGCTTGACAAACTGGTCGCGTCCGTCCGTGCAAAGTTCATCGCGGCACGCGACAACGCCCAGAAGGTCTTTGAAAGCGATAAGGCCACTCAGGCCGAAGTGAACGAGGCCTGGAAGGAACTGCTCGACGCGATGCATTACCTCTCCTTCGAGGAAGGCACCAAGGACGAGCTGAAATACTGGCTCGACTACGCGGCGGAGCTCGACCTGGACAACTTCACCCCGAAGAGCCAGGAAGGCTACGCGGAAGCGCTGGCCTATGCGCAGGAAGTCTATGACGACGAGGGCGAGACACTGAAAGCGGAAGTCGAGAAGGCGGCAAAGAACCTGCACGAAGCGATTCTGCGCCTGGAGTTCAAGGCAAACACGGAAACGCTGGAAGCCTTCGTGAAGCAGGCACAGGAGATTGAAATTGACAAGTATCTGGACGGCCCGGAGAAAGACAAGTTCAATGAAATCCTCCCGCAGGCGGAAGCCCTTCTGGAAGACGCGAACGCGACCCAGAAGCAGGTGGACGAGATGGCGGACGCCCTGTACGAGGCGATGATGAATCTGCGTATGATTCCGGACAAGGAAGTGCTGAAAGCCCTGATCGATGAGTCCGAAGTGCTTGACCCGGATGATTACACCGAAGCGAGCTATGCAATCCTGCGCGCGGCGCTGAACAACGCGCTGGACGTCTATGAAGACGAGAACGCCACGCAGGAGGAAATCACAGCGGTTTGCGCAACGGTGGAGAAGGCCCGTGCGGGTCTGGTTCCGGCAGACAAGCCGGAAGAGCCTGCGAAACCCGACAACAAACCCAGCAACAAGCCGTCCAACAGCGGCGGTTCCGGCAGCAAGAAGCCGTCTGGCAACGTTGCCGGCACGGGAACGGCAGTCGCCGTGACCAGCCCAGTAATCAGCGCGGCACAGAACGTGATGGGCCAGAAGTCCGTTCGCTCCGATACCACAGCAGACTTCACCTTGAAGAGAGGCAATGCCTACTGCTTCAAGATGACGGTTGTCAACGGAAGTAATGCGGCCCCGAGCTTCACCGTGGGCGACGGCAGTGTATTGAAGACCCAGTTTGTGGCGAAGATCGGCAACGACTGCTATTACAGAGTCTGGGCGGTCGGCGCACCGGGCCAGAGCACCGGCGTGTATACGACCATGTCCAATGAGGAGCCGCAAAAGCATTGTGTTATCACCATTGCATAAAAGGGTCTTCGCTGTAAGCGCATCCCGACTGGGGGTCCCGAATGAGGCGGCGCAGCAGCATTGTGTGGTAACCATCGGTTAAGAGCCCACAAAGAGGTTCGCGAAGAAAACCGTAATTACGGTTTTCCCTGTACTTACAAAATTGCTATGATTGAAAGAGGAGGCCGCTTGTGATGAGCGGCCTCCTCCGCATCTTCTATATGCAAATGCAAGCAGCAAAAGTGCGAACCGGAAGCACACATAAAAGTCTGGGGATTGAAATGCAATTGCCGGACAAATCAAAATTGGGGTGACGCGTCAGTGCCCTCAGGGGCACTGGGTATTGAAATGTTTTCAAGCTGCTTGCAGAACGCCACAATGGGATAGTCAGTGCCCGCAGAGGCACTGGGGGTTGAAATACAGTGCAGTCGTGCGGTTTGTCGGCCATCCTTGGTCAATGCCCGCAGGGGCATCGTGGTTTGAAACGGCGGTGGGGTGTGGTCCAGATCAACGATCCTGTGCAGTGCTCCTGTCAATCATTCCCGCGTTCTTCTGAAAGATGGAACAGGATACATCCGAAGATACAAGCGAAGAAGACCTGCTTTACGACCGGGTAGAGCAGGTCTTTTTTATTCGGATTTTTGATCTCTGGCTCGCCAACCCTTGATGCGGTGCTGCTCCTGAGGCGCCAGAAGAAACCTGCTAAAAAAACGGGCGTTGTTGTCCGTTTATTATAAATACAGTAAAACAGTTACAATGGTATTCTTAAAAAGAGTGTTCAAATCTTACAGGTTCTGTGTAATGGGAAAACGAGAGGAGGCTGGGGAAGTACATAGGGGTTGTTACAAAAGGAATTTACGAAACAAGGGGGAGAATGCAAAAAATGAAATGGCAAAAAAGGATTACCGCATGGGTGCTTTGTGTTGCAATGCTGCTTGGCAGCGTCACAACGGCTCTGGCGGTCAGAACACAGGCGGCAGGGGTGCAGGCGGACGGCCTGCTTCTGCAGTACGACTTTGAAAAGCTGGACGGCGCTGCGGTTCCGGATACGAGCGGTAACGGATTTAACGGAACCTTGACGGGGAACGCAAGCCAGGTGGACGCCAGAGGCGGGAAAGCGGTTTCTTTGGCCTCCGGCAACGATTATATCCGCGTACCCATCGATGTGATGCGGGATGTTTCTGACGTCACCATCAAAATGGATGTATTCCTGAATGAGGTGCAGACCTGGACGGCCCTGTTCTCCGTGGGAAACAGCAGCGGAGATTGCATGGTTATGGCGGCCAAGGGCCAGCCCGGCGGTGCGTCCGTTGGATACACGCTGGGAATCCGCGTCAACGGAAACGAGCAGCGCATTGCCGCGCCCGCCGCGCAGACGGTTCCGGTGGGCAGGTGGGTCACATTGGCGTATACCCAGCAGGGCAGCCAGGCGAAGCTGTATATGGACGGCGCGCTGGTCGCCCAGAAAGACGATATGACCAATACCATTGGGCAGACCTATACGCCCGGCGAAACCTGCTATGTGGCGAAAAGCCCGTTTTCCGCGGACCCGACCGCGATCGGGCGCATCGACAATGTGCAGGTGTACAACCGCGCGCTACGCGCGGACGAACTGGTCGTTGAAAAGCTGGACGATCAGTCGATTGTGGAACTGGACGCAAAGACCCTCTCGCTGGGAACGGTCGATCCTTTCACAGGAAACCGTGTTTCCCTGCCGCTGGACGGCGACTACGGAAGCCGCATTTACTGGGAAACGAACGATCCAGCGCACATCACGGAGAACGGCCTGGTCACCCGTGAAAAAAACCGCGACGTATCGGTTACGCTGACCGCCACGCTTGTTTCCGGCGAAGCTGTGGAGAAGCGCGCCTTCGATGTAACGCTCAAAGCGGACCCGAACGCGGTCAGAAAAGAGCCGGTCCGGATTTTACAGATTGGCGACTCGAATACGGAGTTCGGCTATCTGACGATGAACATGAAACGTATTCTGGACGAGCAGTACGGCGATTGCGGCACCGGCTTTGTCACGCTGAACGGCTCCTCCTATTTCCAGAAAGCGCCCGCAGGGATAAGCTTTTCCTACAGCGGCGCATGGTGGGAGGAAGATACCGCACGTTGGGGCACGCACGGCAGAATTGTCGATTCCCCGAACGGCCTGTACGTGCATGGACATGGGACGGACAGCAGCTTAAACATTCAGTTCACCGGCTCAAAGATCGACCTGTTCTATCTCTCCTGGGGCGGCGCGGGCAATTTCACCGCCACGCTGGACGGTGTGGAGCAGGGCGTGGTGGTGCAGAGCCAGCCCAACGATTACAACACCCACAAGGCGACGTATGATGCGGGCAAATATGGCCGTCACGAGCTGGTGATCCGTCCAACGGACAACCGCGATATCAATTTCTACGGCGCGGACGTGCATATCGGCCGCGACGAGGACCGCACGGTCATCCACACATGGGGCAACGCGGAGGCTACCTCCAATGACTATGCCATCCTGACCGACAGCATCTTCCATTCCGCCCTGCAGCTGCTCGACCCGGACAAGGTGGTTGTGCTGCTGGGTACGAACGACCATGGAGCGCTGGACAGACCCCGCCCGGCGGCGGATGTGGAAGCGGACCTCGTCACGGTGCTCAGCCGTGTGCGCAGGGCATTGCCGGAATCCGAAATCTGGCTGCTCTCCACCTTTGACACGAACGATCCGGCAAAGAATCCCGCTTCCCGCGACATGCTGCGGGAATACTGGAAGACCTCTTTCCCCGATGCGGCGGAGGCCACGGGCGTGCGGTATTGGGATATGGGCCAGTGGTTCGGCGAATACGATTCCAACAAGATGTCTGACCCATGGCACGTCAACGACCGGTACGGCCGCGTCATCATGGAAGAACTGTACAACAAGCTGGCGCCGCAGGAACCGGTTCCCGCGGAAGGCCTGGTCCTGCAATATAAGTTTGATGAAGCCGAGGGGAATACGGCGGTTGACTCTGTCAACGGGTTTAATGGTACGCTGAACGGCGCGGCGGCCCGCACAAGCGGATTCCTGGACGGTGCGGTTGCGTTAGGCGGCGGCAGCGGCGATTACATTTCCATGCCGAGCGAGGTGCTGGGCAAGACAGACGACAGTTCCATTTCCACCTGGGTGAAGCTGGACCGCACGGATATCTGGACCTCCCTGCTGGTAACGGGCTCTTCACAGAACAATTATATGGTTATGGCGGCGCGCGGCAATCCGTTTGGAAATCCCTGCGGCGTAACCGTGGCGATCAAAACGGACGGTAAAAACGAGGAGCGAATCAAAGCCGACGCGGGCGTTATCGTCCCGGAGGGCGAATGGACGCTGGTTACGTTCACACAATCGGGCAGCGACGCAAAGCTTTACCTGAACGACCGGCTGGTTGCCTCCGGTACGCTGGAACAGAAACTCAGCCAGCTTGCGCAGGGAACCACCACGCGCATCGGCGCGAACCATATCTTCCCCGACCCGAGCGCAAAGGGGCAGTTTGAGGAATTCCGCGTGTATGACCGCGCGCTCACACCGGAGGAAATTCAGGCGGAGGTCGCGGCGCACAAGGACGATATTGCAAACGCGGCTGTAAAAGAGGCGCTGGACGGCATCGACCTGGGCGACCTCTCCAACGTGACGGAAAATCTTTCCCTGCCGAAACAGCATGCGAACGGGACCACCTTCGCGTGGCGGTCCGACAAGCCGGCGTTTGTAACGGATGAGGGGAAAATTACCCTGCCGACCACAGAACAGGGCGACCAGCGGGTCGCGCTGACGGTAACGGCCACCGGACCGGCGGGACAGGTTCTGGAGCGCGTGTTCACCGTGACGCTGCTGGCCCTGACGGACGAGCGCGTTGTGGAGCGGGATGCGGATTATGTCCGCCGCTATGTCGATTACAAGATCAACGACGGCTATGAGCTGGCGACGCGGGACGCGCTCACCAGCAAAATTTCCTGGGAAATCGTCTCCGGCGACGCGGAAATCCTCGATGGAAAGGTCTGTAAGACGAAGACGTCTCTGGAACGCCAGCCAATCCAGCTCAAGGCGACGCTGACGCTGGGCGAGGCAAAGCAGGAAGTGCTGTTTGAGAATATCATCCTGCTTGACAAGTTTACCGGTTATATCCTGTCCCACTTCGGCGGCACGCAGGGCGTGGAAAACCTCTGTCTCGCGTACAGCTACGACGGCGTGCATTGGACCTCCCTGAACGGCGGCAGGCCTGTGATTCAAAACAAGCTGGGCAACGGCAGAATCCGCGACCCGTTTATCCTGCGCAATAAGGACGGTTCCTTCACCGCCATTGCCACGCAGGGCTGGGATACGCCGCAAATTTACCTGTGGAGCTCCGACGGCCTGACCTCCTTTGACGATGAGCGCCTTGCAACCGTGGCAAAACCCGGTGTGGACGGCCTGACCGGCGCGCGCGCCTGGGCTCCGGAGGCTTCCTACGATCCGATCAACGACGAATACCTGGTGTATTGGTCCGATCCGAGCGCGAACGGCGGCAACGGACCCATTTACTGCAACACCACGAAGGACCTGCACGAGTTCTCCGAGCCGTTCAAGTTCTTTGATGCCGGTTATTCCATCATCGACGCCAACATCACAAAGGACAACGGCTCCTATTATCTGGTTTATAAGGATGAGCGGGATTCCGGCAAGGCGATCAAGGCCGCGAAGTCCCATTCCCTGACGCCCGGCTCCTTTGCGGTCTACACCGACGATTTCATCACCGACCGGATGGTGGAAGGCCCGTTTGTTTTCAAGGATATTCGCGAGGACAAATGGTATCATTATTACGATTATTTCTACGAGCAAAAATTCGGCTATTCCGTCACGGACAATCTCGACAGCGGCGAATGGACCGACATGGGCCGCAATCCGGATATGCCGACCCAGGACGTGCGCCATGGCGGCGTGGTCACTGTAACGGAAAAGGAACTCCATGCGATTCTGGACAAATGGGGTGCGGATACCCGCCGGGTGCTCTCCGTAGAAGAACCTGCCGCAGTCCAGGCGCAGCTTGGCACGGCTTTTGAGCATCTGGCTCTGCCGTCCGCGGTGCAGGCCGTACTGAGCGACGGCGGCAAAACGGCGATCCCGGTGGAATGGAGCGCGGAAGGCTACGACGCAGACCGGGAGGGGACCAGCGTCCTGACCGGTACGCTGATGCTGCCGGAGAGCGTGGAGAACCCGGGGCAGATCACCGCTTCCGTGTCCGTCGTTGTCAAACGGCAGGAGACAGGAGACGGGAAGCTGCTGACCGTGCAGTTTACGCAAAATGCAAATCTGTCCGCGGAAGGCGAGCTGACCACGGTCTTTGACGCGAACGGCATCTACGCCGCGAGAGTTCTGCCCGGCAAAGAGGTTACGCTGCGCTTCACCCCGGCGGACGGCCCGTTTGCAAGCGTAAAGCTGAACGGCGAGGACATCCCGTTTGAAGCCGATGGCTGCACCTATACCCTCACAATGCCGGAGAGGAATACGACCTTGGCGTTTATCTTTACCAGCGTGAACAAGGATGTTCTGGAAACCCTGCTGGAGAAGGCGAACGAAGTGACCGACGAGCAGCTTGACAAGCTGGTTGAATCCGTCCGCACGAAGTTCATCGCGGCGCGCGACAACGCGCAGAAGGTCTTTGAAAGCGATAAGGCCACTCAGGCCGAAGTGAACGAAGCCTGGAAGGAACTGCTCGACGCGATGCATTACCTCTCCTTCGAGGAAGGCACCAAGGACGAGCTGAAATACTGGCT
>NZ_JADPEG010000007.1 GCF_015667585.1 Clostridium sp. D33t1_170424_F3 | reverse complement strand
TCCGCCGCCGCTTCCCTGATCTCCTTGTCCATCGCGTCCGCGTCGTCATAGACCTCCTGCGCCGCCGCCAGAACCAGTTCATACGCCGCCCAGCTTTCGGCTGTGTAGTCATCCTGCTCCAAAGCAGCCGCAGTGTCCAGCGCTTCCTTCAGGACGGTCTTGTCGCCCTTCGCAAAGCTCAAATGCTGGATGACGTTGAGCAGCTTTGCCCATGCGTTGTCGATGTCCTTCTGCGATGCGTCCGCCTGCGCCTCGACTGCAGCCGCCTTATCGAGCGCCGCATCGAACAGCTTCTGTACAGACGGCACCGCCGCCTTGTATTCATCGCCATCCTTGAGGCTTTCCGCAATCTCGATCACGGTGCGCAGGACCTGCTTATTCACAACAGTGAACGCAAAGTCCAGCGCGGTATCCGCGTTCGGCATCTTGCCGGTATAGGTGTAGGATTCTGTATCTTTCAGGGCCGCCGGTTCCCCGTTCACGGTCACGCCCGCAAACTCTCTGCCCTCCGCCGTGGGGGTGAAGGTCAACGTTACAGCGTCGTCCGCCATAACCGTTGCTTCGTACCTGCCAATCAGGTTGGCAAGCTTGACATCCTCGCCTTCAATGGAAAGCTGGGCGTGCTTCGACGGGAAGATGACGCTGAGGGTGTGCTCCGTTTCCTCCGGTTCCAGCTTCTCCAATGCATGCAGATTGTTTTGCAGAGTGGAAGTCATGGAGACGATTGCTTCCTGCTCCGGCTTGGCTGTGATATATAGCCGGTACGCATCCTGGAAGCTCTTTGCCAGCGTTTCGATACCGGCCGCCTTGTACTGTCCTGCCGTATCGGATTCGATAAAGCGCAGGACGTCCGCCAGCGATTGCAGGAAAGCGTCCCGTTCTGCGTCGGAGGGCGCAGTATAGGGAACCAGCGCGGCGATCGCCGCCTGCAGTTCCTCCGCCGCGTTGTCCACATCTTCCTGCGTCGGCATGGACTGGTCGCGCACCGCTGTCGCTGTCTTCAAAGCCTTCTGCATGGCGGCCCAACTGTCATTTGTGTAGGCGTCCTCGGAACGGCTCTGCGCGTCCGCGATCTGCGCCAGCAGGTCTTTTAAATCAACCGTCGGCGGCTCAACCAGGTCGCCGAAGCCGGACTTCAGGTATTCAAAGTAGTCCAGGCCGAATTTGCCGATGGGCTCCAGACGGATGATGTGTTCGCCCTCTTCCAGAATAGGGGAGACCCATACGCGCTTGTAACCCTGCTTCGTTTTGTCCTCTTCTTTGTTGTGGATTACGCCCAGCAGCACATCGTCGATGTAGACTTTTGCGCCGACTTGACTGCCGTCTGCCTTTGCGCCCACACAGACCTGAAGGCCTGTAAAGGTGTAGGAGATGGAAGCGCCCTGCCAGGGGTAGCTGTCGCCGACAAAGGTTTCCGTGCCCTTGTAGGCGCTATTGTCTTTCCAAAGGCCCCAGGTTCCCGTCTTTTTTACACCGTTATCCTCGCCGTCGATTTTGCTCCATGGGGACTCCGTCAGATAAGAGAAATAGTCCACACTGAATTTCCCGGTGGGAACCAGCTTGATGATGTGCGTTCCGTAGGGAAGCAGTTCGGAGCGCCATACCTCATAGTACCCGTTTTTGCCGCCCTGCGCGGAACTGTTGCTGTTGATATGATCTACCAGCTCGCCGTCCAGATAGACGTCCGCACCAACCTGGCTGCCGTCGATTTTGCCGCCCACAGCGGCCTGCGAGCCGGTGAAGGAACAGGAAATGGAAGTATTCTGCCAGGGATAGCTGTCGCCCACATAGGTTTCCGTGGTCATATAGGCGCCGCTTCCGGGCCAGTTGCCCCAGGAGCCTTCTTTGATGACCGCGGCGTCCTCGCCGTCCACCTTGCTCCATACGTTTTCTTCTTCCGCAGCGGCGGCAAACGCCGCTCTTTTAAGAGAAGAGGAAACAGCAGGAGACACTGACTCGATTTGCATACCGAAGTGTACGGTTTCTGCCAGAAGCTCCAGCGTATTCACGTCGTAGAGGTTCAAGCGCGCTTCGTAACCGTCCGCCGCATCCGTCGGTACGGGAAGTTTCAGAGTCAGGAGTCCGTCCGCCTTTTTGGACAGGCGGTTTTCCTCTTTAACCAGTTTGACCAGCTTTCCTTCCGGATTGTACAGAGCCAGGGACGCGCCATAGATGTTGCTGGCGCCGTTGTTTTTCAGGGAAAGATATGCTTCAAAGGTTTTACCGGCTTCCAGCCCCTGTGTATTGCTGGACATGGACACAATATAACCGGAATCCGGATTCGTCATATTGCGGACGGCGCCCAGGAGCTTTGCGTCCGCCCAGTCGGTGTGGTCGTTGGAGTTTACGCCGTTTGCGTCGGTGACCAGGCGCAGCTTTGTGACGCCCCGGATGCTGAGATCGATTTTTTCTGCCTGGCCGCTGGAAATCTGAGCCTCGTATATAAGCTGCTCTTTTGCGTCATCGCCGTTTCCCGCCGTGGCGTAAATACGATAAATTGCGTCGCCGGTTCCGCTTACCTCATCGTCGATGCCGATGACCGCCTGGAACCGGGCGTATCGACCGTCCAGCTCGTATACCGCTTCGCTGTTTGCATGAAGCCCGAGGCCCTTTGCGTATTCCGTACCGGCGATCCGGATGGGGTTGCCTTCAATAGATACGTCGATGCCCGGCGTTTTGCCCGTCCAGCCCTGGGTGATCGGTTTCGCGGGCTGCAGGTCGGAAACATAGACGGAACCGGTCGCATAGGAGAGGTCGGGCTGCTCGTCCGGCATGGGACCCTGTGTGGAGTCCACCGCGTAGACCGCCGCTTCCGTCAGGAACGCGTGCTTGTCCTCCGGCACACCGGTAAAGACCACGCGCACAAATCGCGCGTATGTACCGGGCAGGCTCTCTTCATACGGGCGGTTTTTCACCGTGTCCGCGTCATAGGAGACGACTTCCGTCCAGGGGCCGTTTTTGTCGCCGCTGACTTCCAGCCGGTACGGGTACGGATCGCGGTCAAAGGAAAGCTTTACTTTGTAAAGCAGTGGACTCTGCTCCAAATCCTGCATCCAATATTCGCCGGAGCCTGCGTTTTTCGCCACCCAGGAAGTGGTCATGTCGCCGTCGTTTGCCAGTTTGGCGTCACCGCTGCTGGAGAAGGTGGGCCGGTTTGCAGAGAAGCTGACGCCGCCGTAAGTACCCGGGTCTTCAATCTTCGGCGTGTTGTCCCTGCTGCCGCTTTCCATAAAGCCGTCGGGTTCGTCGCCGGTCTCATCCCCAGTGACGTCCTTTGTCACAACGGTGATTTCCACCGGTTCCAAATCGGCCGCCGTGGCTTGGATGATGGTGGTTCCGGCATAGAAGGAGCGGAACTCGATCGCGCCCTTGCCGTCTCGCAGAGTGTTGCCGCTTTTCAGCGTAAAGATTTTACCGATTGGGAACACGCCGGGGCCGTCCAACACTTCCAACGTTACATTGGCGTTTTGATTGACCCAATTGCCGTCTTTGTCGCGCATGGTAACAATTAAGTGCGTATCCGCCGTGCCGTCGTTTGAAATGGTGTCCTGGGACAGTTCCAGCGTCAGGTGGTCTGCTTCTCCGTCGATGGAGAATTCGGCGGGCACGCCGGTGTAGGTTTCGCGGTACCAATACCACGCCTTGAGCGGGAGCCTGCTGTAATCGATAAAGCCCATCTGTGCCAGGCCGGAGCCGAGTACGCTGCCGTGATGGAACGCGCACCATAACGCCAGGCCGGAGCGGTTGCCCTTAAGAGTATAATCATAAATATTGCCGCCGTTCTGCATGTGATCAAAATAGGGCCGGAACTGGTCGCCGGATTCCCCGCGGTTGGCCGTGTGGGAACCGTATTCGGAGGCGATGCTGGACATATGGTAGGTGTCGAAGCTGCCGCCGTCTCCGTTGTAGCCCGCCACGTCGCAGACGTCCAGCGAATCGAAGCTTTGCCGCTGCACGCCGCCCATCGCCGCTTTGCGGGTGGGGTCAAGTTCATGGGCGCGGTTGCGCATCGCGTTGACCAGCGCCTTGCACTTGGCAACCTGGCTGTCAAAGAAAACCTCATTGCCCATACTCCACACGATGACGGAAGGATGATTCCGATGGATGCGGATCATCGCTTCCATCTCCTGCATACAGCTTTCCTCAAACCGGGCTTCGTTTTCTTCATCCTTGGGGTAGGTGGTTCCCTTCCAATCCTGTGCGGTATAGGTGATCTGATTGTCCGGGCGGCTGTTTCCGCCAGCGCCCCAGAAGACCGCTTCGGACCAAAGCATCACGCCGGATTCGTCGCAGGCGGCGGAGAAGGCCGGATCGTGCGGATAATGGGAGCCGCGTATAAAATTCATACCCGCGTCCTTCACCATCTGCACATCGCGTGCGAAGCCTTCATTTGTTACAGCGTCGCCCCATCCGGCATGGTCCTGATGGACGTTCGCTCCAAAAAGCACGGTTTGCTCGCCGTTGAGGAAGAACGCATCCTTCAGGAACTGCACCCAGCGAAAGCCGAGAGGGGAATCAAACAGGTCGACCGCATTGCCGTCCCCGTCATACACCGTGGTGTACACGCGGTACAGGTTGGGGGATTCCGGGCTCCAGAGTTTGACGTCCTGGATATAGTCGCTCTTTGTGTCCACAACCGCCGTGCTGTTGGCTGCGACAATCACCGGATCAGAGGCGAAGGACGCCACCAGCGTGTTGTCGGAGACGTCGACGACCTCCTGCTTGACGACGACGGTTTTCGCCGTATCAGAATCGTTTTCCACCTCCGTCTGCACCCGCACGTCGGAACGCTTCTGCGCGATGTTTTCGCGGATTTCTTCCACCGGCGTGTAGGCGGTTTCGTCAATGTTTTCATAATCGTAATCGATCTGCCCGTCGCCGTCCGCATCCTCGTCAAAGCCGGGGTTGTTCAGCGCGGGCGTGGAGACCGCCGTGCCGTACCATGCGACATGCACCGGGTCCGTCACGTTGAGGTAGATGTCGCGGTAGATGCCGCCGGAGAACTGGTGGTCGCCGCCGCGCGGCGTCTGGTCGGGCCGCCAGAGGTTGTTGACGCGGACCGCGATCGTGTTTTCCCCCGCGTGCAGCAGGTCTGTGATGTCAAAGGTAAAGCCGGTGTAGCCGCCAAGGTGGCTGTCCGCCGCTTCACCGTTGATAAAGACCTCCGTTTCAATAAAGGCGCCTTCAAATTCAATGCTGACGCGTTTGCCGCCGGCCAGCCACTCCTCAGGCACCTGAAATTCTTTGCGGTACATGCCGTAGCCGACAAAGAAACTGGTTTCCATATTGTAGGGGATGCTGAAGCTGTGCGGCAATCCCACGTCCACCCACTCAGAATCGTCAAAATCCGGCGCAGCCGCCCCGCCAAAATCCGGCGCGGAAGGATTCTCCGCTGTTACGGTTTTTGACTGAAACTTCCATTCCCGGTTAAAGTTCAAATGCTGCCGGGCTGTTTCGGCAGGCGTGTATTCCTCCCCGATGGAGGCACCGGAGGAAAGCACCGCTTCCCTGCTGACAATTCCTGCCGTGTCTGCGTAGGCCATGTTGGATGAGCATATTCCCATCAGCAGAGACAAGGTCAACAGGCTGGATAGTACTCTTTGAAGCCTTTTCATAACTTTACTTTCTCCTTCACCCAAAAGCGTCATAATCGTTTTTCTTTCTTTATAAAGTCCGCTCGTGTGTTGTTCCTCTTTTACCTGGGTAAATGGGACTGTCCTCCTTTCGTAAATAAATCGTTTTGTCTAATAAAAGAGAGAAATATGGATAACTCCTGTACTAACAATATAAAATTATTTTCAGGCTGTCAACCTTTGCGGAGCCTGTGGTTCAATTGTCCATATTATGGAAACAAACGTCCATAATGGAACGTCCACTTTTTATTCATAACGTAAAACGCCCACTGATACAGTCTGACAGATGTATCAGTGGGCGTTTTTAGTCTGTACAATTCAGGACGCCAGAACGGAGGCGTCTGAGGCTCCCATCGGGAGGGTCACCCCGGCGATAACGTGACCGTCCTCAAATGTGAACCGGAACTGCCCTTCATGCTTTTTGGCCAGGTCGCGGACAATTTGAATACCGATCCCGTGCTGCTCCGGATTTTCCTTGGTGGTTGCCAGCTCCGGGTTTTTTTCACGCGGATCGCAGGGATACCGGTTGGATACTTTTATCCACAGACAGCCTTTGGCCGCTTTGACCTCCACACGGATGTCTTTTACCGGGAGGTGCTCCGACGCTTCGACCGCGTTGTCGATCAGGTTGCACAGGATGGCGCACAGGTCCTCCGCCGGCAGCTCGACCTTCTGGGAAAGCAGGACCTTCATATCAACCGGGATACCCTTCATCGAGCACTGGGCGCTTTTGGTATTCAGCACCGCGTCCAGGACCGGGCAGCCGGTCTGCATGACCTGCTTGAGCAGCAGGCGGGGATCGTTCAGCTGGCTGAAATAGGCGCTCAGCGCCTCGTAATCCCGCTGGTCCAGCAGCGCCTGCATGTAAAGCATGTGGTTTTTTAAATCGTGCCGCAGTTCCCGCAGCTCGCGGTACATGGTCTCAATATCCTTCCAGCTGTTGATCTGCATGCTCAGCTGGTTATTGGCCAGCTCAAAATAGACCTTCCTGCCGTAATCCTGGAGCAGCTTGCTGTAGGTGCAGTACAGCGCCAGATAGAGGACCAGCAGCCACAGATTATTTAATGCGTCCAGCCGCAGGAACAGAGTGGTGAAGCGGATTGTGAGCGTGACAACGATCGCAAGGAACATCAGAAAGTAGTAATTGCGCGGCAGGGTATATTCCGCATGGATGGGAAACCGCACCATCAGGAACAGCACGACAGCCAGCATGCCTTTTGTCAGCAGCAGGTAAATCAACTGCGAATGGGAAGGAAGATTTGAGTAAAGCTGTGTGCCGATAAAAAGATGGATTTCAATCAGAACATTGATTAAGACAATGGCAGTCAATCCCTTGCAGGCCAGATTGCCGCACAAAAGAAGGCAGAACAGCAGGCCGCCCACGGCCAGTACGGAAAAATACAACGTAAAATTGGGCGTAGAAAAATATTCCGTGCTGGGATCCAGCCGGAATAGCCCGATGGACAGTAACGCCAACAGGTATTTGACGCTTTTCAGCCATGGCGTGTCCCAACGGAATTTGTAGTTTCGCTCCAACAGCCAGAACAGGGAAAATGCTTCCAGATACAGGTTGGACCAGCGGCAAAAGATTTCCATTTCAAATCACCCGTTCCAATTCTTCCATCACCTGTTCCAGGCGGTATTTGCTAAGAGGGATGGATTCTCCGGTGGTTAAAACAACTTCCCGTTTGTTGACGCAGGCGATGAAGCGCGCGTTGACCAGGTATCCCTTGTGGACGCGGATAAAGCCGTATTCAACCAAAAGCGCCTCCAGATCTCTGAGCCTGTAACGGATTTCCACCAGGCCCTGCAGGGTAAAGAGTTTCTGGATTTTATCGCTGCTTTCAATATATAGGATTCTGTAAGGGGCAATCCGATAGATTTCCTTGCCGTTGTCGATCTGCAATTCCGTCTGGCGTTTTTCCAGCTCCGAGATAATTGCCGGTATGCACTCCTCCAGATCCTGGTAGAAATGGCCTTTTCGGATAAACCGAAAGGGCGTCACCTGAAAGGATTCAAAGACCAGCTCCTCATGGCTGGAGACGAAGACGATCAGCACGTCGTCCGCGATTTTGCGCAGCTGGCGTCCCAGCTCGATCCCATTCATGCCCGGCATGCTGATGTCCAAAAACAGCAGGTCAAAGCAGTTGTTGGCGGCAATATGTTCCATCAGCATGTCCGGCCTCTGGAAGCGCTCGACCTCCACGGAGCGGCGGTAATGCTGGAAGGCAGCGCGCACCTGTTCCGAATAAAGGTTCAGGGCCGCGCGTTCATCGTCGCAGTACGCGATCGAAATCATAAAACCCCACCCTTTCACATGAATTCATATGGTCCGTTTGCAGCTTTCCTGCCCTTTGACGCGTGCCTCCGATCCGATGGCCGAACGGCAGGCGTATCAGAAATCATTATCAGCATATCGGAAAATGCATGGAAAGTCAATGTAACAGGGAAAGATTGTTGTTAAAATCCACAAAACGAGACGTTCTCCGGCAGGTGTCGGAATCCATTTGCGCCCCATATCGACTTTACGCGCATAATTATTGATTTGATTTGGATAATTTGGTAGGTTAAGTATCAAGGAAAACAACACTGACAAAAAAGCAGACGGAGGTGATTCTTTTTTATCCATTCATATGACCCCTTGAAACGAAGAACCAGAAAGAAAAAGGAGGAGCAAGCATGAACAAAAATAGGATTCTTTCCTTTTTGATTGCAGCGGCCCTGTTAGGGACAACGGTTGCGGCGCCAATCGGCGAAGCGCAGGCCGCGCAGCAGGAGGAAAAGAAGGTCGTCTCCATGGGAACGGATTTCACCAACGTGGAGGTTCCCAACAGCACCTATGAGTACTACAAAGACGTTCTCTATGTGGAAAACGAGGGCGGCGCAACCCTTTCGCATTCATCCGCTTCCAATGTGGACATCCTTTACGAAGAGGCCTCCGGCTATTACTTCAAGGATTTAAACCAGAACGGCAAGCTGGACGATTACGAGGACTGGCGTCTTTCCAGTTTAGACCGTGCGAAGTCTCTGGCGGCACAGCTCAGTACGGAACAGCGGCTGGCGCTGATGACCCATGGTTCCACCGGCAAGACCAAGGAAGGGATGAAGGACGGAACACGCTTCAACCTGACCAGAAGCACCTCGGCCGCCGACGTGATGGCGGAGGAAAACAACAAGCTGCAATACTGGGCGGAGGACACGCCGGAGATGTTCGGTATTCCGGTTGTGACCAGTACCGACCCGCGTCACACGGGTATCGTCGATTCCGGAACCATTGAAACAACAGAACCGGGCGGCACCGTTTCCAAATGGCCCAACAACATGGGCATCGCGGCTACGTTTGACGCAGACACCGCAGCTGAATACGGCGCTGTGACCGCCGCGGAATATCGCGCGATCGGCATTCAGATGATGCTTGGCCCGCAGATGGACCTCATCACGGAACCCAGATGGTCCAGAAACAGCAGCACTTTTTCGGAAGACCCGGAGCTGAACGCGGATATGGCCAGCGCCTTTATCGAGGCCATGCAGACCGATTCCGACTATGAGAAGAGCGACTGGGGCGTTGATACGGGCTGGGGTACCGGCAGCGTTGCTACCATCGCAAAACACTGGCCCAGCGGCGGTACCGGCGAATTCGGCTTTGACGCCCATAAGGATGACGGCAAGTTCGGCGTTTATCCGGCGGGAAATTTTGAAACCATCCTGCAATACTTTGTAAAGGGCGCGGGCTTCGCGGAGGAGTACAAGGGAACCACCAAACAGTCCGCCGGCGTGATGCCGTACTACACGATCCCGTTCGATCAGGATCCGAGCGGCAAAAACGTGGCAAACGGTTTCAGCAAATACATTGTGCAGCAGCGCTTGCGCGAGGACCTGAATTATGACGGCCTTGTCTGCACAGACTGGAAAATTCACGGCAGCCACGAGGGCATGGGCGGCGCGGACACCCCGTGGGGCCTGGAGCCCGGCAAGGGCTATGACCGTCCCTACCGCGTTTTGGCCAGCATGCTGGCGGGCGTGGACCAGATGGGCGGCCTGGACAGCGATACATATGTAGCGGAAGATATGATGGCGGCCTATGAGATGGGCGCCAACGGCAGCGAGGAGTACGGGATTGAGGCCCTTGGAGAGGACTTCATGGACGAGCTGACCGAAGCTTCCGCCACCCGCATCCTGAAGGTCATGTTTAACCTGGGCCTGTTTGAAGATCCGTATGCGGACCCGGATTATGCGAAGTCCTTTGTTGGTTCTTCGGAGCTGAACGCGGACGCGTATGAGACGCATAAGAACGCCGTGATCATGGCGAAAAACTCCGACAGCACCCTGCCGCTCAAAGCGGAAGACGGCAAAAAGCTGACCGCTTATATCCCGCTGAAGGAATCGACCAGCGGCGGCTGGTGGGGTCCTGCCACCACCACTGTCTCGGCGGTGTTAGACCTCGATACAACGCAGAGATATTATAACGTTTCCGATACATTGGTAGCGGCGGCCGAAAACGGCGAGATGCCGACCGATGAGGCGAAGAAACAGGCGGCGGATGAGGCCGACTTTGCCATTATCAAGCTGGATTCTCCCAGCATGGCGATGGAGTACACGGACGGACGCCCGCAGAACCTGACCTATGGCGAGTACACCGCGGATGCCATGCGTGAAACCAGCATCGGTTACGATTGGTATCATGCGGACGGTACCCTGGTACAGTACAATGAGACGCCGGACGAGTCCAAGGGCGACTATAAATCCAACCGTTCCAGAAAGGGCAATACCCATGCGGGTACGCCGGAAAATCTGGAAATGATCCAGGAGACGGTGGAGCTGATGGGCGATAAGCCGATTATCTTCATCCTCGGCATGGAGAACCCGATGGTCGTCTCTGAATTTGAGCCGGTTGTGGACGCATTGCTGATTGGCACAAGCGTTTCCCCGGACGCGTTCCTGGAAGTGATCTCCGGACAGAGCGAGCCGAGCGGCCTGCTGCCGGTCAATATGCCGGCCAGCATGGAAGCGGTGGAAACCGCCTATGAAGACGGATACCACGACATGGAGGTCTATAAGGACAGCGACGGCAATGCCTATTGCTTCGGATTCGGCCTGAATTGGGACGGCCAGATTTCCGACGAACGCACCGCGAAGTACACGGACATCGGCGACCCGAAGCTGGAAAAGACCACCTTCCCGGATACATACGGTGAGAAATACATGGTGGTTGAAAGCCAGGAAATCCGCGATGAAAAAGTGGATGCGCTTATCAACAGCATGACAGCAGAGGAGAAATTTGCCCTGCTGGGCGGCGGCGCAAACGGCACGGTTGCGGATGCAGGCACCCTGACGGGCGTTCCGAGATTGGGCGTTCCGCAAATGCGTATGTTTGACGGACCGGCCGGCGTTACCTCCATTTACGATACGACGAACCCGCCGATTGAGCAGATGCTGGGTTCTACGTGGAGCACGGATCTCTCCTATGATTACGGTAAGATCAGCGGTTCGGAGAACAGAGCGATTTCCGGCAGCGTACAGCTGGGCTCCCAGTTTGACATTACCCGCACGGCGCATTTCGGACGCAGCAAGGATCAGATTGGCGAGGACCCGTACCATGTTTCCCGCATGGCGGTCAGCGAGACCGAGGGCATCCAGGACCAGAACGTTATGGCGACCCTGAAGCACTTCGCCGTGTTTGCGCAGGACAGCACGCCCGGCGGCGCGGTCGATGTACAGGTCGACGAGCAGACTCTGCACGAGATTTACCTTGCCCCGTTTGAAGCGGCGGTGAAGGAGGCGGACGCGGCGGCGATTATGTCCTCCTACAACGGCGTAAACGGCGCGTGGGCTTCCGCCAGCAGCGAGCTGCAAATTGATATTCTGCGCGATATGTGGAACTATGACGGCCTCACCATGACGGATTGGGGCGGCAACCACAGCTACACGCTGGACAAGGGCACCGATATTGAGATGCCTTCCGCCAGCAACAACAACCAGAAGAACACCGAAGAGAAGATTGCCAACGGTGAAATGACCTGGGACGATGTGGACGAGGCGGCCCGCCACGTACTCAACGGCTATGGCAAGGTTGGTTATCTGTACCTGGTCGAACTGGACGGCAGCGGCTATGTCAAGGAAGAGCCGGGCCGCACCGATCCGATCAAGCTGGTGGACACCTATGAAGAAAAAGTGGAAGACGGCCTGCTGACAGAGAACCAGGAAATCGCGCTGGAAGTGGCAGAAAAGGGCGCCGTTCTGCTGAAGAACGACAATGAGGCTCTGCCGCTGAATGCTGCGGATTCCTCCATCGGCATGATTGGCCTGGGCGCGGTCAACCCGATTGCGGGCGGCGCCGGACAGGAGCGTTCTTTCGGAACCCTGAGCCGCATGGTCAGTCCGTACGACCGCATGATGGAAATCGCGGGCAGCGATGCAAATATTGAAGCAACAGCGGGTCTCGACATTGTGGGAACCGCGATCCCGGCGGAAAACCTGTATCAGGATGAAAACGGCGAAACAAACGGCGTTGTGCGCACCTACGGTGTTGCCGGCGGCGGTGGCGGCGGATTCCCCGGTGGATTCCCCGGCGGCGGCTCCAGCGAGACGCTGATGGACGGCCATGAGCTGGGTGAGTTTGCAAATATCGACAGCCAGGTGGATTTCACCACCGGCACAAAGACCTATAAAAACGGCCCGGACGGCAGCGCCTTTGAAAAGGGTGCGGCTTACACTTGGGAAACCTATGTGAAAGCGCCGGAAGATGGACAGTATACCCTTGTGTTCTCCGGAATCGGCGGCACAGGCAACGCAAAAATCACCGTCGACGGCAAAGAAACAAGCATCGGCAGCCTGACGCTCCGCGAGGGTACCCAGTGGCCTTGGAACAATGTCATTTGCAGCCCGACCGGCATGAATATCAGCAATGCAAATGTGACGCTGGAAGCCGGCAAACTGTATAAGGTGAAGGTCACCGGCGTCGCATCCATGGACTTGAAAGACCTGCAGATCAGCCTGGGATGGATCACTCCGAGCCAGAAGCAGGCCAACTATGATGAAGCCATCCGCATTGCCAGCGAGAACGAAGACGTCGTGTTCTTTGCATGGAGTTCCACGGGCGCAGAGGGCAATACCATTGAGGCTTGCAGCCTTGCGCTTCCGGATGATCAGGAAGCCCTGCTGCTGGACGTCATCGCAGCGGCAAAAGCGAACGGCAACAAGGTCACAGTCGTTCTGAACAACGGCGGCGCCGTAACGATGGACAAATGGGTTGACAGTGTGGACGCCGTCCTTGAGATGTGGTATCCGGGCCAGGAGGGTGGACTTGCAACCGCAAAAATCCTGCTGGGCGAAGTCAATCCGAGCGGTAAGCTCTCCCAGACCTTTATGAAGCACGACAATGAGACCCCGGTCACCGACAGCCAGGAGCACTTTGAAGAGCGCCTCAAGAAGAGCAGCGAAGTCACCGGCAACGGCGTGGACCAGCCGAAGAATTCCGTTTACTACACCGAAGGCATCATGACCGGCTACCGCTGGTATGACAGCGAGGGCATTGAGCCGCAGTTCGACTTTGGACACGGCCTGTCCTATACCACCTTTGCATACTCCGATATGAAAGTTGCGGAGAACAGCAAGAACGGCTATGACGTTACCTTCACCGTCACCAATACCGGCAGCGTCGCGGGCGACGAGGTCGCACAGGTTTACCTGGGCGCGGCAAAGGTTCCGGACGGCGTCCAGATGGCGGAGCGACAGCTGGCAGGCTTTGCCCGCCTGGAAGACATGCAGCCGGGCGAGTCCCGCGAGGTCAGCATTCAAATTTCCCAGCGTTCCCTGTCCTATTGGAATGCAGCCGGCGAGCTTGTGACCCGCAAGGACGGCACCAAGGACAAATGGACGGTTGCAGAGGGCGAACGCGCCATTATGGCGGGCGCCAGCTCCGACAACCTCCCGCTGCAAACCTCCGTCAACGTAAAGGCGCCGGACGAGGAGAAGGACAGCAAGAATCTGTCCGTCCTGTTCAGCACCAACGTGAAGCTCTTTGTCAACGGCGAGGAGCAGAAGATCGCCAATCTGGTTGGAAACTATAAGGGCAGCTTTGCAGAGGGAGAAAGTGTTTCCCTGACATTCAAACCTGCTGTCGAGGGCAGAGAGATCGCAGGCGTGACGGTCAACGGCAAGTCTGTGAACTTCAGCAAAACCGATTCCTTTACTTATACCGTCAAAGCAGGCGAAGCGGGAGAATACACCTTTGCCTTCACCACGGTTGATAAGCAGATTCTGCGCACGGTTATTAAAGCGGCAAATGCCTGCGAGGATGAGATCGAAGACGTTATCCCCAGCGTCTTGGAAAAATTCCAGGCGGCGCTCGACGCGGCGAACACCGTGTACAAAGACAATACCGCTACGCAGGCGGAGATTGACCAGGCATGGAGCGACCTGATCGACGCCATGCATTACCTTTCCTTCAAGACGGGCAGCAAGGCCTATCTGGAATACCTGCTCTCCGTCGCGGAAGCGATCGACACCAGAGACTTTATCGCAGGCGTCACAGCGTTTGAAGACGCATATGAAGCGGCGCAGAAGGTCTATGACGATGCAGACGCCACTGCGGACGAGATCACCGCGGCGGCAAACACACTGGAAGAAGCGCTTCTCGGACTGGTGCGCGGCTCCGCCAAGGATATGCTCCGCACGGTCATCAACAAGGCGGACAGCCTTGATCTGAAGGACTATGTGGAAGCCGGACAGGCAGAATTTGAAGAGGCGCTGGCACAGGCGAAGGAAGTCCTGTACGACGATCAGGCCTCTCAGGAGGAAGTAGAGGCTGCGGCAGACGCGTTGAACGAGGCGATGGAAGCCCTGCGCAAGTTTGCAGACAAGACGGCCTTGAACGCTTTGATCGCAGCTATCGAGAGGATGAATCTGAGCAATTACACCGCGGCTTCCGTTTCCAACCTGAACAATGTTCTTGCAAAGGCGAAGACCATGGCGGCGGACGCTGGTCTGAGCGAGGACGATCAGGCGGAGGTCGACGCGATGACCGCAGGCCTTCAGGATGCAAAGGACGATCTGAAGACCAAGAGCACATCAAGTAAATCCAGCGGTAAATCTTCCGGCAGCTCCAGCGGCAATGTCTACGGCGGAGCTGGCACGGCGGTCGTCGGCGCGGCAGCCACGGCGCAGACAGCGGCAAAGGTCGTCTCCGATACCACCGTGAACTTTACTCTGAAGAGGGGCAGCGCCTACTGCTTCAAGATGACCGTGACAGGCGGCAGTAACCTGACGCCAAACTTTACCGTCGGCAACGGCAGCGTACTCAAGACCCAGTTTGTTGCAAAGATCGGCAACGACTATTATTACAGAGTGTATGCCGTCGGCACACCGGGCCAGAGTACGGGCGTATATACCACGCTGGCCGGCGTTTCCGCTGTCAAGCATTGCACAGTGACAATTGCGTAAGCGTTGCGGTTGATTTCCCTGTTCATTCCTTATCCAAAACACTCTATATCCTTCTTTTATGGATGCGCCCACAGCGGACAGCCGCTGTGGGCGCGTTCCAATGACCAAATGGTTTATATCTGTAACTTTCATCCGGGGAGGTGACCTCAAACATGTATCAAACCAGTGTAAATCAGGAAAAAATCCAGATCATCAACCGCGTCCTGATCCTCAGCCTGATCCGGCAGGAAGGAATCTGTTCCCGCGCGACGCTGGCAAAGCTCTCCGGGCTGCGGCAGGCGACGATCACCAACATCATAGGGGAACTGATCCACTGCGGGCTGGTGGTGGAAACGGGCCTGATCTCCGGGGAACGGAACCGGCGCGCCATCGGCGTGCGGCTGAACGACGAGCGGTTTAAAGTCATCGGCGTGCGGCTGGCGCGGGGAAAGTTCGACATCTGCCTGGCAGGATTGTCCGGCAAACCCCACGGCATATGGAGACACCGGACCGATATAGAGGGAAACCTCCCGTCTTCGCTGCGGGCCGTTCGGTTATCCATACAAGACTTGATTCGGGAACACCCGGACTCCGAAATATTATCCGTCTGTGTCGCCGTTCCCGGCCCTTACCATGAGGGCGAGGATCGTTTGCTTTTTGTGACGGGGATGAACGGCTGGAAGGGCTGTGCCGTGCATGGAACCTTATCGGAAGGACTCTCCGTGCCGCTGCAGGTGATCAACGACGCCAACGCAGGCGCTTTCGCACAGTTCTGGTACAGCGGCGGCGGTGTGGAAGCACAGAATATGGTGTACATCCTGGCCGGTCAGGGGATTGGCTGCGGTATGCTCGTGGATGGAAAGCTCCTGCTGGGACAGCAGAGCATCGCCGGGGAATTCGGACATAGCAGTATTTATTTTGACGGCGCTCCCTGTACCTGCGGCAACCGCGGCTGCCTGGAACAGTATTGCTCTGTAGCGGCGCTGCAGGAACAAATTGTGGAGCAGCTCCGGAACGGCGCTTCCTCCTGCCTGCGCGAAGGCTTTATAACTGTCCCCGCGATTGCCCAGGCGGTGCGCGCCGGCGACCGTGTGGCGTGCGAAGCATACCGGCGGGTATGCGGCCTTTTGGCGATGGGAATTGTCGGACTTATCAACCAGCTGAATCCAGGCAAGATTATCGTTGGGGATCAGCTGGCTGAAATCCATTCGGGTATGATGCTGGATGCGGTAAAGCGGACAATCGACAACAGCGTCAATCCGCTGATTTCCCGAAATATGGCTGTTGAAATAAACCGCCTGAAAGAAAGCCCGTCCCTTTTGGGCGCGGCCGCTTATGCCGCGCAGCAGGCACTGTCCACCCCGGACCTGTTTCTGGCGGCTTCCGCCCGGAATCGGATCGTATCCTAGAAAATAAACAGAAAAAGAAAGCACCTCCTGTTGTAGGATAAAAACTACAGCAGGAGGTGTTGTCATGTCACGGCATGCGGTCGTCGGATTGGTAAACAGCGCCGCTGCATACAGGGAACCGTTAAAGAATAAAATATTATGCCAAATAATAATATTATCTATATAGAATAAAATGATTGACAATTTGTGAGAATTTATATATAGTTTATAATATAATAAGTTAATACAAATAATGATTAAATAGGATGAATGAGAGAAGACCTTTTGTCGAAAAATAATGTTATTTAAAAAGAAGTATTTTAAAAGGAAAGAAACGTTCGTACTGGGCCGATTTATTTAAGCTGAATGGTGCCATACCATTTCCTACATATATAACAGATAAAAAGAGGAGGGCAGGAGGAAAGAACAATTGCAGGAGTTTTTGGAAACAGGAGGAGTTGAAAAGTAATGTTTAAAGGGAGAAAATTTAACATGGCGCTTCAAAAATACGCTGCTTTCAGGCAGCGTGAGGAGAAGCAAGACAGAGAAAGCGTTTCTTTTCCTAAAAAAACAAGTGAAAAACAAAAGTCAAAACAAAAGAGCGGAACAGTAAAACCATTCCAGAGGGCAGTTGCCGCAGTTCTTTCCATGGCGATCCTGGTGGGGTCGGGAGTGACGGCATTCTCCGCGTCCGTCGGGGAAGAAACGAAGCTAGAAGCGGAAAATGGCGTCGTTGTCACAGCGGATGGGGAACCCTACCAGGGCGGGGAGATCGTGATCCAGTCGGACGATACCGCCAGCAATGGGAAGGTCGTCGGCCGTATCGGTGAGAGCTGGGACAACCGGAGTCTGGTATTTGACCATGCGACGGATGTGGAGCGTTCTTCGCTGAAAATCAGGTATACCGCTTCCGACGGCAATTACGGCTTTTTCGACATTTACATCAATGATGAAACAGAACCGTACAGCCTGCCGTTCCATACCTGTGGCGGCTGGTCCATGAGCGTGGGCACGGAGGTTTCGGGCAGTATCGATATTCCAGCCGGCGCAAGAATTCGGATTGCCGCCAGCGGGTACGGCGCAAACATCGATTATATTATTTTAGGCGACGAAAAGGAGCTGCCGACCATTCCAACCAAAAAATCGATTGTGCGCATTGAGGCGGAGTCCGGCTATATTGTAAGCCCCTACACCGGTTTGCGGATAGAGGATCATCAGCCCGCTGGAAACGGGGATGCCAGCGGCGGAAAGTATTATGGAAACCTGGACAATATGGAACGCGGCGTTGTCCTGGAAAATATGACGGATCAGCCCAAAACGGGTATCCTCATTCGTTACACCACCAATAATCCGGACGACGTGTTTCATCTGATCCTGAATGATGCAAAGAATACGGCGTACAATCTTCCCTATAAAAGCACGGGTGGTTGGTCCATAAAAGACAATACGCGCTATGCAACGGGTTGTATGGATATTCCCGCGCATGCAAAGCTGATGATCGTGCCGGGCTTTGGCTGCGATATCGACTATATCGAGCTGAACGACAGCACCTGCGCCGTAAAGATCCCGGAGGGGGAATGGGGAGATACCACCACCGCGTTGGCGCGGGAGCTGGAAACGGAAGGCATTGTACTTGCGCAAAACAACAACCGGATTCTTCCCTTGGACAAAGAAGAAAAAGTGGCTGTTTTCGGCCGCGGCCAGCTTGTGCCGGCAACGGGCGGAAAAGGCTCCGGCGCGATCAACGGCGCGTATACCTCCAGCTTTATTGACGGTTTGACCGCGCTGGGAATCCAGCCTTACCAGGAGCTTTTAGACTATTATAAGGAAAGAGTGAGCTGGTCAAAAATTGATCACGGCTGGAATAAGCAAACCGAGTATCCCGGCCAATGGGGGCAGGAAACATGGTCCGGAACCACCTGGTCCCAATCGGCCGGCCTGAACACGCCGGAAGTGAAGCTGGACGGCGGGGAAGTGACGGAGGACGGTTTGGTGGCGCGCGCGGCGCAAAATGCAAAGAAAGCCGTCGTATTTATCACACAGACGACCGGCGCGGAGGAAATGGATCGGATCAAGCAGAACGGAGACTGGTATTTGGACCCCTCGCAAAGGGTTTTGCTGGATCAGGTTACGGATAAGTTTGACGATGTAGTCGTGATTCTCAGCGTCAACGGGAGCATCGATATGTCCTGGGTCAAGGAATATGACGTCGACGCGGTAATGATTTCCTACGGCGCGGGTTCCCAAAATGGTTTCGCCCTGGCGGACCTGGTCTACGGAGTGGAAAATCCGAGCGGAAAGCTTGCGGATACGATCACGGAGACCTATGAAGAACATCCGACGGCGGACACGTTTGGGTACGTCACCTATCAGGATATGGGCCTGAGCGGTGCGCTGAACCGGACAAAATTTGGGGATAACGATCCGATCAGCACCTATTTGGAAGGCGTCTATATCGGTTACCGGTATTTTGATACGTTTGGAAAAGAAGTCCTGTATCCATTTGGCAGCGGCCTGTCCTACTCTGATTTTGATTTCCAGAATATGTCGGTGTCCCTTGACCAGGAGAACCGGGTGGTCCGTGTGGAAGCGACCATTGTAAATGTGTCGGAAGACGACGCGCTGCCTCCCGGCAAGGAGGTCATGGAGGTATATATCTCCGCACCACAGGGAGAACTGGAGCAGCCCTACCAGAAGCTTCTGGACTTTGAGAAGACGGAAAAGCTGGCAAAGGGAGAAAGCCAGACGCTGGCCCTGTCGATTCCTTTGAAGGACTGCGCCTCCTACAGCGAGGAAAAAGCGGCCTATATCCTGGAGCCGGGGGTTTATTATCTCCGCGTGGGGTCGTCTTCGCGCCAGACGAAGATTGCGGGCGCTTTTTATGTCCCGGAAGAAATCCTGGTGGAACAGCTGGAAAACCGCCTTACGATGTCGGACAACGCAAAAGCGCTTTTTGATCAGAAGGCTTTGAGCAATCAGGGCGCCACGCCGATCTCTTATCCGTCGGAAGAGGATGAGAAAAAAGCTGCGCGTGAAACTGCCGTGACCGTACGTGCGGAAAATGTGGAAACGCGCACGGAGCTTCCGTTGGAGAGGACGGTTTCCTTCCCGGAACGGGGGAAGGACGAGCCGGTCTATACATGGAGCGACGTGCAGTCCGGAGCGGTTTCCGTTGAGAAATTCGTCTCGCAGATGACGGAAGACGAAATGATCATGATGCTTTCCGGAAATACCTGGTTTGGCATGGAACATATTTACTATACGGACGACAGGGAAATTCCTCTGAATTTTGCTTCTAAAAACGGAGGAATCTCCGGCGCAGGGCTCACCAGAAGCATGGAGCGGCTGGGAATTCCGTCTCTGGTATTCGCGGATGGCTCCGCGGGTATCGGCTTCAGCGGGAATATCGGCTGGTCGAGAGCGGCTGCGGTTGGCTGTGTATGGAATAAGGAATTGATCCGGGAATATGCGATTAAGATGGGTAAGGACATGGTGGACATCAACTGTGACGTTTGGCTGGCGCCCAGCATCAACCTCCACCGGAATCCGCTCAACGGCCGGAACAACGAGTATTATTCCGAAGATCCGATTTTATCAGGCCTTTTGGCGGGCGTGGTCGCCGGCGGCGTTTCGGAGAGCGGCGTCACCGTTTGCCTGAAGCACTATGCCGGAAATGACCAGGAATACTATCGAAGGGGACATTACAATAAGAGCACGGAAGCGAGCGGTACCAGTAAAGACGCTTTGAACGTCATTGCGACGGAACGCGCGCTGCGGGAACTGATCTTGAAGCCCTTTGAAATTGCGGTGAAAACCGGAGACGTTAAAAACGTGATGTCGTCGTTCAATCAGCTTAACGGCGAATATGCGGCCTCCAACCATGATTTGCTGACAAAAATCCTGCGGGACGAGTGGGGATTCGACGGATTTGTCGTTACGGATTGGGGCGAGACAGACGCGATTGCCCACGGCGGAGAGATGATGGCGGCGGGCGTTAACGTGATTATGCGCGGCGACCACCAGATGTGGGCGTTCCCTGACCAGATGCGCGAAAGCCTGCGCAGCGGGAAGCTCACGATGCAGCAGCTGCGGACGAACGCCTATGGCTTTGTGAAAAGTCTTTTGGCTAGTTCCCTTTCCAGCATGGATGGGAAACATCGCTTCCGGGAGAAGCTGACAATTCTTTCCACCTCGCTTCCCAACGCCAAGAGCAACGATGAATACGGGAAGATAAAGACGAATCCTCTGGTTGCCGCCGGTGGAAACGGCTCCGAGTACGCATTCAGCGTGGCGCAGAATTCACCTGACGCGCTGCCCGAAGGCCTCACCCTGCGGAAAGACGGAACCCTTTCCGGAAAGGTAAAACCGGGCCAGGAAGGCGAATACCAGATTACCTTCCAGGTACAGGACAACCGGGGAAATACGGATCGGAAAACGTTGGCGTTGACTGTTGTGGGCGAACTCAGCTTTGCGCCGGAGCAGCTGCCGGCCATCGTCAAAGACCGTCCCTACCGGCAGCAGCTGACCGTGAAGGACAGCAGCGGACAGAATGTGGAGGCTGTATTTACCGTGGAGGGCGCGCTTCCCAAAGGCATAACGCTTTCGGAAAGCGGATTGCTGTCCGGTACCTGTACGGAAATCGGAAACGGGTCCTTTGCATTCTCGGTATCGGCAAAATCCATAGACGGAGAAAAAACCGGAGCTCGAGATTATGTCGTACAGGTCATTGAACAGGAAGTCCAGATCGACACCTCGGACGTCGCAGCCGCAGAAGTGGGCGCCAATTACGTGCAGCTGCTGGAGGCCAGCCATGGTATGGGGACCTATCGCTGGAGCGCCAAATATTTGCCGGAGGGCTTTGTGCTGGATGGAAACAGGATTGTTTACGGCCAGTATCGAGACGGCATGTTGTATAAACAGCTTGTGCCGGATTCCCTGACGGGTATCTACCAGTTCACAGTTGCGGTGGAAGATGAGATGGGTCTGACCGATGAAAAGGTGTTTACCCTCCAGGTTGGCGACCCGGAACGGGATCAGTTCATGATGACCCTGGGGAGCCTCGAGGACGGAAAAGCGGGTATCCAGTATGAGAACGTGGCCCTTTCCTCTCAAAATGGGGTTGCCCCAGTATCCTATTTTGTGGATGCCAGCGGGGATTCCCTGCCGGCAGGAATGCAGCTGAGCGAAGACGGCGTGCTGTCCGGTACGCCCGCGTATACATCTGCCGGCGAGTACAGACTCGTCATCAAGGCGGTTGATTCCGGGAACCACACCTGTACGAAGTCCTATTCGCTTTATATTGCAGGAGGATTGACAATCGATCCCGCGCCCCATTCCATATTTGCCGCACAGGAGGGGAGAAGCTTTAAAAAGCAATTTAAAGCTGCCGGCGGCATTATGTTGGAGAAAAAATATGAGCTCCATGAAACCAGTGACGCTCTGCCGGATGGGCTTGTCATGACGGCGGATTCCTCGGCAATGACCATCAGCGGAACGCCGAAAAAGGGGACAGTGGGCGTATATCATCTGGTTTTCCTGATGGATGACGCGTCGTTTTCGGGGAACCCGGTTACGAGTATCGTTCCGTATACCCTGGTGATCGAGCCTTACATGGAAAACGTCGCACTTCATAAGAAAGCGACCGCAAGCTCCTATAATGTGGACGACGATCCGCCTCTTTCGCCGGAGAAAACAGTCGATGGAAAGGATTCCACACGCTGGTGTTCCGACTGGATGCGGGGAGATGTGAACGACGCATGGCTCAAGGTGGATTTGGGAGCTGTTTATGACCTGAATGAGGTGTTTATCCTTTGGGAGACGGCAGTAGCTGCGGAATATCAGCTGCTTGTCTCCGACGATGACATCCATTATAAAGAAGTAGACGTCAACGGCGTCCAGTACAACGGCCTGCGGCACACCTGGAAAATCAACGCTTCCGGGCGGTATATCAAAATGCAGAGTATCAAAGCGGCAACGCCCTATGGCTCTTCCATCTTTGAATTTGAAGTGTACGGTACCCCGCAGGTTCCGCCGGAACAGAAGTACACGGTCTCGTTTGCCGATGGGATTACCAACGGAAACGTAACGGCGAATCCAAAGACAGCGGCGGAAGGGGAAAAGGTTGCGTTGGCAGTCCAGCCGGACGAAGGCTACCGCTTGGTGGAAGGAAGCTTGAAGGCGTTCAGAACGGGCGACAGCAGCACGCTGGTACCGCTGCTCGACAACGCGTTTACAATGCCTGCTTACGATGTTACCGTGGCCGCGCAGTTTGAGAAGATTCCGACGGGAACGGTTGCAGTAACCGGCGTTGCGCTGGATCAAAAGACCCTCTCCCTCAAAACAGGCGATGCGCCCGTACCGCTCACCGCTGCGGTGCTGCCAACGAATGCGACGAACCAAAAGATCACTTGGTCGTCGGATGATCCGAAGATCGCACAGGTGGATCAGAACGGAGCGGTTACCGCCGTTGCAGAAGGAATCGCCGTTATTACCGTTACAACCGAGGATGGGAACTTTACCGATCATTGTTACGTAACAGTGGAAGAAAAACAGGTGGGTTCCCGGACGCTGTCCCTTACCTATAACAGCAGGGATGTGAGCCTTCTGGTAAACGGCGAACCGCAGAAGCTTGCGGACCTGACCGGCAGGTATGTGGCGGAGAATGTAGAAGCGGGAACAGAGATGGAACTGACCTTTGCGCCGCGCATCGAGGGCCGCACGTTCCGTTCCGTCACGATTGGAGACACGGAACCAGTATTGATCGAAGGCGATCAATACACATACTCGGTCACAATGGGCGATCGGGATATGGAGCTCCATTTCGTGTTGGAAGTGGTCGACAAGTCCATTCTGAAGCAGGTTTACAGTTATGCAAAGACCTATATGGAGGATGGATCGGTCGATCAGCTGATCGGCAGCGTGAAAAAGGTGTTCCAAAAGGCCTACAACACAGCAGAAGCAGTGATGGACGACCCGGCTGCCACACAGGCGGAAATCAACAGCGCATGGTCCGGTCTGCTCAATGCAATTCATTATCTGGAATTCAAGCCGGGCGACAAAAGCGCGCTTATGGAGCTGTGTGAAACGCTGAAAAACCTCAAGGAAGAGGATTACCGCGAAAACTGGGCATCGTTTGAAGCGGCGCTCGAAGAAGCGGAACAGGTCTTGTCAGACGACGAGGCCTTGAGCAACGACATCACCGAGGCTTATAACCGGTTGATGGATGCGTTCAACCTGCTTGTACCCGCGGCGGATTTCTCCGAACTGGAAGCGCTCATAGCGCGCGCGGAAGAGATTGCGTCGGAAATCGCGCTGGATAAGTATTTGCCGGACGGGCAGTCGGCGTTTGCGAGCGCGTTGGAAGAGGCGAAGGCGCTGGATAAGAGCGCGTCTCAGGAGGAGATCGACGCAGCGGCCGACCAGCTGATCCGTGCGATGGCCGGCCTGCGGAAGATTCCGAGCAGGGAAGAGCTGAGAGCTTACATTGCAGAACTCGAGCAGTTAGACCTGAACGGCTACACGAGCCGGAGCGTTGCAAATCTGAAAGCGGCTCTGCGCATCGCGAAAGCGGCCGCGGCGGACGAAACCGCAAGTGACAAAACCCTTGCGACTGTGTTCCACGGCCTGCAGGAGGCGGAAAAAGCCTTGAAAAAGTCCGATCCCAAGCCCAGCGGCAAGAAGAGCAGCGGCTCGCTGTTCCATTCCAATTCCTATGGAGCAGCAGGAATTGTCGCTGTGAATCCGCTGCTCGCCGCGGCGCTAAACGTTTCAACGGGAAAGGCCTGTGTGCTGAGCGACACGGTAAACGATTTTGTGCTGAAGCGCGGACAATCATATTGTTTCAAGACCACCGTTGTAAGCGGACACGGGGAGGTCCCAAGCTTCACCGCGGGCAATGGCAGTGTGATTAAGACGCAGTTTGTGACAAAGATTGGAAACGATTTCTATTACAGAGTCTGGGCGATCGGCGCACCGGGTCAGAGCACGGGAGCCTACACCCAAATGCCTGGTCAAGACCCGGTCAAACACTGCACGGTGACCATTGGCTGATTGCTGCCAATAAAAATTATTCCGGGTACGAACAACGCTGCATGTCAGCCATCGTGTAAAGATCCGGAATGATGAAATAACGCCCCGGCGGTTTGCAGTATCAAATACTGTCGACTGCCGGGGCGTTTCTTTTATCCTACAGGGCATATATATAAAGTACATGATGGGCATCCAAAAAGTTAAACAGCAGAGGATGAGAAAACAAACCATGCCGTGTTTTACAAAGCAGCTTATGCAGGTTGATGCGTAACCGCCGACCTACAGCGGAATAAAAAATCCCGGAATTCCGCATTACAGTTGGATTTCCGGGATTTATTTCTGGTGGACATGGCAGAACTCGGATGCGAAAGGACGGATTTGCAGCTCCGTATACCGTATAAAAAGTCAGGCTTTCTGCGGACGTGCCCAAACCCACATAGTACAGCCGGATGAAGCAGCCGGGTTTCCGCGCGCGCTGGGCGGTTTTCTCTGTCCGCCGGCCTGATAGTGTGGTTCCTTATGTGCTGCGGACATCTTTTAGGCGATGGTCACTTTTTGCTTTTATTCCGGCGCAAATACTCAGATTGATTCGCAAAGGAGAAAGAGGTTTCCCTGCCCTGTATTCTTTGTTTTTGGCGTTTAAGACTCCGTTTTCTGCCGGTACCAGCTGGGGGCAACGCCCTCGTATCGTCTGAACGCGCGGTTCATTGTGATGGTATTTGCATATCCGACGCGGGCAGAAATTTCACCAATTGTAAGATCGGTCGTTTGAATCAAGTGTTTTGCCTGATCGATTCGGCATTTATGGAGAAAATCCAGGAATCCAATGTTCATCTCCTGCTTAAACAGCATGGACAGACTGGAAAGCCCCATATGGAACCGCTCCGCCACGGTGCTGGCGGAGAGATTGGTATCGGAATAGTTCTCCTGAATATAGCGCACGATCTGTTCCGCTTTGTTTGCCCTGCTGTTATTTTTCTCCGTTTGGCTTTGCAGTCCTTTCAAGTTGGCGCAGAGGCTGGAACAAAGCGTTTCCAGGTTCTGTGTGCGCTGTCTGTTTTTTGCGGCGAGTTCACGCAGTGCGGCGGCGTCCAGGTCAGTACAGCCGAGTGAGAGAAGAAGCGTATCCAATACATAGGAGACATGTGACTGCACGCTTTGGGCGGAATACGGGAAACGGTCCTGGAATCCCTGAAAAAGCTCCTGCAGCAGCGAGGCCGCGGCGTCAAACTTTTCCGCCTGGATGAAATTGGCCAGCTTGTGCGTCTGCTCCATCAGTTTGTCGTCCGGCCCGGCGTTATCCAACAGGTTGGCGATGTCCTCATAAATGGTGGACTCGCCATGTATGCCAGCCAACAGGCAATAGTCCATTACCTGTACCGCCTCCTGATACGCTTCCGGAAGCTCCTCCAGCGTCATATGAATCCGGCTGAAAGCGGCGGAGCAGACCAGATGCAGCCCATCCGTCAATTCCTCCTGAAAATCCGCCGCTGCAGGCAGGAGGGATTCTTCCAGCGTTTTGCCGCCTGTATCCAGCAGGGCAATCCGGATGTCCTGTTCTTCCGCCCAGAAGGCGCGGACGCCGCGGTTCATCCAAAAGGAAATACAGAACGCGGCCCATTCTGCCTGTGGGACAGCTTCCTCTGTAACCGAGTCTGCCTGCAAAAGAAGAACCGTGTAACAAGAGAGATCTGTCGGAAAAGAGGCGTTTTGCAGTACCGCGGCGATGTCCTCTGTAAACGGCAGCTCGCCTTTCAACAGGCGGATAAAAAGATTGTCTGCCAGGCGCCGGTTTTGTATGGCAAGCAGCTCCTCGTATGTTCGGTTTTGCGTTACCAGGCTTTCCAATGTACGGCTCACCAGTTGGAATTCGCTGGCGTTTTTTTTCGTGTGCTCCTTTTCCGGCAGCGCCATCATCATCCGTTCCACCGGCTTATACAAAGTTGCGGCGAACAGGTAGGAAAAACAGCCGCCTACCAGCAGCCAGATAGAGACGGTAATGGCAATCACCAGTACAATGCTCTCCGTGCGGCCCTGATTGACTGTGTCCGGAATCAGGACGATCTGCTGTACGGTGCCGTCTCCGAATTCTTTATGATACATAAAGTAAGGAAGGCCGTCAACAACCTGGCTGGATTTTTCCTCCATGGAGCCCAGTTCCGCAAAAGTGTAGGGAAATTGTTTGACAAAGCTGCCGGGGAAAGCCTCGATGCACTCGTCGTTGACCGTCATGGAAAGCAGCTGTGCATTGACCGGCAGGTAATACATGCGCATCTGTTCAGAGACGTAATCTGTTTTGGTTCCTACGAAGAATACCACGCCGGGAACAATCTCCCGGGCGAAGAGACGAAGCTGGTTGTTCATCTTGATGGTTTTGACGTTGGCGGTAAAGGGTTCCTCCCCCGCAAATTTAATCCGTTTCCACAGGTCGTCGTCCAGCCCGAATTCCTCCATGATTTCTCCGGAGATGAGCGGGTCGTCCTGCGGGCCGCCCATCCCCATACAGCGCCCGCTTTTTTTAAAATAGACGTAGGCGGTGTTCCCGGTGGAAGGCATGTCCCGCCAGTAGCAATCGGCGTATGTTTCCCAAAAAGCGGCCCCCTCCGGAGAATCCAACGGAATATGCGATTGCTCCGCTAAGGAGCGAATGGTATTGGATTCCGCCAACCTGGAGCAGATGGTTTGGAAATGAATCCAGGTGATGCCTTCGTTTTCCATCGCCTTGCCGGCCATCGCGTCAAACGATGCCTCTTTTTCTGCGCGGCTCTGATCCGCTGCGGCGAGAAACTGCCAGGAGATTGCAGAGGCGCACAGGGTGATCACAACGAAAAAGGCCCCCATCAATTTATAAAAGCTTCTTCCCCGGTATGATTTCCGGCTGATTTTCATGGCGATTCCTCCAAGCAGTTTTTTATATATCCGGCAAAGCGGATAAAATCATTTTATATCTCAGATAAAAGTTATGTTAAATTCATAAAAGAGACAAGTTTATTATAAAGCAAACCCTGCTCCTTGTAAATTGCACGAATGCATCTGAACCGGAAAATGAGGCTGTTTTTAGAAAAACAGGGTGGAATTGAAAAACGGTAAAGGCTTAAAAATTGGTAAAACAGCGTAAAACGCTGCTTTTTCCGTTCTGAAATACGGTTTTTCAAGCTCCTGCATTTTTTCAGATTGCCGTCATTTGTACCATTTTTTAAAAATGATGCGGCTAAGAAATAGCGATGATTGACGATGTATATTTTTCGTTGCTATACTATGGCCGGTTCAAGATTCAATTCAACAACGCAATACACCGGAATACAACAAAGGAGGACAGCCTCCAACAGCAAAACAGAAGCCCGAAACGTTGTTATTTATGATCCGGTCCGCAGCTTGAAAAGAATCGAATGAAGCGTAATTTTTTATAGAAAGGAGGAATCAGGCCGCAATTCATTTGCAAAACCCGCAACCGGTCCGAAAAGAGTCACATAACAAAAATACAAGAAGAGAGCAGGAGGTATTCGCATTGAAAAAGGCAAACAGACTTTTATCAACAGTCCTGGCCGGCATGATGATCCTTTCAAGCATTCCCATGACGGCATCCGCGGCGATTAAATCCCCGAGCGGCGGCGATACAACCTTCCCGGATTACTATCCGCGTGAGGCAATTGTTATTGAAGATGAGGATACGCAGGCGATTAAAGTGGAAGCATTGGTCAAAACCATGACGGACGCTGAAAAATTCGCCATGCTGGGCGGAGATGATTCCGGAACGGCAAAGCTGGGCAACCCGGGTTATATGGTCGGCGTCCCCCGTCTGGGCGTTCCGGAAAACCGCATGCACGACGGCCCGGCCGGCGTTACCTCAATCTATGAGACGACCGGATTCCCGACGGAGATGTCGCTGGGAGCGACCTGGAGCGAGGAGCTTGCGGGTACATATGGTGAAATCCTGGGCGCGGACAACGTGTCCATTTCCGCAAACGTCCAGTTGGGAACCCAATTGGATATGAATCGCTCTCCGCATTTTGCACGTACCAAAGATACGATGGGGGAAGACCCGTACCTGACCAGCCAGCTGGGTGTGGAACTGATTAAGGGCGTGCAGAGCGAAGGCTCCGCGGCGATGATTAAGCACTTTGCCGCATACGGCACCAACGGAGACGGCAGCGTCAACCTGGAAGTTGACGAACAGACGCTGCATGAAATTTATTTCCCGGCATTTGAAGCGGCTATCAAAGAAGGCGACGCAGCGGCCGTTATGACCACCTACAATAAATTCCGCGGCGAGCAGACCTCGCACAGCGCCTATCTGCAGAAGGATATTCTGCGGGACGAGTGGGGCTTCCTGGGCGCGACCTGCTGCGACTGGGGCGGCTGTAAAGAGCTGTGCCTGGCGGAAGGCCAGGACATTGAGATGGCAAGCGCAAACAATGCCAGTGAAGAGAATGTCAGAAACGCGATTGCCAACGGAGAACTGACCTGGGACGATGTGGATAATGCCATCCGCCATACCATGTATATGTATGCGAAGGCCGGGTACCTTTATCTGGTGGAAGTCGACGCGGAAACAGGCCTCTGCAAAGAGGAACGCAACCGCACCGAGGTTATCAAGCTGATGGACACCTACGAAGAGGATACCGCAGACGGTGATCTGCAGGATGCAAACAACGAAGCGGTCAAAGAAATCGCGGAAAAAGGCGGCGTCCTGCTGAAGAATGAAAATGCGGCTCTTCCGCTGACTGAGAGCGATTACACCGGCGACAATGCCGTCGCCATGATCGGTTTGGGCGCGGTAAACCAAATTTCCGGTATCGGTGCAGAGCGCTCTTTCGGCGTTTTGAAGTACATGGAAAGCCCGTATGACGCAGTCAAGGAAATTGCGGGAGAAGACGCCAACATCGTTGGTGAAGTCGGCCTCGATATCGTTGGCGATACCGTTCCGGAAGCAGTTGTCTATCAGGATGAAGAAGGCGATGCAACGGGCTGGGTGCGCAGCTACGGAATCCTGAAAGAAGATCAGTCCAGTGGCGGCGGATTCATCCCCGGCCAGGGAGGCACCGGCGTGATCAACCCCGATAAAGATGAAGCCGGAAACATTGTTATGCCGAATCATGAAATCGGCGAGACTGCCGGCGTAGACGCGACCATCGATTTCACAACCGGCGGCAAGAGCTTTAAAAATCTGGAGAACGGCAATGCGTGGGACGGCGAGAAAGACGCTTACACCTGGACCGGCTATCTGGAAGCTCCGGAAACCGGCACCTATACCCTGAACATGCAGTGCATCGGCGGCAACATCAACGGTAAAATCTATGGCGCGGAAAGCGTCGGCTCTGGCGGCGGATTCCCGGGGATGGGCGGCGGCGGAAGCGATTCCGTTTCCCTCGGTTCTCCTTCTTCCCGTCAGTCCGCACAGTGGGGCTGGAACTCCATCGTTACCTCCCCGTCCGGTATGGACATTATCCCGAAGACGGTCAAACTGGAAGCGGGCAAGCGCTATAAGGTTGTGATTGCAGGCCAAAACAATCCTTCCGATCTTGGTGACAACGAGCAGAAGGACATGCAGATCAAACTGACCTGGATCACCCCGTCTCAGAAACAGGCCAACTATGACAACGCGGTTGCAGCCGCATCCAAAGCCGACAAGGTTCTGTTCTTTGCCTATCACAACCGGGAACCGTTCGGCGCAGGCAATGATATTTCCCTGCCGGAAGACCAGAAGGAACTCCTGAAGGACATTACCGCGGCTGTGCAGGCCAACGGCGGCCAGCTGATCGTGGTGCTGAACACCAGCAGCGCCATCGCCATCGAGGACGATGAAGGCTACAACTGGGCAAACGATGCGGACGCGATCCTGGAAATGTGGTTCCCGGGACAGTCCGGCGGCGTGGCGACAGCCAACCTCCTCACCGGCAAAGCAAACCCGAGCGGCAAGCTGAATATCTCCTTCCCGTTGACCAACACAGATACCGTTCTGACCGCTTCCGATGAGATCAACGTGGAGCGCGCAGGCGATACCAGCCAGAGAGAATATACCGCAAATTACACAGAGGGCATCTATACCGGTTACCGTTACTATGACAAAGACCCTGACAACACCAATGCAACGGCAGCCTTTACCTTTGGCGAGGGCCTTTCCTACACGACGTTTGCTTATTCCGACATGACCGTCACCGAGGCGGAAGGCGAAACCGGGTTTGACGTTTCCTTCACCGTCACCAATACAGGCGATGTAGCGGGCGACGAGGTTGCACAGGTTTACCTGGGCGAAGCGGATGTTCCGGACGGCGTCCAGATGGCGGTGAAAAAGCTGGCGGGCTTTGCACGACTGGAGAATATGGAGCCCGGCGAGTCCCGCGACGTAACCATTCATATCAATAAACGTTCCCTTTCCTATTGGGATACCAACAGCGCCTATCAGGTTCGTGAAGACGGTACGAAGGACAAGTGGATCGTAGCGGAAGGCGAAAGAAACGTCTATGTCAGCGCAGGCGCGGCAGACGACGACATTCTCTTGACCCAGTCCATCAACGTCGTTGATAAAGAAAAAGATGACGAGGCGTTTACCAACGTTTCCTACAGCATGAACGTCAACCTGAGCGTTGACGGCGTTGCACAGCCGATTGCGGACCTCATCGGCGGCTATGACGCGGAAGAAGCGGCAACTCTGAAATTTGTTCCGGCCTTGAACGGCAGAGAAATTGCAGGCGTCAAGATTAACGGCGAGGCGGCGGACCTGTCTGCGCTGGAAGACTTTGACGGCAGCAGCTTTACCTATGCGTATGATCCGGCGGACGGCAACGTATCCTTTGTATTCACCATCGTAGACAAAACGTATCTGTGCTCCACCATCGATGCGGCAGTGGAAGAACTGGCCGGCATTGAAGAGGGAACCATGGTGGAATCCGTACAGGCGAAGATTGAGGCTGCCATTGCCGCGGCAGAGACCGTCAGAGACAACCTCTCCGCCACACAAAATGAAATAGACGGCGCGTGGAGCGATTTGCTTGACGCAATGGAGTATTTTAACTTTGTCAAAGGCGATAAGACCTATCTGAACAAGCTGATTGCAATGGCGGAAAAAGTGGATTACAAGCTCTATACCACAGAGACCGCAGAAGCGTTCCGCGCTGCCCTGAAAAACGCAAAAACCGTTGCGGCGGACGACGAGGCGTTGAAGGACGATGTGGCGGAAGCGGTTGCAAGCCTGACCGAAGCCATGACCTCCCTGGTGCGCAAGGCGGATATGACCTCCCTGAACACCGTAATAGAAGAAGCGGAAAGCAAAGATCTGAGCAAATATACAGAGGAAAGCGCCGCGGCGCTGACCGAAGCCCTCGCAGCGGCAAAAGCTGTTGCCGCAGACGACGAAGCGGCGCAGGAAGACGTTGATGCGGCGACTGCCAATCTGCGTGCGGCTCTGGATTCTCTGCGGAAGCTTGCAAATAAAGACGCTCTCAACGCGGCCATTGCCTCTGTTGAAAAAATGGATCTGAGCAAGTATACAGCGGCTTCCGTATCCAATCTGAATACCATACTGGCAAAGGCGAAAGCAATGGCGGCAGACGCTTCCCTGACGGAAGAGGATCAGAAGCAGGTCGATATAATGACGGCCGATCTGCAGGATGCAAAGGATGATCTGAAGACAAAGAACACCGCCAGCCACAGCAGCTCTTCCTCCAAGGGCAGCTCCGGTTCCAGCGCTTCCAGCAACGTTTACAGTTCTGAAGGAACGGCTGTGGTAACGACAGGAACCTCTGTTGCTGCAACAGCGAGCGTGGTTTCCGATACAACCGTGAACTTTACCCTCAGGAGAGGCAGCGCATACTGCTTCAAGATGACGGTGCAAAACAGCAATACGTTGGTTCCGAATTTCACCGTCGGCGACGGCAGTGTGCTCAAGACCCAGTTTGTAACGAAGATCGGCAACGACTATTATTACAGAGTGTGGGCAGTCGGAACACCGGGCCAGAGTACAGGCGTTTATACGACCCTGCCGGGCCAGAATGCTCAGAAACATTGTACGGTGACGATTGGCTGATCGTTGGCACTGATGCCTCTTCAGGAACAGAGCTTAAAAGTGTCTTATCTTACAAGCAGTTTCCACTGAAAATCCACAGGAAAGACGCGCTTACGGCAACCATTTGCCGTAGGCGCGTCATAAATCAAAAGAATAGCGGTTAAACAGCAGCTGTTTACACCGGTATTTCGTCAGGGGAGGTGAAACAGGCAATGTATGAAGCAATCAGTATTAATCAGGAAAAAAGTCAGATTATCAATCGATCCCTGATCCTCAGCCTGCTGCGTCAGGAGGGCGTATGCTCCCGTGCAACGCTGGCGCGTCTCTCCGGACTGAAACAGGCGACCATCACCAATATTGCAGGAGAATTGATTCAATGTGGGCTGGTGGTGGAGACTGGACTGATCTCCGGGGAGAAGAACCGGCGTTCCATCGGCGTCACCCTGAACGACGAGCGGTATAAGGTGATTGGAATCCGTATGACGCGCAGCGCCTTTTATCTCTGCGTGGCAGGACTTTCCGGCAGGCTGTACAGCATACATGAGTACGGCATCGGTCCACGGGAAAGCGTGTCTTCCATCCTTACCTGTATCCGCGCGGCAATCCAGAAGACCGCACAGCAGTATCCGGAAACCGAAATCCTTTCCGCCTGCATTGCCGTCCCCGGACCTTACCGGGAAAGGGAAGACCGCCTGCTGTTCGTGACAGAACTGGACGGGTGGAAGGATTATCCCATCCGGGAAACGCTTTCTGCTGGCCTTGACCTGCCGCTGTACGTGATTAACGACGCCAACGCCAGCGCCTTTGCGCAGCTTTGGTACCGTGGCAAGGATCAAGGGGTGGAAAACATGGTGTATGTGCTGGCCGGACAAGGCGTCGGATGCGGTATGATCGTGGACGGCCAGCTGATTCTGGGACAGCAGGGTATCGCTGGTGAATTTGGACACAGCAGCATCAATTTCAACGGACTGCCCTGTGCCTGCGGTAACCGGGGCTGCCTGGAAAAATACTGTTCTATAACGGCGCTGCGGGAACGTATTTTGGAATTGCTCCGTTCCGGCAGAAGCTCCTGCTTAACGGAAATCCGCCTGACCACACAGGCGATCGCCACCGCAGTGCGCGCGGGAGACCATGTCGCATGCGAGGCGTACCGGCAGGTATGCGATTTTCTTGCTACAGGCATCGTTGGATTGGTCAATCAGCTCAACCCGGGACGGGTAATCATCGGGGACGAACTGGCGGAAATCCATCCGGGCATTTTACTGGATGTTGTACGCCGCCGGATCGAAAACAATGTCAATCCGCTGGTAATCCAGAACGTATCTATTGAAGTCAACCAGCTGCACGAAAGCCCCTCCCTGCTGGGAGCCAGCGCCTATGCCGCGCATCAGGAGCTGTCCAATCCGGTTCGACTGCTCAGCTGCGGCTGATAATGAACCGATCCAAAACAGAACCAAAAACAATGAACCGCCGTTTGGTTCAACGGCGGCGCCAGCCAATAAAATAAGAAACGCGCGTCAGGTTTTCATTTCGATGACCTGACGCGCGTTATTTGTATGGCGGTAAAAAACGTTTGCATATTTGTAAAAGGTAAAAATGCAGGCAATGTAGTTTAGCGGGTCGAATCTATGATGTGAGGGTCGCGTTGTGAATTCCATTATCAAAACGCTTTTCTAACAATATAGAGCTGTAGATCTGGGTTTGCTGCATCTGTTCGCAAAGGAGCAGCTTCCGCGGGTTTGACGCATAAAGACCAAATAAACACCGATTCACAGCGGAATAAAAAAATCCCGGAAATCCGCATCGCTGCTGGATTTCCGGGATTCATTCTGGTGGACATTACAGGACTCGAACCTGTGACCCTTCGCACGTCAAGCGAATGCTCTAGCCAACTGAGCTAAACGTCCATTTCTGCACGATTGCCGTCCCCTGACAGACGGTATCTGAATAAGGACTAAAGGATGATGCTTTTCTCAAGTGCTTCATTAGTATATCCTATGAATCGGCAAAAATCAAGAGGTTTTTTAAATTTTTTTGCATAAAAATTGTGCCGGGGGTGGGATGCTTGTAAAAATTCTTTGTTTGCTCTATACTGGATGCATTCAAAATCATGGATTCAGCGCATGACTTAAATGGAAAGGGGCTGCGTATCAATGTCAATTGGACTCGTATTGGAGGGCGGCGGCACACGCGGTGCGTATACCAGCGGCGTGTTGGACGTCCTGAGCCGGAACCAGCTGATGTTCCCGACGGTTTATGGAATTTCCGCGGGCGCGTGCAACGCGCTCAGTTATGTCTCCGGGCAGGAGAACCGCAACCGTGACATTTTTTATCAGTATATTCGGGACGACCGCTATATGAGCGTTGCCAGCCTGCGCCGGACTGGAAACCTGTTCGGTTTTGATTTCATTTTCGGGGAGCTGTTTCACAATCTGCTTCCGTTTGATTACAAAGCTTTTTTCGACTCGCCCATCCAGATGAAGGCCGGCGCGACAGACCTGCGCACCGGGCAGCCTGTCTTCTTTGGCAAGGAAGATTTTGACGAGATGCTCACGCCGGTGCGCGCCTCCAGCGCGCTGCCGTTCGTTTCGGAGGTCGTATGCTATCAGGGAAAGGAACTGCTGGACGGCGGCTGTTCCATGCCGATCCCGATTGAACGCTCGATCTTCGACGGCAATAATCGGCATGTAATCGTTCTGACGCGGGACAGCTCGTACCGGAAAAAGCCGCGTCCGGAATTTCCGCGTGCGGTGTTGAACGTCAAATATGGCGACTATCCCAATTTTGTCTATGCGATGATGAACCGCGCGGAGGTTTACAACAATGAGCTGGCAATCTGCCGCCGTTTGGAGCAGGCGGGCGCCGCCGTCATTATCCGGCCCAGCAGTCCTATTATCACCGGGCGGTATGAGAAGGACCCGGACCGCCTGGATCTGATCTATGAAATGGGTGTGCGGGATTGTGAGGCGAAGCTGGATGCGATACGGGAGATCCTTGCGCGCGCATAGCAGGCTGCGGTTGTGCATATAAAATGCGTATCCGGAAGTGTATAGGCCGCATGAAAGAAGGGTTCATATGGAAATCTGTATCATACATGGAAGCCCGCGCAGGAAAAACACCTATGCCGTTGTGCAGGAAGTGAAAAAGGAACTGCTGCGCTTGGGCGGCGTGCAGTTTACAGAGTTTTATTTGCAGGAAGAGCAGATGAATTTTTGCCGCGGCTGTTTTTCCTGTATCCTGGGCAGAGAAAAGAAATGCCCGCATGCGGAAACAATCCAGCCAATCCTTGAGGCGCTGCTGCGGGCGGACGGCGTGATCTTTGCCACGCCGGTCTATGTGTTGGATATGACGGCGCAGATGAAGGCGTTTTTTGACCATACCGGCTATTTCTTTATGGTACATCGCCCTTATCCGGCGTTTTTTCAAAAACCGGCGTGGGTCATCTCCACTGCGGCGGGCGGCGGAACCAGGGAAGCCAACCAATCCGTCGCGCGCATTCTTCGCTATTGGGGGATCAGCAGGATTTTCCGCACAGGAATATCCATCTATGCCATGGGTTGGGATGGGATCCCGGCAGGCAGAAAACAGAAATTGGAGCGGCGTTTGCAAAAGACCGCCGGGAAGTTTTACCGTACGCTGCAAAAGAAGCCCCGCGCCTCCTTCCGCACGCGCATTTTATTTGCCGCTATGAAACGGATACAGAGAAAAGACAGTGTGGACTGGCGCTACTGGAAAGAGCAGGGCTGGCTGGACGGCAAAAAGCCTTTTTAAATCCCAAAATTTTTTCTTCAAATAATTGACGTTCGCAGCGTCAGGAACGGTCCTTTTTCGCCGTACTATAAGGTGAAGGGGGGAGCGTACATGGATGTGTATTTTATGTTGCAGCAAAACCGGGAACAGGAGGCGGAGCGTATCTTTCTACAGTACCGCCGGTTGCTTGTAACAGTGGCAAGGGCTGTTCTGCGGGACTACCCGGAGGACTGCGAGGAATGCGTGCAGGACGCCGTCTGGGATTATGTAAATCACCGGGAACGGCTGGATACAGCTCGTGGCGGCGAAAAAACATATCTCTGCGTTATGGTGCGCAGCCGGGCATTGGATCGCCGCAGGCGGCTTTGCATCGGTCGGACCGAGCCGATCGAAGACCATGCGTGCACCTTGACCGCCGCGGACGAAACCGAATCTACCGCGGTACGGGAAGGGCTTCGGCGGGCGCTGGCACGGTTGGAGCCTGCGGAACGGCAGTTGTTTACCCTGCGCTTCCTTTATGAGTGGTCCTCGGCGGAGATCGGGCGGGAGCTGCACCTCACGTCCGGTGCGGTGGATGCACGCGTATCCCGACTGCGGAAAAAGCTTCGGCCCCTGCTGGAGGAACAGGGACTGGGGATGCGAGAGAAGGAGGAAAAGGGATGAAGCGATACGAATGGGACGAGGTTTTGACACGGGATGATTTGCTGGAGCTGACGAAAGAAGCGCTGGCGCCGCCGGTACGAAAGAAAGCGCTTATCTGGCGCCGCCTGTGTGCCATTGCCGCCGGTATGGTTTTGGTGTTCTGCCTGGCGAATATTGGGACAATAGCTACAGGTGTGGAGAAACTTTTTCGCTATATTTCCGGCGTGGGAGTGGTGACGGGGGGCGGAGGCGTTCTGGTTCAAAAGGAGCCCGTGGAATGGACTTGTAACGACGTTACCTATCGTGTGGAGGGTGCGTTTCAAAAGGATGGATATGTCCATCTGGTGGTGGAGGCACTGACGTCCGCCGGCAGAGTGGGGACGGACTGTACCTTTTGGGCGAAGCTGGCGGAGGATGGAAAATACCTTCCATCCTATTTGGGGAAAGACTGGATCCAGGAAGGGGAACACAGTACGACTCCGTTTATGAGCATGGAAGAATGGACGGAGAAATTTGCGGAACGGGGGCTTGCGCTTCCGAAGCGCTATGAAGAATATGGCGCGTTGGCAATGTGCAGTATGACTTTTCAGGAAGGAAACGGGCAGTATGATTTGTTTTTGCGAGACGATTCCAGAAGAACGGGACAGGTTTTATCGTTGGAATTGACTGATCAGGCGGAGGAACAGTCTGCTACCCAGTACACCATGGAGTTGGAGCAGGGAACGCTGATAACCTCCGTGAGCCAGGATGGAAGGCGGATTTTTATGAGCCTGGACCAACCCCCTTCGGACGATGCGGTAATTTGGCGCTTGCTGCCCCAGTCGGTCATGTTTGTGGATGAAGAGGGAAATCGCTATCGTGGGACGACGCAGTTTGCACACAGCTGGAATAGAACGTCAAATGAGATTTTGCTGGAGAAAAATCCGGCCGCGCCGATCCGATCCATTGAAATCGGCGGAATAGCCTTGATTTCCGGGTATGCGGAAGCGTTGGACGAGATAGACAGTGAGCTGAATTGGACCATTGACCTGCAATAAAACTTAACTATGTGTAAAAAGGACACTGTTGTAGGACAATGTCCTTTTTGCGCTTTTTTTGGATTAATCAGCCGATCTTTGCAGCACAATAGAATACATGCAGGGCTTGACAGCTTTTCACGGCGGGAGTATGATAGTAAATGCAAATCATTTGCATTTAGGAGGTTTCTGTGAAGAAAGTATTTCACGCCGGTTGTACCGGCGTTTTCAATCTGAAAAAAATAGGGGCGGTTGTATTGGCTCTCTGCCTGCTGCTTTCTGCGTTGGCAGGCTGCGCAAAACGGGAAACAGACCAGCAACCGCGCTTTCATGTGGTGACGTCGTTCTACCCTTTGTATATTATGGCGATTAATATTACAGATGGGATAGAAGGCGTACAGGTGGACAATATGGCCGGGCAGCAGGCAGGCTGCCTGCACGATTACCAGCTGCAATCCAAAGATATGAAAAATATCGAGCAGGCGGACGTATTTGTCATCAACGGGGGCGGCATGGAAAGCTTTATGGAAAAGGTGACCGCGCAGCTTCCCGATCTTCACGTTCTGGTTTCCAGCGATGGGCTTCCGCTGATTGAAGCGGGGGAAGCGCACAGCCATGGGACCGATGAAGCGCACGAAGACCATGAGGATGAGGAAGTCAACCCGCATATTTGGGTTTCCATCACAAACAGTATCCGGCAGGTTCAGAACATTGCGGACGGTCTGGCGCAGGCCGACCCGGAAAACGCTCTCGCGTATCAGGAAAACGCGCAACAGTACATCGCAAAGCTGAGCGATCTGCGGGGCCGGATGCATGCGGCACTGGACGACTTGCCGAACCGGGAGATTATCACCTTTCATGAGGCGTTCCCTTACTTTGCGGAGGAGTTTGACCTGCACATCGTCAAGGTGGTCAACCGGGAGCCGGACAGCCAGCCCAGCGCAAAGGAGCTGGCGGACACCATCCGCCTGATCCGCGGGACGGGCGTCAAAGCGGTTTTTGCAGAGCCACAGTATCCGGCCTCTGCCGCCAAAATTGTTGCAGACGAAAGCGGCGCAAATGTTTATATTCTGGATCCGGCCGTTACAGGCGACGACGACAAAGACGCCTATCTGCGCGCGATGGAGCAGAATATGGAAGTCCTGAAAGAGGCGCTTGCCTGATAAAAGCCAATTTATCAATACAATACGTATAAAATTGACAGTATAATACAAAAATCACCCTTTTGGAGATTGAAACATGGAACAATGTAAGTGCAGCACTCAAATTCGCAATCTGACCGTGCACAAGCGCGACGGAGTGATTATCCACGACGTTTCGCTGGACGTGCATCACGGGGAAATTATGGCGCTCATCGGGCGCAACGGCGCGGGCAAGACCACCTTGTTAAAAGCCCTTCTGGGGCGCATCCCGTATTCCGGAAGCATCGTGTTCACCAACCCGATGGGAGAACGCGTACAAAAGCCGCGCATCGGCTATGTACCGCAGAATATGGTCTTTGACCGCTCGACCCCCATGACGGTGGCGGATATGCTCTGCGCGAACCTTTCGGAAATTCCCGTCTGGCTGGGACATCAGAAGGAAAAGCGGGAACGGGCCAACACCATGCTGGAGAAGGTGGGCGGCTATCACCTGCTGAATAAGCGGTTGGGGAGCCTTTCCGGAGGCGAGATGCAGCGCGTGCTGCTGGCCTTTGCGCTGGAACCGATGCCCGACCTGCTGCTGCTGGACGAGCCGGTTTCCGCGGTGGATCGCAAGGGCATCGAGGTGTTTTATGATCTGGTTACGTCCCTTCGCAGCGAGTTTCACATGCCGGTCATCCTCGTTTCGCACGATTTGTCCCATGTGCAGCGGTATGCAACGCGCGCGGCGCTGCTGGACCGCACCATCGTGGTGAGCGGGCCGGTCGACAAAGTGATGCGCTCGCCGGAAGTACAGGAAGCCTTTGGCCTGAAGCTGGCAAGGGAGGTGCGGTAATGGAGTTCCTGTATCATTTGATTGACAGCCTGCTGCCGTTTGAGTGGACGGAGTTCGCGTATATGAAAAATGCGTTTCTTGCTATTCTGCTGATTACGCCGCTGTTCGGCCTGGTGGGGACGATGGTCGTCAACAATAAAATGAGCTTCTTTTCCGATGCGCTGGGGCATTCCGCGCTGACGGGCATCGCCATCGGCGTGCTGATGGGCGTGGACAATTACCTGCTCTCCATGCTGGGCTTTTCATTGCTGTTCGCGTTGTGCATCTCGGCGGTGATGAGTTCCGGAAATTCCTCCGCGGATACGATTATCGGTGTGTTCTCCAGTACGGGGCTGGCGCTGGGCGTGGTGCTGCTCTCCGCGACGGGGGGCTTTGCCAAATACTCCAGTTACTTAATCGGAGATATCCTTACGGTGCAGCCGCCGGAAATCCTGATGCTGGCGGTGGTGCTGGCGGTGGTAGTGCTGGTCTGGGTGCTGTTTTTTAACCGGTTCCTGCTCACTAGCGTCAATTCCGATCTGGCGGCCAGCAAGAATATCCGGGTGCGCCTGGTGGAAAAACTGTTCGTGGTAATCATTGCGGTGATCGTGACCATCTCCATCAAGTGGGTGGGCATTCTGATTATCAATTCGCTGCTGGTGCTGCCCGCAGCATCTGCGCGCAATCTGGCAAAGAGCATGCGCTCCTATCATTTCTGGGCCATCGGCATTTCGATGTTTTCCGGCGTCAGCGGCCTGATCGCTTCCTATTACATGGGGACGGCGGCAGGCGGCACCGTGGTGCTGATCGCGGCGGCTATTTTCTTCATTACCTTTGCCTTGGGGCATGCCGGCGGAAAAAACCGCGTGCGGTAGAATAAGAGGGGCATACGATCCGGTATAGGGAACTGCCGGATTGTGTGCCCCTTTGCAGATCCTGTAAACGGAAGACGATTTCATATCCATCGCCTTAAAACAGACTCTGGAAAGTGTTGCGCAAATGCGTACATGCACTCGCGTGTTTAAGAGGCAACCCACAATATCCAGTTGACGATTAAAAACAAAATCATGTTAAAATCTATAATCATGGCAACCGGGAAAAAGACAAGAACCGCCGACTTTTTTTACATGATACGGATATGATAAACATGGAGCGCTTGTAAAAAATTTAAGAAGTAACAGTTGATTAATCTGTCACACGGGACAGAAGGAGGAACCACATGAAAACATATCTGGAAGCCATAAAAAGCCGTAGAAGTATTTACAGTATCGAGAAAAGCTCTCCCATACCGGATGCACGTATTGTGGAGCTGGTGCAGCAGGCGGTGCTGCATACGCCGTCATCCTTCAATATGCAGGGAAGCCGCGCGGTTGTGTTATTTGGAAAACATCACGACCGCCTCTGGTCCATTGTTCTGGAAACGCTGCGGGACAAAGTGCCGAAAGCCCAGTTCGCGCAGACAAAGAAAAAGATTCAGTCCTTTGCCGACGGGTACGGCACGGTTCTGTTCTTTGACGATACCGCTGTCACAAATAGGTATGGCGAAAAATTTGCGCTGTACAAAGAGAATTTCCCAGTCTGGGCGCAGCAGTCCAATGGAATCCTGCAATATAATGTATGGAACCTGCTGGAGGACGCCGGGCTGGGCGCGACGATCCAGCATTACAACCCGCTGATTGACAAAGCGGTCAGGCGGGAATGGGATCTGCCGGAGAGCTGGCTGCTGATCGCACAGATGCCGTTTGGCGCGCCTGCGGGAGAGCCAGGGGAAAAGTTGTTTCAGCCGGTGGAGGAACGCATGTGTGTGTTTTCCTGATAGAAAGACATGGAAAGGAACGTACCGCGGTACGTTCCTTTTTTGTGATAGTTGTAAAAAAGTGATAACATTTCACCCGATCTGAAAACCTGGGTTGTTGTTTTTGTTAAAAATCTATGGTATGATTTCTCCCAAGGAGGAATTAATATGAAAAAATTGGCAGCAATTGTTACAGTGTTATGCCTGATACTGACGGGATGCGGGAACAGCGGTGGGCAGCCGTCTTCTTCAGAAGCGTCTTCCGCGCCGGAAAGCGCGGCAGTCTCCAGCGCGCCGCCGGAGAGCAGCTCGGAACCGTCTTCCGAAGCGCCCAAAACGCCGGTGCTTCCCATGACGGCGGACAGCCTGTTCCAGTATCTGGACGGCTTTTCGGACGCGTTCAGCGGCGGGAAGCTTTCCACCTGGGATACGGCGGAGAGTACGGACCTGGACGGCAACCCGATGCAAATCTACGATTATAAGAAAGCTTTTCAGTTGGCGCTGGCCAGGGAGGAGCAGAGCGGTAAGCTGGTACAGGTGATGATGATTGCAAACCTGGACGACCTGACGGATGGCGAAGCTGACTTCGTCACGGCCCTGCAGGCGGAGGTGATCGACCAGTTTGAGCCGGGGAAGGCGTCGGAGATCATCGATCAGCTGGCAGTGAATGAGTATGCGTTTGGAGATCAGGCGGCGTTCAGCCTGGGGTTCCAGAACGGCGCCATGTACATCAGCGTGGTTCCGCCGGAATCGTTTGGGTCCGGCAGTTCTTCGGATGGGGCCGAAAGCCCGGCCAAAAAAGAATTTTCCATGATGGTATCCAGCATGGTTTCCGAGCTGGACGCGGTAACGGAGGAATATGGGGACGGAAAAATGTCCGCATGGCAAACCTCTTCGGAAACGGATGAGGACGGCAGTCTGGTGCACACTTATAAGCACAGCGACGGCCTGAGCGTTTTGCTGCGGGAAAACCCGTCGAGTGGCAACCTGTTCAGCCTGTTTGTCGGCGTCAGTACAGATAAAGCAAGCGACGGGGAATTGAAGCTGCTGGCAGCCCTGCGTTCCAGTGTAATCGCGGGATTTGAACCGGACCGCAAATATGAGATCGATGAAAAACTGGGCGATGTGCTGGGCGAGCAGGATGTAAAAGTGGCGTTGGGCGATAACGCCTCATTCACGTATATTATTGACGACGTATCCATCATCTTCATGGTATCGCCTGCCTGACGGCGGACCTTGCCAGAACAGGGCTGAAAAAACAACGCCGGGCGTTTGCAAAAGCAGGCGCCGCGGCGTTGTTTTTGTACATTCAGGCGGTAATGAAAGGGACCGTTCTGGTTCCTAGACCTGCCGGCCGCAACGGGCAAGAGAGAATTGCCATGGACAGTGCAGCAGCCGTTCCATTTCAAAGGATACGGCCCGGCCTTCTGGAAACGTCCTTGAAAAAGAGGAAGGAAATGGGTATACTATATAGGATAAAACTCTGCACGCTTCCCCTGCAAACGCGATGGAACCCTGTGGAAACGTGTAAACTGAAACAGTAGGAGCGAAACAGTTATGGATCAGAAAACCTTTTATATCACCACCCCTATCTACTATCCCTCCGGAAAGGCGCACATCGGCCACAGCTATTGCACCGTTGCCAGCGATGCGATCGCGCGCTATAAGCGTTTGCAGGGTTACGACGTGATGTTCCTGACCGGCACTGACGAGCATGGGCAGAAGATTGAGCTGAAGGCCGCCGAGGCGGGCGTGACGCCCAAAGAATATGTGGACAAGATCGTCGCGGGCTTCCAGGATCTGTGGAAGCTGCTGAACATCAGCAACGACCGCTTTATCCGCACCACGGACGATTACCACGTCAAGGCAGTGCAGCAGATTTTTAAGGCGCTGTATGACAAAGGCGAAATCTATAAAGGCAAATATGAGGGCTGGTATTGTACCCCCTGCGAGGCCTTCTGGACGGAGACCCAGCTCAAGGACGGCAAATGTCCGGACTGCGGGCGCGAGGTCAAATGGGCCGAGGAGGAGGCGTATTTCTTCCGTCTGTCCAACTACGGGGACCGCATCCTGAAGCTCTATGAGGAGCATCCGGAATTCATCCAGCCGGAGAGCCGCAAAAATGAGATGATCAATTTCATCAAGCAGGGCCTGGGCGACCTGTGCGTTTCCCGCACCAGCTTTACCTGGGGTATCCCGGTGGACTTTGACCCGAAGCACGTCGTTTATGTCTGGCTGGACGCGCTTACCAACTACATCACCGCCATGGGCTACGGTTCCGGCGACGATTCCGATTATCAAAAATACTGGCCTGCGGACGTGCACTTTGTCGGCAAGGAGATCGTGCGCTTCCATACCATCATCTGGCCTGCCATGCTGATGGCGCTGGATCTTCCGCTGCCCAAGCAGGTTTACGGCCACGGCTGGCTGCTGTTTGGCGACGGCACCAAGATGAGTAAGTCGAAGGGCAACGTCGTGGATCCGATGATCCTGTGCGACCGCTACGGCGTGGACGCCATCCGCTATTTCCTGCTGCGTGAAATCCCCTTCGGTTCCGACGGCGTGTTCACCAACGAGGCGTTGATCAGCCGCATCAATTCTGATCTGGCGAACGACCTGGGCAACCTGCTCTCCCGCACCACGGCGATGGTGCAGAAATACTTTGGCGGCACGATTCCGGCGGAGCGCGAGGCGGGCGTTCCGGACGATGAACTGATCGCAATGGCCAGCGCCCTGCGCGCCAAGTGCGACGCGGCGATCGACGGCTACCAGTTCTCCAACGCGCTGACGGAAATCTGGCGGTTGATTGCCCGCTCCAACAAGTATATCGATGAAACCATGCCATGGGCGCTCGGCAAGGACGAGGCGAAAAAGGCCCGTCTGGCGGCAGTCCTGTACAATCTGTGCGAATGCCTGCGCATCGTTTCCATCCTGATTACCCCGTTTATGCCGGAGACCGCGCCGAAGATCCAGCAGCAGCTGGGCGCGCAGGCGGATATTCTCACGTATGAGGCTGCGGCACAGTGGGGCCTGCTCCCGGCGGATGCGGCCATCACCAAGGGCGACACGCTCTTCCCGCGCATCGACGTCGATAAAGAGATTGAGGAACTGAACAATCTGATCCCCAACCCGATGGAGCAGAAGCAGGCGGAGAAGCCGCATATCGAGGGCCTGGCGCAGATTGGCATCGACGATTTTGCCAAGGTGGAGCTGCGCGTGGCGACAATCAAAGCCTGCGAGCCGGTGAAGCGCGCGAAAAAGCTTTTGAAGCTCACACTGGACGACGGCGAGGGCGAGCGCACAGTGGTGTCCGGCATTGCTCAGTGGTACAAGCCGGAGGAGCTCGTCGGCCACAGCATCGTGCTGGTGGCGAACCTGAAGCCCGCAAAGCTCTGCAGCGTGGAGAGCCAGGGCATGATTTTGGCGGCGGACGCGTCGGAGGACGACGTGCGCGTGCTCTTTGTGGACGGCATCCCGGCGGGTTCCCGCATTCACTGATTGATGGATAACAGAAGGAGTCACATGGAACGATTGATTTTTGATTCTCACGCCCATTACGACGACGACGCGTTCAATGAGGACCGCACGGAGCTGCTGGCCGGATTGCCGGAACAGGGAGTCTGCCGGGTGCTCAATGTGGGAGCGGACTTACAGGGCTGCTATGACGCGGTGGAACTGGCTGCAAAGTACCCGTATATTTATGCCGCGGTGGGCATCCATCCGGAGTGCGTGCGCGATACGCCGGCGGGCTCCCTGGAAAAGGTGGAAGCTCTGCTGGCGGAACCGAAGGTTGTGGCGGTCGGTGAGATCGGCCTCGACTACCATTTTGAGGACAATGCCCCACGGGAGGAGCAAATCCGATATTTTGAGGCGCAATTGGAGCTGGCGGCGCGCCACAGCCTGCCCGTGGTGATTCATGACCGTGACGCGCACGGCGATACGATGGACATCCTGCGCAAATACAAGCCGCGCGGCGTGCTGCACTGCTTTTCCGGCAGCGTGGAAATGGCGCGCGAGGTCGTCAGGCTGGGTATGTATATCGGATTGGGGGGCGCGGTCACATTTAAGAACGCGCGCGTCCCCGTGGAGGTGGCGGCGGACCTTCCGCTGGACCGCATCCTGATGGAGACGGACGCGCCGTACATGGCGCCCGTTCCGTTCCGCGGCAAGCGCTGTCATTCCGCCCTGATTGCACACACGGCGGCCCGTGTGGCGGATATCCGCGGCGTTTCCACAGAAGAGATATTAAAGGCATCGATGCGGAACGCCTCCCGGCTGTTCGGCATCCCGTTGGAGGAAAACGGCTGATGAGCAACAATATTGCCTATGTGCTGGGCCATACGCTCTATTTGAATATTACCAACCGCTGTCCGTGTGCCTGCGATTTCTGCATCCGCACACACAGCAAAAGCGTCGGTTCCGGGGACAACCTTTGGCTGGACGAAGAGCCGCACCGCACCGACGTGATGAACGCACTGGCAGAATACGACCTGGGCCGGTATCGCGAGCTGGTGTTCTGCGGCTACGGCGAACCGACCTGCCGCCTGGACGACCTGCTGTGGATTTGCAAAAAGGTCCGCGGCCTGCGCGATATTCCGATCCGCGTCAATACGAACGGGCTTTCCGATTTGATCAATGGCAGGAACACCGCGCCGGAATTCTATGGGCTGGTGGACGCTGTTTCCGTCAGCCTGAACGCCTCCACGCCGGAAAAGTACGACGCGATCTGTCACTCCCAATTCGGGCTGGACGCGCTGCCCGCCGTCCTGAAGTTTACAAAGGAAGTAGGCCGGTACGTGCCGGAGGTCATTATGACCGTGGTGGACAACGATACGCCGCGGGAGGAGCTGGACGCGTGCGAGGCCCTCTGTAAAGAAACGGGCGCGCAGTTCCGTGTGCGGCGCTACATCACCACCTATGAGGAGGAGGCGCAGAAGCCCGATCCGCAGATTTCATAAAAGAGATTTTAGGCAAAGGAACATAATCACAATTTGCAGTTGATACAAAAAACAGGCTTAATCCCCGTCTTGGACGGAGATTAAGCCTGAACTTTTTGCGTATAACCTGCGCAGAAATACAAGTCTTTTATATGCCGGACGCAGCCGGTTTTTCATTTTTGGTAAAGGCTCCCGCAAGGAGCAGGGCGGCAATTCCGCCAGCCAGCTTGCAGGCCATGTATGCGCCAACAGAACCGCTCTCCACACTGGAGACAAATGCGAGCTGTCCACCGAAGACAAACGCCCCGCTTACCGCAAAGGCTGCGTTCAGAATTTTGCCGCGCGCGTCCATCCGGCTGTACAGCGGGATCATGGAGACGCTGGTTGCCAGACTGACGAACAGTCCGACGGCGGCATAGCGGTTGACGCCCAGCTTTTCCGCAGCGGCGTCGATTGCGCCGCCGCAGTGGGACAGCAGCAGACCGCAGGCGACGGTGGAGCCGCACAATGTCACGGCAATTTTAAAGACGATCACCAGCACTTCCTGAAAGAGCGCGCTGTCCGCAACCGACCAGGCGGGGACAAAAACGCCCAGCGTTACAACACAGAACAGGAGGATGCCCGCGATCCGCACCAGTTGTCCCAACCCGGACAGCACCCGGATGCAGCCGCGCGGAACCAGCCGCAGGGCCAGGCAAAGCGCCGCGCAGAGCAGCAGGACGGGCCATGTATTCGATACCAGAATGGGGAGGGGAAGGCCCAGCAGCAGCCCGCCGGCGGCCAACGCCACAGGCAGCGCGATGATGCCCCACAAAACGCCCTGCATAAATCCGGATACTTCGTAGCTGGGCAGGCCGCCCAGAGAGATCGGCAGGACAAAGCTGATCAAACAGCCCAGCGTGGACGATACCATCAGGCCGCTGTACAGCGCCAGCGGTTGAGAGGCCGCCAACTGGGTGGCAATCGCATAGCCGCCCATGTCCGGCGCGAGCAAAGCCCCGGCGATCAGGGAAGGGTCGAACGGGAGAACGGCGGACAGCCCCGCAATGGCCTCCGGGTGTGCGCTGAGCGCCGTTACGGCAATGCAATAGATGCCGCTGATGGAGAGGCAGAGCGGCCCCATCGAGGCCAGACCGCGGTCGAATTCCTCCGCAACGCCCAGCTTCCCGCCGATGATCTTATCCACCGCGCCCAGCAGGGCGAACAGCAGCAGGATGACAATAAAGACGTTCATTCGGTTTTAACGGGCGAGCGACGCGCAGGCGGCCTTCAGCCAGTCCTGTTCCTCCGGCGTCAGGCTGCTTTCCAGCGTTTTGTAAACCAGCGCGTGGTACTCATTGAGCCAGTCCAGCTCGTCGTTGTCCAGCAGCTCAACCTTTACCGGCTTGACGTCGATGGGACAGTAGGTGATCGGCTCAAAGCAGAGGAAGCGGCCGTATTCCGTGACGCCCCATTCCTTGCACAGCAGCTCGTTTTCAATGCGGATGCCCACTTTGCCTTCCTCATAGATGCCGGGTTCGTCCGTGACGGTCATACCGGGGACAAACGCCACATTGTTGGTGATGCGCAGATTCTGCGGGCCTTCATGCACGCCGCCGACGAAGCCGACGCCGTGGCCGGTGCCGCAGCGGTAGTCGATGCCGTGGCGCCACACAGCGCTCCGGGCCATGATGTCCAGGTTGCCGCCGGTGCAGCCCTCCAGAAAAACGACGCGCGCAAGGTCGATATGGCTTTTGAGAACCAGTGTATAATAAGTCTTTTCTTCATCGGTCAGATCGCCCATCGTGTAAGTGCGGGTGATGTCCGTGGTGCCGTCGCGGAACTGCGCGCCGCTGTCCACCAGCAGGAAGCCGTGCGGCTCCAGTTCAGCGCAGGTTTCCGGCAGTGCGTGGTAGTGCATCATGGCGGCGTTCGCACCGCAGGCGGCGATGGTATCGAAGCTGTCGCCCAGGTTCAGCGGCTGCGCTTTGCGCAGGGCGGTCAGCATGTCCGCGACGTCGCATTCGGTCACGGTTTCCCCGGCGGTCATTTTCGCTTCCAGGGCCATTTGGAATCGGACCATTGCAACGCCGTCTTTTACATGCGCGTTTTTGATGTTTTGAATCTCCACCTCGTTTTTGACGCCCTTGAGCGGCTGGACCGGCTCCTCGCCCGCCTGCAGCTTGATGGAAGCGTTGGCCTTCATCGCATGGTACAGCGTGTAGCTGGTTCCCTCCGGCTCGTACAGGGCGGTGACCGGCGTGCTGACGGAGGCAATCGCAGAGGCGGCGTCCTCATAGGGCGCAACCTGTACGCCCTCCGCGTTGAGCGCGTCTTCTACCTCGGCGGGAACGCGGCTTTTGTTGATGAACAGCGTGGCGCTTTCCGGCAGGACCAGACAGTAGGAGAGGGGGAACGGGTTGTAGGCAATGTCGTCCGCGCGCAGGTTGAGCGCCCAAGCGACGCTTTCCAGGCGGGAGAGCAGTGTGGCGTCCGCGCCGTGCTCCGCCAGCGCGTCGCGCAGCTGTTCCAGCTTTTCGCGGGCGGTTTTACCCGCGTATTTTGTTTCCAGCAGCCACGCGGTGGTGGCGGGCACGGGCGGGCGGCCTTCCCACAGAGGGGAAACAAAATCAATGTCTTTGATGGTGATTTTCTTTTCTGTAAATGCCTGCTCCAGTTTTTCCACGGTGGAAATGGCGGTAATCATGCCGTCCAGACCCATCACGCCGCCCTGCGGCAGGTTCTCTGCCAGCCAGGCGGGAATTTCCGGCGTGCCCTTGACGGCGACGCGCATCAATTCAATGCCGCTGCCCGCCAGTTGGTGCTCCGCCTGGATAAAATAGCGCCCGTCCACCCACAGCGCGGCCTTTTCCGCCGTGACGGCCAGCGTGCCGACGGAGCCCGTAAAGCCGGAGAACCAGCTGCGCGCACCGTAGCAGTCGGGGAGGTATTCGCTCATATGCGGGTCGGAGGAGGGGATCAGATAGCCGTCCACGCCCGCGTTTTGCATTGCGGCACGCAGGGCCGCAATGCGTTCAGGAACTGTTTTCATGAAAAATGCCTTCTTTCTCTATGTTTCATTCCGGAAGCCCGGGATAGTAGATTCACAAGTTCCATTCTATCGCCGCCCGGCGGTTTGTGCAAGTGGAAAATACATTTCCTTACCGCTTGCAATGTGGATAAATTTAGTGTATATTAAAAACAGACAAATTTTAGGAATAGAACCGAAGCGGCTGCGGAGAATATTCCAGTGAGAACATTTGACCCAGAAGGGCGGAGGGAAGTTTTACGATGAAAGAATTGACTGTAGAGATCGGCGGTATGCACTGCGTCATGTGTGCCGCGGCAGTGGAAAAATCCCTGAAAAAACTGGACGGCGTGCAGGAAGCGGACGTAAGCTATGCTTCGGAAAGCGCGCGTATCGTCTTTGACGAGCAAAAGGTCAACTTGAAAAATATTTCCAGGAACGTCAAACAGGCAGGCTATGTGGTGGTGGAAGACAAAGGCGCGTTCCAGCAGCGGGAATTTCAGAAGCTGCTGATCAGCTTCATTGTGTCCGCCGTTTTGACACTGCCCTTTATGGTCGAAATGGTGTTGATGTTTGCCGCGCCCAACGCCCCGCTGATGCACACGCTGCACAACGGCTGGCTGCAGCTGACGTTGGCGACGCTGGTGGAGTTCGGCATCGGCTGGCGCTTTTTTGTGGGCGCGTGGGAGTCCATCCGCTCCGGCAGCGCGAATATGGATGTGCTGGTGAGCCTTGGCACGCTGGCGGCCTATCTGTACAGCCTTTATAATGTATTGACGGGTGGGCACACCTACTATTTTGAGGCCTGCGCCGTAGTCATTACGCTGGTGCTGCTGGGCAAGTTGTTTGAGACAAAGGCGAAAGCCCGCGCCAATTCCGCGGTGGAAAGCCTCCTGCAGTTGCAGCCCAAAATGGCGACGGTCCTGCGCGATGGCGCGGAACAGCAGGTTCCCACAGGCGAAATTGTGCCGGGCGAAATCGTGCTGGTGCGTCCGGGCGAGGGCGTCGCGGTGGATGGCAAAATCGTCAAGGGCGACTCTGCGATTGATGAATCCATGCTGACCGGCGAGAGCATCCCCGTCAACAAGACGGTGGGGGACAGCGTCTTTGCCGGCACGGTCAACCGCCAGGGCGCGTTCCAGTTTGAAGCGACGGGTGTGGGGAAAAGCACCATGCTTTCCTCCATTGTAAAAATGGTGCGCTCCGCCCAGCAGAGCAAACCGGCGGTACAGAAGCTGGTGGATAAAGTGGCGTCCATCTTTGTGCCGTCTATTCTGGTCATTGCGCTGGTTTCCTTCGCCATTACCTGGTTTGTGACAGGGGACGTCGCACCCGCCATCTATCATGCGGTGTCCGTGTTGGTGATCGCGTGCCCGTGTGCGCTGGGTCTGGCGACGCCCACGGCGCTGATGGTGGGCACCGGCATGGCGGCCAACGCGGGAATTCTAATCAAGGACGCGGATTCCATGCAGCTGGCCGGCAAAATCAAAAGCATTGTGCTGGACAAAACCGGCACGATCACGGAGGGCCAGCCAAAGCTGACCGATTTTGTGCCGTTTGAAGGGTTTGATGAAAGAACTTTGCTGCAATACGGCGCCGCGGCAGAGAAGTTGAGCGAGCATCCGGTGGGCCAGGCGATCTATACCTATTGCGCGGAACACGCCGGCGCGGTTCCGGAAGCGGAGGAATTCAACGCGCAGGTGGGCAGCGGCGTACATGCCGCCGTGGACGGCCATAAGATTTATATCGGCAAATTTGCAAACGATGCGACCGTCCAGCTGGAGCAGCAGGGAAAGACGGCCGTCACGCTGACGGTGGACGGACGGCCCGCCGCGGTTTTCGCGGTAGCGGATAAGGTTAAGGAGGACTCTGCGAAAGCGGTTCAAAAATTGCAGGAGCGCGGCATCGAAGTCTACATGGTCACCGGCGACAACGAGGCGACAGCAAAAGCCATCGCGGCGCAGGTCGGTATTACCCATGTGATCGCGGGGGTATTGCCCGGCGACAAGAAGGAGAAGGTCGCGGAGCTGAAAGAACACGGCGTGGTCGCCATGGTGGGCGACGGAGCGAACGACGCCCCGGCGCTGGCTGCCGCGGACATCGGCATGGCGCTTGGCACCGGTACGGACGTGGCGGCACAGGCGGGTTCCCTCGTCATCATGAGCGGCAGCCTGCTGGATGTGCCGAAGGCGATCACGCTTTCCAAGGCCATCATGAGCAAAATCCGGCAGAATCTGTTCTGGGCGTTTATCTACAATACCATTGGAGTGCCGCTGGCGGCGTTCGGGCTTTTGAGCCCGATTGTGGCGGGCGCGGCCATGGCGTTCAGCTCCGTGTCGGTTGTGACAAATTCGCTGCTGCTTAAGCGGAAAAGGATAGACGGATAAAATACGAATAGAAAGCCGCTGTTGCTCCGGACATCATATTTGGAGCAACAGCGGCTTTTAAAGTTTAGCACATTTGTGCATAGCTGAAAAGAAAATGTCAGGAGTCCGGGAAACTGTTTTCGTAGTAGTCAAAAAATTTCGAAACGTTCAAGCATTCCTCTTGAAGTGTTTGATCTTCCGTGATGATTTGCGTACCGTATACTCCATAGGGCTTCCAATTGGATGACGAAATGGGTTCCAATTGGAATTGCTGCTGGATGGCCGCAATTCCGGATGAATAGTCGGTGCATGCCTGTTGGAAAGCCTCTTCGGGATTTTCAAAGACAGGCGTTCCAAAGGAGTTTAAACCCAGAACATAGGCGTCTTTATTTTCCAGAAATGCGGGAATCCGATCCTCTGTAATGGGAGCGACGACTTTTGCGTACAAGTTGGTGGTTCGGTATTGATAAAAAACAACCAAAAGGATAATTGCAGACAGAATACATAAGGTTGAAAGGAAGAATCGCTTTATATGTTTTTTAGACGGGTTTTCTTTCAATTGTTTGTTTGATAACAACTTATCCATACTCCTTTCTGTACTCCATCTGTTTATAACAAATGGTTTAAAATAGACAAGCGGTAAAAGGTGATTTATCTGTATTTAAATGATAACATACTGGGCGGCAATCCGACAACATTCTCAATCAATGGATTGAAAGCTGCCGTCGTCCTCTTGCAGCGTTTCCAACAGGATATTTGCCCCCAGACGGAATCCCTCAATAAAGGACTCCAGTGCGGTAATCTGCATTATGTCGGAGGAAATGGTACTGTATTCCGAAAAAAGCTCTCGAATGGGAGCCGTTAGCAGCAGTTCGATTTTAGTTTCCAATTCTGACATGGCCCGAAGCCCTTTGTCGTAAGGGGAACCTCTGACAATGGTCTTATCAGTTGGATTAATGTTGCCGTAGTAGAGATTTTCTAATGTTCTGCGCATTTTCTCACCTTCTTATAAAATAATTTATTAACTCTATAGAGCTATATTATAACCTTGTAGTGGTTTTTGTCAAGGCAATTTCTAACTTTATATTGATACTTTTTCTCTTTATCGTTATAGTTTTTATCAGAATAATAAAAACGAGGCGAGAAGAATGCTGAAAAACTATATCCGGCACCGCATGGCGGATCAGAAGATAGACGATATTACCGAGCTGATGGAGCGCTCCGGCGTAAGCCGGAATTCTATTAATAAGCTGTTCCGGGGAAGCAATGTGGAGACCTTGAAGCTGGACACATTGATGCGGCTTTGCGACGCGCTGCACTGCGATCTTTCCGATCTGGTGGAATACAAATATGAAAAATAGAATGGGCGGGAAAATTTTTTATGGTTTTCCCACCCATTTTTAATTGTTCCCGAATGGTTTTCAGTCTGGGGATGTTTGACAAATTCCACAAATCGAACAGCCAAATTCATGATTTGTTCTTCCTTTTTTCACCCGGCTATGTTATAATAATGCCCGTATGCTTGATCTGAAGAGATTAAGGCCCCTCCGTTGGGAGCCAGGCGGAATCTCTGTTGGCGGACGGGCTTTTTAACCGGTATATAATAAATTGTTTGAGGTGACATTTCATGGGAAACATTTTAAAAGCGTTTTTCGGCAATTACAGCAAGCGCGAGCTGAAGCGCGTGCAGCCGCTTTGCGACAAAGTACTTGCCTTGGAAGAAAAATATAAGGGGCTCAGCGACGAGGAGCTGCAGGCGCAGACTCCCGTGCTGAAAGAGCGCCTGGCGAAGGGTGAAACGCTGGACGACATCCTGCCGGATGCGTTTGCCGTCTGCCGCGAGGCGTCCTGGCGTGTGCTGAACATGCGCCACTTCCCGGTGCAGATCATCGGCGGTATCGTGCTCCATCAGGGACGGATCGCGGAGATGCGGACCGGTGAAGGTAAAACCCTGGTCGCGACCCTGCCGGCATATCTGAACGCGCTCTCCGGAAAGGGCGTCCATGTAGTCACCGTCAACGATTACCTGGCCCGCCGCGACTCCGAGTGGATGGGCAAGGTCTACCGCTTCCTGGGCCTCTCCGTCGGCCTGATCGCGCACGATATGGACAACGCGGACCGTCAGCGCGCCTATCAGGCGGATATTACCTACGGTACCAACAACGAATACGGATTCGATTACCTGCGCGACAACATGGTCATCTATAAAGAGAATAAAGTGCAGCGCAGCCATAACTTTGCCATCGTCGACGAAGTGGACTCCATCCTCATCGACGAGGCCCGTACTCCGCTGATTATTTCCGGCCAGGGGGACAAGTCCACCGAGCTGTACAACATCGCGGACGCGTTCGCGCAGACCCTGCACTTTGTCAAGGTTGCGGAGCTGGACGAAAAAGAGGATAACGACGCCCTGTACGAGGACGCGGATTATCTGGTCAATGAGAAGGCGAAGACGGCGACCCTGACGCAGAAGGGCGTCAAGAAAGCCGAGTCCTATTTCAACGTTGAAAACCTGACCGACGCGGACAACATCACCCTGCAGCACCATATCAATCAGGCGATTAAGGCCCGCGGCGTCATGACCAAGGATATCGACTACGTCGTCAAGGACGGCGAGGTCATCATTGTCGATGAATTTACCGGCCGTCTGATGTACGGCCGCCGCTATAACGAGGGATTGCACCAGGCCATCGAGGCAAAGGAAGGCGTGAAGGTTGCACGCGAGAGCAAAACGCTGGCGACGATCACGTTCCAGAACTTCTTCCGCCTGTATGATAAGCTTTCCGGTATGACCGGTACCGCGATGACGGAAGAAGCGGAATTCCGTGAAATCTATAAACTGGACGTCATTGAGATCCCCACCAACCGTCCGCTGGCGCGTGAGGATCTGCCGGACGTCGTTTACAAGACCGAGAAGGGCAAATTTAACGCCGTCATTGACGATATTGTTGAGCACCATGAGAAGGGCCAGCCGGTTCTGGTCGGCACCATCTCCATTGAAAAGTCTGAGGAACTGAGCAAGCTGCTGAAGCGCCGCGGCGTCAAGCACGAAGTATTGAACGCGAAGTACCATGAGAAGGAAGCGGAAATCGTTGCGCAGGCGGGCCACAAGAACGCCGTCACCATCGCGACGAACATGGCCGGCCGTGGTACCGATATTATGCTGGGCGGCAACGCCGAATACATGGCGAAGTCCGAAATGCGCCGCATGCAGTATACGGAAGAGATGATCAGCGCGGCGGATTCCTACTATGAGACGGACGACGAAGAGATTCTGGCGGCGCGCAAGGTGTATCAGGAACTTAAGGCAAAATACAGTGAAATTACCAAAGTCGAAGCGGAGGAAGTCCGGAAGGTCGGCGGCCTGTACATCATCGGCACCGAGCGCCATGAGTCCCGCCGCATTGATAACCAGCTGCGCGGCCGTGCAGGCCGTCAGGGGGACCCCGGTTTGAGCCGTTTCTATATCTCTCTGGAAGACGACCTCATGCGTCTGTTCGGCGGCGATCGCATCACCACGATGATGGATACACTTAAAGTAGACGAGGACACGCCGATTGAAGCAGGCATGCTCACCAAAACCATCGAGGGCGCGCAGAAGAAGATTGAGGGCCGCAACTTTGCCATCCGTAAAAATGTTCTCCAGTTTGACGACGTTATGAGCCGCCAGCGTGAGATCATTTACGGCCAGCGCGATCAGGTGCTCAACGGCGAGGATATCCGCGAGCAGGTGGTCAAGATGATCGAGCAGGCCATCGAGGCGCAGGTGCAGAAGTTCCTGCCGAAGGAGACCCTCAAGGAGGACTGGGACCTCAACGGGCTGCGCGAGCACTACATGGGCTGGATGATCGGCCCGGATGACCTGGTGTACGACGAAAGCGAACTGGAACGTCTGGAGCCGGAATTCGTACAGGAAGAGCTGACCAAGAAGGCGATGGAACAATACGAAGCGCGTGAAAAGGCGTATGGCGACACGGTCATGCGCGAGCTGGAGCGCGTGATCCTGCTTAAGAACGTCGACCGCGAGTGGATGGACCACATTGACGCAATGGAGGAGCTCCAGAAGGGCATCCGATTGCGCGCTTACGGTCAGCACGATCCGGTTGTGGAATACCGTCTGGAAGGCTTTGATATGTTCGACGAGATGATCGCGACCATCCGCGAGAATACCGCCCGCATGATGCTTACCGTGCAGCTGCGCACGCAGGAGGAGCCGAAGCGCGAGCAGGTGGCGAAGCCGACGGCGACCAGCGCCGACGGAACGGACGCCAACCAGCCGGTGCGCAAGGGCAAAAAGATCGGCCCGAATGATCCCTGCCCCTGCGGAAGCGGCAAAAAGTTTAAGAAATGCACCTGTGAAAAGTACCACCCGGCAAACTAAATAAAAAAGATCAAAATCCCCTGCTGCATTTGTGCGCGGCAGGGGATTTTTTGCGTCCGGAAGGATTTTGGGAGGAAGCGCATATTTATTTTATTTTCATCTAAACTAAGCTTAACCTGATTTTAACATTGCCCCGGTAGAATGAACCCGTACTTAAGAAAAAGCGAAACAAGATGAAGAAAATGTAAGGAGCAATGAAACTATGAAAAAGATCCTTTCGATCCTGATGGTATTGGCAATGATCTGTTCCACCGCGGCGTTTGTCGGCTGCGCATCCGAGGTTGAAGGCCAGTCGGCCACCCCGTCTTCCCAGTCCACACCCGACGCGAACACGCCTTCCAATACGGAGCCGTCTTCCTCGGAAGAAACGCCCTCCATCAGCGGCAACCTGACCTTGAACGGTTCCACTTCCATGGCAAAGGTCTGCCAGGCGCTGGGTGAGGCGTTCCAGGTAAAATATCCGGACGTTACCGTTACAAAGAGCGGCAACGGCTCCGGCGACGCGCCGAAGGCGGTGCTTGCGGGTACGGCCCTGATCGGCGACCTCTCCAGAAACCTGAAGGACGAAGAGGACCCGAGCCAGTTTGAGATCAAGCAGATTGCCATCGACGGCATCGCGATTGCTGTGAATAAAGAGAATCCGGTCACCGAACTGACCAGCGAGCAGATCACAAAGATATTCACCGGCGAGATCAGCAACTGGAAAGAGCTCGGCGGCAACGATCAGAAGATCACCGTGCTGGGCCGTGAGGCCGCTTCCGGCACCAGAGACGGCTTTGAATCCATCTTTGACTGCAAAGAAAGCTGCGTCTATGCGGCGGAGATCACCTCCACCGGCGAAGTGGTCGCAAAGATCGGTTCCGATCCGTCCGCAATCGGCTATGTTTCTCTTGATTCCGTCAATGATTCCATCATCGCCTGCAAGGTGGACGGCGTGGAGGCCAACGAAGAAAACATCGTAAACGGCTCCTACAAAGCGCAGAGGCCCTTCGTGCAGATTTATAAAAAGGGTTCCGACAGCGAGCTGGTCAAAGCCTGGTTCGATTTCCTCTATTCCGACGAGGGTCAGGAAATCATCAAGAGCGTCGGCCTGGTAACCGCTGAATAAAAACAGGAACAGGGGCGCAGATACAGCTCCACCATGCAAAAGTTGTAGATACGCTCATTAAAATGCTCCGGCGCCCATGCTGCGCCGAAGCATTTTGTCCTGTCCAGACAGTTCGAAACGAACGGAGGGCATTTTATGCTGCAAGCGACATTGACAAACGAACGAGCGGAACACAAGCGCGCAACAGCCAACCGGGCGAAAAAAATCGTTGCGGTGGCGTTGGGCGCGGTGATTGCGCTTTCCTTCTTTTTTCCATACATCAGGTTTGTTTTTAAAGACAGTATCTACGCCCTGAGCGGGCTGCAGCTTGCGACTGTGCGGGGGATGCGTGTGGCCGGCCCGCAGATGAGCGGTTTGGTTACGATTCCCCTTTTGACGCGGGTCGCGGTGATCGCCGGGGTGGCGCTGGCGCTGCTCGGTATCGCGCTGCTTTTGCTGCGGAAACCGGTACTTGCGGGAACGGCGTATATCCTTTCCGGCATAACCCCGCTGATTGTGCTGATTACCACCTCCAATATCCAGACGGCGGTCACATCCCTGAATATCAGTGAGATTTCCGTGCAGTATCTCTGGCCGTTTCTGGGCACACTCTTTTTGGGGATTGTCAGCGCGGTGCTGTGCCTGTGGACGCAGGGGACGGAACGGCTGGCGGAGTCCATCTTCAAGGTGGCGTCCTGCGTTTCCGTCGGGTCCGTTGCGGTCATCACAATTTATATTCTGGTGACGGGCGCGCCGGCCATTGCGCAGATCGGTCTGGGCGAATTCCTGTTCGGCAGGGAGTGGGCGGCCAGCTCGGAAAAATTCGGAATTCTGGCGCTGATCCTCTCCTCCATCGCGGGTACCGCGGGCGCGATCCTGCTGGGCGTGCCGATCGGCATCCTCACGGCGGTTTTTCTCTCGGAAACGGCCCGCCCCGGCGTGGCCAGGCTGGTCCGTCCGGCGGTGGAACTGCTGGCGGGCATTCCATCGGTCATCTACGGCTTCTTCGGCATGCTGGTGATCGTCCCGGCAATCCGCACCTTCCCGCCCTTTCAGGGCGGCACAACGGGCGACAGCCTGCTGGCCGCGATCCTGATTCTGGCGATCATGGTATTGCCCACGATTGTCAACGTGTCGGAAACGGCGCTGCACGCCGTGCCGGTTTCCTACCGCGAGGCGTCTCTGGCGCTGGGCGCCACGCCGACCACGACCATTTTCAAGGTGACGGTCCCGGCGGCGAAGTCCGGTATTCTGGCGGGCGTCATTTTGGGCGTGGGCCGCGCGATCGGTGAGACCATGGCGGTCATCATGGTGGCAGGCAACGTCCCGAATATGCCGAGCCTGCTCGGCCCGGTGCGTTTTCTGACGACGGGCATCGCGATGGAGATGAGTTACTCTTCCGGCTTGCACCGGCAGGCGCTGTTCGCCATCGGGCTGGTGCTGTTTGTGTTTATAATGATTGTCAATATCAGCTTTACCTATATCTCAAAGAAAGGGGTGCAGATGGATGCCGAGTAAGTCTTTATACTGCAAGCATAAGCATGTTTCGGATTCCGTCCTGAAAACCCTGATCTATCTGGCCGCCGCAGTGACCGTTGTGGTGCTGGTCGGCATTCTCGGCTATATTCTGGTCAACGGCGTGCCGTACATCACCTGGAAGTTTATTTCCACCCCGTATTCCGAGATGAATCCGGAGCTGAAAGGCATTCTGCCGATGATTATCAATACCCTGTACATTGTTGTGATTACCCTGCTGATCTCCGCACCGATCGGCATCTCCTCCGCGATCTACCTGACACAGTATGCCAAACAGGGCAGGCTGGTCAGAGCGATCCGGTTTACAACGGAGGTGCTCTCCGGCATCCCGTCTATCATCTTCGGCCTGTTTGGCTATACGGTCTTCTGTGTGCTGTTCCGCTTGCAGGTGTCCATTCTGGCGGGCTGTTTGACCATGACCATCTGCATTCTGCCGACAATCATCCGCACGACGGAGGAATCCCTGATTGCGGTGCCGTCCTCCTTTAAAGAGGGGGCTCTGGCGCTGGGCGCGGGCAAGCTGCGCGTGATTTTGGGAATCGTCCTGCCCTGCGCCATGCCCGGCGTGCTGACGGCGGTGATCCTGGCGGTGGGGCGCATCGTGGGCGAGAGCGCCGCGCTGCTCTTTACGTCCGGTATTGGCTACAATATGCCGAAGGATTTCTTCCGCCAGATTTTGACCAGCGGCCGCACACTGACGCTGCACCTGTACCAGACGGCGCGCGAAGCGTCCACGCCCGACGCGATGAACATCGCCTTTGCAACCGCCGCTGTGCTGCTGATCCTGGTATTCCTGCTCAACTGTCTGACCAGGCTGGTCACGAAAGTGCTGCAAAAGCAGTGAGACCTTCAGAAAGGGTTGAATCAGAAATGGAAATGGGTAAAAATAAGATTACGATTGAGGACCTCAACTTATATTACGGGGATTTCCACGCGCTCAAGGGTGTGAGCATTGAAATCCCGGAACATAAAGTCACCGCGTTTATCGGGCCCTCCGGCTGCGGCAAGTCCACCTGTCTGAAAACGTTGAACCGCATGAACGATTTGGTCGACGGCTGTAAGATCACGGGCAAGGTTTTGCTGGACGGTGAGGACATCTACGACCCGCGCACCGACGTAACGATGCTGCGCCGCCGCGCGGGCATGGTGTTCCAAAAGCCAAACCCCTTCCCGATGAGCGTTTACGACAACATTGCCTATGGGCCGCGGGTCCACGGGATCAAAAGCAAGCAGAAGCTGGATGAAATTGTGGAGCGCTCCCTGCGCAGCGCCGCCCTGTGGGACGAGGTGAAAGACCGCCTGAAAAAGTCCGCGCTGGGCCTCTCCGGCGGCCAGCAGCAGCGCCTTTGCATCGCCCGCGCCTTGGCGGTGGAGCCGGACGTGATCCTGATGGACGAGCCGACCAGCGCGCTGGACCCGGTTTCCACGCTGAAAATTGAAGATTTAATGGACGACCTGCGCTCTCAGTATACGGTTATCATTGTGACGCACAACATGCAGCAGGCCGCGCGTATCGCGGACAACACGGCGTTTTTCCTGTTGGGTGAGATTGTGGAGTACAGCGATACAAGAACGATGTTTAACCAGCCGAAGGATGAGCGCACGGAACGCTATATCACGGGCCGCTTTGGTTGATTTCTCTTTTCCTGCAGAGATGGATGCTGTATAATAAAGATAACTAGGAGGGATTATATGCCCAGAAAGCTTTTTGACCGCGAAATCAACGATCTGATCCGCCGTATGACGGATTTGGGAAATACGGTGGACGGGCGCGTCCAGACGACCATTGAGGCCCTGCGCACACAGGATATGGAGAAGGCCAAGTGGGTGGCGCAGAACGACAATGAGATTGACAGCGAGGAGCACGCGATCGAACAGACCTGTATGAACTTGATCGCGTTGCAGCAGCCCATTGCCAGCGACCTGCGCATCATCGCGGCCTGCCTGAAAATCCTGACCGATATGGAGCGCGAGGCAGACCAGTGCGCCGACATCTGCGATATCCTGATGATCGCCAATCTGGACCGCAACAGTCTGGCGCTCTCCCATGTGGTCCAGATGCTGGAGGCCGCCCGCGCCATGTTCCGCGATTCCATAGACGTATTCCTCAGCCGCAATGTGGAAACCGCCCGCGCCATCTGCAAAGCGGACGACAACGTGGACGCGATGTTCTCCCGCATTGTGCTGGAGGTCTGCAATATTATTACGGAAAATCCGCAGAACGTCATGTGCGACGTCGACCTGATCTTCATCACCAAATATGTGGAGCGCATGGCGGACCATGCCACCAATATCGCGGAGTGGGTGATTTATATGGAGACGGGCGAGCATCCGGAGCTGAATACAAAATGAGGAAGAGAGGGCTGTTTCTATGCCTTTGATTTATGTTGCGGACGATGAGCCGAATATCCGCAAGCTGGTTGTTTTTGGCTTGAAGGACGAGGGTTTTGATTCAGCGGAATTCGCGGATGGGGAAAAGCTGCTGGCCGGTGTGCAGGCGCGCCGGCCGGACGCGATTGTACTGGACTGGATGATGCCGCCGCCGGACGGCCTGGCGGTCTGCCGTACCCTGCGGGCGTCCCCGGAGACGCGAAATATTCCGATTTTGATGCTGACCGCGCGCGGGGAGGAGATCGACAAGGTACTCGGTCTGGAACTGGGCGCGGACGATTACATAGTAAAGCCCTTTGGGATGAAGGAGCTGTGTGCCCGTGTGCGCGCGGTGCTGCGCCGGGCGGAGCGCGCGGCGGAAATTCCGGAACAGACGCTGGAGTGCGGCGGACTGAAGGTGGACATTACCCGGCACACAGTGGAGAAAAACGGCGAGAACATTGAGCTGACCGCCAAGGAGTTCGATCTGCTTGCCATGCTGATGAAGAACCGCGGCAAGGTTCTGACCCGCGACAACCTGCTGGATAAAGTGTGGGGAGTGGAATACTTTGGAGATACGCGCACCGTAGACGTTCACGTGCGCTACCTGCGCCAGAAGGTGGAGGACGACCCGGATAAACCGGTGCTGATTCAGACAGTGCGCGGCGTGGGCTATAAATTTGCGGACCTGAAATAGCGCCGGGCGTGTTCCGTGTTGGCGGCGTGTATAAAATATGGATGAATCTGGCGGATTCCCCCGGCTTTGGTGGAGGAAGCCGCTCCTGTTCTGCTGATCTTTGATGCAAGACCTGTATTGCGGTACAGATCCTTTGTCATCGTTACGGGGAGGGCGTACATATGAAAAAACAGATGTTGCTGTGCAATGTGGGAATCATTCTCATCGGCTTTGTAGCGGCGTTCCTGACGGCGACCGTCCTGGTGCAAAACCAGTACCAGGAGGAGTTTACCAACCGGCTGAACGCGGCTCTGGCGGTGATTTCCACACAGGAGGACGAGGTAACGCGCCATCCGCAGCAGCTGGCCCTGCAGATGGGTAACTCGCTGCACAGTGCCGGTCAGCCCATGCGCATCACCGTGCTGGACCGGATGGGCAACGTCGTCGGAGACAGTGAAAAAGAAGATATCAGGGAAAATCATTACGACCGTCCGGAGATTGTCCAGGCAAGGGAAGGCGGTTATGGATACGATACCCGCAGGAGCGCCAGCGTGGGGGTTTCCTTTTACTATGCGGCGGTGCAGCTGGGCAGCGGCTATTATCTGCGCGCCGCGCTGCCGCTGGAGGACCTGGAGCGGACCATCCGCAAGATGTGGCTGGATGCGCTGTTAGGCGTTCTGTTTGGCGTCATCATGGTCAGCATCGCTTCCAGTTTGTTTGTGTCGTGGCTCAGCCAGCCCCTCAGGCGCATGAGCGAGGCGGCGAAGAAACTGTCCCGGGGGGACTTTCAAACCCGGGTGCGCGGCAAATTCAATCACGAGTTCGCGGAGTTGGCGCAGTCCTTCAACCAGATGGCGGATAATACGGAGAACGCCGTGGAGCTGCTCCGCACCAAACAGGACCAGCTGGAGGGTGTGCTGCAGGGGATGAACGACGGCGTTCTGGCGGTGAACGATCGAAATGAAATCCTGTTTTTGAACCGGCGTGCCTGTTCTTTGTTGGATTGTCCGGGTTTAAAAGCGGGCGATAAGCTGGACGGCAGCCTGCTGCTGACGCGTCTGGCGGATCTGCTGGCGGAGGCCGTCCGGACGGGCGAACCGGCCAGCCACGAGCTTTCAGACCTGCCGGAGGATCAAAAATACACCGTCTATACCGCGCCGATGGATGGACAAAAGACGCCCGCCGCGCTCGCCGTCGTGACGGACGTGACGCGCATCCGCAAGCTGGAACAGCTGCGCAGCGAGTTTGTCTCGAATGTGACGCACGAGCTGAAAACGCCGCTGACCTCCATCCGCGGCAGCATTGAGCTGCTCAAGAGCGGCAACCGGGACGAGGAGACCCGCCGGTATTTCTACGATGTGCTGGACATTGAGGCGGAGCGTCTGCACCATCTGATCGACGACATGCTGGTACTCTCCCAGATTGAAAACGCAAAGGAGGATCCCTCCATGCGCCCATGCAGCGTGGGTGAGGCGCTGGAGCGCTGCCTGGAGCGCGCCGTGCCGCTGACAAAGGAAAACCGGGTGCAGCTTCATCTGGACGCGTCGCCGGACCTGTATGTTGCCTGTACGCCCACCCGGCTGGAACAGCTCTTCGATAACCTGATTACCAACGCCGTCAAGTACAATGTGCAGGGTGGATCGGTTTTTGTCACCGCGCAGAAGCAGCGGCAGACGGCGGTCATCCGCATCCGCGACACAGGCATCGGTATCGCAAAAGAGCATATGCCGCGCCTGTTTGAGCGTTTTTACCGCGTGGATACCAGCCGTTCGCGCGAGATTGGCGGCACGGGGCTGGGGCTGTCCATCGTAAAGCACCTGGTCGCCCTGTACGGCGGCGAAATCGGCGTGGAAAGCGAGCCCGGAAAGGGCACCGCGTTTACCGTCATTCTGCCGCTGGCTGCGAAGAATGGAACGGACAATTCATTGCTTTAAAGAGTTATAGCGTGGTGAAAATTGGAAGCGCATGCCGCCTTGGCATGCGCTTTTGGCTATTATCAATAAAAAGTGCTGTTGAATCTGAACAGTTTGCTTTAATTCGTGGGGGTTTCACAAAAAGACGGTTGCAATTTGTCAGAAAAAGAGTTAAAATAACAAAAAGAGAACCGCACCAAAGCTGAACTTTGGTGCGGTAAATTTTAGGTTAGGTGGGGAGCGCCATGTTCTATCAAAAAGACGTGGAAACCATGCGCCGCGCAGATATTGAGGCGCTTCAGCTGCAAAAGCTGAAGAAGATGGTGGACTACTGCTATCACAATATCCCGTTTTATCACGAGCGGTTACAGGCGGCCGGCGTGACCGGCGACAAGATAAAGACCCTGTCGGATATTCAGTACATACCGTTTACCACAAAGGACGACATCCGGGACAACTACCCCTTTGGTATGATGGCGCGGCCGATGAAGGACATTGTGCGCATCCACGCGTCGTCTGGCACCACGGGTAAGCCTACGGTGGGCGTCTACACACAGGGGGATATTGACGTCTGGGCGGACCTGATCGCGCGCATCGCGGCGGCGTCCGGCGTAACCCAGGACGATGTTATCCAGATTTCCTTTGGCTACGGCCTGTTCACAGGCGCGCTGGGTCTCCACTACGGCCTGGAAAAGCTGGGAGCGACGGTTATTCCGGCGTCCTCCGGCAATACGGCGAAGCAGCTGATGATGTTCCGCGACTTCGGCGTGACAGGGCTGGTGGCGACGCCCTCCTACGCGCTGTACCTGGGGGAGATGGTCAAGGAATCCCCGTATCCGGCCAGCGCCTATAAGCTGCGTCTGGGCCTGCTGGGTTCCGAGGGCTGCACCGAGGAAATGCGCGCGCAGATTGAAAAGAACCTGCACATGTTTGTTACAGATAACTACGGCATGACGGAGCTGGGCGGTCCCGGCGTCTCCGGCGAATGCGAGCTGCGCTGCGGCCTGCACTTCGCGGAAGACCACTTCCTGCCGGAGATCATTGACCGCGACACGCTGGAGCAGAAGGGCCCCGGCGAGGTCGGCGAACTGGTAGTGACAACCCTGTCCCGCGAGGGCATGCCGGTGCTGCGCTACCGCACCAAGGACATTACGCGCATCAACTACGAGCCGTGCGCATGCGGCCGCACCCACGCGCGTATGGATAAAGTAATGGGACGCACGGACGATATGCTCATCATCAAAGGCGTCAACGTCTTCCCGTCCCAGATCGAAAGCGTGTTGGTTGGCATGGAACATGTCGGCCCGCACTACCAGCTGATCGTGCGCAAACAGAACTTCCTGGATACGCTGGAAGTGAAGGTGGAGCTGACGAGCGGGGAACTGCTGAGCAGCTACGGAGAGCTGGAAGCGGTTCAGCGCAAGATTCACGACCGCCTCAAGAGCGTACTTGGTTTGGAGACAAAGGTCACGCTGGCGGAGCCGAAGTCCCTGGAGCGCTTCCAGGGCAAAGCAAAGCGCGTGCTGGATTTGCGCAATCAGCCGGAAGAAAAGGCATAATAAAGGGAGATATCGTATGAAAGAATTACTATTGGGAAACGAAGCGGTCGCGCGCGGCCTCTATGAGGCCGGCGTCAAGGTGGTGTCCAGCTATCCGGGCACGCCCAGCACGGAGATCACCGAAACCGCGGCAAAGTATGATGAAATTTACTGCGAATGGGCGCCGAACGAGAAGGTCGCGGCGGAGGTCGCGGCGGGCGCAAGCTTTGCGGGCGCGCGTTCCTTCTGCGCGCAGAAGCACGTGGGCCTGAATGTGGCGGCGGACCCGCTTTTCACAATGAGCTACATCGGCGTCAACGGCGGCATGGTGTTTGGCGTGGCGGACGACCCCGGCCTGCACTCCTCGCAGAACGAACAGGATTCCCGCAACTATGCCATCGCGGCCAAAATGCCAATGCTGGAGCCCGCGGATTCCGCAGAGTGCCGCGATTACACCAAGCTGGCATTCGATCTGTCTGAAGAGTTCGATACGCCGGTCTTTGTCCGCCTGACCACACGCATCTCGCACAGCCGCAGCCCGGTGGAGCTGCATGAGCGCGAGGAGCACGAGCTCAAACCATATGAGAAAAACCCGGCCAAGAACGTCATGCTGCCCGCCTTTGCAAAGCCGAAACATCATAAGGTAGAGGAGCGGCTGGTCAAGCTGGCTGATTGGGCGGAAACCTCCGGAATCAACACGGTGGAGGACAACGGCGCGGAAATCGGCGTGATCGCCGCCGGCGCGGTCTACCAGTACGCAAAGGAAGTATTGGGAGATACGGTCAACTATTTGAAGCTGGGCATGGTGCACCCGCTGCCGCTCCATATGATCCAGAACTTTGCTTCCAAAGTGAAGGAAGTCTATGTCATTGAAGAGCTGGACGACGTAATTGAGACCTTCTGCCGCAAGAACGGAATCGCCGTACACGGCAAGGACGTCTTCCCGCGCTGCGATGAGTTCTCTCAGAACGTCATCCGCGCCTGTATGTTAAAAGAAAAGCCGGAGGTCATGTCTGTGGAGGTGGAAACCCCGATGCGCCCGCCGGTCATGTGCTGCGGCTGCCCGCACAGGGGCCTGTTCTACACGCTGAAGAAGGCGAAGGTTTATGTCAGCGGCGACATCGGCTGCTATACCCTGGGCGCGTCCGCTCCGCTGAGCGCAATCGACACCTGCGTCTGCATGGGTGCGTCCGTCTCCGCGCTGCACGGCTACAATAAAGCGCGCGGCAAGGAGGCCGAGCAGAAGAGCGTTGCCGTCATCGGCGACTCCACCTTTATGCACTCCGGCGTCACGGGCCTGATCGACATTGCGTACAACCAGAGCAATTCCGTCGTGATTGTTCTGGATAACTCCATCACCGGTATGACCGGCCACCAGCAGAACCCGACCACCGGCTACAATATCAAGGGCGACCCGACCGCAAAGGTGGACCTGGAGGCGCTCTGCCGCGCCGTCGGCATCAACCGCGTGCGCGTTGTCGATCCGTACGACCTGAAAGCGGTGGACGCCGCGCTCAAGGAGGAGCTGGCGGCGGAGGAACCCTCCGTGATCATCAGCCGCCGTCCGTGCGCGCTGCTGAAATATGTGAAGCATAAGCCCTCCCTTGTGGTGGATACGGAGAAATGCATCGGCTGTAAAGCCTGCCTGGGCATCGGATGCCCGGCCATCAGCGTGAAGAACGGCAAGGCCGCGATCGACTACACCCAGTGCGTGGGCTGTGGCGTGTGTACGACCTTGTGCCCGAAGACAGCCATCACAGAGCAGGAGGTACAGGCATGAGCAACGTAAAAAGTATTATGATTGTCGGCGTGGGCGGACAGGGCACCCTGTTGACCAGCCGCGTTTTGGGCAACGCCATGCTGAACCAGGGCGTTGACGTAAAGGTTTCCGAAGTGCACGGCATGAGCCAGCGCGGCGGCTCCGTTGTGACCTATGTGCGCTATGGCGAAAAGGTCTATTCCCCGATCATCGCGCAGGGCGGCGCGGATATCCTGCTCGCCTTTGAGGCGCTGGAGGCGGCGCGTTACCTGCCGTGGCTCAAGCCGGACGGTACTGTGATCGTCAACACGCAGCAGATGGACCCGATGTCCGTCGTCACAGGCCAGAAGGAATATCCGGAGGATATCCTCGGCGAGGTGAAAAAGCAGGGCGCGAAGATGGTCGCCATCGACGCGCTGGGGCTGGCGGAACAGGCCGGCTCCGTCAAGGCGGTCAATGTAGTGCTTATCGGCGCGATGGCCAAAAAGCTCGACCTGCCCAAAGAGGTCTGGATCGACACCATCAAGGCCACGGTGCCGCAGAAATTTATTGACCTGAACCTGAAAGCCTTTGAACTGGGCTACAATGCTGAGGTCTGAAATATAAGGGGATCAGTTTTTGAAAAGAGGGATGAAACAAATGCACGGGAATTATTTTGAGCCGGAGCTGGAATGCGCTTCCCGCGAGGTGCTGCATTATATCCAGTCCAAAAAGCTGGTAAAAATGGTCCATATGGCCTATAACAACGTACCGCTTTATAAAAAGCGGTTTGATGAGATCGGCTTGCTGCCGGGGGATATCAAGTCGATCGACGACATCAGCAAGCTGCCGTTTACCTATAAGGACGACCTGCGCGACAACTATCCCTTTGGCATGTTTGCCGTGCCGAAGGAACAGCTGGTGCGCATCCACGCGTCTTCCGGCACCACCGGCAAACAGACGGTTGTGGGATATACCAAACATGACATCGACGTGTGGGCCCGCAGCGCGGCCCGCAGTATTGTTGCGGTGGGCGGCACCAAGTCGGACTATGTGCATGTTTCCTACGGCTATGGGCTGTTCACGGGCGGCATGGGTCTCCACTATGGCGCGGAAAAGCTGGGCGCGACGGCAATCCCGGTTTCCACCGGAAACACCAAGCGGCAGGTACAGATTATGCAGGATTACGGTTCCGACATCCTGTGCTGTACGCCGTCCTATGCGATGTATATCGGCGAGACGGTCCGCGACATGGGGATCGATCCCAAATCGCTGAAGCTGCGCGCCGGAATCTTCGGCGCGGAGCCGTGGACGGAGGAGATGCGCCGCGAGATTGAGCGGCTGCTCGACATCCGCGCTTACGATATTTACGGCCTTTCGGAGATTGCCGGCCCCGGCGTTTCCTGCGAATGCCAGATGCAGGCGGGCATGCACGTCAACGAGGATATGTTCTTCCCGGAGATTATCGACCCGGAGACGGGCAAATCCCTGGCGGACGGCGAGTTCGGCGAGTTGGTCTTTACGTGCATCGGCAAAGAGGCGCTGCCGCTGATCCGTTACCGCACGCGCGACATCTGTACGCTGAACCACGAAACCTGCGAGTGCGGAAGAACCCTGGTCCGCATGGGCAAACCGCGCGGACGCACGGACGATATGCTGATTATCCGCGGCATCAACGTATTCCCGTCCCAGGTGGAAAGCGTGCTGCTGGAGCTCGGCATGGCGCCCAGCTATCAGCTGGTGATCGACCGTATCAACAATCTGGACTGCATGGAAGTGCAGGTGGAGATGACGGAGGATATGTTCAGCGACACCGTCCGCAGCCTGGAGAGCACGGAACACAAGATTGCCAACGCCTTGCAGTCCACACTGAACATCGCGGCGAAGGTCCGCCTGTTGGAACCCAAGTCCATTCCGCGTTCGGAGGGCAAAGCAAAACGCGTCATCGACAAACGAAACAAAGGTTAAAGGAGGAATTGGCATGCAGATCCAGCAGATTTCGATTTTTGTGGAAAACAAATCCGGCCGGCTGGCGGAGATCACGGAGGCGGTCGCGGAAGTGGGCGTGGATATCCGCGCGGTTTCCATTGCAGACACCAGCGATTTCGGCATTCTCCGCCTGATTGTCGACAAACCGAAGGAAGCGGTGGAAGCGCTGAAAGAGAAGGGCATGACCGTATCCCTCACCAGCGTCATCGCCATGGGGATCAACGACCAGCCCGGCGAGTTTGCCAAGGCGCTGCGCGTTTTGGCGGACAATACCATCGGCGTGGAATACATGTACGCCTTTGTCAGCCGCGAACACGGCAAGGCGTTTGTAATTCTCCGCGTGGACGACAGCAACCGCGCCGTGGAGGTGCTCAAAGAAAACGGCATCACCATTTTGAGTGCGGAAGAAATCTACGGAATGTAATTTTTAAAAGATTGATACAGATAGAAAATACCGCTTTGCCATGTACATGGCAAAGCGGTATTTTCTGCAATTTTTTGGGGAAGGGTAAGACATAAAATCAGCGGGACCCGTCTTTTTGCAGAAGCAGCCTTCCGCTGGAAAAGGTATTCCGAATCTGGAATCCCAACCTGGTATACAATGCGACCGCTCCGATGTTGGCGGTAAAGACATACAAATAGATTGGCAAATCGGTGTTAGAACAACATTGCAGCAAAACGGCAGTACCAATGCCTCTGTTTTGAAAGGCGGGAAGAATACACAGGTCATCCAGTTCCATTTTGCCATTGACAGGATGGAAATAGCAGTATCCGGCCTTTTGGTTTTCATAGAGAATGCGAATATACGCTCCGATATGCGATGTGATTTTTTGCCGTACCCACGTCAGCGCTTTTTCGTAATCGATGGACTGCAGGTCTTCATAGCGGTCAATCTGGTCTTTGTTCAGGAGAAAGATGGCTTCAGCATCGGCTGCGTTAGCCGGTTCGTATGTTAATTTTATGGCGTTTTTCATTTTGGCAGTCCTGTAATCAAAGGTTCAGCCCGTCGATTTTCTGAAATTCGACGGTGTAACCGTTTGGATCTTCCAGAAAAAAGGAGTAAACCGGTTGGGAGGGATGCTGTGCCGGACAGCTCTTGGGTTGGACGCCCAGCGCCAGGATGCGCCGGTATTCCGCGTCGACATCCTCCCGGCTGGCACAATTCAGGGACAGGCACAGTTTGCCCGAGGCGGTCTGGCCGTCGCCATATTGGACAAATGCAAACGAGCCGTGCCCTGCGCCGAAAATACGGACTGTCTCTGCGGAGAAAACCGTTTGCAGGCCGATCACCCGCGTGTAAAAGTCCTGTGTCTCCGCGAGGTCAAGACAGGGATAAAAAGCGGTCATAGAGGTAATCATATCCATTCCTTCCTTTTTGCATGCAATCAGCCCTTGCCAGCGCTGATGAAATCGACCCCGCCGCCGTAGGGATGAAAGACGATGCCGGTCACGCCCGGCGCAGAGGCGAAATAGTGGCTTTCGTAATAGAGCGGGTAAAAGATACACTGTTCGTTTAAATAGCGCTCCATGGCGGCGCAGGTGGCGGCCGCCTCCGCGCCGTTCTGATGTTCCGCGGCGGAAAGATGTTCGTCGTATCCGGCGGAGCGCAGGCCCGCGGGGTTGTTTTGGCTGCTGCTTTTAAAGAGGTTCAGAACAGCGAGCGGCCCTTCCGCATCCGGTGTGATGGAGCAGATGGCAAGCTGGTAATTGCCGCTGGCGATGCGGGAAGCGAGTTCCTTTTTAGAAAGCGATTCCATATTAAAATAATAGTCAAACTGGGCGTTCCATTCGGTCAGCATTTCGTTGACCATCAGGCGCACCTCCGGGTCGTCCGGGCAGAGGATCGTCACCTTGGGCAGCGTTTCCAGCCCCAGTTCCCGAATACCGGCGGCAAGAAACTGCGCCGCTTGATTGTCCTGTTGTAGATAAAAAGCGCTGCCCGCCTGCTCGCGGTAGTTTTTTCCAAACAGCTTGGTATCCGGCGTGATAATATTTTCCGCCGCTGTGGTTCCGGCAGGAAGGTGAGAAAGGACCTTTGCGCGGTCAAACGACTGGGTAAACGCTTTTCGGATGTTCAGATTCCGCATCAGCGCGTTTTGCGTATTGAAGCAGAGCCCCCAGGTGGTGTCCTCAAAGCGGGTGATTGTGCAGCCCATTTCCCTGGCTTCTTCCACGCGCTCGGCCGGCATGGCAATTGCATCCACCGTGCCGTCTTTTAATGCGGCAATGGGGTCGGAGACATCTGCCTTTTTGCTGCCAATGCTGAATTTGATGTCGGAGGGCAGCGGCTTTATGTCGCCGGAATAACCGGAGAACCGGCGCAGGTTGATGTAGGAGCCGTGTTCCCAGCCGTAGATTCCGTCGATAGCAAACGGGCCGTTTCCGAGCAGGGTGGATTTCTCCAAGCCGTAGCGGCCCTTGGTAGATTCAAAAAACGGTTCATGGCACGGCATGCAGACAGCGGAGGCGGTTAGCTTTGGAAAATCCTCGTACGGATAAGCCAGAGTTACCACAAGTTTGTGCGTTCCCGCTGCGGTTACGCCCAGCTGTTCCAAAGGGAGCTCCCCGCTGCGGACCGCCCGGGCGTTTTGGATGCACAGCAGCGGATCACTGGTGGTGGAGCCGGTTGCGGGATCAAGCGCACGGCGGAACGCGTAGACGAAGTCGTCCGCTGTGACAGGCGTTTTTTCTTTGTCGTTCCATACGGCGTCCTGCCGCAGGGTAAAGGTGAATTCCGTGAAAGTATGGTTGGAAGTCCAGCTTTCTGCCACGCCGGGGGTTGGATTACCATCCGCGTCCAGCCGTGTCAGGCCTTCAAACAGTGCCTGGATCAGGATTGTGCCCGATGTATCGTTGGCAATCTGCGGATCAAGTGTTTTCGGTTCCGCGTCCAAATGGTATTGAAAGGATTTATTGGCGTTGCTCGGCGCTTTTTCCTCGCAGGAGGTAACGCACAATAGGAGGGAGAAACAGAGCAGCACCGCCGCCAGTCGTTTCATCCGGTCAACTCCTTATCTATCATTAAAGTCAAATATAGCATATTTCGATCAAAGTGCTTATATTTTAACATCTTTTCCCAAGTGTTGCAATCGAGGGGATGGAAATGTCACACAATCGTAAGGTTGCTGTGGGACTGAACTTTTGATAAAACGGAATATTTTGGGAATTCGCTGGATTGGCATCTGTTTTTTGTCCTATGGTTAGGGTATAATAAAATAACAGGAAGATACGTCCTGCAAAAAATTTGCATGGCAATTTGCCGTGCGTAATGAACGGAGGTCAAAGAGATGGATCAGAGAGTAAAGTTTTACATCTGCAAACACTGCGGCAATATCGTGGGCTTAATCAATAACGGGGGCGTCCCGATGGTCTGCTGCGGGGAAAAAATGCATGAGTTGGTTCCCAATACATCTGAAGGCGCGACGGAGAAGCATCTGCCGGTGGTAGAGGTCGTCGACAATCTGGTGAATGTCAGCGTTGGCAGCGTGGAACATCCGTCCACGGAAGAGCATTTCATCGCCTGGATATATCTGGAGACCGCACACGGCGGCCAGAGAAAAGCGATCAAGCCGGGCGAACATCCGGTGGTTACCTTTGCATTGCAGGACGACGAGCCGATTGCCGTCTATGCGTACTGTAACCTGCACGGCCTTTGGAAAACAGAAATCCAATAATCATAGTATGTCCGCATATTAAAAATATGCATGCACGGCAAAAGGACGGTTTCCCATCCGGGAAACCGTCCTTTTGCTGTTTGGAGGACAGATTTGCATCTAAAATATGGCGGACAAAGTCCGCTGAAACGGGACGGAAGCCTGTTTCCAACCGCCCCCTTATACGCAGGGAAAAATTTAATCCACAATAATGGAACGGCCGTCCATTTCGGCCGGCTGGGGCAGGCCCAGAATTTTCAGCATGGTCGGCGCGATATCCGCCAGTCTGCCGCTTTCGCGCAGCTTGCAGGGATACCCCACAACGCAGAACGGAACTGGATTGGTGGTGTGCGCGGTGAACGGAGAACCGTCTTCCTCGTACATCTTATCCGCGTTGCCGTGGTCGGCGGTGATCAGTGCGACGCCCTCCTGCTTCCGGATCGCGTCTACAACGCGGCCCACGCAGGTATCAACCGCTTCCACAGCCGCCTTTGCCGCCTCGAACACGCCGGTATGGCCGACCATGTCGCAGTTGGCAAAGTTCAGGATAATGACGTCGTAAGCGCCGCTCTCAATGCGTTCCACCAGTTTGTCGGTGACTTCGTAAGCGCTCATCTCCGGCTGCATGTCGTAGGTTGCAACCTTTGGGGAGTTGACCAGTACGCGGTCTTCGCCCGGATACTGCTTTTCCACGCCGCCGTTGAAGAAGAACGTCACGTGCGCGTACTTTTCCGTCTCTGCAATGCGCAGCTGGGTCAGACCCTTGTCGGAGATATATTCGCCAAAGGTGTTTTTCAGGGACTGCGGTTTAAAGGCGACCAGGACGTTCGGCATGGTCGCATCGTACTGCGTCATGCACACGTACTTGAGCGGGAAGAAGCCCTTCTTGCGCTCGAAGCCGGTGAAATCCGGGTCCACAAAGGTGCGGGTAATCTCACGCGCACGGTCGGGGCGAAAATTAAAGAAGATGACGGAATCGTCCGGACCGATCTCCGCGCCCTTGGCGCATACGGTTGGAACGACAAATTCGTCGGTGACGCCCGCCGCGTAGGAATCTTCCACCGCCTTGACCGGGTCGGCGCACTGGACGCCTTCGCCGTAAACCATGGCGGCATACGCTTTTTCCACGCGTTCCCAGCGGTTATCGCGGTCCATCGCGTAGTAACGGCCCATCACCGTGGCAATTTCGCCCACGCCAATCTCCCTGAGCTTCGCCGCGCATTCCGCGACAAAGTCCTTGCCGGAGGACGGGGGAACATCGCGTCCATCGAGCAGCGCATGCACGTAGACCTTTTTCAGGCCGCGATTTTTCGCCAGTTCCACCAGCGCATACAGATGGCTGTTGTGGCTGTGCACGCCGCCGTCGGAAAGCAGGCCGATCAGATGCAGGGCCGTCTTCTTGGCGATGGCGTTGTCCACCGCGGAAATAAAGGCGGAATTCTCAAAGAAATCGCCATCCTTGATGGATTTGGTGATGCGGGTCAGCTCCTGATAAACGATGCGGCCCGCGCCGATGTTGGTGTGGCCGACTTCGGAGTTGCCCATCTGGCCGTCCGGCAGGCCGACGTCCATGCCGGACGCGCCGATCTGTGTGATCGGGTTGCTGCTGAAGATGCGGTCCAGATTCGGTTTACTGGCGGCTTTGATGGCGTTGCCGTAGTCGCCGGCAATACCGAAACCGTCCAGAATCATTAAAATCAAAGGTTTTTTACTCATAGTATGAAAATCTCCTAATCTTATTCAAAACAGCCGGGAAGATTATCCCTCTGTTGCCGCCTTGACGATTTCCGCGAAGTCCGCGGGTTTGAGGGAAGCGCCGCCGATCAGGCCGCCGTCCACATCCGGCTGCGCCAGCAGTTCCGCCGCGTTGGCCGCATTCATGGAACCGCCGTATTGGATGGTCATTGCATCCGCTGCCGCTGCATCGTACAGCTCTTGGATGGTTGCGCGGATGATGGCGCAGACCTCGTTTGCCTGCTGTGCGGTCGCCGTTTTGCCGGTGCCGATGGCCCAAACCGGCTCGTAGGCGATGATCACGCGGGCCAGCTCTTCCTTGCTGACGCCCTGCAGCGCGATTTTGGTCTGGAGGGCGACCAGCTCGGCAGTGATGCCCTGTTCACGCTGCTCCAGATATTCGCCGACGCAGAGGATGACGGTCATGCCGTTGTCCAACGCCGCGCGAACACGCTTGTTGACCGTGACGTCCGTCTCGCCAAAATAGGTGCGGCGTTCGCTGTGGCCGATAATGACATAGTTTACGCCCATCGCGGTGAGCATATTCGCGGAAATTTCTCCGGTATAAGCGCCGGAGGCCTCCCAGTGGCAGTTTTCCGCGCCGACGCCGACGTTGCTGCCGGCGGTAGCTTCAAGAGCGGCAGCCAGATCCACATAGGGGACGCATACGACGACGTCGCAGCCCGCATTGGCGACCAGGGGCTTGATGCTCTCAATCAGTTCCTTTGCCTCCGCGGGGGTTTTATTCATTTTCCAGTTGCCGGCAATGACGGCTTTTCTCAGTGCTTTATTCATGATATGTCTGCTCCTTATCAAAGATATATTAAAATATAAAATAAAAACGGACCCGCGGCCGGACCGGCGCGGAAAGAACCAGAACCTGGTTCCACGGCCGAAACCCGACCGGGGTCCGGATCAGATTATTCCTTTTCGTTCAGGCAGGCAATGCCCGGCAGTTCCAGACCTTCCAGGAACTCCAGGGAAGCGCCGCCGCCCGTGGAGATGTGGGTCATCTTGTCGGCAAAGCCGAGCTTCTCAACCGCAGCAGCGGAGTCGCCGCCGCCGATGATGGAGATGGCGCCGCTCTCGGCGACCGCCTTTGCAACGGCGATCGTGCCGGCTGCAAAGTTATCCCACTCGGAAACGCCCATCGGTCCGTTCCAGACAACGGTGCCGGCGTCCTTGACCGCCTCGGTGAAGAGGTCGCGGGTCTTCGGGCCGATGTCAAGGCCCATCCAGCCGTCCGGAATCTGATCGGACTCAACCAGCTTGTGCTCGGTGTCCGGCTTGTACTCCAGGCCGACGATGTTGTCCACCGGGATCAGGAACTTGACGCCCTTGTCCTTTGCTTTGGCCATCATATCCTTCGCCATCTCTACTTTGTCGCTCTCGCAGATGGAGGTGCCGATGGAATAGCCCAGCGCGTTCATGAAGGTGTATGCCATGCCACCGCCGATGATGAGCGTGTCAACCTTGTCGAGCAGGTTGGTGATGACGCCGATCTTATCGGAAACCTTCGCGCCGCCCAGGATCGCAACGAACGGACGCTTCGGGTCGGCCAGAGCGCCGCCCATGATGGAGATTTCCTTCTGGATCAGGTAGCCGCAAACAGCCGGGAGATAATCCGCAACGCCGGCGGTGGAGGCATGCGCTCTGTGCGCGGTGCCGAACGCGTCGTTGACATAGATTTCCGCGAGGGAAGCCAGCTCTTTTGCGAACGCCGGATCGTTCTTTTCCTCTTCTTTATGGAAGCGGACGTTCTCGATCAGTTCGACTTCGCCGTCCTGCAGGGAAGCGGCGATGCTCTTCGCGCTTTCACCGACGACGTCCTTCGCCATCTTGACTTCCTGGCCGAGCGCCTGGGAAAGATAGGCGGCGACCGGAGCCAGGGAATACTTCATGTTGAACTCGCCCTTCGGACGGCCCAGGTGGGAGCAAAGGATCACCTTCGCCTTGTGGTCGATCAGATATTTAATGGTTTTGAGTGCTTCGTTGATGCGCTTCGGGTCGGTGATATTGCCCTCCGCGTCAAACGGCACGTTAAAGTCACAACGGACAAGAACCTTTTTTCCGGATACGTCAATGTCCTCTACAGTTTTTTTGTTGAGGTAATTCATACTCTTTTGCGCTCCTTTATTTGAATTTTCCAGAGTCTCAAACACTGTTCCCAGTATACAATAAATGGGAGTTATTTTCAAGAGGGAAGCACGTCAATGCACATTTTTGTCAAATGTTAGACAGTCCCCCCCGAACCACACGGCGGCGTTTTATTCCGTTTGACCGGAAAGGCCGCTTCCATGGGCTTTTTCCGCTGGTTCATCCCAGGAGAGGCGATGCAGGTTCCCCTTGCAGAGCAGTTCCGGATAATTCCATTGGCGCAGCGTCTCATAGACGCCGACCGCGACGGAATTGGAGAGATTCAGGCTGCGCGCGTCCGCGTGGTTCAGCATGGGAATGCGCACGCAGGAATCCGGATGCCGCACCAGGAGTTCTTCTGGTAGTCCCGCTGTTTCTTTGCCAAAAATGAGATAGCAGTTATCCGGATACGAAACCTCCGAGTGAATCTGTCTCGCCTTGGTGGTGAAGTAGAAGAAATTGCCGCTGTTGCGATTGAAAAAATCGGACAAACTATCGTAGTAGGAAATGTCCAGAAGATGCCAGTAATCCAGACCGGCGCGCTTTAATTTTTTATCGTCAATTTTAAAGCCCATCGGCCCGACCAGATGCAGGCGCGCGCCCGTTGCGGCGCAGGTGCGGGCCACATTGCCGGTATTCTGCGGAATTTCCGGCTCTACCAGTACGATATTGAGTGTTGCCATACGTTTGTTAACCCCGTTTCTATTTTGCACATGTTTTTCCTATTATATCACCCGGCTTGCAAAAGCACAAACCAGTCAATCCTTGACGGTTTGCCGCAATAAAACTTGGAAGCAATAATTAAAAAGAAGGAGGGAAAAATAATGCGGGGATTCTCCCTGGGTACTCTGTTGGAAAGAATAAACGGAATGTGGAGGTCGTATATGATGTACAAAGAAACAATGGGCTTTGTCAAGGGTATTGGCGCGGGCGTGGTTGCCGCTGTGGCGGTGGCTGCCGTTGGCAATCAGATGATGAAAAACAACAAGCATCTCAAACGCGACGCAAACAAGGCGATGCACGCTGTGGGCGACGTGTTGGAAAACGTGGAGCACATGTTCAAAGCGTAACACGCTGCAGGCAAAAGCAGGCTGTCCGGACGGTTGTATCCGGACAGCCTGCTTTTTTACGGGATGGTGAAACAAAGGATACATAGATAGGATTTCTAAAGCGATCGGAAGCGGCGTTCCGGATACAACCGGGCGGGGAGAAGTTCTTGCGAAAAAAAGGGGGAACGTGTATAATAATCTTGTATAGCAGTCTATCAACTGTGCGGCCTTTGCCGCCGTGGTCAAGGCGCGGGGAAAGCTCCCTGTGCAAGGAAGGACAGAACATGCAGAAGGACGAAACCATTCGTATTTATCAAATATATAACAGGACTTATGACGGCCCTTCGGCGGGGAATTCTCTGCTGAGCGCGGCGCGCCGGGAATATTTTACATCTGGCGGGCATGTATCCCGCAAGGAAAACAGCGTCGCATCCGGGGAAAAGATCAGCAGCGTCTGCAGGATCAGCAAAAACGGATTTGCATGGAGCAAAAAATGCGAAAAACAGTTCCTGCAAAAAGCGTTTACCGACGGAAACGGCTATTATGTCGCCAGCTGGAACCGGCGCGGCGGCCTGGTCAGCAAGATGCGCTTTTCCAGGGATCACCGGTGGGTGAGTACCGCTTACTACGCGGAGGGCATGGAAAACACGCCGACGACGGTCCTCAGCCCGCGAGAGGATGGGGACGGAATTGTGCTGCTGGAATGGGACGCGGATATGCGCAAATACAAGCGAACCCTCCTGCAGGCCAGTCCGATGCGGCGCGGGAGTGTGGAGCAGAGCCTGGCGGACGCCCGGCTGGGCGAGCCGCAGATTTACGCGGAGACCTCCGCGGGAGATTTTTGCTACTGCACGCCGGAGGAGGCGCGGCTCCGCGAAACGATCATGAAGGGCGCAGCGGAAACGTTGCCGGAGGACATCACTCTGCGGACGGAGAACTTGGAGGAAGCGGTCCCGTTTGCGTCCTTTACATATATAGAGAACCAAAACGCATCAGAGCAGGAACAGGAAAAGGTTTCGGTGCCGCCCGCAGTGGATCCGGAGCCGGAGGAAGCGGTGCTGACGATGGAAGCGTTTGCGGTGGACGAATCGTTTACGCCGGAGGAAAAAGCGGTCCCGTCGCAGGACTATGCGGCGGACCATGAGCTGCTCAGCATCGACCCGGGCGAAAAGGAGACGGGGGAGCTTCCCCATACGATATTGGAGCAGGAGCTGCCGCTCCCGGCGCTGAATTCCGGCTTGTCCCAGCTTTTAAAGCTGGTGCAGGAGGAGCTGAAGGCGCAGCAGAGTCCCCCCGTGCGGGAGGAGCCGAAGGAACCGCCGCAGCCGGTCGTGCGCGAAGCCGCGCCCGGGCAGTCGGGCCGCTATTCCGTGGCGTCCAAGAACCGCCACGGGGTGGTGGTGCATGCGCCGGAGCTGGAACAGAAGTCCGCAGCGCAGGGAGAGGACCCCGGCTGGAGAGTGCCGGAGACGCCGGCCCCGGCGGTCAAACAGATCATTATCAGCGCGGAGGAAAGCTACGCGTATTTTGGCGAGCTGCTCAACGGCCTGCGCGAGGGGCAGGGCCGCACGGAAATGCAGAACGGGCATACGGCCTATGAGGGCGGCTACCGCGCGGATCAGAGAGACGGCTTTGGAACCTATTATTATAAATCGGGTAAAATCTGTTACGTCGGGGACTGGAAAGAAAACCTCCGCCACGGGCAGGGGATCTCCTTCAGTTCCCGCGACGGTTCCGTCTTTGTGGGAAAATGGAAGGACAACGTGCCGACGGGCAGCGGCACCGCCTTTGACGCGGAGGGCAACCTGATCTATACCGGCGAATGGAAGGACGGGAAGCGCAACGGCTACGGCACGGAGTACCGGGACGGCGCGGTCCGCTACGCGGGCGAATGGAAGGAAGACCGGTATCATGGGCAGGGGACGCTGACGCTGGCAAATGGAACCGTGCTGTCCGGCCGGTTTGTGGACGGAAAAGCGCAGGGGTTGGAAGAACTTTTATAGAAGCGGGGGGATCGGGCTTGCAGTGGCTGGAGTTACATAATGTGGAGTACGGGGAGTGCATCGTCCTGGGCGGCGCGCATCACGATATATTGATGGTGGACTGCGGCAGCATCAACCAGAAAATCCGTGAGGGGGACGTCAGCTTTACCTCCTACGTGGACCCGGTGCTGCTGGAGCGGTACGCCGGATGCACCGGAAAGGAGTTCCTGCTTACGCATTACCACCGGGACCACCTGTGCGGCCTGTACCAGATACTCGCCAGGCGCGGCGGATATTTTGACCGCATCTTCCTGCCGGTTTCTCCGGCGGACGCGCGGGGGAGGGCCCTGCTGCTGGAATTTGCCCTGTTTGTCTATGCATTCCTGCCGCGCCACAGCGACTACGCGCTGGTCAACATCAGCGCGCTGCGCATTTTCAGCCGCGTTGCAAAGCTGGCGGGAGCGGAGCGGGTTTATCCTCTGGCGGCCGGGAGTGATTTTGCCTTTGACGGCGTAACCTACGACGTCGTCTGGCCGGATGCGTCCGGCTATCCCTTCAGCAGTCTGTTCTCCTCCATCGTGGAAAATCTGGACGTCTGCCTTTCGTCCCCTTTCCTGCCGGAGGTCGCGGGGCGTTTTCTGGAGAAGAAGGAGGTCTTTTGCAAAGCGTATGCGGAATGCTGCAAAACCGCGCCGCTGGCGCCGGAACGCATCGCCCGTCTGGATGAAATCCTGGACGATGTGGACGCGATGATCCCGGAGCTGATGCTGCTTCCCTCCGCGCCGGACGTGGTGCAGATTCTCACGGACGCCGTCACGCGCACGGCCTATTCGGACGAACTAAACGCCGCGGGGATCATTTTCCACAACCGCCGCACCAGCGAGGCCAGCCTGGACGACATCCTGATGACCGGCGACGCCACGCCGGAGAGCCTGGACGCGGTGGCGGACCGCCTGTACAGCGATTATTACATTATAAAGGCGCCGCACCACGGGACGGCCAGCCACTGGAGCCACCTGCTGTCGGAGCTATCGGCGTCCCATATTCTGATCAGCAACGGCGAATATCAGAAAGGCGGCAAGATCGCAGAGGAATACATCGACCTGCCGGCGGTCAAGCACTGCACCAACTGTACGGCCTGCGGCTGGTACCAGTCCAGCGGCTGCTCCTGCAACCGTCTGGCCTGCTGCTATGAGCTTCCGCAGGGCGCGGGGCTGACGATCAAATGTCCGCGCTGCCAGAACCGCAAGGGAAGCGCGCCGTGTGGTATTTATGTAATCACCCACACAGGCGAGCGCTCCTGCTTGTGTGATGAATTTCCCGTGGAACCGGCGGCGGAATAGTGACTGGCGTGCGATGGCAGCTCTGCCAATATTTTAATGGAAATGCTGCCAAAACGGCAGAAAGCCAGCGCTGATGCGGCTTTTTCGGCTGATAAATGAAAAAATATTGTATTTTACGCACTTGACATTGCGAAACAAATATCTTATAATCCAAGTAAACATATGAGAGATGTGTTTGATTCGTGTTGTTCTAGCGCCATCTGGAAGGACACAGCGGATGCATCTTCGTCAGGGGCCATCCTGTTAACGTCCGTGACTTTTCAATATGTTGTTTTTTAAGTATTGCGTTTCAAAACGCACACGACGATTTTAAGGAGGACACAAAGGATGAGAAAAATTACAGGAAAAGCTCTGGCTACAGTGCTCGCAATGGCGCTGATTACCTCCAGCTTTTCGGGAACATTTGCTTTCGCTGCTTCTAAGACAGAGAAGGCTGGTAGTGCAAGCTTCACAGGCGGCGGTAAGTATTCTAACTTTGATTCTGAAGATGAGATTACTCTGGTAAAGGATCCCAAAAACCAGAATACGAATCTGTTTGATCTGAAGGAACTGATCGGTGGCATGACGTTGACGACTGCTGATAAAGCAGAAAAGGATGTTGAAGTCGAGACCGATGACCTTTCTTTCCGCCATGCTAAGGGCGACAGCCTGCTGTCCATCAATAAAGATGGCGAAGCAAAGGTTAAGAGTGACAAGACCGGTACTGAGACCATTATGGTTTACGGTGAAGCGACGATTACTCGTGACGACAAAGACATTACTCTGAAGGGCCAGAAGGAGATTACTATTCATGTTGTCAAGAATGGTACGCTGTTCGTAGGCATCAAGGGTGTTCCGGAAGGTAAAGCTGGTAAGCAGGTTCCGAGTCTTGACATTTCTTTCAATGATCAGTCTTGGAAAGATGTAGCTGTTTACGAGGCTTACGCTGGCGACGGTCTGGTTGCTAATTATCAGGTAACCGACATTAATGGCGATGGCGATGATCTTCGCGTTGAGGCTCCGAGTAATAATCGCTTCGAAGTTCTTACTAAGAGAGATGTTGCCAAGCTTGAAGGCACACCGGATGCAGAGTTGGCTGCTATTGATAACGAAGCTGTTGTTGCAATCCGCAATGTGGGCAAGAGTTATGGTACCATGAAGCTCAACATTAAGAGCAAGAGCAAGGATAAGTTCAATACAACAGAAGACTCTACCACTGCTTCGATTCAGAAGAAGATCGATATCTTTGGTGCAGTAAGTGTTGAGAAAAACAATAGTAAAACAACTATTGGCGGCGATGGTGTAAAGACCAGCGTTGAGTATGATAAAGATGGCAATGCCAGCAAACCGGTTTATGCAACCGGAGAGAAGGCTGAGCAGGTCGAGTTCTGGGGCGACATGGACGGAGTTAATGTTTCCGGCTATGACATTAATGTTCTTGCGTCTGCAGCAGGTACAGGTGAGGCCAAGAAGATGGTTATCGGCTTGGGCGAAAATGTTAGTGTTGGCGCGATCACAAGCGATAAGCCTGCTGGAGTTACTGTTTCGGTTACAACTACTGAGAAAACGAAGGTTGGCGATATCAGCGATGTAACTGATGTTTCCATTAGTGAGGGTGCTACTGCTGGTGCAATCGATATTCTGGGCGACTTCGACATGACCGAAGGCCGTGTAACATCTGTTGAGGCGGACGGTGCGATCGAGATTAAGGGTGGTACTGTAAGCGGCAATATCACAAATGATAGTGATGATGGTGTTACCATCAATGCGGAAGATGATGATATTAATACCGTTATCTCCGGTACAATTGAAGCGAAGAAGCTGAAGGTTGAGAAGGACAGCGACGATGCAAAGATTCAGATTGCTAATGTTGTTCTGAAGGACGATGGCGAGTTGACTTTGTCCGACAGCGGTATTGAAATTGGCAAATTGGACTGCGCTTATGAAGGTGCTGTAAACTTTGAGAGCTTTGAAGGCAAGTTGCCGAGCATTGTAAATGCTGGTGATGTTACAGTTGATGAAGATTCCACCGTTGTAGTTGAAGGTGCTTCCAACATGGATACACTGGATATTGCTGAAGATGGTTCCATTGAGTTCAAAGATTCTGTGACTGTTGAGAGCCTTTCTGGCGATGGTAAACTGATTGTTCCGGCTGGCAAACTGCACATCACAGATGGCGTTTCTGGTAGTGTGAAACTCAGACTGGCTGGTGCAAATGTCAATGTTGGCGATGTTGCTTTCACAGCGGCTAAAGATGCAGCTGATGTAGATTCCTTCGAGGGTATCGGCTTTAAGATGGAGAAGAAGTCTGTTGATAAGGACACAGATTCCTTCCTCGTAAAGAGCGTTTCCTTTGCAGGCGTTGCTTTGGATAAATCTGAGGTCACGATTGCTAAGGGCTTCTCCAATACCGTTACTGTTTCCAATTATCCGGCAAGCACCTCTCTGCCGACTGGCGCTTCCGTTGTTTGGGATTTCAGCGACGCTGACAAGGATATCTTTGATATCACTGCAGATGGCGCAACTCTGAACATCGCTGTCAAGGATTATGACGATGTTTATGCAACCTCCAACAGCTTCGATCTCTATGCAACTGTTGTTGACAAAGATGGCGACGCTCTGGAAGATTATGATTCCGCTAAGTGCACCGTAAACGCGATTAAGGAAGTTCCGGTTTCCAGCGATCTCTCCGGCATCGTAGAGGTTCCGCAGGGCTCCACCAAGGACTTCGTTGTGAACTCCTCTATTGAGGCTCCGGTAACCATCGGCACTGCTGATGTTGCGGTTCACGCTGTAAAGACTCCGTTTGCGAACGCGCAGGCAACTTACACTATTAAGGCTACGGGCGCTGTCGGCACCACCGCTGGTGTGTACGCGACTGTTCCTGGCCAGGTTGCTACCAAGCTGTTTGTCATCAAGGTTACAGCTCCGGTTGTTACCTCCGATACTACTGTTGACTTTGACCTGACCGCTGGCAGCCGCTATGTCTTCAAGATCACTGCTCCGGCAGCTCCGTCCTTTACCGTTGGTAATGGCGATGTTCTGAAGACCCAGGCTGGCAAGATCGACGGCAACGATTACTACTTCGCAGTTTATGCGCAGAACGTTGCTGGCCAGAGCACCGGCGTCTATGTCAATGGCGTGAAGGTTTGCACAGTTACTGTGAAATAAGAACCTTTTAAACAATCGAACATGACTGTATAACGGCCGTGTTTATTAGAGTGGCGGTTCAAGCGAAAGCTTGGGCCGCCATTTCTTTTTAAATTTTTTCGGCAATATGTGGATGCGCTAATCAATGGTAAAATGCAGGCATTTGTACAATGTGACGATTCATAAACAAAATATGATAGGAAAAACGCGCATTTCCATTATCCGGCGTTCGATTTGATTGACGGTTTTTGTTTGATCAATGCTTTTTTTGTCATTTTATGGATGGAGCGCCATGGATGGCAAGGCATTTTGTACGAAAATGGACAAGATTTACCAATACGTCTGCTTTTTTTTGAAACATATTGACAATTTCATGAAAAAGCCTTAATATAAATATTACATTAACAGAATGTTCACAGTTGTTGCATGGACCGTGAAAACGGATAGAAAGTGGTGAGCGATGTGAATACCATAAAAGGAATTGCCGCCTCAAAAGGCGTGGCAATTGGAAAATTAAAATTATGTGTGAAACTTGACGATAAAATCAGCAAGCAGTCCATTACAGATGTGGAGAAGGAATTGGAACGCGTGGACGCCGCAAAAGAAGAAGCGGTCAAGGAGCTGAACAAAATTTATTTAAAAGCTCTGAAGCGCGTGGGAGAAGAAAACTCGATGATCTTCCAGATCCACATCATGATGCTGCAGGACGACGATTTCTTCGATGCGATTCAGGACTGCATCAAAGATGAGAAGGTTAACGCGGAATATGCCGTTTGGAAGGCCGCGCAACAGTTCTCTGAAATGTTTGCGCAGATGGACGACGAATATATGAAAGCCCGCAGCGCGGACGTCATAGATATATCCAAGAGGGTTTTGGGATGCTTGAATCCCGAACTGGAAAGCGGACTGGACAGTCTTAAAACAGAAGCGATCGTCGCGGCGTCCGATTTAATGCCCAGCGAGACGGTTCAGATGGACAAAAGTATGGTTCTGGCCTTTGTGACAGAGCAGGGCTCTAAAAGCTCCCATTCCGCCATTCTGGCGCGCACAATGGGAATTCCCGCAGTGGTTGGCCTGTGCGATAGTTTTGCGGCCCTTCAGAACGGCGTGGTGACCATTGTGGACGGCAGCGAGGGTACGATTGTCATTGACCCGGACGAAGCTACTCTGAAGGCTTATGAGCAAAAGAGAGAGCAGTTCTTACAGCATCAGCAGGAGCTGCAGCAGTTGAAGGGAACCAAAGCCGTTACCAAAAGCGGCGCGGAAATTGAGATCAACGCCAATATCGGCCATCCGAGCGACGTCGAAATGGTCTTGGAAAACGACGCGGACGGCGTCGGCCTGTTCCGCAGTGAGTTCCTTTACATGGAAAGCGACGATTTCCCGACGGAAGAACAGCAGTTTGAAGCTTACAAGACGGTCCTGGAGAAGATGGACGGGAAGCGCGTCATTATCCGTACGCTGGATTTGGGCGCGGATAAACAGGTGCCTTACCTGAACATCCCCAAGGAAGAGAACCCGGCTATGGGTTATCGTGCGATCCGCATCAGCCTGGATCGAAAAGAGTTGTTTGTCACACAGCTCCGCGCCCTGCTTCGCGCCTCCGCCTTTGGTAAGCTGGCCATCATGTTCCCGATGATCACATCGGTGGAGCAGGTACAGGAAATCAAAGGTATGGTGGAACAGGTTAAACACGAATTGGAAGAAGAAAAGATTGCGTTTGCGCCCGATTTTGAATTGGGTATTATGATTGAAACGCCCGCGTCGGCGGTGCTGAGCGACCTGCTTGCAAAAGAGGTGGATTTCTTCAGTATCGGCACCAACGATCTGACGCAGTACACCCTCGCGGTAGACCGCATGAATCCCTCCATATCCGAGATGTACGACCCGCGCCATCCCGCGGTGCTCCGCATGATTCAAATGTCTGTGGAGAACGCGAAGAAGGCCGGTATCTGGATTGGAATCTGCGGAGAATCCGCGGCAGATACGGCGTTGACCAAATTTTATTTGGAAATCGGCGTGGATGAGCTTTCCGTTACGCCGTCTGCGGTATTAGAGCTGCGTAAGACGGTGCAGCAGCTGGATTAAGTCGAAAACCAGGCTCCGGCCTGGTTTGATATTAAATTCATTTTATTGAGGAGGTAAAACTTATGCAAAAAGTCCTTGCAAAGCTTCAAAAGCTAGGTAAAGCTTTGATGCTTCCAATCGCCTGCTTGCCTGCAGCAGGTATCCTGATGGGCATTGGTTACATGATCAGTTCTTCTGTTATGTCCGGTGTAGGCGATCCCAACCCGATTGCGTTCTTCCTGGTGAAAGCCGGCGGCGCAATTATCGACAACATGCCGATCCTGTTCGCAATTGGTGTTGCAATTGGTTTGAGTGATGATCATGAAGGCACATCTGCTCTCGCTGGTCTGGTTTCCTGGCTGATGGTTCAGCAGATCCTGAGCCCCGGCGTTGTCGGCGTTCTGATCGGCGGCGAAGCCGACGCGGCGTTCAGCAAAGTAAACAACCAGTTTATCGGTATCCTGTGCGGCGTTGTTGGCGCAATCTGCTACAACAAGTTTAAGAACACCAAGCTGCCGGAGGCGCTGTCCTTCTTCAGCGGCAAGCGTTCTGTCGCAATCGTTACCGCGCTGTTCAGCATTGTTTTGGCATTGATCCTCTTCTTCGTATGGCCGGTGGTTTACAACGCGCTGGTAGCGCTTGGTAAGTCCATCATCAGCCTGGGTGCAGTTGGAGCCGGTATCTATGGCTTCTTCAACAGACTGCTGATCCCGGTTGGTCTGCACCATGCGTTGAACTCCGTATTCTGGTTTGACGTTGCCGGCATCAATGACCTTGGAAACTTCTGGGGCGGCACCGGCGAATATGGCGTCACTGGTATGTATATGTCCGGTTTCTTCCCGGTCATGATGTTTGGTCTTCCGGCTGCTGCTTTGGCAATGTATCACACTGCGAAGCCCAGCAAGAAGAGCATTGCCGGCGGTCTTCTCTTCTCCGGCGCACTGTGCGCATTCGTCAGCGGCGTTACCGAGCCGTTGGAATTCGCATTCATGTTCCTTGCACCGGCTCTGTATGTGGTTCATGCGATTCTGACCGGTATTTCCATGGCGGTTGTTGCAGCTCTGCCGGTACGTGCAGGCTTTAATTTCAGCGCAGGTTTTGCAGATCTGTTCTTCAGTTCCTGGGTGCCGCTTGCGCAGAATCCGTGGATGCTGATTCCGATCGGCCTGGTAGTCGGCGTTCTGTATTATGTCATTTTCCGTTTCTGCATCGTCAAGTTCAACCTCAAGACTCCGGGCCGTGAGGATGACGACGATGAAGAAGCAGAAGGCTTCTCCAAACTGGTCAAAGACCAGGGCTATGACGGCCTTGCCAAAAAGTACATAGAGGCTCTTGGCGGCAAAGAGAACATCAAAGAGATCGAGTCCTGCATTACCCGCATTCGTCTGGTTCTTGTCAGCAACAAGAAGATCGAAGAAAAAACCTTTAAGGCACTGGGCGCTTCCGGCGTTATGAAGGCTGGCGATCAGGTTACACAGGTTATTGTTGGCACAAAGGCGGAAGCCCTTGTCGATGCGATGAAGAAATTCCTGTAAGATAGGAAAGGAGCCGGATTGGCTCTTTGATGCACAGCAGTCCCCCTCATGCGAACAAGGGGGGCTGCTGTTTTCACATGGATAACCTTTTGGATTGTTGGAAAGATATTGAAAGACAAATAGGAGGTATTTAGTATGGGACTGTTTGGTAAAAAAGAAAGCAAAATGATGGCGCCGCAGACAGGTAAGGCTGTGCCGATTACAGAGGTGCCGGATCCGGTGTTTTCCGGAAAGGTCTTGGGAGACGGCATCGCTGTGATTCCGTCCAGCAATACGGTGCTTTCCCCGGTTTCCGGTACCATTGCGCAGGTGGCGCATACCTTCCATGCGCTCGGCATCGAGACGGACGACGGCGTAGAGGTGCTTGTGCATCTGGGAATTGATACAGTTAAGCTGAACGGAGAGGGTTTTACCTGCCATGTTAAAGTGGGAGACCATGTTTCTGTGGGTGATAAACTGATGGATATGGATATTGACGCAATCTCCGCAAAGGGTTTCCAGACAATTTCTCCCTGCATCATTACCAATCTGGACGACCTGAAGAGTTTTGACGCCATTACCGGGGACGTCACGGCGGGACAGACGACGGTTATGACCTATAAAAAGAAATAAGAAAATATGAACAGGTCCTTGGAAGGAATTCTTTCAGGGACCTGTTTTCATACTATTTTCAGTCACAATAAGTATTTGTATAATTGAAGTCTAAAATACAAATTGTATATACATTTTTTTGATTTTCCTGCATAATTGGAATTGTTTGGATGATCAGCTATGATAAAATATTTTACATCTCGATTCAGAAATATACGCTTTGCATTGACTCTGATAAATAATGCAAAGCTTTCAGTGACAAATAATGCCCTGATAATGTTTATTTTAGAAATATAAAGCGACTATTTGCAAGTTTTCTAAAATTATCCTGCAAATTATTTTTACGCAGACAATGATTTTTGGAAAAACGCACTGCTTTTCCAGAGTTTGTGAATATATTATTTATGATTATGAAAATCCATCATTTGCATCTTGCAAAACAGAGACGTGCTTGGTATAATGGTAACCATTGATAGGGTACGTCCGAGGATGGAGGTGCCCTATTTGGTATTATAGCAATCAATTCCTATTGAATTGCGTTTGTATCTATGTTACAATATAAAAATGTTAATATTTTATTCCATTTTTCGACATATTTTCTGTAAGATATGCTTTGTTTTACATCGTCGTCTTGTACAGAATGGTTGCGGGTGGGTTTATGTCATGGCAAGACGCAGAACCCTACGGTCTTTGACAGAGATGGAATTTTGATTTTACAGAGGGAAGAAAATGCAAAAAAACAGTTAAGGAGTGGCAAAGCATTGACTAAATATGTATGCAAGCGTATTGGCTACGCACTTTTGACCATTTTTCTGATCTCCGTCATCACATTTACTCTGATGAACCTGATTCCCGGTGGTCCGTTTATGAGTGAAAAAGCGGTGACGCCGGCTACGCAGGCCGCGTTGGAGGCCAAGTACGGCTTAAATGTGTCCAAGCCCCAGCAGTATATCAATTATATGAGCGGGCTGTTGCAGGGCGACCTGGGTCTTTCCCTGAAGCAAAAGGGAAGAACCGCAAACGACATCATCTTTTCCACGTTCCCGACGTCCGCAAAGTTGGGCGGTATCTCCATTTTACTGGCGATCGTTGCGGGAACAGCTTTGGGCTCTCTGGCGGCGAGGCTGCGCGGGAAATGGGGCGACCAGCTGATCATGGTGGTTTCCACATTGGGTATCGCCGTACCAAGCTTTGTGGTGGCGTCAACCCTGATGCGTATTTTCGGTGTGGAGTTAAAATGGCTGCCAACCATGGGCTTGTCGACGCCGATGCATTATATTTTGCCTGTCTTTACATTAGCGTTCTACCCAATGGCATATATCACCCGTCTGATGCGTTCCAGCATGCTGGATGCACTCAATCAGGACTATATCCGCACGGCGCGGGCGAAAGGCGTCAGCAAATTCAGCATGTTGTTTAAGCACGCGCTTCGCAACGCGATCATTCCGGTAATTACCTATGCAGGTCCGCTGCTCGCTTATACAGTGTCCGGCAGTTTTGTTGTTGAAAAGATTTTCAACATACCTGGACTGGGCCGTGAATTTATCAACTGCATCACCGGCCGTGATTACCCAATGGTGATGAGCACCACGATTTTTCTTGCGACTCTGCTCGTACTGATGAATGTTGTTGTGGACATCCTCTATAAAGTTGTGGATCCGCGCATCAAATTGAAATAAGAAGGGAGAGAACGTTTTTTATGGAAGACATGAAGCTGAAGAAGAACCCGTTGAGCTTTCATCTGGACGCGGACGATTTTCTCCCCGCAAGCGAAGATGAGAAGCAGCAGCTGGACATTATGCGGGAGAGCACCACGTTCTGGAAGGATGCGCTCAAACGTTTTTCTAAAAATAAGGTGGCGATGGTTGCCTTTGTTGTCATTATTTTGGTTATGATTCTCGCGTTCATTGTGCCGAATTTTTATCCCTATGACTATGACCAGATGGTCCGCGGAAGTGAAAACCTGTGGCCGATGCAGTATTCGCAGGCGGAACAGGCCAGGATCGACGCGGGCGAGGATGTATTCCCGCATATCTTTGGAACGGATAAGCTGGGCCGTGATTTGGGAATCCGTGTGCTCACCGGTGCGCGCGTTTCGCTTCTGGTTGGCCTGGTGGCCAGTGCGCTGGTCTTGCTGATCGGTTCCATCTATGGTTCTGTCGCCGGTTATTTTGGCGGCAAAGTGGACTTGATTATGATGCGTATCGTGGATATCATCTATTCGGTCCCCGATATTTTGATTATCATTCTATTACAGGTTACGTTAAAGGCGCCCTTGCAGGCGCTGTTTGACAGCAGTTCAATCTTTGACGGATTGAACCGTGTGGGCGTCGGATTAATCAGTATCTTTATTACCTTCAGTTTGCTTTACTGGGTAAGCATGGCCCGTATTGTGCGCGGCCAGATCATGACTTTGAAAGAACAGGAATTTGTCACGGCGGCGCGGGCGCTGGGCGCCAGCAACGGCAGGATTATCCGCAAGCATCTTCTGCCGAACTGCATCGGTACTTTGATCGTCACCACGACGCTGCAAATTCCTTCTGCCATATTTACGGAAGCCTTTCTGAGCTTCTTGGGACTCGGTGTCGCTGCTCCCATGGCGAGCCTTGGTTCACTGGCGGCGGACGCGATCAACAGTATCGCTTCCTATCCGTATCGCCTGTTCGTCCCGGCAGTCGCCATCAGCATCATCATTCTGGCGTTTAATCTGTTTGGTGACGGCCTGCGGGATGCGTTTGACCCGAAGATGAAGAAATAATAGGAGATTTTTAACATGAATACAAATTCTGATGTATTGCTCGATATAAAAGATCTCCATGTTTCCTTTTTTACACCAGCCGGCGAGGTAAAAGCGGTCACTAGCGTGACGTATACCATGGAGCACGGCGAGGTGCTTGGAATTGTTGGAGAATCCGGAAGCGGCAAAAGCGTGTCCGCCTATTCCCTGATGGGAATTATTGCCGATCCCGGTAAAATTGTAGGCGGAAGTATCAATTTTAACGGCCACGAGGTCGAGAAGATGACGGAGAAGGAATTCCGTAAGATGCGCGGCAGTGAAGTCAGCATTATCTTCCAGGACCCGATGACCTCTTTGAATCCGGTTTATACCATTGGCAACCAGCTGACGGAGATGCTCCGCCTGCATACCGATAAGACAAAAAAGCAATGCGAGGAACGCGCGATCGAGTTGCTGGGCCTGGTTGGCATGAACGAACCGGAAAAGCGAATGAAGCAATATCCCCATGAGTTTTCCGGCGGCATGCGGCAGAGAGTCATGATTGCCATGGCGTTGGCCTGCGAGCCGAAACTTTTGATCGCAGACGAACCAACCACCGCGTTAGACGTAACGATCCAGGCACAGATTCTGGAGCTGATGGTGGAGCTCAAAAAGAAAATCAACATGTCCATTATCATCATCACCCATGATCTGGGCGTCGTATCGGATGTGTGCGACCGCATCGCAGTCATGTATGCGGGCAAAATTGTGGAAATCGGTAAAACGGACGATATTTTCTATAACCCGAAACACCAGTATACCGTCGGTTTGCTGAAATCGATCCCGAAGATTAACGAAGACACGCATGAGCGTTTGATTCCGATTGAGGGAACCCCGGTCGACCTGTTGAATCTGCCGGCGGGCTGTCCGTTTGCCTCCCGCTGTGACAAGTGCATGAAGATTTGCCTGCGCGAAATGCCGCCGTATACGGAGGTTTCCGAGGGCCATGTCAGCGCATGCTGGTTGATTCAGAAGGATGAGTTTGAGAAGACGCAAGGAGGGAAGCACGATGCCTGAAAAACTTTTGGAAGTGCAGCACCTCCAACAATACTTCCCGGTCAAGGGAAAAATGTTTCAGAAGACCTTTGTACAGGCTGTAGACGACGTTAATTTCCATATTGACGAAGGAGAGACCTTTGGCCTGGTTGGGGAGTCCGGCTGCGGAAAGACTACGACAGGACGTACCATTCTGCGCCTCTATGAACCGACGGACGGCAAAATTATCTACCGCGGCGAGGATATCACGCACGTTAATTTTGCACCGTACCGCAAAAAGATGCAGATCGTCTTCCAGGACCCCTATGCGTCGTTGGACGCCCGTATGACCGTCGGCGATATTGTCGGTGAACCGATCGACATTCACAAGCTTGCGGGCAGCAAGAAAGAACGCCACGACATGATCATGTCCCTTCTGGAGCGTGTAGGCCTGAACTCCGAGCATGCAAACCGCTATCCCCATGAATTCTCCGGCGGCCAGCGGCAGAGAATCGGCATTGCGCGCGCGCTTGCGGTCAATCCGGAGTTCATTGTCTGTGACGAGCCGATTTCCGCGTTGGACGTTTCCATTCAGGCGCAGGTGGTCAACATGTTTGAAGACCTGCAGCAGGAACTGGGACTGACCTACCTGTTTATTGCGCATGACCTGGCTATTGTCAAGCACATCAGTAACCGCATCGGCGTGATGTACCTTGGAAAACTGGTTGAGTTGGCGGAAAGCGCGGAGCTGTACAAGAACCCCTTGCATCCTTATACGCGATCCCTGCTTTCTGCAATCCCGATTCCGGACCCGAAGGTCAGCCGCGAGAAAAAGCGTATTGTTCTGGAGGGCGACGTACCCAGCCCGGTCAATCCGCCGTCCGGCTGCCGCTTCCGCACCCGTTGCCCCTATGCAACAGAGCAATGTGCGATGGAAGTGCCGGAGTTTAAGGATTATGGCGGCGGACATTATGCAGCGTGTCACCGAATTGGACAGGTATGACAAATTTTACCTTGTTTTTTGGTAAAATTCCTGTGCTTCTTAGGGTTTTAATCTGCGCTTCAGTGGATTAAAATAGAACTATCCAAAATTAAAATGGAGGGATACTTAATGAAGAAGATACTTGCAACCATCTTGGCAGTGGCCATGCTTGCTACCACCTTCGTCGGCTGCGGCGGAGCTCCCACCGGCGAGGAAGCCGGAAGTAAGAACCCGGATGCCAGCACAGACGGCGGCCAGCCGGTTGAGGCTGCAGACATCAACGCCTGCATCGGTCCGGAGCCCGAGACGCTTGATCCGGCACTGAATAAGTCTGTGGACGGCGCCTGCTATGCGATCCATGCATTTGAGGGTATCTACAAGTTTAACAGCGAGAACGAAGCGGTTCCTGGCCAGGCGGAAAAAGTGGAAGTCAGCGAAGACGGCCTTACCTGGGACATCACCCTGCGCGACGACATCAAATGGTCCGACGGCAAAGACGTCACGGTTGACGACTTTATCTTCTCCTGGCAGCGTGCGGCTTCCCCGGAGACCGCTTCCGACTATGCAAACCTCTTCGATGTGATCGAAGGCGGCGCGGACGTCTATCAGGGCAAAGCGGATCCGTCCACCCTGGGCGTCACCAAGGTTGACGACAGAAACATGCAGATCAAGCTGGCAGCTCCCTGCCCCTACTTTGATAAGCTTCTTGCATTCCCGATTTATTATCCGGTTCGCAAGGATGTTGTAGAAGGCAACGACGGTTGGACACAGGACGCTGCTACCTTCATCGGCAACGGCCCGATGATGCTCAAAGAGTGGAAGCACAAGGAAAGCATCACCTATGTGAAGAACCCCTACTACTACGACGCTGACAAGGTTACCAACAGCGCGATCAACTTTGTCCTCCTGGAGGATGACAATGCGAAGATGGCTGCGTATGACAACGGCGAACTCGACTATGTATTCCAGCTTCCGATCGACGAGATCGACGCGCTGAAGCAGCGTCCGGAGTTCGGCACCATCAACGAGATCGGCACCTATTATCTGGCATTCCAGACGGAGAAGAAGCCGTTTGACGATCCGAGAGTCAGAAAAGCGCTGTCCCTGGCGATCGACCGCAACTACATCGTTGAAACCGTCTCCAAGCAGGGCGAGCTCCCGGCTTCCGCAATCGTTGCAGCAAAGGTTTCTGAAAACGATAAGAGCTTCCGTGAGAACGGCGGCGACTACTATTCCATCAAACCGGAAGATTATGAGAAGAATGTCGCGGAAGCGAAGCAGCTGCTTGCCGACGCCGGCTATCCGGACGGCAAAGGCTTCCCGACCTTTGAGTACACCACCAATACCGCGACCCTGCACCTCGGCATTGCAGAGGCACTGCAGAACATGTGGAAAGAAAATCTCGGCATCGAGTGCAAGATTGCACAGCAGGAGTGGAACGTATTCCTGGCAACCCGCCCGGCAGGTACGTTTGAAGTTGCCCGTGACGGCTGGATTGCAGACTACGATGATCCGCTTACCTTCCTGGAAATCTTCAAGAGCGACAACGGCAACAACGACTGCCATTGGAAAAATGCTGACTTTGATAAGCTGATTGATCAGGCGAAGGCGGAACCGGATGCAGATAAGCGCTTTGCACTGCTCCATGAAGCGGAAGACGTTTGGGCGGAAAATATGCCCGGCGCTCCGATCTTCTACTATGCTGATACGTTCCTGAAGAGAGATACCATTAACGGCTATTGGGATTCTCCGCTCGGCTACAAGTTCTTCATGTATTGCACAAAGGCATAATTTTAACAGGTTTCATCAACATCAAGGCGCCCTGCATATGCGGGGCGCCTTTTTGCTGTATACCTGTAAAAAGCGGTTCTACAGGTATATTTCTATTTTAACAGAGTAACGTGCTGCAAGCTCAAAAGAAGTGAAGGGAAAATAGGCTTCCTATGCAAGATTTTGTATGGGCCAATGTTTAACAGTGCGGCGAGCGCGGCAGTGCGCTGATTCTGTCGGGAATCGGCGCATCATTCCGATTTTCATATTGCAAATTGAGTAGGCGCGTAGTATAATTTTTAATAATAAGGATTCCAATGGATCGAACGGATGCCGTGTGGACATAAATGTGCCGCTGGTAATTGACAATTTACAGAAATCTGCAAATTGTGACGCGCCTGTCAGCGGACATGCGGGACATACGGCTGTTTTTATATGATGCGGGTGGTCCGCGGACGGTTTGATCCAAAATAAATTTTGGAGGTAAGAACATGAAAAAGCGTTTACTGGCAATGTTTTTGGCAGCGGCAATGATGTTGACCGCGGTGACGGGCTGCGGCGGCGATCAGGGAGGAGCAGGCAACGGCGGTTCCGATGACGGCGATATCAAAATCGGCGGGTTGGCGCCCCTGACAGGCGATGTTTCCGTTTATGGTATTGCCGTGGATAACGGCGTGCAGATGGCGATTCATGAGCTCAATTCAAATGGCGGCATACTTGGCAGAGATATTAATTACATTGTTTATGACGAAAAAGGCGATGCTACGGAAGCGGTGAACGCCTACAATAAGTTGGTGCAGAGCGATAAAGTGGTGGCAATCATTGGCGACGTTACTTCCAAGCCGACATTGGCGGTCGCACAGCAGGCAGTCAAAGACAAAATCCCCATGATTACTGCTTCCGGCACAGCGGAAAACATTACCGCAACCGGAGAAAATATTTTCCGCGCCTGCTTTATCGATCCGTTCCAGGGCGAATTGATGGCGTCTTATGCGGCGAAGAAGCTGGGTAAAAAGACGGCGGCTGTCATCTATGATATTTCCGACGACTATTCCAAGGGTTTATATGAATCTTTTGAGGCCTCCGCAAAGGATTTGGGCCTGGAGGTTGTGCAGGTAGAGGGTTACAGCAAAGGTACAGTGGACTTCAAAGCACAGCTGACCAATATCAAGAGCAAAAACCCCGACGTCATTTTTCTTCCGGTCTATTATCAGGATGTTGCGCTGATCGCCGTGCAGGCAAAAGAGTTGGGGATCACCGCGCAGTTCCTTGGTGCGGACGGTTGGGACGGCGTTACCGGTCAGGTGGACGCGAGCAATATGGATGCGGTTAACGGCGCGTATTTCTGCAGTCAGTATTCCGCGCAGAGCGACGATCCCAAGATGCAGGAATTCCTGAAGAAGTATAAAGAACTTTATGGAAACGAAGCAAGCCAATTTGCCGTTCTGGGCTATGACGCGATGATGATGCTGGCGCAAGCCATTACCAACGCAGGTTCCACCGATTCCGCGGCAGTTACAAAGGCGTTGGCGGAGATCGATTTCACCGGCCTCACTGGTCACATGGTGTTCGACGAAAATCGCAACCCGATCAAGAGTGCCGCAATTACACAGATTCAGGATGGCGCATATCAATTTGTTGAATACTATGAGAAATAAGTTAGCTTTATAAAACAGAATGTATAATTGGAAAAGAGGGCGATGCAGGTCACCCTCTTTTCCGGTTATTAGACTGAGGGAGGGGCGGTCATGGATATTTTGACGCAGGTACTCAACGGCTTGGGCATCGGCAGCATTTACGCCCTTGTAGCGCTGGGTTACAGTATGGTTTACGGTATTGTGCAGTTGATCAACTTTGCACATGGCGATATCATCATGGTTGGCGCATATGTGACATATGTCGGTTTGGTGACGGCGGGCGTGCCGCTTTGGGCGGCGGTTCTGATTTCCATCCTGTTCTGCGGTATTGCGGGTGTTTTGATTGAAAAGCTGGCCTACAGCCGGCTTTTGAAAAAAGGCGCGCCGCGCATTTCCCTGTTGATCACGGCGATCGGCGTCAGTATTTTTCTGCAAAATTTGTCGCAGCTTCTGTTTTCTTCCAGTGCAAAATCCATGCCGGCGATGTTTCCCAACGGCATGCTGGAGCTCGGAGCGCTGCAGGTCAGCTCCAACACGCTGCTGAATATTGGCACGTCCGTTGTGATGATGATTGCGCTGCAGCTGTTGGTAAATAAGACGAAGATTGGTAAGGCGATGCGCGCGACCAGTGAGGACGCGGGCGCGGCCAAGCTGATGGGAATCAGTACGAATTCCACCATTGCATTTACGTTTGGCGTCGGCTCTGCGCTGGCGGCTGTCGGTGCGGTGCTGTATTGCAATACCTTCCACCAGATTACCCCGTACATGGGCGGTATGTTGGGCCTGAAGGCTTTTGTTGCGGCGGTGCTGGGCGGCATCGGCAGTATTCCGGGCGCGATGCTCGGCGGGTATATCCTGGGTGTGGCGGAGAGCCTGACCACGGCGGCAGGCGGTTCGCAGATCACGGATGCAATTGTATTCGGCATCCTGATTCTTGTTCTGTTGGTTAAGCCCGCGGGCTTGTTTGGCAAGAACACGAGAGAAAAGGTATAAAGGGGGCGGCGTCATGAAAACGAAAAAGTGGATACCCAACGTGATCATTCTGGTGCTGGTGCTGGCCCTTTATGTAGTTCTTTCCGTACTGATTTCCACCAATGTCATCAACCCGTATTACTCGGGAATCCTGACCATGGTGTGCATCAATGTCATTCTGGCGGTCAGCCTGAACCTTGCCACCGGATTTTTGGGACAGCTGGTGCTGGGTCACGCGGGCTTTATGAGCGTGGGCGCCTATGCGGCGTCGCTGTTCACCATGTATTCCGGTTTACCGCAGATCATCAGCTTTCCCATCGCCCTGTTGGTGGGCGGCCTGGTGGCTGTGGTATTTGGCGTTATTATCGGTGTGCCGGCCCTGCGCCTGAAGGGCGACTATCTGGCGATCCTGACGCTGGGCTTTGGCGAAATCATCCGCGTACTGATTTTGGCGGTGCCGTTTACAGGCGGTGCGGCGGGTTTATCCGGGATTCCTCTGCTGACGACCTTTACTTATGTATTTATCCTGGCGATTTTAACGGTCGGTATTATTTTTGCCTTCATTCATTCCCGTCATGGCCGTGCGGTGATTGCCATTCGTGAGGATGAAATCGCGGCGGAGGCGGCGGGTATCAACACGACCTATTATAAGCTGCTGGCGTTTGTCATGGCGGCGTTCTTTGCCGGCGTGGCGGGCGGACTGTATGCGCATCATATCGGCGTGCTGGACCCCAGCAAGTTTAATTTTAACTATTCCGTTGAAATCCTGATCATGGTGGTTTTGGGCGGCATGGGTTCCATCACCGGTTCCGTCATTGCGGCGGTGGTTTTGACGCTGCTGCCGGAAGCGCTGCGTGGATTTTCCGAGTACCGCATGCTGATCTATTCTATTATTTTGATCTGTGTGATGCTGTTTAAGCCCTCGGGCCTTTTGGGACAGTATGAATTCTCCATTGCGAGAATTTTCAAAAAACTGGTCCATAAAAAAGCAGATGCGGAAAAGGAGGCGTGATAGGTGGCTGTACTTGAGACGAAAAATTTAGGAATCGCGTTTGGCGGCCTGCGCGCGCTGGAGGATGTGCAGATTTCCATCGGTGAGCGGGAGATTGTCGGCCTGATCGGGCCGAACGGCGCCGGTAAAACAACGATGTTCAACCTTTTGACCGACGTCTATGTTCCCACGGAAGGTTCCATTGAGCTGGAGGGGAAAAGTATTGTCGGCAAAAAGACCTATCAGATTACACAGAACGGTATTTCCCGCACCTTCCAGAATATCCGGTTATTTAAAGACATTTCCGTGATCGATAACGTCAAGATTGCTATGAACTTCCAGATGAAATATTCTGTTCTCTCTGGCATTTTTCGTACGCCGGCTTACCGCCGGGAAGAAAAAGAGGTGGAGGCGCGGGCGCTCGATTTGCTGAAAGTATTCCATCTGGACGGTAAGGCGGACGATATGGCGAAAAATCTGCCGTACGGCCAGCAGCGCAAGCTGGAAATTGCGCGGGCGCTTGCGACCAATCCAAAGGTGCTGCTGTTGGATGAACCGGCCGCAGGCATGAATCCGACGGAGACCAGAGAGCTGATGGAAACCATCCAGCTTATTCGGGACCGGTTTGAAATTTCTATTTTGCTGATTGAACACGACATGAGCTTTGTCATGGGGATCTGCGAGCATATTTTTGTGCTGGACTATGGCAAGATCATCGCGGAAGGCAGCGCGGAAGAAATCCGCAACAATCCAAAGGTCATTGCGGCCTATCTGGGAGGGGAATAATATGGCAATGCTGTCCGTAAAGGATTTAGAGGTATATTATGGCTCCATCCATGCGATTAAAAGCATTTCTTTTGAGGTCAACGAAGGGGAGATTGTTACGCTGATCGGTGCAAACGGCGCGGGTAAGACCACTACGCTGCATGCAATCAGCGGGCTGGTGAAGGTGAAAAGCGGTTCCATCGACTTCTGTGGCAACAATCTGCGCACCACGGAGCCGCATAAGATTATCCGGTTGGGTTTGGCGCAGGTGCCGGAAGGCCGCCGGATTTTCGCCAAGATGACTGTGCAGGAAAATCTGGAGATGGGTGCGTATATCCGCAAGGATAAGGCGGCGGTGGAGGCCGACTATAAGGCAGTATTCGAACGATTGCCGCGTTTGAAAGAACGCCGTAAGCAGATTGCCGGTACGCTCTCCGGCGGCGAACAGCAGATGCTGGCGATCGGCCGTGCGTTAATGGGAAGCCCGAAAATGCTGCTGTTGGATGAGCCGTCCATGGGCTTATCTCCCTTGCTGGTCAATGAGATTTTCAGCATCATCCAGGACGTCAACAAGTCGGGCGTAACGGTGCTCCTGGTGGAGCAGAACGCGAAAAAGGCGCTGGAAATCGCCAATCGCGCCTATGTGCTGGAAACCGGCGGCATCTCGATGTCCGGCGACGCCAAGACGCTGAGCCAGGATGAACAGGTGCGCAAGGCATATTTGGGCGGGTAACAGAAAAACAGGTAAAAAAGGGGCTGTTGCAATGGCAACGCCCTATAAGGAAGTTTTTATGTAAGGTACGGTGTAACCTCAGAAATGGGGTTGCACCGTTTCCTTTTGCCATTATGCTACGAAGCGGAAGTCCTGCGGATTTTCCCGTAGTTCTTCCATCATAGCAAGGATTTCCTGTTCGGTAGGAATATCTATCATTCCTACCGCCGTAAAGTAAATATCCACCTTTACATAGCAATGACCGCTTGATTTATCGTTGTTGTGGACTTCAATACGCTCAATAAGTGAATTAACAAGGATTGGTGTTAGCTCTGTTATTTGCACCTCGGGCAGTAAAGTTAAAATTTTTTCAATTCTGTATTTTGTCGTGTGTTTTTCTTATCCCATTAGAAAGCATTAAACAAAATGCCCTCATATCCAAAGACACAAGGGCGAGGGTTACAATCAGGCACAGAGATAATCTTTCATCTGTGCCTTTATCTTTTCTCTGGCAATCACAACGGATTTCCTTACCGACTGCGGTGTGCAATGTTCCATTGCTCCAATCTCATAGTAATTAAAATCGTATTCATAGTATAAGAGAAACCGTCGCTTCTGAATTTCTGGCAGGGTGGCAATCGCTCGGTGTAACAACTCATTCCGTTCTCCGTTTCTATCGTTTGAAGCATATATGCCCTTTTTGGTATCGCCATTGTCCTTTCCTCCCGAAAAAAATTGAGTGAGAGGTTTGTCCGACCTCTCACCCAATAGCCCGTGGGAAAGTGCGATATTATCCTTAACGCTTAAATTGCTTCAGCTTTTTCCGCAGGTGGTCTAACCTTGCGTAGATAGCACCTGTTGTCAATCCGACAATCGGGGCAATCTCCTTTGGGGAATAAATAGCCCTGCATTTTCAGCAGGACAATTTGTAAGGTACGCTTGTCCACCGTGAGCAATGCCTGATATAGATTTTCATTCTCGATTTCATTGAGCAGGTCAGAAACAGTATCTACCTCAATACGACTTTCCGTTTCCGCAACCATATCAAGGTATGTATCTGTTTCCTGCGAGTGCGTATAAAACCGTCTGTTAGAATTAAAATCTGCTCGGTCATAGGTGCGGAGCTGCTCGATGATACATTCGGGTACACCGCAGCTCCTTAATATCTTTTCTTCGGCTTCTTTCCAGATACGCCACTTGCGTTCCTCTTTGCCGTGGTTATATGCCATTCTTTATTTCCTCCAATCTGAATTTTTTTGAAAATCCAGATTGAGAGGTGGGGAACGACAACCAACAGAGAAAGCCGCAAAGGTACAATAACCCTTACGGCAATAATCATAATTGTTTCTATAAAGCAGATTTGTAACTTCTACTTGTAAAGTATAAGAGTACCACACACAGGCGAGGATTTTTTTAACGATTTATCCTCACTTATCCGTGATACTATATAGGTAGCTGCTGCTTCTGATAAGCAGCGGTGTAGCCGAAACCGACCAACACATAAAAAATCTCTCCAAACTCAAAAACGGGTCTGGAGGGTAATCGTCATTCTGTTCGGGCGTGACAAGACAGCCCACCAAAACACCGTTTTTTTATTCGGTGGGCTTATCCTAGCTATGGTTATAAAAACAGAGCCAACAAACTGTGATTGCTCACTTGTTCATCGGCTCTGCGTCCAAAGCGTCTGGCTCTTTGATAACGGTTATTTGAAAATTTTCCACTTCTATAAGTGTTTCCTGTCTATATTTAGGGCAGTATAAGGGGAAATTTTTAAGTTCTGTATCTTTCCTTATTCGCAGTCGGGTTTTGCTTCCGCAGACAGGACAGAGTATCCATTCTGTTTTTGTAACCATAAAATTTAATACCAATCGTGCTTTTCGTTTCGGTCAAGTGCGTTAATTTGTTTCATTTCCTCGTCTGTCAACTCAAAGCCGAACAAGTCAAGATTTTCTTTGATATGGTCTGGATTACCTGAGCCTGGAATAACGATAACACCTTTTTGTAAATTCCAACGCAAAATTACCTGTGCGGACGATACTCCGTGTACCTTTGCAATAGCGGAGATAGTATTATCTCCTAAAAGCTCTGCGGTATGACCTCTGCCACCGAGCGGATACCAACCTTGTACCACGATACCTTTTTCTTGAATATACGGAATTACATCATTTTCCTGATAATAAGGGTGTATCTCATTTTGTATCAACGCAGGTGTGATACTCACTTGTGGTAAAAAGTCCTCTAATTCTTCCACATACCAATTAGACAAACCGATAGAGCGAATTTTTCCATCTTTAACTGCCTGTTCCATCGCTTTGTATGCGGCTACATCATCTGTACCGGGGTGGTGCAGTAACATCATATCCACATAATCAAGTCCCATACGCTCCAAAGCTTCATCTATGGCACTCTCGGCATCCGAAAATTGGTTGGGATATAGTTTTGTTATAACGAAGATTTCCTCCCTCGGTACGCTTGACTCTCTCACGGCTTTGCCGACGGCTGCTTCATTGTGATACATATAGGCAGTATCAATCAAACGACCACCATTCTCTAACAGCGTGGTTACGGAATTATAGCAATCCTCGTCTGAAAGGCTGTAAGTTCCAAGCCCCATAATCGGCATTTCGTAACCACTATTGAGAAGCACGGTATGTTTTTCAAAATCGAATTTTCCCACCTGTGCAGTAGAAGTTTTGTGTAGCCCATTTCCTTCAAGCCAAGCCGCTATATCTTCCTTCGAGGTATCGGCGGAGAAACGCTTACCCTCAAGCCATTTAGCATTTTCTGCAAGAGATTGAAGCTCGGCAGCACTTGACCCAATTCCACTACTATGAGAAGTGCAGAATGGTAAAATAGTTTTTCCCGAAAAATCGTAGCTTTCTAAAAAGGTACTGATAATTCTCGGTGCCTGTCCGTGCCAAATCGGATAGCCGAGCAACACGGTGTCGTATTGTTCCATATTTTTTACACTACCTGAAATAGCGGGGCGAGCAGTCGGGTCATTTTGTTCTTTATCGGCACGACCACCTGTATAATAAGCTAAGTCTGCTTCTGTATAAGGAATTTCTGGCACAATTTCATAAATATCTGCATCCAAAATGTCAGCAGAATACTCTGCCAATGTTTTAGTTGTACCTGTAGCAGAAAAATAGACAACTAACACTTTGTTCTCCTCCTTCGTTGGTTTGTTTTCAATACCTTCTGTTGGTGTTAGACTTTCAACATCTTCTGCTTTTGAAGTAGGGTCTTGGTGTTCTTTAGACAAATTAGTTTTATTTGAACTGCAAGCCACTAAAGAAAAGGATATTGTAAGCAAAAGAATAAATGACAATAGTTTTCTCAGCATACTTTTATCACTCCTCTAAAATTTTTTTGATTGTTTTAGCAGGTACACCGCCTACCACCGTATTTGCAGGCACATCTTTTGTGACCACCGCACCTGCGGCAACTATCGAATTATCTCCAATAGTTACACCCGACAAAATAGTAGCGTGTGAGCCTATCCATACCTTTTTGCCTATGTGGATAGGTGCAGGGTAATTGTCTGACCGATTTATCGGATTTTGACCGTGGTTAATTGTTGCCATAACAACATTTGACCCAATCAGAGAGCCGTCACCGATATAAATACCGCCGTGGTCTTGAAAGTGGCAGCAGCAGTTGATAAAAACATTTTCACCAATAAAAATGTTTTTTCCACATTCCGAATAAAAGGGTGGAAACATTGAGAATGTATCGGAAACAGGCTTGCCTATCAGCTTTGAGAACAGGCGGCGAATTTCCGCCACTTCGTGATAACCGCCGTTCAGTTCTGCCGTTATCTGCATAGCTTCTTCTGCAAGTTGGTGCATAAAGCTATGCAGTTCTGAGCCGCCTGCCGCCATTTGTCCATTTCTTAAACGTTCTAATGCCTCTTGCATATTCATAAAATAGTTCCTCGTTTACCTATATGACTTCTCAAAAATACCTGCACAGTCCTCATCGTTCAGTTCACAAGGATTAGCAAGGAACAAACCGCCCATTGTTTCTCTGGCGTTTACGGCCAAAGTCATATACTCGGATTTTTCAATACCGTAATCACTCATTTTTAGGTCGGCAACACCGCAAGCCTCCTGCAAAACTACAAGTGCCGTGATGAAGTCCTCTGGTTTATCGGCATTTGTTATTCCCATAGCCTTAGCCATTTTGATAAACTGGTCATCGCAAGCGTGCTTTTCAATAAAATACTCTGCAAATGCCTTTGAAATCATAATCAAGCCTGCTCCGTGAGGAAGATTAGGGTGGTATGCACTCATCGCGTGTTCCATACTGTGCTGTGCAGTAGTAGAAGTAAGTTGCATCGTAATACCCGCCATTGTGCTACCGTAGGCAATATGTTCTCTTGCTTCAAGGTCTTTTCCGTCTTTTACAGCACGGGGCAGATACTTTGCAATATTTTCGATTGCAGAAAAAGCAATCGTTTCACTCAAAATATTGACACCGTTTGACATCATAACTTCTGTGTTGTGGAACAATGCGTCAAAGCCCTGAAAAGCGGTATATTTCGGTGGTACTGTTACCATTAGTTCAGGGTCAACGATTGCTAAAACAGGGGTAAGTACAGGATTGCCGAAGCCGATTTTTTCCTTTGTTTCGAGGTTTGAAATAACACCCCAACAATTCATTTCTGAGCCTGTTCCTGCGGTAGTGGTAATGGTAACAATGGGAAGTCCTTTATTTACAAGCGGCTGCCCTTTACCTGTACCGCCGACAACATAATCCCAAAGGTCGCCGTCATTGGTTGCCATTGCAGAAATGGCAACAGAGCTGTCAAGCACCGCACCGCCGCCGAGAGCAACAATAAAATCGCAGCCGTTTTCTCTTGCAAAAGCGGCACCCTCCATAATTACCTCACGAATGGGATTTTCCATAATCTTATCGAAAACCGCCGTCTGCACACCTGCTTTTTCAAGCTGTGCAAGGGTGCGGTCAAGATAGCCGTTTACCTTTGTGGATTTGCCGTTTGAAATCAGTACCATTGCTTTCTTGCCGGGCATTGCAAGGTTGCCAAGTTCATTCAAAGCACCTGTGCCGAAATAAAGGTTTGTGGGGTTGTTAAAATTAAAGTTCATCATAATAAAAGCCTCCTAAATTGTTTCTTTTTGAAGTTTATAAATCAGATAGTCAAGACAATCAATTTGCTGTTGTTCCTTTCGTACTTTACCGAGTAAGCTACGCTTGTATTTTTTTAGCAGAGGTAGCATATCCCCTGCGTCACCGCTTTCTAAAAAGGACATACATTTTTCAGTAAGTACATCATCACAGCCTGCGTCTTTTAAGTTTTGATAAATAATACCTTTTGTATCCGTTGCTTCAGCCAATCATTTGCACCTCCTGTAATTTAATTATATCCACGCAATCCTGATATGTCTAATACTTATAAATCATATCGTGTTATTCTTGACAGGAATAACACAAGCTTGATATAATGTAAGCAGTAATCTAAACAGGAGAATTTAATTATGGAAATTCGTGTACTTCGTTACTTTTTGGAAATTGCAAGAGTTGGCAATATGTCGAGAGCAGCCGAAACACTCCACATCTCACAGCCGACTTTATCAAAGCAAATGAAAGAATTAGAAAAAGAACTCGGTAAAAAGTTGTTTCGCCGTGGAAGTGCGGGGCTTACACTTACTGATGAGGGAATGCTGCTGCGTAAGCGAGCCGAAGATATTTTGGATATGGTTGATAAAACCACCGATGAGTTTAATGCTCTTGATACAGTCACAGGCGGCGAGGTGCATATCGGATGTGCAGAATCTCACCAAATTAAATATTTGGCACGCATAATTAAAGAATTTAGAGAGGATTATCCGCTGTTTCGCTATCATCTGACAAGTGGAAACACAGAACAGGTTGTAGAACGCCTTGACAGAGGGCTTATAGATTTTGCGGTAATTGTTGAGCCGCCCAATCTGTCAAAGTACAACTATATCGAAGTGCCTGAAACAAATGCTTGGGGTCTTGTTATGAAAAAAAACGACCCATTGACAAGCAAGACCAGTATCGAAGTAGACGATTTAATAGGACTTCCTATTATTTGTTCGGCTCAGGCTATGCAGGTTGATATTCCGAGGTGGTGCGGAGAAAAGGCAGATATGTTAGATTTGACGGGTACAATCAACCTTGCCTACAATGGCTCTGTTTTTGTGAAAGAGGGCGTCGGCTATATGCTATCTTTCGATAATTTAGTTGATACAGGCACAAACAGCCCTCTCACTTTTCGTCCGTTGAATCCACCTCTTGAAACAAAGATGTATGTAATATGGAAAAAATATCAAGTGTTTACCCCGATTGCCGAATTACTTGTTGATGAGATGAAAAACAAATTAACATAGGCTATGTATGAAAATAGCGACAAGGACTTAAAACATCCCTGTCGCTATTTTTACTATGAGTAAATGATTTCCTCGTTGATAATCTCCATCGCACACGCCCGTATGTTATTCATTCGCCCTGTCCATTCTAAAGCGTTTTCTGCCTTTAATTGCTCCGTGATACCCTGTGCCTGTTTCATCTGCTCCGTGAGCGTTTCGTAGCGTTCCTGTGCCTGCCTGTCAATGTCGGCAAGGTAAGTATTCAGCCAGCCGCTTGTGAGCAGATTGGTGTATGTAATTCTGTGATGTTCCTTTAGATACCGCAAGTGCCGCTTCCCGAATAAGCCTATCGGCTGTTCCTTTTCGGTTGGTAAGGTAAGGCAGGGAATACGGTAATCGCCCTGCATTTCGTATGTACAGCCCATTTCTTCAAAGATTGATTTTGCCATTGTGTTGTCCTCCTTATATGATTTTGAATTTCTTTTTCTTGGTATTTGCAAATTCTATGAGCAATTCATCCACTGCATCTGTGTATCTGCCTTCTGAAAGCAAGCGGTTACGCAATTCGTTCAGACTTCGTATAATAATACCTCGCTCAATTTCATCAAAAACCAAATAGTATTTCTGTTCTCGCATAGCTTTGACCTCCTTGTTTATATTGTAAACAAGCGGGAGAATAATTACGAATGTGCGATTTGATTTTTTATACAGAAAAGACACCGAGAAAAGTATCTCTACCTTTCTCGGTGTCTTTCGCCTTTGCAACGCCCGTAATGGTTAGTATTCTGATGTGTTTTCAAATAACTTCCTTATCGGGCGTTAGCAAAAAAACAGCCCCTTTTTGATTATGGCGCAGGGAAGAATATGTTTTTGCTTTTTATCAACAATGGATAGAGATAAGCTGAACAAGGGTACTCTGTCAAAAGCCTGTTCAATTTACCGCACTGGCGGTTGTTTCCTCAATAAACGGGTTTGAAAGCGGCGAAGATACATAAAGAACTTTCCCTTTGATTTCATCATTGGAAAGTAAGCCATAGGATGTGCTTCTGCTGTCAATGGAGTGTGATTGGTTGTCACCCATAACAAAATATTCATTTGCATTGAGCGTAATTGTTCCATCCATATCAAACGGCAACACAGTACCTTTCCCGTAATAGGAGTTCACTTTATCGTTTACATACAATGTTCCGTTCTCTATGGAGAGTGTGTCTCCGGGAAGTGCGACAATCCGGACAATATCATCATAAACTTGCCCCTCAATTTCAACTCTTGCAAAAATCACATCACCAGCAGTTGGGGCATTTGTACTGTATGCTAATTTTGATACAAGGCAAATATCACCATCATCAATATACCCGGTCATACTTGCCCCCTCCATAGTTTTGAGTGAGAATGAAAAATGAAACACGGAAACAATAACAAGAAGCGCCGCTACTACAATAGCAATTCCCTTAGCGAAAGATTTATTCTTTGTTTTTTTCCATGCAGATGAAACGGCCTTAAAGGCTTTTTCGCTTTCTGGCTTTATATGCGGTGCCGCCAGTTCTGCATCTATCATAGCGAGTTCTTTGCGGCAAGCCTCACAGTTTTGCAGATGTTCCTCTACCAATAATTTGCTGCTGTTACTACAAACATCATCGTGATACAGTGGTAGTAAATCGCAGATCATTTCACAATTTATGTTCATTTAATCGCCTCCATAACTCTTTTTTTGCACGATAAAAAATTAACCGTGCCCAGCTTTCGGTTTTGCCGAATAGTTCCCCAATCTGGGAATAAGGTAATTCTCCGAATACTCTTAGCATAAAAATTTCCTTGTATGGCTCATTCAACTCGTGAAGTAATTGGTGCAATCGCTTTGAAGTTTCGCTATCTATATACTCATTTTCAAAATTGGGAAGTGCCACCAAAGATGCATCAAGCTCAGATGTTGAAACATCCCTTTTTTGTTTTTTGTATAATGTAAAATATGTGTTTTTTGCTATTTGACATAGCCAGACAAAATGGCTGCAATTTCCCTTGAAATTGTTCATGCCCTCCATCGCTTTGCAAAATGTAGTCTGTGTTACTTCTTCTGCCATCGTCTCATTCTGGCAAAGGGACAACATATACTTATATACGTCGTGAAAGTATTCGTTGTAGATGTTCTCAAAGTCCGTCATTTATTCACCTCCTCGACCATAAGACTACCTTGGGGCAAAGGTGTTTCAAAGTTTTTTTTAATTAGTTGTTTTTCCACCGATCGGCGGCATACTTTTTCAGAAATCACACAAATACGATTTTACCTAATCCGGCTTTTTCTTCTGCTCCGGGGCGGGTAGCTGGTTGTTCAGAACACCGTCGATCGTGTTGTAATTTTGCTCGGTGGCAATCTCCGCGCTTTTTATGGGATTGTATTCTTCGAGCATATGGTATACCCTATACAAATAATAGACGGTTGGTATAAAAAAGGGTGCGAGGGAATGAAATTAACGACATTGCGTAAATCAGCAAATTTTTTGATACATCTCTGGACTTTTGGGCAAGTGATCAGCCATTTGAAGATGCAATGCTTGACGAAGAAGCCAAGTGGTTTCTCAAGAAGTACCGCTCTTTAAGCGACGAAGATAAAAACCTGGTAAAAGATATGATAAAATCTTTATCTGAGAAAAATAGAGAATGATAGTCTGACAGGTATGGTCCAATAACCTGTCCTATCTTTGAAAATTGATAGTTGATAGATGTTTCAAAACCTGAAAAACCGTATTGGGGTTTTCCCAATACGGTTTTTTTATGGCTGCTATAATACAAGTAGTAATAATCTATTTAATATATACGTATAATAAGTGTTTTTGAATCGAATTTAGCGGAAAAAAGCGCTTACAAGTTGGTCAGTGTGGTATTGGGATAATACCAGGCGAGGATCTCCTCATAGGTCGCGCCGTGCTCCGCCATGAACTGCGCGCCCGTCTGGCTCATGCCGACGCCGTGCCCGTATCCCTTGACAAGGAAGGAAAATACGCCGTCCAGATAGCTGACAGTAAAGTTGGCGGAGCGCAGGCCGAAGGCGGAACGTGCCGCGTCGCCTTTCATCTCCTGCCCGCCGATGGCGATGGTTTCCACCGTACCGGAATTGGTGCGCTGTGCGTTGCCCACCCAGGAATAGGGATCGCCGGAAAGGTTCGCCTCAGGCAATACCTTCAGAACAGCGTTTTTGAATTCCTCCGCGGAGAGGGTGACGGTGGTCTGGTATCCGTTTGCCAGCATGTCGCCGGGGCTGGCGACCGGGACCAGGTAATCCAGCTTTCCGCCCCAGACGTCCTCCGAACTTTCCGTTTTGCCGGAAGAGATCGCGAAGTAGGTGGCGTCGATTAACTCGCCGTCGCTTTCCAGCACTTTGCCCGCGACGTCGTTGACAACGGAGGTGAGCTTATCGTAATAGCCTTGGAATTGATCGCCCCAGCGCTGCTGCATCTGTTCCCTGGTTACGTAGACCTTCCAGTTTTGCGGGTCGGCGGTAAAATCGGAATCAGCGTCTTTCTCCTGCGCCTGCTTTCGCAGGCGGCTGTAGTAGGTATAGGCGGCGACAGCCTGCGCCTTCAAAGCCTCCGGTTCGCTGGCGGGTCCCATCTCCGTAACGATAGCGCCGTATAGAAAGTCGGCATCGCTGACGGTTAGGACCTGCTGGGTGGATTCGTCCAGGATGCGGAACGAATCGCCTGTCGGCTGTACGGCAGGAGCGGATTCCGTTATCTTGGGTGCGTTGGGGAGCGTCTTGTCCGAAAGCTCGGCGCCAACCGATAGAAAGGGAATTAACAGCATGGACAGGAACAGGAGCAGACACAGAATGGTTGTACCTTTCATATTTACACCTCCGCAAACGTGGTTTGCATGTTCAGTATCATGGTGGGCTATTCCATTTTTACATGCGTTTTTCATGGATTATGCATACGGATTCCAAAATTCGCGCAATACCGCTTGAAATAGAAATAAAAATGAAATATTCAACAATTTTCACTGCATGAAGAAGGCCAAGATTGCCCAATCTGGAATTGACTTTAACACAGTGTTCCTATAAAATATATGGTACTGTAACGAAATGGATAAATTTGTCGCTGTAGGGCGCGTGGAAACGCGGATCGGCTCTGCGGCAGGCTGAGAAACGGAGAGTGCGTTAATATGGGAGATATGCAGCAGGATCAGCGGATTGGATTTCAGACGCTGTGCGAGGAGTTCCGCGCCAACAACCAGATTCCACCGGAAAAATTCGATTTGTATCAGGTCAAACGCGGCCTGCGTAATCCGGACGGAACCGGCGTCATGGCGGGCCTGACCCGCATCTGTAATGTACATGGCTATTTGATCAACGACGGGGAGCGGATTCCGGACGCAGGCAAACTGACCTACCGCGGCATCAGTGTCTCCGATATTGTGGAAGGCTGTACCAGAGAGAACCGCTTCGGCTTTGAAGAGGTGGTCTGGCTGCTTTTGTTCGGCCAGCAGCCGGCCCAGCACCAGCTCGACGGATTTAACAGGCTTTTAAACAGCTTCCGGGAACTGCCGGAATATTTTGCGGAGGACATGATTATCAAAGCGCCGTCCCGCAACATCATGAATAAGCTGGCGCGCTCTGTGCTGGCCCTGTATTCCTACGATGAACAGCCGGACGATTCTTCCCTGGAAAACAATATGCGGCAGGCGATCCAGCTGATTGCGCGTCTGCCCGCCATTATGACCTATGCCTATCAGGTAAAACGCCGCCACTTTGACAAAGAAAGCATGTTTTTCCATCCGCTCAATCCGAACCACTCCACTGCGGAGGCGATTCTCAATGCGATCCGCCCGGACCGCGTCTTTACGGATGAAGAGGCCAAGCTGCTGGATATCTGTCTGATTCTGCACGCGGAGCATGGCGGCGGCAACAATTCCACCTTTACGGCGCGCGTGCTGTCCTCCACGGGCACGGATATCTACTCTTCCATCTCCGCGGCGATCGGCTCTTTGAAGGGGCCCCGCCATGGTGGCGCGAACCACCGCGTCATGATGATGATGGACGACCTGATGGAGCATGTGGAGAACTGGGAGAATGAGGACGAGGTGGAAAGTTATTTGGAAAAGATCGTCCGCAAGGAGGCTGGCGACCGCTCCGGCCTGATCTATGGCATGGGGCACGCGGTATATACGCTTTCCGACCCGCGTGCGGTTATTTTGAAGAAAAATGCCCGCGAAATGGCGGAGAAGCACGGCCTGCTCCGCAAATTCGAGCTGTTCGAGCGTGTGGAAAAGCTGGCGCCCGACGTCTTTGCTAAGGTGAAGAACGATACAAAAGTGATCTCCGCCAATGTCGATTTTTATTCCGGCCTGGTCTATGAGATGCTGGGGATTCCCAGCGATCTGTATACGCCGATGTTCGCAGTGTCCCGTATCGCGGGCTGGTGTGCGCACCGCATTGAAGAAATGGAAACCTGCGGGCGTATCATGCGCCCGGCCTACCGTTCGCTGGCGCAGAACCGACTTTATATGCCGATTGAGAAACGGGGCTGAGTGCGTCCTCAAAAACACCGGCGGCTTCTCGTGCGCATGCGTGGGGAGCCGCTTTTTCGTTGGAATATTCTTGTGAATATATTGTATAAGAAAATTAAACTAAGTGCGATTGTGTACAATGAATAACAGTCCGCTTTAAAAAATGATACCATACAACGATTTTACATAAGAAGGGGAAGTCCGATCATGTCAATCAAACACGCCTGGATTGTTTTCTGCGCTGCTCTGGCGGTTGCGCTGCCCGTGCGTTTATACCAGCTGCTTGCGCTTTTGGACGAGGATACCGGATTTTTGAACGGCGGCGCCGTTTCAACCGTCGTATTGGTGGCCGTGATGCTGGCGGCATTCGTGGCATGCCTGATCATCAGCGCGAGGAGCAAGGATACGCCCGTGCGCTACGCGCCGCTGCAAAGCGCGCCGTGCGCGGTTCTTTCCGGCTTGACGGGCGTGCTGATTTTGTTTGACTCCATTCAAAGCATCTTTGCAAACAATCAGCGGCTCGCAGAGGCGGTCGCCGCAGAAAAAAACATCATGCCGGTCTATGTGGTGGGCATCTTCCTGGCGGTGGTCGGAATCGCGGCGGCAGTCTCCCTGCTGCTGACTGCCTACGGTTTTGGAACTGGCGGAAATCCGATGGGAAAGCACCCGCTGGTCGCGCTGCTCCCCTCGCTCTGGGGATGCGTCAGCCTGGTTTATCTGTTTATCTCCTACACAGCGGTGGTCAACGTTTCAGAGAACGTCTACGATATGTTCTCCATGGTTTTGCTTTTGCTATTTCTGTTTGCGCAGTCCAAGCTGTTTGCCGGAATAGAGGGGCGAAAAAGCGGCCGCTTACTCTATGGGATGGGACTGCCGGCGATCCTGCTTTCCCTGGTCACGTCCGTGCCGACACTGCTGATGGCGGTGATGGGCAGGACCGTTCCCGGCTTACTGACGAACAGCATGCATCTGGTCAATCTGGCGATGGCTGGATATATTGCTGCTTTCCTGCTGGCCGCGCGCCATCTCCCGCAGGGGGAGTGGAGCCTTTCTGCCGCGGCGGAAACCCTGAAAGAAGAAGAATAAGCCGGAAACAGGAAAAATATTTGAAAAAATGTAAGTTAAATTTATGTCAAAGTATTGTATTCTCTGGGCAAATGCTTTAGAATAATAAGTAGGACAGACTAATTATAAATTTCAGGAGGTACAAGTTCTATGTCTATTAAAATTGGCATCAATGGCTTCGGCCGCATTGGCCGCCTGGTTTTCCGTGCTGCCGTTGCACAGCCGGAAACCTTTGAGATTGTTGGCATCAACGATCCGTTCATCGACCTCGACTACATGGTTTATATGACCAAATACGATACCATGCACGGTCGTTTTGACGGCTGCGTCAAGGCGGAAGACGGCAAGCTCGTTGTCAATGGCAAAGCGATCAACGTCTTTGCGGAAAAGGATCCTGCCAATATTCCGTGGGGCAATGTTGAGGCTGAGTATGTTGTGGAGTCCACCGGCGTGTTCTGCACCACCGAAAAGGCTTCCGCTCACATCAAGGCCGGCGCAAAGAAGGTTGTTATCTCCGCTCCTGCAAAGGATAAGGAAACGCCCACATTCGTATGCGGCGTAAACCTCGACACCTACACCAAGGACATGACCGTTGTTTCCAACGCGTCCTGCACCACCAACTGCCTGGCTCCTTTGACCAAGGTTATCAACGACAAGTTCGGCATTGTGGAAGGCCTCATGACTACGGTTCACTCCACAACCGCTACCCAGAAGACTGTTGACGGACCTTCCATGAAGGACTGGCGCGGCGGCCGTGCGGCGGCTGGCAACATCATTCCGTCCTCCACAGGCGCTGCGAAGGCTTGCGCACTGGTTATCCCGTCCGTTAAGGGCAAGCTGACCGGTATGTCCATGCGTGTTCCGACCCTGGACGTTTCTGTTGTCGACCTCACCGTGAGCCTGGCCACCCCGACCACTTACGAAGAGATCTGCAAGGCTGTGAAGGAAGCTTCCGAAGGCGAGCTGAAGGGCATCCTCGGTTACACCGATGAGGCTGTTGTTTCTTCCGACTTCCTGGGCGATCCGCACACTTCCATCTTTGATGAGAAGGCCGGCATCATGCTGAACGACCACTTTGTCAAGCTGATTTCCTGGTACGACAATGAGTGGGGTTACAGCAATAAGGTTCTCGACCTCATCCAGCACATGGTCAAGGTGGACAACGCCTGATTTCAGCGTTTGCTGAAAAATGGCTTGCAGCCATTCTTCCACTGAAATGGTACAGCGCCTCTGTTCTCCGCATTTGCGGAGAACAGAGGCGCTTTTTTATTTCCTTTGCCTTGACAGTGCGCTTTCTTTTGTAGGATAATGAAAGAAAATGCGGAAGAAGGGTGGAAACGGGCGATGGCGGACAGCGGAATCAGCTACACACAGCCGGTTGATATAAACAAAATTGCATCGGATTCTATTTCCAAGCTGGTACAGGTCTGCGCAAAGAAAATTTTTGAAACGGTTCGGGATAAGCTGCAGGAAAACGCGGCAAAATCGGAGATCGATTACCGGGACGCTTTTACGCAGTATTTGCAGCAGGCGTTTGAAAAGTGCAGCAAGATGAAGACGCTGCTGTACCGCAAGGAGTCAAAATATCTGTATGATTTTTACGAGTGCGTCGGCGTGTCCATGAGCGGGAAAGAGATTTCTACCCGGCAGATCATGAATATTTTGAATCTTGGACACAATATTATTATCAGTGGGACGGGCGGCATCGGAAAAACAACCATGCTGAAGCATTTTTTTCTGAATACGATTCAAAACACCAATCTCATTCCAATTTTTGTGGAACTGCGTTCGATGAATGAGCAGGATATCCAGCTGGATGAATGCATCTACCGCAACATGTGTTTACTGGGCTTTCAGATGGAAAAAAAGTATTTTGACTACAGTCTGGAAGCCGGATGCTACGTGTTCCTGTTTGACGGGTATGACGAGATCAAACAGGAAAAGATGGATGCCTTGGCCAAGGCGTTGGTGGCGCTTTCCGACCGGTACCCGGATAACTATTTCATTATTTCCTCCCGCCCCATGCGCGAATTTATCGGCTGGAACAGCTTTTTGGAATTGGAGGCGGAAAATCTGACGAAGGAACAGGCGTTGTCGCTGGTTCGCAAGCTGCAATACGACGAGGAGGTCAAACGGAAATTCCTGCGGGATTTGGACCGCTCTCTGTACGACGAGCACGAGTCTTTTGCTTCCAATCCGCTGCTATTGACGATCATGCTGCTGACCTATGAGGAGCATGCTTCCATTCCGGACCGGCTGAACGATTTTTATGAGCAGGCGTTTCTGACGCTTTTTAACAGCCACGACGCGACAAAAGGCGCGTTTGTGCGGGATATCCGCAGCCGCCTGCCCTATAATGAATTTAAAAATGTTTTTGCGCACTTTTGTTTTAAGACGTATTTTAAAGGGGTCTATGAATTTACGGAGGCGCAGCTGCACGCGTTTCTGAACGAAACCCGCATCAAACTGTGTATGGACGGCCTGGATGTACAGAATTTCATCTACGACCTGACGCATTCGGTCTGTATGCTGATCGAAGACGGGGTTAATCTGCGCTTTTCCCACCGGTCTTTTCAGGAATATTTTGCGGCGGTATATACGACAAGCCTTTCCGATGAGACACAGGGAAGGCTGCTGCAAAAATGGGTGTGTGATAACAGCTATCGAATCCGGGAGGAAAATTTCCTGTTCATGTTGTATGATATGCAGCCGGGACGCTGCGAACGGAATCTGTTTCTGCCGTTGCTGAATCAGATCGCAAGAAGATTTGAAGCGAAAAACCGTTCCTACGAATGGCTCTTAGCTTACTTTTTTGATGGAATTACTTTGGATGAGGCGCTGGAAGATAAGGGGATTGTCGACGGCCCTTCCATTGGTTTTCTGATCAGAGACGGCAGGATTGCAAAAAACTATATGTACATTAATCTGCTTGCAATGATCAGCAAGCTGAATGGTTTTCGGCCGCAGCCTCCAGCGAATTATAATGAGACGTTTAATCGCTTTGTCGATTATTATGAAGGGTATGCGTTGACGGAAATGGGATGGAATAACTTGGTGGAATCAGAGCTTTGTCCGTTGCTGCCAACCATTTCGTACTGGTATTGCCAGCAGTTCGACCATGCAATGGCGTTTTTGTGCCGGATCAAGGACCGGTGTGTTCACAATGTAAAAAAAGACTTTAATAACCTGTTGGATTCCCTGTGATTTGAAAAGGCGTCCCCGTTTTCCATAACAAGGAAAGCGGGGACGCCTTTTCCTGTAAACAGGGAACAGAAGAATTTCCACAGGCGATTTTCAATGTCTGGCTTTCTGCAGGGCTTGTTTACAAATTGCGACACGGGCCCTGTGTTATAATTTCCTTTGGAAATAGCGTACATTGGATCGGAAAACTTAGTCGCTTTGTAACAAAGTGACCAAAATATTTTATATACATCCATAGAAAATCCAATTAAACAACCAAAAAGGCTTGCTATTTTGTCAATTTGTGGTATGATAAATCTAAGAAAAAAGATGTCTGAAGGGGAGCTGGTTTCAATGCCGAATGTCAATAAAACGGAAGAAAATAATTTCCCGCTTTACCTGTTCCATCAGGGGACCAACATAAAGGCCTATGAGTTCATGGGCGTACATAAAACGGAAGTGGATGGAAAAGAGGCGATGGCATGCCGCGTATGGGCGCCGAACGCACAGGCAGTTTCCATCGTAGGTCCTTTTAACGATTGGGATGAGACAAAGCATCCGCTGGAAAAAATCAGCGACGGCGTTTGGGAATGTTATCTGCCGTTTGCTCTCCCTCTGTTTGAAATTTATAAATTCAGTATTACCGGAAAAACCGGAAAAAAGGTCATGAAAAGCGATCCGTACGCGTATCATTTTGAGACGCGTCCCGGTAACGCGTCCCGTTATTATGATATTGATGGTTACGCGTGGAACGACGCAGCCTGGTACCAGCACAAAAAGGATCAACCGCATTACAGCCAGCCGGTTAACATTTACGAATTGCACCTGGGCTCCTGGCGGCTGTACGAAGACGGAAACGTCTTTTCCTATGAAAAGGTTGCGGAAGAGCTGATTCCCTATATAAAAGAAATGGGCTACACGCATGTGGAGCTGATGCCGATCACGGAATACCCATTTGACGGCTCCTGGGGGTATCAGGTAACGGGCTATTTCGCGCCGACCTCCCGCTACGGTGAGCCAAAGGATTTTATGAAATTTGTGGACCAGCTGCACGAGGCGGGAATCGGCGTCATCATGGACTGGGTTCCGGCGCATTTCCCCAAGGATGAAGTGGGACTGGCACAATTTGACGGCACAGCCTGCTATGAATACGCTGATTGGCGCAAGGGAGAGCACAAGGACTGGGGCACGCTGGTATTCGATTATGGACGTAACGAGGTGGTCAGTTTCCTGATTTCCAGCGCGGTGTTCTGGCTGGAGAAATACCACATTGACGGAATCCGCGTGGACGCCGTCGCGTCCATGCTCTATCTGGACTACAGCCGCAAGGACGGCGAATGGGTCCCCAATAAGAACGGCGGCAAGGAGAACCTGGAAGCGGTCGCGTTCCTGCAGAAAATGAACCAGTCTATTTTTGAGCTGTTCCCCGAGGTTATGATGATCGCGGAGGAATCCACCTCCTGGCCAATGGTCAGCAAACCGGTTTACTGCGGCGGCCTTGGTTTTAACTACAAGTGGAACATGGGCTGGATGAACGACATGCTGCACTACATGTCTCTGGACCCGATCTACAGGAAGTTTAATCACGACAATATCACTTTTTCCTTCTTTTACGCTTTTTCGGAGAACTATGTCTTGCCGATCTCCCATGACGAGGTTGTGCACGGCAAATGCTCCCTTTTGAAAAAGATGCCCGGGGAGCTGGAGCAGCAGTACGCCGGCTTCCGGACCTTTATGAGCTATATGATGGCGCATCCGGGCAAAAAACTGAATTTCATGGGCAACGAGTTTGCGCAGGATATGGAATGGAATTTTGAAAAGGGATTGGACTGGGACTGCCTTTCCGATGTGCATCATAAACAGGCGTGGGAGTTTACCAAAGCACTCAACCGGTTCTATTTGGAAAACCCATCCCTTTGGGAAGTGGATTTTGCCTGGGACGGTTTCTCGTGGATTTCCAACGACGACTATAACCAGAGCGTCATTGCGTTCCGCCGCATCGACAGGGAAGGCGGCGAAGTCATCGCGGTCTGTAATTTCCAGCCGGTTGAACGGGAGTCCTACTGTATCGGCGTGCCGTATGCGGGCGTTTACGCGGAGGTGTTTTCCACCGACGCAGCGGTGTTCGGCGGCAGCGGCATTACAAACGGGGACAATATTAAAACGCGGGACAAGGAGCCGATGCACGGCAGCGAGCAGAGCATCAGCCTGCACCTGGCGCCTATGTCTGTTATCTATCTCAAATGTAAACGCAAGAAAGTAAAACGCACCAGCAAAGCGACCGCGGCTGCGGGAGAAACGACAAAAAAGGCGGCGGCAAAGCCAAAGAGCAGGAGCACTTCCGCCCGGAAGAGCACAACAGCTAAAACAGGGGAAACAGAGCCAAAGCCGAAAACTACCCGGACCCGTAAAAAGAAAGTGGAGACGGAAGAGGGATGAGTCGTACTTTAGCGGACGCTTGAAAACAAATAGAAAATATTTTAGCCAAGGAGGAATTAACATGTTGCCAAAACAAGAAGTCGTTGCGATGCTCCTTGCGGGTGGACAGGGCAGCAGACTCGGTGTGCTGACCAAAAACCTGGCAAAGCCGGCGGTGCCGTACGGAGGAAAATATAGGATCATTGATTTCCCGCTTTCAAACTGTGTAAACTCCGGTATCGAGAGTGTAGGAGTTCTTACACAGTATCAGCCTCTTCTGCTCAATGAATACATCGGCAGCGGCCAGCCGTGGGACCTGGACAGCATGAATGCCGGCGTGCGGGTGCTTCCGCCGTACCAGCGCAGCAGAAAGTCCGACTGGTACAAGGGCACGGCCAACGCCATCTATCAGAATATCAATTTTATTGAGCGTTACAATCCCGAATACGTCGTGGTGCTTTCGGGCGACCACATCTATAAAATGGACTACTCCAAAATGGTGGCGTTCCACAAGGAAAACGACGCGGCCTGTACCATTGCGGTGATTGAGGTTCCGATGGAGGAGGCCTCCCGCTTTGGCATTCTGAATACCAACGAAGACGGTTCCATCTATCAGTTCGACGAGAAACCGAAGGTGCCGAAGAGCAACAAGGCGTCCATGGGCATCTATGTATTCACCTGGAGCAAGCTGCGCAAGTACCTGGAGGCGGACGAGGCCAATTCCAAGTCCTCCAACGACTTTGGCAAGGACGTGCTTCCCGCCATGCTGAACGCCGGCGAGCGCATGTTTGCCTATCCCTTCCAGGGCTACTGGAAGGACGTCGGCACCATTGAGAGCCTGTGGGAATCCAATATGGACCTGCTCAATCCGAATGTGGACCTCGACCTGAGCGAGGAGAGCTGGAAAATCTATTCCCGCAACCCGGTTATGCCGCCGCACTATGTGGCGAAGGATGCCAAGGTGCAGAACTCCCTTGTTGCGGAGGGCTGCAACGTCTATGGAGAGATCGATTTCGCCGTGCTATTTGCCGGCGTGTATATTGCTCCCGGCGCGCAGGTGAAGGATTCCATTATCATGCCGGGCGCGCGCATTGAGGAAAATGCGATCGTACAATACGCGATCATTGCGGAGGACGCGGTGATCGGCAAGGGCAGCGTGGTTGGCGCGCGGCCGGAAGATATTGAAAATAAGGACGAATGGGGCGTTGCGGTCGTTGGTAACGGCTGTGTGATTGCGCCGGGAACCACCGTGCCCCCCAAGGCAATGATTGATGCGGAAACGCTTGCAGAGGAGGGGACAAAATGATGCGCGGAAACAACATACTGGGACTTTTGTTTTCAAACGTCCATGAGGAAAAAATTCGCGAGCTGACGGAAAAACGCACCATGGGTTCCGTGCCGTTCGGCGGCCGGTACCGTCTGATCGATTTTCCGCTTTCCAACCTGGTAAACTCCGGCATCAACAAGGTCGGCGTCATTACCAAGGGTAACTATCAGTCCCTGATGGATCATCTTGGCTCCGGCAAAGCATGGGACCTCTCGCGCAAGAGCGCGGGCCTGTTTATGCTGCCGCCGTTTGGGCATGAATCCACTGTTTACAACAGCCGGATCGAGTCGCTGGCTTCCGTCATGCGTTTTCTGAATAATTCCCAGGAGGAATATGTGATTCTGAGCGACTGCGACGTCATCTGTAACATCGACTACAGCGAAGTGATGACGGCGCACCTCAAAAATGGCGCGGATATTACCGTTGTATACCGTTACGGCAAGCTGCCGAAGATGATCAACGATCCCACGGTCTACTCTATCGATCCAGACGGCCGTGTGCGCGACCTGCTGATTAATCCGAAGGTCAGCGGCGAGTGCAATTTTGGCATGAGCATGCTGCTGATGCGCCGCGATCTGTTGATTCAGATGGTCAACGACTGCGTCAGCCGCAACCTGTACAACTTCAAGCGCGACCTGTTGCAGCGCAACATTGAGAATTACCGCATCTATGCCTACGAGTACACCGGCTTTGTGCAGAACATCTGCTCCATGAATTCCTATTTTGAGGCGAACATGGCGCTGATGCTGCCGAAGGTCCGCACCCAGCTGTTCGACCCCAACCGGCCGATTTACACCAAGGTGCGCGACAATATGCCCGCCAAATACGGCCTGGGCTCCAGTGTGAGCAATTCTCTGATTGCGGACGGCTGCATCATTGAGGGCACGGTTGAAAACTGTGTCCTGTTCCGCGGGGTTCGCGTGGACAAAGGCGCTAAGCTGGAAAACTGCGTAATCATGCAGGACAGCGTGATCGGCCCGAACTGCAAATTGAATTATGTCGTCATCGACAAGGACGTTGTCATCAAGAACGACCGGTCCCTGATGGGCTTCCAGTCCTACCCGGTCTTTATCAGCAAGGGCAGCGTTGTATAAAAAATCTGCCGGTGTATGCACGGTGTGAGAAAAAGGGGGAGTCAGTATGAAAGTTCTATATTGTACCAGTGAGGCCCGGCCGTTTGCAGCGACCGGCGGTTTGGCGGATGTGGCGGGTTCCCTGCCGCAGGCGCTGCGCGCGCGGCTTGTCGGCTGCCGCGTTGTGATGCCGCTGTATGAGGAGGTTCCGCAGGAACTGCGCGATAATATGCGGTTTGTTACCAGCCTTTCTGTACCGGTGGCATGGCGCAGGCAGTATTGCGGCGTCTTTGAGGCGCGCTCCGGCGGCGTCATCTACTACCTGATCGACAACCAGTACTATTTCAAGCGCAAGGGCCTGTACGGCCACTACGACGACGCGGAGCGCTTTGCGTTCCTGTCCCGCGCGGCGCTGGAAATGCTGCCGTATATCGATTTTAAGCCGGACATCATCCACTGCAACGACTGGCAGACCGCTCTGGTGCCGATCTATTACAGCATTTTCTATGCGAATAACGAGTGGTACCGCGGCATTAAGACGATTATCACCATTCACAATATCCAGTACCAGGGCAAGTACGGCAAGGAGCTGGTCGAGGACGTTCTGGGTATCCCGAAGTCCGAAAACCATATTTTGGAGTATGACGACTGCGTTAACCTGATGAAGGGCGCGATTGAGACAGCCCACAAGGTCACGACCGTCAGTCCGACATACGCGCAGGAGATTCTGGACCCATGGTATTCCCATGAGCTGGACGGCATTCTTCGCGAGCGGGCCTGGAAGCTTTGCGGTATTCTGAACGGCATCGACACCATCAGCTATGACCCGGCTACCGATAAGGATATTTATGCAAACTTCTCGGCGGATGATTTCAGCAATAAGGCGGAGAACAAACGCGCGCTGCAGGAGCGTCTGGGCCTTGCGCAGGATGCGAATGTGCCGCTGGTTGGCATGGTTACGCGCATGGTGTCCCACAAGGGGCTCGACCTCGTCAAGGAAGCGCTGGATCAGCTGATGTGGGAGACCAATATGCAGTTTGCCATTTTGGGTTCCGGTGATTTTGAGTACGAAAATTTCTTCCGCGAGATGCAGAACAAGTATCCAGGCCGCCTGTGCGCCTGTTTTGGTTTTGTGCCGGAGCTTTCTCGTAAAATCTATGCGGGTGCGGACATCTTCCTGATGCCCAGCAAGAGCGAGCCCTGCGGGTTGTCCCAGATGATCTCTCTGCGGTATGGAACCATTCCGGTAGTGCGTGAGACCGGTGGACTGAAGGATTCTATTCAGGACAGCGGCGACGGCAGCGGAAACGGCTTTACCTTCCGCACTTACAACAGCGGCGACATGCTCCATGCGGTGCACCGTGCGCTGGAAGGCTATTATAATCAGGAGGGATGGAAAATCCTGGTGGAGCGCGCCATGCGCTGCGACAACAGCTGGGGCAAATCCGCCAACGATTATATGCGCGTTTACCGCGAGCTGGTCAAGGAATAAACGGAGTTGGCGTCAATATAAGTGGCTGGACCACAATGCAGGTTTTGCACAAACGATTGGCAGGATAAGAATGATTCCCCCCGACTTTAACGGGGGGAATCATCAAATTTGGCCGGTTTTTGTGTGCTCTGTCAATTGTGGTTCAGCCCTTTCGAATTTATAAGGGGAAATTGGAAAATGTTTCATTTAAAAAAAGATTTTGCGTGCCTGTTGGCTGCCTTGCTGCTTTGCGTTCTTTCAGCATGCGGAACGGCAGATGTGGAAGCGGACAGCTCGGTTGCTCCATCTGCTTCCGTTGTGCAGAGCAGCTCCGCACAGGCGGCAGAGCCGTCGTCCGATGCGCAGCCGATAAGTTCCAGCGAAGCGGAACAGAAAGAAGAGCAGCCGTCCTACGGCCTGTTTGCAGAGGGCTATGCGGCAGCAAGGGAAGAGCTGGATACGATGACGCTGGAGGAAAAGGTGGCGCAGATGTTTTTATTCCGTTGTCCGGCGGAAGATGCCCTGGATACGGTCCGGCAATATCAGCCGGGCGGTTTTATGCTGTTTGCCAGGGACTTCGACGGTAAGACGGCGGAGCAGGTGCGGGCGGAACTGGACGCCTATCAGCAGGCGAGTGAAATCCCCATGCTGCTGGCGGTAGATGAGGAGGGCGGCACGGTGGTGCGCGTCAGCCGGAAGCCCATGCTGGCGGAGAAGCCATTCCGTTCCCCGCAGGCGGTCTTCCAAAGCGGCGGGATGGAGGGGATTACGGAGGATACCCTGCAAAAAGTAAAGCTGCTGCAATCACTGGGGATCAATGTAAACTTTGCGCCGGACGCGGACGTTTCCACGGATCCGTCCGATTTTATCTATGCGCGTTCCTTCGGCAAAGAAGGCAGGGAGACGGCGGATTTTGTAAAAACCTCCGTCCTGGCGTATAATAGTCAGAAGATGGCCTGTACGCTCAAACACTTTCCCGGATATGGGAATAATGTAGATACGCACACCGGCGTGGCGGTGGACCAACGGCCCTATGAAACGTTTGAACAGGAAGATTTTCTTCCGTTTGCGGCGGGGATCGAGGCGGGCGCGCCGATGGTCTTGGTTTCCCACAACATTGTGGAGTGTATGGACCCGGACCGGCCGGCGTCGCTTTCCCCACAGGTGCATGAAATCCTGCGGGACAAGCTGGGGTTTACCGGTTTGATTCTGACAGACGATCTCTCCATGCAGGCGATTCCGTCGTATACAGATGGAGAAAACCCCTGCCCCGCGGCAGTGAACGCGGGAAACGACCTGCTGCTGTCTTCTAGTATCGAGGCGGATTACCGCGCGCTGCTGACGGCGGTGCAGGACGGCGTCGTCTCGGAAGAACGGCTGGATGAATCGGTTCTGCGTATCCTGGCGATGAAATACAGTACGGCCTTATATGATCTTGAAAGGAATGTGGAATAAATGCACCTGTCAACATTACAGAAAAAGATGCTATTAAAGATGCGCTGGGAGCGATTCCCGGTAGCCCGGTTTGAACTGCGCAACGACCGGGAAGAGGATCTGGCAATGACCGCGCTGGACAACGTGTGGATTCAGAGACCAGAGGACTCGATGGAAACGGTAAAAGAGCGGAGCGCCGCGCTGCGGGAGCTAGAAGAAGCCGGTTTCATTCAAATTCATTTTGATGCCCCGGCCGTGGTCGCCGGCGACCATACAATCTATTACAAAAGCGAATTATATGCGCTGCTGTGCAAAACCGCATTGGAGGCGGCGCAGATGCCGGACAATCTTTTTAACCTGCCATGCCTGTGCAAGGGCTACGCAGCGCCGACTCTCCAGGGACGGCGGGCGGTCAGAAAGCTGCTGGCCCGCAGGAGAATGGAGCGTCTGTCACGATAATATGGCTTCATAGACTGTGAGTGCGTCCAGAATGTGGAGTGGCTCTGTATTGTGATCGCCCGGCGCGTCCATGGTGATGAGGATGTACTCCCTGCCGTTCTTTTCCGCCAGGCTTGCCAGACACAGGCCCGCTTCCTGTGTATAGCCGGTTTTGCCGCCCAGAAGCTGTCCGCCGGAAAAAGCGGGGGAGTCCAAGTCCTGAAACAGGGTGCTGTAAAAGGTGATGCCCGGATGGGTGGCGGTTTCACGCGTGGAGCGGCGTTCAGCGGTGAAGATTGCCCGAAAATCAGGATTTTGCAAAGCGGTATACAGAAGCGTGGTCATATCCCTTGCGGTTGTGTAGTGTTCCGAGTCGTGCAGGCCGGTGACGTTGACAAAGTGCGTGTCATCCATTCCCAGTGCATGGGCTTTCTGGTTCATCAGTTCGACAAAAGCCTCCTGTGAACCGGCGGCGTGGTTGGCAAGCGCGGCGGCTGCCTCCGCGCCTGAGGGAAGCATCAGGCCGTATAGGAGGTCATGGATCTGCACCTCCTGATTCGGCTGGAAACCGGCCATGGAAGCGTTTTGTTCAAACAGGCCGGCAAAGTCCCGATCTGTCAAAACGACGGTCTGACTGAGGTCTGGAAAGCATTCCAGGGCGACGAGCGCCGTCATCATCTTGGTGAGAGATGCGGGATAGGCTTTTTCCGCGCCCTGCTTGTCCAGCAGAACGGCGCCGCTCTGTAAATCCTCCAGCACAACACAGCGGCTGTACAGGGACTCCGGCTCCGCGACGGCTGGCAGAGTCCCGGAAGAAAGCAAGCTCTGCACGTTTTCCGCGCGATGGCCTGAAATTGTCTGAAGCGGGGGATTGAAATCCCGTACGGTGATAAATGCAACGATACACAGTACGCAAAGCAGGATGAAAAGAAAAACCGGAGGCCGCTTCTTTTTTGGCCGTTTTCCATAAGAAGCGGTTCTGCGGCGGTTGACATTGGATTCGTAAGACAAAAAGAACACTCCCTTTCTGATTGCTATTACACCACAGGATGGGAAGTGTTGTTTCATTTTTATCTGACGAAAATCTTAACAAAATCTGAAAATGGAAAAGCCGCTTTGTCCAGCAACAAAGCGGCTTGCTTTATACACTCAGCGATTCTCCTGTCAGGCAGCAGAAACGAATTCATGTTTTAAAATCGTGTGCGGATGATCGTGGGGTTGGTCTTTTTATAAATGAGCATCCCGTCCCATTCATTTTTTAGAGTGGCTGGAAAACGGACGGCCATGACGTCCTTGTTCCCTTCAAAGTCCAGCTCCCGGCTGTACACGGCGCCCACATTCAGGATGTCGTGTTCTTCTTCCAGGTATTGCATGGCGGGATCGCTTTCTTTTATATCGGAAAAATTTATGTACCAATTTTGACCCGGCAGATTCGCGAAAAGTTTGATAAACGGATGTGTCTCTTTGACGTAAAACTCTTTAAAACCGCCCTGGTTATAGTCAATTGCCTTTAGGGTTCCTTCACAAAACGCGGTGCCAATGGAAAAATATGCATCGCCCAGCCGGTCTGACAAAAGCTCGCCCATCGCCTTTACAGGGGGAATCCCCTCCCGGATGGCGGACCGGCGTGTTACATGAGCGTTGTGCCCGGTGAGGAACACCATATCGGCCTGATCCAACGCCAGAATCGTTTCAACGCGGGCCGCCATACAGGAGTCGCGCAATGCGCAGCCTTCGGCAAATTTCTCCAGGTCCTTTTCCGGGTCAACATATTTAAAAGAAAGGCTCATAACGAATTCTTTTAATGCCTGTATGCATTCCCGGGCGATTTGAAACTCAGATAGGCTGCTGTTTTCTATGTATTGATCCTGTGATTGCTCCATCTCCACCTGAATCTGTTCCAAAGCGTTCCTGACAGGGGATGTGTCCTGTCCCTCTAACGGGTAAGACGGATCTTTCAATACAGACAGCAGCGGCTCATAATCGTTGGCCTTATCAGGGAAAACAGACCGGATATAGGATAACAGATACGCACTGGCGTGGGCGCCTTCCTGCATATCGACGCCGTAAAAATGGAGTTGTTTGTCCTTTTCCACGGTTTGATTATAATCGTGCATCCACTCGATAAGCTGTTTGAATTCGTTTGTATGATATACCCAGGACTCCAGATATTGTATGGCTTCGCCCGCGGTGCCGGGTTCAGAACCTCCAAGGATATATTGATTGATATACAAACAGCTTCCGAAGGAAGCCTCCAAAAGAAACGTCCGGCAGCCGTAGGTATCCAGCAGATGGGAGAACACGTCTTTGCGCATGATGTGATATTCCTTTGTCCCATGTGTGGATTCTCCCAAAGCGACCACCCGGACATTTTCCGGGATTTCGATACCGGAAATATCCGTTGTATCAGACAGGAGACGGGCGTCCTCCTCGCTTATGTCTGCGGAACAGCCAAAGACGTTAAAAAGCATTACGAATATACAAAAAGCAGCAATCAGCGTTCTTTTCATCACAATATGCCCTTCTTTATGATTCTTGATTTTGCTTTATTCTACCATGAACCGGCGGGATTGTCTATTCGGTATTTAACTTTATAGAATCATATTTTCCATGGGGCAAGATGGTCTGTAAGATTGCGGGAAAAGATGTGGGACAGACTATCAGCAAATACCGATATTACAGCCTTGAAAACGCGAAAAGTCCACAGAAAACCGGTTGGACATGAATAGAAAACCATGATTCCACCCGGATTCGCTCAACAGGGGATGTGATTTTCAAGTTGAAAATAGTAAAATCAGCATAAAACAGATCGGAGGCGTGTGGAATGAATCAAATTGTAATCGGGCAATTCATCATGAAAAAGCGCAAGGAAAAAAACCTGACGCAGGAACAGCTTGCTGAAAAGCTTAACGTGTCAAACAAAACCATTTCAAAATGGGAAACCGGGAAATGCATGCCCGACTATGGCGTAATAGAAGCGCTGTGCAAAGAATTGGACATGACAGTTGCTGAATTAATGGATGGAGAAATGAAGGAAAAGGACAGTATTCGCATTTATGACGAACAGCAGATATTGGACATGTTGGAACGCGTACAGAATCTGGATAAACAAAAAAATCTGTTGCTGGGTATAGTCCTCATTTGTGTCGGAATCATTTTTTACGCTGCTTCACATTTTTACGCGGGATCGGTGGCCCGTGACATCGTTTCAGGCTTGCTATTAGGCTTGTCTATAGGCGAAACGCTGGCGGGCGTTTTTGTGATTGCCCGCACGATGGGGAAAAGATAATTTGAATCATGGATTCAGATTATCACCGGCAGAGCCAGCGGCCTGTTTGCTGGAGGAATCATAAAAAGCCGTTTGTTTTAAAACAAACGGCTTGTCTGATCTGCTGGTTGCATTCTACTATTTATCTGCTATAATAAAATCATCTATTTTTTGGCTTTTGTACGCGGCGTGTTTCCCTGCTTTTTGCTGCCCATGCGGGCTTCCGCATTCTGGATCAGGTTAAACAGGGAGGAGGAGAACAGCGGATATTCGGCGGAAAGCTGTTCCGGCGAGAGCACGGGAAGCAATTCCTTGTCCAATCCCTCCATATCGTCCACGTTTTCGCCGCAGGAAAGCGCTTCCGCGTTGGAGATAGCCACTTCCTGCGCTGCATTGGCGCGGCCGTTGCTCAATCTCTGTGAAATGGAAAACAGCCCCTGTGGATTTTTCCCGTTGGAGGAATACAACAGGCGAAACGCCTTGTAGACCGCAACGCTCAAAAAAGCGGAAATCTCCGTGGTCAGGTGCTTGTTATTGCATTTTTGCAGGATGCTGTAAATGATGTTCAGGGAATTGGCAATCAGCTTTTTATTCAGCGTGGGCAGCAAGCTGCCTTTAAATACATTTTCCTTGCCGGCGGCGTCCGGCTCCGGGAGGTCCTCGACGGTGATCATCGCGCCGGTGCGGTGCGGGCTTCTGCCGAGAAGATAATCTGTGGAAACATTATAAAAGTCCGCAACCCGGACGACAAACTCCAGCCCGCATTCGCGGATGCCCTTTTCATAGTGCGAAAGCAACGCCTGGGAAACGCCGAGCTGTTCTGCGGCGCTTTTCTGGCTCAAGCCGCGTTCCTTGCGCAAGAGCGTAATAATCCTGGGAAAATGATGATTCATTTTCGATCCTCCACCCCGTTTGTTGGATATTGTTACAAGCACCGCAGTCCGGCGCCCCAAAATGGGCGCACTTAAGCCGCAGAGGCCTGCGGCGCTTGTCGAAATAGCAGGTAAAATGGGATAACGTACAGTAAAGTATATACTAAATACAACATTTTGTAAACCGCTAGATACAGTATGCGACAAATTTTTCGGCACAAGACTCAGCGGTTAAACTGTAAAAATAAACCATAATTTACAATCTGGAAAGGTGGTTGCAGGCGCAAGGGCAGGGAAAAGGATGTTTTTTAGCCGTTTAGCGCCGCTGCGTATGAAATCTTACACCATTCATTTGATCCGTCACGGGCTGACGGAAGGAAACCTCTTGGGACAATATGTGGGCAGAACCGATTCTCCGCTGGCGCAGGAGGGAATCGACGCGTTACAGGAATTGAAGGAGAAATACGGCTATCCGCTGGCGCAGACGTATTATACCAGCCCGTTGACCCGCTGCCGGGAAACGCTGCGCATTCTGTATCCGGACGCACGGCCGGAGGTGATCGACGACTTCCGGGAATGCGACTTTGGCGACTGGGAGGGCAAGACTGCCAAGCAGCTTGCGGCGGAGGATGAAAATTTCCTCAAATGGATGGAGAACGGTCATAACGCCGCGCCGCCCAATGGGGAAAGCACCGCGCAGCTGGTCTACCGCACCTGTAAAGCGTTTGAAAAGCTGGTGGAAGATATGCTGCGTTCCGGCACGACCTCCGCAGTGGTGGTCGCGCACGGCGGCACGCTGATGTCCATTCTTTCCGCGTACGGCCTGCCGCGCGCCAGTTTTTATGACTGGATGACGGAAAACGGCTGCGGTTATTCCATGCGCATTACGCCCGGCCTCTGGATGCGCTCCATGGTGGCGGAGGTGTACGACATCCTTCCCAAAGGACATGGAGAGGAGAAGACCGAGGAAAAGCAGCTGACGGATATTGCGCGCGAGGCGGCGGACCGCGCATTCAGCCGTTACATTGAAAAAGATGAGAAAACCCCTTGACATTTTTTGACGGCGGCGCTATTATGATAGTAACATATTAAAAGGCAATGACGGGAATAAGACAGGTTTCTTTTCTCCAGAGAGCCGGTGATTGGTGCGAACCGGTGGGAAGATGCGTGTGTATAGCTCATCCCTGAGCTGCCGGTTTGAACTCTTTGGTAGAACCGGACGCGTGGCGGCGTTACAGGCCGGGGCCTTGTTGGAGGCTTGAGGGCGCTTTTGCGCTGAATTTGGGTGGTACCGCGGATTTGATGATTCGCCCCGAACTTCTTGATAGAAGTTCGGGGCTTTTTTATTCTGTATTATATGTTTTATTTTAATAGGAGGAAATTGATATGTACGAACGCTTTAAAAAGTATATTCCCTTTGAGCCGGTCGCACTGCCGGACCGCACATGGCCGGACAAAGTGATTACAAAGGCCCCGACCTGGTGCAGCGTGGACCTGCGCGATGGCAACCAGGCGCTGATCGACCCGATGAATCTGGAAGAAAAGCTGCTCTTTTTCCAGACCCTCGTGGACATCGGGTTCAAAGAAATTGAAATTGGATTCCCGTCTGCGTCCGAAACGGAATATGAAATATGCCGCACGCTGATTGACCGGAACCTGATTCCGGACGACGTGACCATTCAGGTGTTGGTGCAGGCGCGTCCGCATCTGATCAAAAAGACGTTTGAAGCCATCAAGGGCGCAAAAAATGTCATCGTCCATTTTTACAATTCCACTTCCACCCTGCAGCGCAAGGTGGTTTTCAAGACCGATATGCAGGGCGTCATCGATATTGCGGTCAACGGCGCAAAGCTCATCAAGGAACTGACCGACGAGGAAGTCGCGCGCACCGGCATGAATATCCGCTACGAGTATTCTCCGGAGAGCTTTTCCGGCACGGAGATGGATAACGCCGTTGCAATCTGTGAAGCGGTCATGGATGTTCTCCAGCCCACGCCGGAAAACAAGCTGATCTTGAATCTGCCCAACACCGTCGAGATGAGCACCCCGAACCATCATGCGGATCAGATCGAATATTTCTGCCGTAAGATCAAAGACCGTGACAGCCTGATTATCAGCCTGCATCCGCACAACGACCGCGGCACCGCGACCGCCGCGACGGAGTTGGGCATCCTGGCAGGGGCGGACCGTGTGGAAGGAACGCTCTTCGGCAACGGCGAGCGCACCGGTAACGCCGATATTATGAATGTGGCGATGAACCTGTATTCCCAGGGCGTCGATCCGGAGCTGGATTTCTCCCATGTCAAGGACGTGCGTGAAATTTATGAGAAATGCACCCGCATGAAGGTGCATGACCGCCATCCCTATGCGGGAAACCTGGTGTTTACGGCGTTCTCCGGATCGCATCAGGACGCGATCAAGAAGGGCGTCGAATACATGAGCCAGAGCGGCACGGAATACTGGGAGGTGCCGTACCTGCCGATCGACCCGGCGGACGTCGGCAGAGAATACGAGCCGATCATCCGGATCAACAGCCAGTCCGGCAAGGGCGGCGCGGCCTTTATCATGCAGCAGAATTTTGGATACGAGCTGCCCAAGGCGATGCACCCCGAGTTCGGCGCAATGGTCAAGGCGGCCTGCGACGAGGCGGGACGCGAGATGCAGCCCAACGAAATCTTTGCGATTTTCCGCCGTGAGTATTTGGACCTGCGGTATCCCTACAATCTCAAGAAATACAAATTGTATGAAGAGAACGACGCAGAGGGCGAGACCATCGTGCACTTTGAAGGCAATCTGCGCTTCATGCATGAGGATCACATTGTCAGTGCGACCGGTAACGGCCCGATTGATGCGTTCTTTAAGGCGCTGCGCACCGTGGGGATTAAAGACTATAAATTCATCACTTATCGTGAACACGCCGTTTCCGCCGGCGCGGATTCCAAGGCGATTTCCTATATCCAGCTGACGGCGCCGAACGGCGAGACGGTCTTTGGCGTCGGTATGGACGGCAATATCAGCCTGGCCTCCATCAAGGGTATCATCTGCGCCATCAACCGCGCCAGCGGCGAGCAAGAGGCATAAATTAACGCTTTGCCCGCGCGGGACAGACATAGGTTGTTCCCGAAGGGATGCGTAAATATCATACAGAAAAATCAGGAGGAAATCATAGATGAACGAATATAAAATTGTATTGCTGAAGGGCGACGGAATCGGCCCGGAAATTGTAGATCAGGCGGTCAAGGTGCTGGATCGGGCGGCGGAAAAATTCGATTTCCGCGTTAGCTACGACGAAGCCCTGCTGGGCGGCAGCGCCATCGACGCAACCGGCACGCCCCTGCCGCAGGACACTATTGACAAGTGCAAAGCGGCGGATTCCACGCTCCTGGGCGCGGTCGGCGGCCCTAAATGGGATACCCTGCCGGGCGACCAGCGGCCGGAAAAGGGGCTGCTGGGGATCCGCGGCGCGCTGGGCCTGTTTGCCAACCTGCGCCCGGCGGTCATCTTTGACGAGCTGCGCGACGCTTCTCCGCTGAAGGCGGAAATCATCGGCGGCAAGCTGGACGTGATGGTGGTGCGCGAGCTGACCGGCGGCATCTATTTTGGCGAGCGCGGCCGCAAAGAGGTCGACGGCGCGGAAGCGGCCTACGATACCGAAATGTACACCGTGCCGGAAATTGAGCGCATCGCGCGCGTGGCGTTCGACATGGCGCGCAAGCGCGGCAAGAAGCTGTGCAGCGTGGATAAGGCCAACGTGCTGGAATCCTCCCGCCTGTGGCGTGCGACGGTCGCCCGCATCGGCGCGGAAGAGTTTCCGGATGTGGAACTGAGCAACATGTATGTGGATAACTGCGCCATGCAGCTGGTGCGCAACCCGCAGCAGTTTGACGTCATTGTCACCTCCAACATCTTTGGAGACATCCTCTCCGACGAAGCGTCCATGATCAGCGGCAGCATCGGCATGCTGGCCTCCGCCAGCCTGGGCGCGGACCAGTCAGGCCTGTATGAGCCGATCCACGGTTCCGCTCCGGACATCGCGGGCACCGGCAAGGCGAACCCGCTGGCGACGATCCTCTCCGTTGCGATGATGCTGCAATATTCCCTGAACCAGCCCGAAGCGGCCAAGGCGATTGAAAACGCGGTTTCCGCCGCCCTCAAGCAGGCACGCACCGCGGACATCGCCAGGGAAGGCATGAAGACCGTGACCTGCGAGGAGATGGGAGACCTGGTCTGCAGCCTGCTGTAAAAAGAAATATTGGAGCGAAGCAAAAGAGTGGAACAATCAACATTGACCTTTCAAAAAGGGCTGAAGGACGGCATGCCGATCTGCCTGGGATACCTCAGCGTGTCCTTTGCGTTCGGCATCCTGGCGACGCAGGGCGGCCTGCCCGTATGGGTGGCGCTGCTGATCTCCATGACCAATCTGACCTCCGCGGGCCAGGTGGCGGGTACGCAGCTCATTTTGACGGGCGGTATGTACATAGAAATTGCAATCACTACGTTTATTATCAACATCCGCTATATGCTGATGTCGCTCTCCCTTTCCCAAAAGGTGGAGGCGAAAATGACAAATTTGCAGCGGTGGATCCTGGCCTTCGGCATCACGGATGAAATCTTCGCCGTGGCGATCCAGCAGAAGGAGGAAGTCAGCGCGAAGTATCTGTCCGGTCTGATTGTTACCCCCTATGCGGGCTGGGCGCTGGGGACCTTCCTGGGGGCGACGGCGGCGGGGCTGCTGCCGATGTCCCTGCGCGACGCGCTCGGCATTGCGATTTACGGCATGTTCATCGCGATCATTATCCCGCCCGCCCGCAAGGCGAGGCCGGTCGCTGTGGTTGTCGTACTGTCCATCGTGCTGAGCTGTGCGTTTAAATGGCTGCCGCTGCTGAACCAGATTTCCTCCGGCTGGGTAATCATTATCTGCGCCGTGCTGGTATCCGCTTATGCGGCGGCGCGCTACCCGATCGACGAGGAAGCGCCGGAACCGGAAAAGGCGGGTGGGGAAGGATGATCGACTACACGCGTATCCTGCTTTCCATCGCTGTGATGGCGGTTGTTACCTACGTGATCCGCGTGCTGCCCCTGGCGATTTTTAAAAAGAAAATTCAGAACCGGTTTATCCGTTCCTTTTTGGCCTATGTGCCGTATGCGGTGCTGGCGGCCATGACCTTCCCGGCTATTCTGTTTTCCACTGCGGAAGCGGTGACGATGCAGAGTGTGCTGTGCGCCTCCATCGGGATGGTCGTTGCGCTGCTGCTGGCTTACCGGGACAAGGGACTGCTCACCGTGGCGGTAGGGTCTACGGCGGCGGTTTTCCTTATGGAACAGATTACAAGGTTTATTTTCGTATAAGGAAAGAGTGAACGGAATGCGCGGCCCGTTCACTCTTTCCTTTCTTATATGCAATTTTCATGTCCGGATAAAAAACATGTCTTCGCGGGATTTCCGAACCGAAGAACGGTTGCTTTTATATGCTGAAAATGCATCAATAGCCGAAGATGCCCTCCAGTGATTCGTCAAAGGTGACCCAGTCCATGACGTCCACGCTGGTGAACTCCGTCTTGTTCAGGCGGATGACCACGCGCGCGATGCCCGCGTTGATGATCTGCCGCTTGCACATGGAGCAGCTGGACGGGTTTTCCACATATTCTCCGGTCTTGGCGTCCCTGCCGACCAGATACAGGGTGGAGCCGATCATATCGCGCCGGGCGGCGCTGATGATGGCGTTGGCCTCCGCGTGTACCGCGCGGCAGACTTCGTATCGTTCCCCGCGCGGGATGCCGAGGCTTTCCCGAATGCAGACGCCGGTATCGATGCAGTTTTTGCGGCCGCGCGGCGCGCCGTTGTAACCGGTGGAAACAATCTCGTCATTGTGAACGATAATAGCGCCAAAATTGCGGCGCAGGCAGGTGCCGCGTTCGGAAACGGTTTCGGCAATATCCAGATAATAATTTTCTTTGTCAGTTCGCTGCATAGGTGTTCCCTCTCTCTGTGTCGAAATATGGTCAACATTTATGATAGAGGATTTTCACGGTGGAATCAATGGCAAATCGGAAATTAATATGATATACTAAAACTTATACTAAATCAGCCCAATCCGGGCGTTCGGAGGTTGCCATTTTGCAGGAAACATTCAGGTTGTCCGATCCCAGCGCCATCAAAGCGCTGCTGACCCGCCATGGGTTTACGTTTTCCAAGTCTCTGGGCCAAAACTTTTTAATCAACCCGTCGGTCTGCCCGCGTATGGCGGAGGAGTGCGGCGCGGCGCCGGGTGTGGGCGTGTTGGAGGTAGGCCCCGGCATCGGCGTGCTGACCGTGGAGCTGGCGAAGCGCGCGGAAAAAGTAGTGTCCGTCGAGCTGGACAAACGGCTTCTCCCGGTGTTGGAGGAGACGCTCGCGCCCTACGGCAATGTAAAAGTGGTCAACGACGATATTTTAAAGGTGGACTTGCAAAAGCTGTTGCGGGAGGAATTCCCCGGGATGCAGGTGGTGGTTTGCGCCAATCTGCCGTATTACATCACCTCGCCGGTCATCATGCGTCTGTTGGAGGAGCGGCTGCCCATCGCGGGATTGACGGTGATGGTGCAGAAGGAGGCCGCGCAGCGGCTCTGCGCCCAGCCCGGCAAACGGGAGTGCGGCGCGGTCAGCGTGGCGGTGCAGTATTATGCGGAGCCGCGTGTGCTGTTCCAGGTGTCGCGCGGGAGCTTCCTGCCGCCGCCCAACGTGGATTCCTCAGTGATCCGGTTGGATGTGCGCCCGGAGGCCGCAATTGATATTCCCAATGAGAAGAAGTTCTTCGCACTGGTCAAAGCGGCGTTTGGCCAGCGCAGAAAGACCATTCTTAATGCGATTGCAGCGGGTTTGTCAATTCCCAAGGAGCGAATTGCCGCGGCCTGTGACGCGGCTGGTATCGCGCAGAACGCGCGGGCGGAACAGCTGACGATGGAGCAGTTTGCCGCCCTCAGCCGGGCGTTGGAACGCCTTTAAACGATCTTTTCGGGAGGAATTGCAGTGACGGATCATAAACTTTCCTTTATTTTTTATGAGGTGGGGACCATCCTCTGTCTGGTGGCAATGGTGCTGGGGCCGGCCGGGATCGAAAACTGGTCCGTGGCCGCCTCGATTGTTGCCGTTTTTCTGGCCTGCACCGGTATCTACCTTGCCTTCTCCAGCTGGACGGATTCGCCGCGGGGCCGGCCGACCCCAGAGCCGGAGGAAACCGACGGGCTGGAATATGCCGAACAGAAAGAAGAATCTCCCGATACGCTCGTGGAGTGGGAGCAAATAGAAGAGTTATGTAAAGAAAAGGAAGAGGGCGAAACGCCTCTTTCCTGAAAAGCAGTTTTTTGAAACGGCATGATAAGAGAATAAAAAGAGGACGCGATGCAGCGTCCTCTTTTTAGGTTGTTTCAGATATAAAGAAGGATATTGGATATATCAGGTAAAATTATTTCACATAAGCAAAATAGGATTGATTTTCATGGGCCTGTAAAGTATGGTATTACTAATGATTCATAAAAAAGGAGGTACACAATGGGCGAGAAAAAATTAGGCCGACCGACAGACAATCCTAAAAATATCGTACTGAAAATCCGCTTGGATGAAGATTCTTCTAAAAGGTTGGAAGAATGCAGCATGAATATGAAAATTTCCAAAGCGGAAGTGATCCGGCGCGGTATTAAAATGATGTATGACGGTCAGGAAAAATAAGAAGGATGTAGATTAGCAAATATTTTTTGGCGGTAAAATATTTCTTGACTTTCTGGCGGTAAACATTTATGATTATTATGTTGGCAGGAAAGGGGGGAGTACATGCCAAACAAAAAGAGAGGACGCCCCATTGCAGAGAATCCAAAAAACTTGCGAGTGGATGTACGCCTTACAGAGGAAGAGTTAAAAAAGCTTGATGAATACTGTAGGAAAAAGGGCGTTTCGCGGCCTCAGGGATTACGTGATGGAATAGAAGCCCTCGAAAAATAAAAAAGGAAAGCGGTGCGCACCGTCGAACAACGTAAACACCACTTTCCCCCCACAACAGCCCTTGCCGGACCGCCGCACAAATATTGTACCATGTGCGCCGCGGTCTGGCAAGGCGTTGTGAAAAATCATGTAAAGGATGGTACATATGGAAACAAGCTATCTGGAACAGTTTGCAAAAGGCAATCTGCAAATACGGGACCGGACCTTCCGGCGCGGGTCCGTGTATGACAAGGCGCTGAAACAGGTCTGCGAAGCGGAGGACATGCTCCGGGAAGCGCTGAACGAGCCGGAAAAGGAATTGTTCGGGAAGCTGATCGAGGCGGAGACGGCGCTCAGCTCGTTGTCGAAGACCGACCGTTTCATTCACGGCTACCGGCTTGGTGTGCGGATGACCATGGAGGTGTTCACCGGGCGGGACGATCTTGTGCTTGGCGAGGAAACGTAAGATATAAGAGACAATAAAAGAACCGGCATTTCCGAAAGCCTTCAAGGCTCCGGAAATGCCGGTTTTTGTACAGGATTCAGAGTGACCATATCGTGGCTGTTCTCTGATATTTAATAGAGAATGGCTCCGTATTTGGAAGCCAGCGGTTCCAGTACCTCGTCTTCCAGCTGGCACTCGCTGTCTACAATCAGGCGGCCCTGGAAGTAGCGCAGGGCGGCTTCCAGTACGGGCGCGCTGTCGCAGTGTACGGCGATGGGCAGCCGCGTCATACCGCTGTTTTCCGACAGGATGAGTGCGTCGTCCACGCTCTCCACCTCCACCAGCGCCGCGTTGCAGCGGTCGTCGTCCAAGTCGATCAGATCCTCATCCAGATGGCTGGTACAGGCCAGCGGTTCGCTGAAGACGATGTCGTCGCCCAGGAAAAAAGCCTCCGTTTCGATCGCGGCGGCGTAGGAATCGGGCTCCTCCGGTACGCGCATCGGGGAGCATTCGCACAGCATTTCCGCCAGCGCGTCGATGTGCGCCGGGGTGGCGCCGCTGCATCCGCCAAAGATATGCGCCCCCGCCTCCAAAAGCTGCTTTGCATGCTCCGCGAATTGCTCAGGAGAGAGCAGGGAACCGTCTTCCGCCAGCGCGGAGGGCTTGACGATGATGGGAACCGCGGTATGCGCGCGCACTTCTTCCAGCTGTTCCAGCATGGGGCCGACGGGGCCGTTCAGACCGACGGCGTCCGCGCCCATCACCTGCAATGTAATCAGAGCGGGCAACAGGGAACAGCCGGTCACCGTTCGCCCGCTTTCGTCCAGCGTCAGTGTGACAAAGGTGGGCAGGTTGGTCGCGCGGGCCGCCAGCACCGCCGCGCGCATATCTGCCAGTGAGGTTTGCGATTCGATGGCGATGAAGTCCACACCCGCCTCGTCCAATGCGCGAATCTGTTCGCGGTAAAGATCATAAATGTCGTCGAAGTCGGATTCTCCGAAGGGGGGGACAAAAAGCCCGCTGGGGCAGACGTTGCCGCCCACCAGCACGCCGCGCGGTTTGGCAACGCTTTGGCTCAGCCTGACCAGCTCCGTGTTGAGCCGCGCCACCTCGTTTTCCAGCCCATACAGAGACAGGCAGGCGGCGTTTGCGGCAAACGTCGGGGCATAGACGGCCCGCGCGCCCGCGTTGATATAGGCGTTTTGCAGCCTGGTCAGGGCCTCCGGATGTTCTAAAATCCATTGTTCCATGCCGGGACCGCCGGGCCGCCGGATGTCGGCGGGCATGCCCGCGGCGATCAGGTTGGTATCCGTCGCGCCGTCCAGCAAAAGGGGTAACGGATAAGGGAAATCGTCCATTTCTTGTCTCCTAATGTAAAAATCAGTGGTTACATGACTTCCGGTGCGGAAATCTTGAGAAGGGACAGCACGTTGCGGATGACCGTCGCAACCGCCTTGCAGAGGCAGATGCGCGCGGCGCGCAGGCCGTCCTCCGCGTCCTTGACGCGGCAGGTATTGTAAAATTTATGATAGAGCGTGGCCAGCGTGATGACATAGCGCGTAATGCGCGCCGGGTCGTAATCCTTTGCGGCGGCCACGATTTCGTCCGTGTAGGCGGAGAGGTGACGGATCAGTTCGATCTCCTCCTGGGAGGTCAGCAGCGCCAGCTCTTCATCGGTGCAGGTGCGGGGCTTGATGCCCTCGGCTTCCAGCGCCTTGAGGATACTGCAGATGCGTGCGTGCGCGTACTGCACATAGTAAACCGGGTTCTGGGAGTCCTGCTGTACCGCAAGATCGAGGTCAAAGTCCATCTGGGAGGTGGCCTCACGCATATTGAACAGGAAGCGCGCCGCGTCCACGGGGACCTCGTCCAGCAGATCCGCCAGCTGGATCGCCTTGCCGGTGCGCTTGCTCATGCGGACGACTTCGCCCGCCTTGACCAGACGAACCAGCTGGATCAACACCACGTCCAGCTTGCTGCCGTCCAGGCCGACGGCGTCCATTGCGGCCTTCATACGCGCCACGTGGCCGTGGTGGTCCGCGCCCCAGACGTCGATGCAGCGGTCAAACCCGCGCTTCGCAAATTTATTGCGGTGGTAGGCGATATCCGCGGCAAAGTAGGTGGGGTTGCCGTTCTGGCGCACCAGCACCTCGTCCTTTTCCGCGCCGAAGTCGGTTGCGCGGTACCAGAGCGCGCCCTCCTTCTCGTAGGTCATGCCCTTGTCCTTTAAAATCTGGATGGTCTCTTCCAGCTCGCCGTCGTTGTGGATGCGGCTTTCCAGGAACCATTCGTCGTACTGAATGCCATATTTGGCAAGATCGGCCTGCATTTTGGCGATGTTCTTCGGCAGGGCGAAGGCGACCAGTGCCTTCTGACGCTCCGCCGGGTTGGCGTCCACATAGCGGTCGCCGTTCTCTTCCGCGAACTGCGCGGCGCGTTTCTTAATGTCGTCGCCATGATAGCCGTCCTCCGGGAATTCCACCGCGTCCTCGCCCTTGTAAATCTGAAGGTAGCGCGCTTCCAGAGAGTTGCCGAATTTCTCAATCTGGTTGCCCGCGTCGTTGACATAGAATTCACGCCAGACGGAATAGCCCGCCGCGTCCAGCACGGAGGCCAGACAATCGCCCAGCGCGCCGCCGCGCGCGTTGCCCATGTGCATGGGACCGGTCGGGTTGGCGGAGACGTACTCCACCATGATTTTCCTGCCCTGCCCGTAATCGCTGCGGCCGTAATCCGGGCCGAGCGCCTCAATGTCTTTGAGAACATCCGAATAGAACTGGCGGTTCAGGAAAAAATTGATAAAGCCGGGACCGGCGATTTCAAAGCGGTCAAAATAGGTGCCGTCCAGCGCCAGATTGTTGGTGATCGCTTCCGCGATCTTGCGGGGCGCCATATGGAACGCGCGCGCGCTCACCATGGCGGCGTTGGTCGCCCAATCACCGTGGGCGCGGTCCGCGGGAACTTCAATCGTGAAAGCCGGGGCCTCCGCTTCGGGCAGTTCGCCCTTTTCTGCCGCGCGGGCAATCGCCGCGAGGATCACTTCCCGTAGATTATTGGTTGCCTGCTGCACTAATTTTGACATCTTTGTTTTCTGCCTCCTTGACGGTAATCAGTATTTCATTGGAACTGGACAGGTTGGAATTGATGTCCAGCGTATAACGCACTTCCAGTTTGCCGCCTTCGTCCGTCAGGCTGGAATGCAGCCTGCTGGTGAAGATGCCCACCATCATGTGGCCGTAGCCGGTGTCGTACTGGCAGAGATGGCGCTTGCCGTTCTCCAGAACCAGCCGGGTGCCGTCCGCACCGCCGCGCATCAGCGTCACCTTTTGGCTGCCCTCGATCTTCAGCACGGAAGTGATGGGTTTGCCGTTTTCCTCGTTGTCATATTCCTTGTATGTAATATATCGGTTGTTGCCCTTTTTGACATAGGAGCCGAGCGTCGTCACCTGGATTTCGCCCGATTCGTCGTCCACCTTCTGGCGGCCCAGAATATCGATCAGATAATTTTCCTGCATATTTATTCATCCTCCCTGTGGGGGTCAATAGCGGTCGATGTCGATCTGCCGGACGTCCTGGTCCACGTTGCGGCCCAGGAAAATCCCCGCGATATGTGAGAAGTTTTCCACGTGGTCGCTGACGTAGAACGAGCAGTCCCCGGCGGCGGGCCGGTCGCAGAGCAGCCCCTGCTCCCGCAGCAGCTCGCCGCAGAAAAAGGCGGTTTCGCGCCCGCTGTCGATCAACGTCACGTCCCTGCCCATCACCGCGCCGATGACGCGGCTGATGATCGGGTAATGGGTGCAGCCCATGATGAGCGTATCCACGCCGGCGTCCCGCAGCTCCGTCAGATACCGCTCCGCCACCATGCGCGGGACCGGGTCCTCCGGGTCGACAAACCCGTTTTCTACCAGCGGGACGAACAGCGGGCAGTCGCGGTCGTACACCGTGATGCCGGGGTCAATCTCCGCCAGCGCCCGGCGATAGGAGCCGCTGCGGATGGTGGCGGTGGTGCCGATCACCCCAACGCGCTTGTTGCGGGTCGCCTTGGAGGCCGCGAGCGCGGTGGGGTGCAGAACGTCGACAAACGGAAGGTCCGGTTTTTGGCCGGCCGCGCCGATGACGGAGCTCACGGTGCCGCACGCCGCGACAATCAGCTTTACCTGGTTTTCCTTTAAAAAATGAATGTCCTGCGCGGCATATTTCAAAATGGTTTCCCGGCTGCGCGAGCCGTAGGGGACGCGTCCGGTGTCGCCGAAATAGATGATGTTTTCCTGCGGCAGGATCTCCAGCAGCTCTTTGACGGCGGTCAGGCCGCCGAGGCCGGAGTCGAACACGCCGATTGGTCGGTTATCCATGCTTTCCCGCTCCTGTTTTATTGGTTCTCAAAGGCCAGGCCGACCAGACGGTCCAGCAGCTCCGGAATAGAGACGCCGCAGGCTTCCCAAAGTTTAGGATACATGCTGATGGAGGTAAAGCCCGGCAGGGTGTTGATCTCGTTGAGCAGGATTTCGTCGCCGTTCCGCACAAAGAAGTCCACGCGGGCCAGGCCCGTGCAGCTCAGCATGCGGTAGGCGCGCTCCGCAGTGTGGCGCAGCGTCTCGCTGACCTCCGGCGAAAGGTGCGCCGGGATATAAAGCTGGGAGGTGCCGTTTTTATATTTGTCGTCGTAGTCGTAGAAATCGGCGGAGGGAGCGATCTCGCCCACAATGGAGGCCTCCGGCTTTTCGTTGCCCAATACGGCGCACTCCACTTCCTGCCCGACAATGCATTCCTCAATGACCACCTTGTCATCCTCGTTGGCGGCCTTGGCGACGGCAGCGTCCAGTTCCGCCTCGCAGTTGACCTTGCTGACGCCCACGGAAGAGCCCGCGTTCGCCGGCTTGACAAACACCGGATAGCCCAGGCGCGCTTCCACCTTCAGCTTGATCTTATCCGCGCCGGTTTTGTAATTGCAGGCAAAGAACCAGAGGTAGTTGGCCTGCTTGATGCGCGCGCCGGTCAGCAGTGTGTGGGCCACGGCTTTATCCATGCAGACGGCGGAAGCCAGCGTGCGGCAGCCGACGAACGGGATGCCGGAGAGCTGGAACAGCCCCTGGATGGTGCCGTCTTCGCCGTTCTTGCCGTGCAGCGCCGGGAAGGCCACGTCGATCTTGACGATCTCGCAGCGACCGCTGCCGTCCAGCACCAGCAGCCCGCCGATGGAGCGGTCCGGGGAGAGGGACGCGGGACGGTTGTTGGGGTTTTGCTCCCACGCGCCGCTGGCAATGTCGTCGCTGGCGCTGTCCGTCAGCAGCCAGCGCCCGGCTTTGTCGATGCCCAGGGTGAGCACCTCGTATTTATCTTTTGGAAGGTTGTCGATGATGCACTTTGCGGAGAGGCGGGAGACCTCATGCTCGGAGGAACAGCCGCCGAAGATCACGACAATTCTGCGTTTTTCCATAGAATAGAACCTCCTGATATGTTTTTCAGATACAGTTGGCCCGGGACCCTTTTCGTCGGGTCCTGTAAATATATATGATAACACAACACCGGAACCCGCGCAATCACTACATTCGCCAAATAATCGGGCCGCCCGGGGAAATCCGTGGGCAATATGAAAACGGGCCGGATTCCCTCTATATAATGTATGGTGACAAAAAAAGGAATATGTAGTATAATCAAAAGGACATTCTTTTCCGGCCGGTTTGTGAAATACGGTTCGTGGTGCGGGTGACAGGACTTGAACCCGCACAGGCCGCGTCCGCATGGGTTCTGGAAAAGACAGAGCAGATGAAAACCGTTCGGGGCCCTGCAACAGCCCCGATTTTGAAAAAGCAGGAGTGATGATTTTTGGAACAGAAGGTATTTGACCTGATCGCCGGCAGAACCGGGGAGGCGCTCGCGCCGCAGGGTTTCCAGAAGGGCGGGGTGTCCGCTGTGGAGGGCGCCGGCACGACGGCGCTGTTTACCGGGGAAAACCTCGCGTACAGCGTGTTTTTTGATGAAAAGAAAAAGCAGTTTGAGCTGCGCACCTGCCCGATGACGGACGAAGGCCCGGACGAGAACTGGAAAGTGATCTCCCGCTGGCTGTTCGACCCGGAGGCGGGAACCAGCGGCATGTCGGAGGCGGAGAGCATTGCCAACGACTTTATAGAGACGATCGAAGGCCCCAAGCGCATTGCCGCCGTGCAGACGGCGAAGAAGCGCCGCAAGGGCGACGAGAACAACGCGGACCCGCTGTTCTTCTTTAACCGCCTGGTCGGCGTGTTCCCGGACCTGCGCTCGGAAATCGCCGAGGAGCGCTCATGGTACGGCATGGTGCGCGGCGTAACGTTTGCCAGAGAGCATGTGCTGCCGAAGATGGAATCCCTGCTCGCGGGCGGCAATCCGGATAAGCTCCGCAAGCTCTGTGAGGTGCTGGGCGATATGTATGTGGCGGGCGACATGGACGTGCGCTCCATCATCACGATCGTGCTGCTCAACGGAATGCGGGACCAGGGCGGCGTGAAGGAAAAGATGGAGCCGCAGTTCCGCAAGGAGCTGAAGGAGGCGCACAAGGCGGCGCTGAAATACCGCGGCAAGGAAGTCAAACCGGAGAAAAAGAAGAAGGAAAAGAAATATTCCGCAGAGAAACTCAACGACCTGCGGTAAACGGTGGAATCACAGCGGGGAGGGCGTGCGTTTTCCGACGGAACCGCGCGCGGTTCCTCGCTTTTTTCAAATTTTCCCTTGACCAAACAGGGCGCGCTATGGTATAGTAATACTACCTCATAAAGGGGTTATTTTTTTGCGCCCTTTTCAGAGGGAGGCTGTGACTCCAAAAAGAGAGTCTAAATATTGTTCCGTATAACGGGAGGTGCCGTCATGAGAGTGAAAATCGTATTAGCCTGCACAGCGTGCAAACAGCGCAACTACAACACCATGAAAAACAAGAAGAATGATCCGGACAGGCTGGAAATGAACAAGTACTGCCGTTTCTGCAGGAAGCACACGCTTCATAAGGAAACGAAGTAATCCGGACGGAGGGACAAAGAGATGCCAGAAAACACGGAAAAGTCAGTAAAAGATACTGAGAAATCAGTAAACGTTGCTGAGAAGCCGGCGAAAGCCGACAAAGCCGCAAAAGCTGAAAAATCCGAGAAGAAAGACAACGCTTTCGTCCGGTTTTTCAAGAACACGGCAAAGTTCCTTCGCGATGTCAAAAGTGAAATCAAGAAGATCGTGTGGCCTGCTCCGAAGAGCGTGTTTAAAAACACAGGCGTCGTGCTGGTGACCATCATCATCATTGGTCTGTTCATCTTCGGCCTGGACACCGCGTTTATGAACCTGCTTGGTCTGATCATGAACATCGCCAAGTAAGGAGCGGAGGAATTGCTATGCCCGAAGAGGGAAAATGGTACGTTGTGCATACCTATTCCGGGTATGAAAACAAGGTGGCCTCGAATCTGGAGAAGACGGTGGAAAACCGCCAGCTCCACGACCTGATCCAGGAAATCCGTGTCCCTACGGAGACGGTGACCGAGATCAAGGACAACAAAAAGCGCGAAGTCGAGCGCAAAATCTTCCCCGGCTATGTGCTGGTGAAGATGGTGATGACGGACGAGTCCTGGTATGTGGTGCGCAATATCCGCGGCTGCACCGGGTTTGTCGGCCCGTCCTCCAAACCGATCCCGCTCACCAGCGAAGAGGTGGCGAAGCTCGGCGTGGAGACGCGCGAGGTAGAGGTTTCCTACAGCGTGGGCGACTCCGTCCAGATTGTCGACGGTCCGTTGGAGGGCTTTGTCGGCACGGTGGAAGAGGTCGACCTGGAAAAGAACCGCGTCCGTGTAACTGTGAGCATGTTTGGACGCGAAACGCCGGTGGAGCTGGAGCTCGACCAGGCGGAGGCAATGGAATAAGTCCGGCGGACGGCCTACTCACAGCGTCCGGCGCGTCATGGTAACAATAATACGCGGGAGACCGCTTATTATGAGGGGCTCTGCCCCCTGTGGGAGGAACGGGTGAAACGCCCGCTCCGCCATCTACCACGAATTTTGGAGGTGCAAGTAAATGGCTCAAAAGGTTACGGGCTTGATTAAGCTCCAGATACCGGCTGGCAAAGCAACGCCGGCGCCGCCTGTTGGTCCGGCTCTCGGTCAGCATGGCGTCAACATTATGGCGTTCACAAAGGAATTCAACGAGCGCACAAAGGCAGACGCAGGTTTGATTATCCCTGTCGTCATCACGGTTTATGCAGACCGTTCTTTTACCTTTATCACAAAAACGCCGCCTGCGGCCGTTCTGATCAAGAAGGCCTGCGGAATTGAATCCGCTTCTGGCGAACCGAATAAGAAAAAGGTAGCAAAGATTACCCGTGAGCAGGTCAAGAAGATTGCGGAACAGAAAATGCCGGATCTGAATGCGGCCTCTGTGGAAACTGCGATGAGCATGATCGCGGGCACAGCGCGCAGCATGGGCATTGAAGTCGTAGATTGATCACCCGGGTGGGAGGAACAAATCCGATTTTACCACTCAATAGGGAGGAAAACCAATGAAACACGGTAAGAAATATGTCGACAGCGCCAAGCTGATTGACCGTTCCAAGTTTTATGATCCGGACGAAGCGCTTGCAACATGCGTGAAGACTTCCACCGCCAAGTTTGACGAGACCGTCGAGGTCCACGTAAAGCTGGGCGTTGACAGCCGCCATGCAGACCAGCAGGTCCGCGGCGCGATCGTTCTGCCGAACGGCACCGGTAAAACCGTGCGCGTTCTGGCAATCTGCAAAGGAGACGCTGCGAAAGACGCAGAAGCTGCCGGCGCAGAATTTGTAGGCGCAGAAGAAATGGTCCAGAAGATCCAGAGCGAAAACTGGATGGACTTTGACGTTCTGATCACAACCCCGGATATGATGGGTCTGGTCGGCCGTCTCGGTAAGATCCTCGGCCCGCGCGGCTTGATGCCGAACCCGAAGGCCGGCACCGTTACCCGCGACATCGGCAAGGCGATTACAGACGCCAAGGCCGGTAAGATCGAGTATCGTCTGGATAAGACCAACATCATTCACTGCGTCATTGGCAAGGTTTCCTTTGGTCCGGAAAAGCTCCAGCAGAACTTCGATACGCTGCTGGGCGCAATCATCAAGGCAAAGCCGGCCGCCGCGAAGGGCCAGTATATCAAGTCCTGCGTGGTTGCCACCACCATGGGCCCCGGCGTCAAGATGAACCCGAACAAGGTTGGCTGAAACCCTTGACAAGGGATTGTCCCTGTGTTATGATTAATATCGCTTTCCCGTGTAAACAGGAAAGTTCCATATTTCGCTGTTCTTTATTCAAAGACAGCAGGCGCATTGCGTAATGGGGAATCCCAGCCTGCCGAGGATAGAGCCGGAGAAACCTTCTGGATTTTTTTGATTCAGTTTGTTTTTACGCCCTTCCCGGTTTTGGGAAGGGCTTTTTATTTGCCCGACCCGTTATGAAATGCAATTTCGGTTACGGAGGTGAATCCATTTGCCAAGCGAGAAGATACTGGAACAAAAAAAGCAGGTCGTTACAGAGCTTGCTGAGAATCTGAAAGCTGCCTGCACCGGCGTCATTGTAGATTACAAGGGCATCACGGTTGCGGATGATACAAAACTGCGTAAGCAGCTGCGCGAGGTGGGCGACTACAAGGTCGTGAAAAACACCCTGCTGAAACTGGCGCTGAAGGAAGCCGGCATCGAGGGTCTCGATTCCGTTCTGGAGGGCACCACAGCGATCGCGATCAGCAATGAAGACTACGTTGGCAGCGCCAAGGTACTCTCTGATTTTGCTGAGAAAAGCAAGACCTTTAAGATTAAAGCGGGCTTCGTAGACGGCAACGTCATCGACGAAGCAGGCGTCAAGAATCTTGCGAAGCTGCCTTCCAAGGAAGTGCTCATTGCACAGACACTGGGCGGCTTAAACGCACCGATTACCGGCTTTGTTACCGTGCTGAACGGTACCATGAAGGGCCTGGTTGTCGCGCTGAATGCAATTGCAGAGAAACAGGCTGCAAACGCGTAATTGTTTTTTTACCAAACCGGCGCCGCTGGCGCACCAAAAATTACTTTAAAATTATGGAGGTATTATCATGTCTGATAAAGTTGTTAAGCTGATTGAAGATGTAAAGGCTCTCACCGTTCTGGAGCTCTCCGAGCTCGTTAAGGCTCTCGAAGAGGAGTTCGGCGTTTCCGCTGCTGCTCCGGTTGCTGTTGCTGCCGCTCCGGTTGCTGGCGCTGCTCCGGCTGCTGAAGAGAAGACCGAGTTTGACGTCATCCTGAAGGGCGCTGGCGCAAACAAGATCGCTGTCATCAAGGTTGTCCGCGAGATCACCGGCCTGGGCCTGAAGGAAGCCAAGGAAGTCGTCGACGGCGCTCCGAAGGCTGTCAAGGAAGGCATCTCCAAGGACGATGCGGATGCGATCAGCAAGAAGCTGGCCGATGCAGGCGCAGAAGTCGAAGTGAAATAATTTCTTCCGTAACCAAAGTCCCGTCTGTGAAAACAGGCGGGGCTTTTTTGTGCCGGGAGAAACGGTTGCAGGAACGCAAACAGGGCATTTTATAGCATTGCTGTAACATGAAAGAGGCCGGGAATCTTCCCAAACCAATGGAAAGACTCCCGGCCTCTTTGCGTTTATACTTTTTTACATGCGCCTGTATTTCTTTACCTTGCGCAGATTTTTCTTTTTGCGGTTGTAAATCAGCGCCAGTACGATATAAATCAGAACCAGTACCAGGATAATTCCTGCGATCACCAGGAACCAGGTGGAGGTGAAGATGGATTTAACCGTATCCACGGAGTGGAGCAGCTCGCTGCGCTCCACGGATTCCGCGGCGACAAGATCGACCGTGGCCAGCTCCTGTCCCGCATAGCTCAGGGTGGCGGTGCCGATTTTATCGCCCTTCTTGATCGGGGCCTCCACGCTTTCCGGCAGATTTTTGGTGAGGATCACGCTGGAGACGTCGACGCTGTCCGGCATGATGGTGGAATAGTTTTTGGCGGGGACCAGCAGCAGCTTATCTTTGTTCCAGGCATAGTCCAGCTGGATTTCTCCCACAGAATCCTCGCTGTTGAGCACATCCTTCATTTCCAAGTTGTTAAAGGCCCATTCGTAGAGGTTTTTGCTGTCGATCATCTCGCCGCGGTTCGTAATCTTGTTGCCGTTTTCATCCACACTGGGGGAACCCAGCGCGACGCACATGTAGCTGTACCCGCCCTTGGTGGCGGAGGAAACGAGGCAATAGCCCGCCTGGTCGTGGGACCCGGTCTTGATGCCGCGCGCATAGCGGTAATAAAGGCTGGGGTCCAGGTTCGGGTCGATCAGCCGGTTCGTGGTGACAAGTGTGCGCTCCTGACCGGCTTCCGGTCCGCCTGCGGGCGTATAAGTATAGCGGGTCTGGTCAGTGATATCGGTAAAGTGCGGCAGGGTCATCGCATATTTTGTAATGAGATACAGGTCGTGCGCCGTCGTGTAGTGGTTGTCGTCGTGCAGGCCGTGCGGGTTCATAAAATGCGTGTTGACGCAGCCCAGCTCCTGTGCCTTCTGGTTCATCAGTTCCACAAAGGCGTCGGCGTTGCCGTTGCCGATATAGTCGGCCAGCACCAGCGCGGCGTCGTTGCCGGACGGGACCATCATACAGTTGAGCAGTTGCATCACGGTCAGCACGTCGTTTTCCTTGATGCCGGAGAGGGAGCTGCCGGTCCCCAGCAAGCGGTCCACCACTTCCTTTGTCACGGTAACCTGTGTGTTTTCCAGGTCTTCAATCTGCTCGCTGACGACGATGAAGCTCATGATTTTGGTGGTGGAAGCCGGCGCCCGTTTTGCGTCCGCATTTTTTTGGTAGACGATGGTGTCCGTGTCCAGGTTGATCAGCTCGATCGCCGCGGAATTCGTTTCAAAGTCAATATTAAACGTGGCGGCGCTTGCATAGGACGGCACAAGCATACAAACCATCAGGATCAGGCACAAAAGGGGAAAGAGCTTTTTTTTCATGGAACTTTTGCCTCCAATGTGATATGATTATAAAATATCAGATCTTTCAATACAGGGAAAGTCTTGTAAAAGTATACCAGTTATTTATGGAAAGATAAAGGTTCGTATCAAAATCTTCATCTTTTCTTCAGAAAACCATTGCCTGCGGTTCGGCAGGCTAAAAGGGGGATGCTCTTTGCTTTATATCACAGGGAATATGCATGGGGAAATGGCGCGCTTCGAGGATTCCCGCCTGCGGAAGCTCAAAAAGGGGGACACGCTGATTGTCTGCGGCGATTTTGGATTCCTCTGGGATGGCGGGCCAAAAGAGGAAAAGAACCTGAAAAAGCTCGGCGGTAAGAAGTACCGGATTCTGTTTGTGGACGGTACGCACGAGAATTTTGACCTTCTGGACCAGTATCCGGAGACGGACTGGAACGGCGGAAAGGTCCAGAAGATCAACGACAATGTGCTGCATTTGCTGCGCGGCCAGATTTATGAGATCGAGGGGAAAAAGCTCTTTGTCTTCGGCGGCGGGGAAAGCGCTGAAAAACAGATGTATGTGGATGCCGGGAAGTGGTGGGAACGGGAGATGCCCAGCCTGACGGAACTGCGCGAGGCGGTGAACCGCCTGCGTGAACATGCATTTAAAGTGGATTACATTCTTACGCATGAGCCCGCGCCCGGGATGCCTGCCATGAAAGTCAACCCAAAGGACAGTACCAACCAGCTGGACGCCTTTTTTGACGAGCTGGTCAAACGTGTAGACTATGACAAATGGTTCTTTGGCTCGCTGCACATCGACCGGAAGATCACCGCCAAGACCTACTCCGTATTCAACGAGGTTGTGCCGCTATGAAAATTTTGCATACTTCCGACTGGCACCTGGGGAAAATGCTGTTTGGGCGTTCCCTGCTGGAGGACCAGGCGTATTTCATCGACCGGGTGTTCCTGCCCCTTATGGAGCGGGAGCGCCCCGATTTACTTTTATTGGCGGGCGACGTATTCGACCGCCAGATCGCGCCCACGGAGGCGATCCGGCTGTTTGACCGCTTTGTCTCGGAGGCGCACCGCCTGCATATACCGCTGGCGGTGATCAGCGGCAACCACGACGGCGCAGAGCGGATGACGCTGGGCGCAGACCTCCTGCGCCAGTGCGGCGTGACCATTGCCACAAAGATTGAGGACGCTTTCACACCGGTCCGGCTGCCGGGGCATGTCAACCTGTATCTGCTTCCGTATTTTGACCCTGTACAGGCGCGGCAGTTTTTAGGGGAAGAGGTGAGGGGCTTTCAGGAGTCATACCAGGCGGTATTGGACAAGCTGCGCGCGTCGTTTGAGCCGGACGCCGTCAATTTACTGGCGGCGCACTGCTTTGTAATGGGCGGCGAAACCTCCTCTTCTGAAAGCCCTACCTTTGTGGGAGGCAGCTCCGAGGTTCCGCCCGCCTGCTTCGCGGGCTTTTCCTATGTGGCGCTGGGGCATCTGCACCGGCCGCAGAAGGCGGGGCCGAACGGACGGTACGCCGGTTCGCCGCTCAAGTATTCCTTTGACGAGGCGGACCACAGGAAATCGGTCGCCATGGTGCACATTGAAGATGGAACGGTGGAAACGGAACAGATTCCGGTGCAGCCGCTGCGCGACCTGCGCCTGCTTTCCGGCACGATGGAAACGCTTCTGGCGCAGGGGAGGGAGAATCCAAGCGAGGACTATCTCTATGTGCATCTGCTGGACGAATCCCCGGTCTATATGCCGATGGACCGGCTGCGCCCATACTTCCCTAATCTGCTGGGGCTGAATTCCGAGTGGCTGGCGCGCGCGGGCAGCGGGGACAACGCGGGCCTGCGGGAACAGCTGCTGCACCGCAAGACGGACGATACCGCCATCTTTGAGGAATTCCTTAAGCAGATCTGCGGCACACAGGCGGATGACGAGGACCGCGCGCTGTTCCGGCGGGCGATGAACGGGAAAGAGGGTGCGGAGGAATGAAGCCGATTACCGTGACCATGCAGGCCTTCGGCTCTTATTTGAATCGCACGGTTGTGGACTTCACCGAACTGGGCGACAACGCGATCTTTTTGATCACCGGGGCCACCGGAGGCGGGAAGACGACCATTCTGGACGCGATGTGTTTTGCCCTGTACTGCAAGGCGACGGGCGGCCGCAGAAGCTGGAGCAGCATGCGCAGCGCAGCGGCGCCCATGGGTGCGGAAACGCTGGTGGAATTTACCTTTCAGCTGGCGGGGGAGAGATACCGTTTTGCCCGATCCCAGTCGCTGTACGAGGCGCGCGGAAGCGGTGCGCTGAAAACCAAGGAGTCGCACGCCTGCTACCGATTGAAGGACGGCGAATGGGAGCTTCTGCTCTCCGGCGCGGAAGCCCGTGTGCGGGAAAAGGCGGAAGAGCTGCTGGGCCTGACCTGCGAACAGTTCTCCCAGGTCATTGTTTTGCCGCAGGGAGATTTTTTAAAACTGCTGCTCTCCAGTTCGCGCGACAAGACGCAGATTTTCCAGACGCTGTTTGCAACCGTTCGCTGGGAGCGCGCGACGCGCAACTTAAAAGAAATGGCGTCGTCGCTCAGCCGGGAGGCTGGGGAGCTTGAGGCGGCGAAGAAATCCATCCTGGAACAGGAGGCCGTGGACAATCTGCCGCGGCTGGAGCAGAAAAAAGCGGAGATGGAAAAGCAGCTGGCACAGGTTCAAAAGGAGCGGCAGGCGGCGGAGGAAGCGTTGCAAAAGCAGAATGCGTCCGTGCGCGCGGCGGAAGCGCTCACGGAGCAATTTTCATCTCTGGGCAAGCTGAAAAAGCGATGGGAGGAACTGGAAGGCCGGGCGGCCGAAATGGAAAAGAACCGCGCAAAGCTGGAACAGACCCGGCGCGCGGCGGGCGTCTATCCTTACTTTACCGCCTGCCAGTCGGCGCAAAAGGAGCTTGCCCTGAAACAGCGGTCACTCCAGGCGGCGCGGGAACGGTTCCAGGCGGCGGAGAAGGCGTTGCGATCGGCACGGGAACAGCTTCCGCTGGCGAAACAATGCCGGCAAAACCTGCCCCTGTTGTCCCAGAAGGAAGCCAATTTGTTGCGTATCCGGGAAAGCGCCGTACGGTATCAGGATGTCCAGAAGCGCTGCGCGGATACACAAAAGCGTATCAACGAGCAGGAAAAGAAGCAACAGGAAGCCGTTGCCCGGCTGCAGACGGCGGAGCAGCAGCTGCGGGACGGCAATACCTACATTCAGCGGGTACAGCGGGAGATTTCCCGCATGCCGCAGTTGTTGCAGGAAGTACAGCGGCTGATGGATACGGATGCGGCCGCCGCGCTGGCGGAGCATTTGCAGGAGGGCGCGCCCTGCCCGGTCTGCGGGTCGGCGCATCATCCGGCCCCGGCGCGTCCCAGCACGCGATTGCAGGCGGCGCAGGAAGCGCTGCAAAAGGCGCGGCAGTCCGCCGATCGGTTGGAACGCGCGCAAAAGCGGTTGCAAGAGCGCCAGGAGCAGCGGGAACAGGCGCGGAAGGACTGCGACGCGGGCAAGGACGCCGTTTCCGCTCTGCGGAATATGCTGGAAGGACAGGCCGCGGCCCTGCGCGAATTGGAGCAAACGATGGGCGATTTGCGGGCCCTGCCTGAGATCGACCGGCAGCTTACAGAGGTGCGCGCACAAAGCAGGGGCAGTGCGGCGCGCGCGGAAGAGCTGGAACAAAACGCTGCGCATGCGGAAAGCGCAGCGGCAGCGGCGGAAGCAGCCTGTAAAGCGATGGAAACGGCGCAAAAAGAGGCGGAGACAGCCGTACAGGCTGCGCAAAAGCAGCTGGATGACGCCGTGCTGCAGGCCGGACTGCACCCGGAGGAGGATTACGCGGCGCTTCTGCTTCCGCCGGAACAGATCCAGATGTTGGAACAGGCGCTGACTGCTTATAAGGCCGCACGGGAAAGCGCCCGCCAACAGATTTCCGCCTTGGAAACGGAGCTGGAAGGAAAGACGATGCCCGATTTGGCGGCTGTCAGAGAGGCGCAGGCACAGGCACAGAAGCGCGTGGGAGAATTGGCGCAATCGTCCGGCAAGCTGGAGCAGGGCCTTGCTTCCGCGCTTCAGTCTTTGGAACGGCTGGAACGGCTGGAGCAGGAGGGGAAACAGGTGGAACAGGCGTATGCGCGCAGCAGCCGTCTGGCAATGCTGCTCTCCGGAAAGAACGCGTATAAAATTCCGCTGCAGCAGTTTGTGCTGGGCGTTATGCTGGACGATATTCTCACCTCCGCCAATCAGTTTTTTGCCACGCTCAGTTCCGGGCGGTACAGTTTGAACCGCGTCACCGGGCCAACGGGAGGCAATGCGCTGAGCGGGCTGGATATGCAGGTGTTTGACGCCTATACCGGCGGCGCGCGGGCGGTGGAGACGCTCTCCGGAGGCGAGCTGTTTCTGGCGTCTCTGTCGCTGGCATTCGGCCTCTCCGACGTGGTACAGAGCTATTCGGGCGGCGTGCACCTCGATTCACTGTTCATCGACGAGGGCTTCGGCACGCTGGATCAGGAGACGCTGGATACCGCGATGAAGGCGCTGGCGCAGCTGCAGAGCATGGGGCGCACCATCGGCATCATCTCCCATGTGAGCGAGCTGAAAAACCGCATCGCGGCGCAGATTGTTGTCGGTAAAAATCCGGAGGGCGGCAGTACGGCGGCAATTCAGATACAGTAATTTATTAGTTCCGGCAACTTTTAAAATAAAGAACCAGGAGAAGTGGAAGGGCACGTCCCTAAAACGAAAACAGCCGCTGTCAGATTTTCTATCTGACAGCGGCTTTATTTATCCGCCCGCAAGCGTTTGAAAAAGCTGGTTGATTTCTGCGCGCAGGCCGCGGTGTTCCGGTTTTTCCAGCGAGAAATCCTGCGTCAAAATGCCGCGCGCGGCCTCCTGCGCATGTTTGAGCGTCTCCATGTCCTGCGCCATGTCGGCTATTTTCATGTCCGGAAGGCCGTGCTGGCGGGAGCCGAAGAAATCGCCGGGCCCGCGCAGCTTTAAATCCTCGTCGGCGATCTCAAAGCCGTTTGAGGTGCGGCACATCACGGACAGCCGCGTGAGCGCCTCCTCATTCTGCGCATCGGAAACCAGAATACAGGTGGATTGCTGCGTCCCGCGCCCGACGCGCCCCCGGAGCTGATGCAGCTGGGAAAGACCGTAGCGCTCCGCGTTCTCGATCAGCATGACGGTTGCGTTTGGCACGTCCACGCCGACCTCCACAACGGTCGTGGAGACCAGTACGTCGATCCGTCCGGCGGAGAAGTCCCCCATGACGGATTCTTTCTCCCTGGCTTTCATGCGGCCGTGCAGCAGGCCGACGCGGCAGTGGGGCATCCATTCCGTGCGGAGCTTTTCCGCGTATTGCGTCACAGAAGCCATGTCGCTGTCGCTCTCATCGATCATCGGACAAATGATGTAGCATTGCTGTCCCTGTGCGATATGCTGCTGCAAAAAGTGGAAGGCGCGCGGCCGCTTGGCGCTGTCGATGGCATATGTTTCAATCTTTTGCCGGCCTGGGGGCAGCTCATCCAGGATAGAGAGGTCCAGGTCGCCGTAGATCATCAGCGCCAGCGTGCGGGGAATGGGCGTAGCGCTCATGACGAGCAGATGCGGGTTGTCCCCCTTGGAGGCCAGCGCCGCCCGCTGCGCCACGCCGAAGCGATGCTGTTCATCTGTGACAACCAGCCCGAGCTTTTGAAAGAAAACCCCCTCAGAGAGCAGGGCGTGCGTGCCGATGACAAAGCGAATTTCCCCTGCTTTGAGCTGTTCCGTTAGCTTCTTTTTCTGTGCGGCGGGGATGGAGCCGGTCAACAGGGCGACCGGGATGCCGGCGGGAGCGAGCATGGCGGAGAGGGAATCAAAGTGCTGGCGGGCCAGGATTTCCGTGGGCGCCATCAGCGCGGCCTGCATCCCGTTTTCCACCACGCAATAACAAAGCGCGGCGGCGACCGCTGTTTTACCGGAACCGACGTCGCCCTGCACCAGCCGGTTCATCGGATGGCCGCCTTGCATATCCTCCATGGCTTCCTGTACGGCGCGTTTTTGCGCTTGCGTGGGTGTAAAAGGGAGCAGCCGGAAAAACGCTTCCGTGCAGTCCTGCGTCAAGCGGAGGCGGTTTTCCTCCTTTTCCCGTGTCTTCATGCGGAGCAGGCCCAGCTGCAGAACAAGCAGTTCCTCAAAGATCAGGCGGTAGCGCGCGGCGCGCAGCTGTTCCATTGTATCGGGAAAATGGATATGTTCCAGCGCCGTCCGCAGCGGGCACAGGCCGTATTGCAGGCGCAGCGGCTCCGGAATGGGGTCGCGAAGCTCCTGCGGAAGAAGAAGAAAGGCGTTGCGCACCGCGTTGGATATGATGCGGGAGCTGAGTCCCTGCGTTTGCCGGTAGACCGGACAGATGGCCGGATACGCGCCGATGGGATAAAACTCCGGGGCGAGCATTTCGCGCTTTAAAAAGTTGGAATGGACTTTGCCGTAGAACAGATAGGTTTCTCCTTCCTGCAGCCGGTCCTTGACGTAGGGATTATTAAAAAAGGTGACCTCCATATCGCTCGCGCCGTCTGTGACGCGCAGTTTGCAGAGCAGCATCCCGCCGCGGATGCGCGTTTCCGACGGCGTGCGGTATACGGTCGCGCGGATCGCGCAGGGTTCGTTCAGCGGCGCTTCCCGGATGAGGCAGGGATGAGACAGGTCCTCGTAAGCGCGGGGGTAGAGGCGCAGCAGCGCTCCGACGCTCGGCGCGCCGATTTTGGCGAACAGTTTGGCGCGCTTTTCGCCTACACCCTTCAGTTCCCGTATGGGCCTGTGAAACAACGACAAGAAATTCACCTCCAGAACAGTGCAAAAATGAAGTGGCCGTATCACAACGCGCCTTACATGAAAGATTGGCAGTAGAAAAGCGATTCCCCCCGCTAAGGGCGGGGGGATCATCAAATGCGGCCGGTTATTTGTGTATGCTGCCAATATAAAACAGCCTCTGTTTTATATTGGACAGACAGTTTTATTCAACGGAAACGATAAAGTAATAGACGGGCTGGCCGCCGTTGACCAGCGTGACCTCGATGTCGCTGCTGATCTTGGTTTTAATCCGATTGTACGCGTCGTTCGCCTGTGCCTCCGTGATGTCGGAACCGTAGATAATGGTGATGAAGGAGGTACTGCGGTTGACCATGGAACGGGTCAGCTTGCTGCAGGTGTGGACAATGTCCTTTTCAATCAGTTCCATTTTCCCGTTGCGCAGGCCCAGAATGTCGCCCTCGCGGATTTTGTGACCGCCGAATTCGGAATCGCGCGCCGCAAAGGTGACGGTGCCGGTCTGTACGTTTCCCGCGGCCTCCATCATGGAAACGGCGTTCTGCTCGGTGGAAACGTCCGGATCGAACGCCAGCATCGCGGAGAGCCCCTGCGGGACGGTGCGGGTCGGCAGAACAATGACCTTGCGGTCCTTGATCAGCGGAACGGTCTGCTCCGCCGCCATAATGATGTTTTTATTGTTGGGCAGAACGATGACCGTCTTAGCCGGTGTGGCGCGCACCGCTTCCAGGATATCGTTGGTGCTGGGGTTCATCGTCTGTCCGCCGCTGACCACATGGGTACAGCCGAGGTCGGTGAACAGCGTCTGCAATCCGTCGCCCGCGGCCACCGCCACAAAGCCGATCTCTTCCGTCGGCTCAGCAGGGGCCAGGGACTTTTTTGCGGCCTTTGCCTTTGCGGCCTCGTTTGCTTCCGCCGCCTTTCTGTGCTGTTCCTTCATGTTTTCTATTTTAACGGTCAGGAGCTGTCCGAAGACCAGCGCCGCCTGCAGGGCGTTGCCCGGCTCCTCCGTGTGCACATGCACCTTGATGATCTCTTCGTCGTCCACAACGACGACGCAATCTCCGATGCCCTCCAGATACTGGCGCAGGTCCTGCGGGTCCTTTACGCAGTCCGGGTCGCGTCCAACGATGAACTCCGTGCAGTAGGTGAAGTGGATTTCCTGGTCGAATTCTGCCGCCGCGTTGCGGAAGAATTCATCTGCAGTGAGGTTGTTATTGAATTCCGCCGCATCGTTGAGAATGATGGTGTGATCCTTGAAGACGGACATCATGCCGTCAAAGATATGGCAAAGGCCCTTGCCGCCCGCGTCCACAACGCCTGCCTTTTTCAGTACGGGGAGCAGCTCCGGGGTTTCTTCCAGCGCTTCCGCCGCGCCCTTGCAGATGGCGCTCCAGACGTAAACCGGGTCGTCGTCGATCTCCGCCGCCGCCTTGCCCTTTTCACAGGCAACGCGGGAGACGGTCAGGATAGTGCCCTCGGTAGGTTTCATCACGGCCTTGTAGGCGGCTTCCACGCCCATTCCAAGCGCGTTGGCCAGATCGGTTCCGCTGATGGTGCTGCAGCCCTCGATGCCTTTGGAAAAGCCGCGGAACAAAAGGGAGAGGATGACGCCGGAATTGCCTCTGGCTCCGCGCAAAAGAGCGGAAGCCGCCTTGTGTGCAATCTCACCGGCGCCGCCTTCCGCATTCTCCAATTCCCGCGCGGCGGAAGCCATTGTCATGCTCATATTGGTTCCGGTGTCTCCATCCGGCACGGGGAAAATATTCAGCTCATCGACAGAGGTTTTATACTTGGCGATATTGTTGGCGCCGGAAATCATGGCGTCCCTCAACTCAATTCCATTTATCACTGCGAACACTCCCTTGGTAACATTTTTCATATACGGTTCTCTTTATTTTTCCTATACGCTATTTTATCCGGACATTTATTTGAATATTATAACATACTCTTGCAGCAGATTCAATCGATATTATTGCCAGAAAAAGGGGGAGATAGTCGAAAACATCGGCGTTTATCAAAAAAAGAGTTCCCCGCTGTAAAGAACGGGGAACTCAATGCTTTATGGAAACGTAGTGGAGGAATTGGTATTATGTGAGTGGTGAGATGGTTACTGTCAAAGTTGTTTCCGTACTATCTCTGTTCGACAATCAAACGGATAGCAGTGCGTTCCTCGCCGTCGATTTCTACACTTGCAAAAGCGGGAATGCAGATGAGGTCGATCCCTGCCGGGGCAAGATACCCCCGTGCGATGGCAACCGCTTTAATTGCCTGATTGGCGGCGCCAGCCCCAACCGCCTGGATCTCGGCGGCGCCGGACTCTCGGATGACCCCTGCAATCGCGCCGGCGACTGCGTTTGGTGCGGACTTTGATGACACTTTTAAAGGTTCCATAGCCATCCCTCCTACGTCCTATGAATTTTTACACTCTAATCATAAAACATTTTGCATAGACTTGCAATATGATGCGGAAAATATATGGGAATTATCTTGCTTTCTGTCGGGTTCAGGCGAGGCGCAGGCGCTCGATTTCCAGCGTTTTCCCAGTTTTTTCGTCGATCTGGAACAGCGCGCAGTCCATCTCGCAGGGGCCGTCCGCGATGTCGAACCGGACGGGCATTTTGGTGCGCATTTTCTGAATCACAAGTTCCGGTTTGACGCCCAGGACGGAGTGGACCGGGCCGGTCATCCCCAGGTCGGAGATATAGCCCGTGCCGTTTTCCAGGATGCATTCGTCGGCCGTCTGCACATGCGTGTGCGTACCGAATACAGCGGAGACGCGCCCGTCCAGATAATAGGCGAGGGAGCGTTTTTCCCCGGTGGCTTCCGCGTGGAAGTCCACCAGCGTGATTTTCGGCGTCCCTTCGGATAAAATGCGGTCCGCAATATCGAACGGGGAATCCATGCTTTCCATGTATACAACGCCCATCAGGTTGATCACGCCCACCTGGATGCGGCCCATATCCACTGCGCAGAAGCCGCGGCCCGGCGCGCCTGCGGGAAAATTGGCGGGGCGCAGCAGCGACTCGCAGGAGTCGAAAAATTCATAGCTCTCCTTGCGGCGGAAGGTGTGGTTGCCCGCTGTAATTACGTCCACGCCGCTGTCAAAGAGAAAATTTGCAGACGTGGGAGTGATCCCGTTGCCGTCCGCCGAGTTTTCTCCGTTGGCGATCACGAGGTCGATCCCCTTGAACTTTTTGAGCTGGGGCAGATGGGCGCGCAGAAATTTGCAGCCGATGCTGCCGACCACGTCCCCGATTGCGAGAATATTCATATGTTTCATCCCTTTTTCTGTTTTCAGTCAAACGCGCACACGAAACCCCTGTTTCTCCGGAAGCTCCGGGATTTCGCGGATATCCAGGCGTTCCAGACGGCTGTAGCCGGTTCCGCGGCGCAGGGCGGCGGAGAACGCCGAAACGGCGGGGGGATCCCCCTGTACCTCAAGCTCTACACAGCCGTCCGGCCGGTTGCGGACCCATCCGGTCAGCCCGCGTGCTTGTGCGTCCCGCTGGGCGGCCCAGCGAAACCCGACGCCCTGTACTCGTCCCTGCGCCAGCATGGCGTAGCGCGGCATAGAATCGCCCCCTGTATCAGTATTGCCTGAGAACTGCTTTTTAAAATAAAAAGGCGGGCATTGCTGCCCGCCCCTGGTCTGTTTATTTTGCGTATTCGATTGCGCGGCTCTCGCGGATGATGTTGACCTTGATCTGGCCCGGGTATTCCAGGTCGTTCTCGATCTTCTGGCAGATGTCCCGCGCCAGCAGGATCATCCGGTCGTCCGTAATGATGTCCGGTTTCACCATGATGCGGATTTCGCGGCCCGCCTGAATGGCGTAACAGCGCTCCACACCTTCAAAGGAAGAAGCGACTCCCTCCAGCTTCTCCAGACGTTTGATGTAATTTTCCAGGTTTTCACGCCGCGCGCCCGGCCTTGCAGCCGAAATGGCGTCCGCCGCCTGTACGATGCAGGCGATAACGGTCTTGGCTTCCACGTCTCCGTGGTGGGCCTGAATGGCGTGAATAACGGTTTCGCTTTCCTTGTATTTGCGGGCCACATCCACGCCGATGTCGACGTGCGAGCCTTCAATTTCATGGTCAAGCGCTTTGCCGATGTCGTGCAGGAGGCCTGCGCGGCGGGCAATGGTCGGGTCAAGCCCCAGCTCCGACGCCATGACGCCGGACAGGTACGCGACCTCCAGGGAATGGTTCAAAACGTTCTGGCCGTAGCTGGTGCGGTAACGCAGACGACCCAGCAGCTTGACCAGTTCGGGATGAATCCCGTTTACGCCGGCCTCGATGATGGCGCGCTCACCCTCCTGTTTGATCGTGGCGTCCACCTCGCGGCGCGCCTTTTCAATCATTTCTTCAATGCGGGCGGGGTGAATTCTGCCATCGGAGATCAGTTTTTCCAGCGCAATGCGGGCCACCTCGCGGCGGACCGGCTCAAAGCTGGACAGCGTAATGGCCTCCGGCGTATCGTCGATAATCAGGTCGACGCCGGTCATCGTCTCGATCGCGCGGATGTTCCGTCCCTCACGGCCGATGATGCGGCCCTTCATCTCGTCGTTGGGCAGCGGCACAACAGAAATCGTCGCCTCCGCCACATGATCTGCCGCACAACGCTGAATGGCCATGGAGATAATCTCGCGCGCGGAATTTTCCGCGTCGTCGCGCGTCTGCTGTTCAAACTCCATGAGTTTGACGGCCTTTTCATGCGTGAGTTCATCCTCCAGGTTTTTCATGAGGAAATCTTTTGCCTGTTCCACAGTGAAACCGGAAATGCGCTCCAGCATTTCAAACTGGCTCTTCTTTACAGCTTCCGCTTCTGCCAATCGTTCGTCTGCCTGCTTGTTTTTGTTGTTAAGAATCTCGTCCTTTGCCTCTAAGCTCTCCAGCTTTTTGTCAAGTGTTTCTTCCTTTTGCTGAATGCGGCGCTCCTGCCGCTGTACTTCCTTCCGGCGTTCGTTCAGCTCTTTTTCCGCTTCCGCTCTTTGACGGTGGATTTCGTCCTTGCCTTCCAAAACGGCTTCTTTTTTCTTGGCCTCCGCGGTTTTGATCGCGTCGCTCACAATCCGTTTGGCCTCCTGCTCCGCGGAGCCGATGGTAAATTCAGCAATTTTCTTCCGGTGGGACACACCTGCCAAAAAAGCGATTACGCCAGAGATCACCGCGCACAGCAGCGCGATGATGATACATACTACAATAGGAATCAAAATTGTTGGCACCTCCTTGTCTTGATTTTGCAAGGAAGCGCTGACGCAAACCGTGCGCAATTACGCCGGTGTTATCCGGTAAAAAAGCGCGCAAAAAATAAGCCTATCCATCCTATTCCGTTATTTCAAGGTATTTTTAACACAAAATCCGGGGTGCAAAGCCGCCGGCGTGATTGTATGCGGGTTGTTTCAGCGTTTCCTCAGGGGATGGCCGGCGTTATAAACGGCCATCCTCTGAAAATTTTGTAATCGTTACAATGGTATTGCGTGGGTGCGTTACGCCCACGGTGCAAAACATTTGCATCATAGAAGTAATTGTATTACGTTTTATACCTGAATGTCAAGAATTTTAAGGGCAATATGTATAAATTATGAATAAAATATTATTTTGTTATTATGTAGAATTAAATGGGGAAGATTGTTCTAAAAGAGGAGAAAAAAGGGAAGGACTTTTCACTTGACAATCCGGATAACGGGTGCTAAGATTAAAATGAATTTTAAAGGAAAAAGCGTTGATGAGGAAGCCGCGGATTCCGTGCAGCAGAGAGCGCGCGCAATAGCTGAAAGCGTGTGCGGCAGGGAAGTTTGCAAGGGCCACCGCCTCTGAGTGCGTGCCGCAAGCGAATGGTTCGTGTAAGGCATGCCGTCTGGCCGCGTTACAGGCCGCAATGAGGGCAGCACTTTGCTGCCGAATCAGGGTGGAACCGCAGGAACAGCCTGCCCCTTTTGCGAGGGGCGGGCTTTTTTTATTTCATTTGGAAAGATTCTATGACAAGGGAGAGTAACGGATATGGTAAAAGTATCATTAAAAGGCGACGTCCGGGAGTATGAGGCTGGAACAACCGTCGCGGAAATTGCAAAATCCATCGGCGCGGGCCTCTACAAAGCCGCGTGCGGCGGAAAAATTGACGGGGAAGCGGTTGACCTGCGCACCCCGGTGACAAAGGACTGCACACTGGAAATCCTTACGTTTGACAGCGCGGAAGGCAAGCACGCCTATTGGCACACGTCTTCCCACATCATGGCGCAGGCGGTTAAGCACCTGTTCCCGGGCGCGGTCTTCGCCATTGGTCCGGCCATTGATAACGGCTTCTATTACGATATGGACCTGCCGCGCACCCTGACGCCGGAAGATCTGGAAAAGATCGAGGCCGAGATGAAGAAGATCATCAAGGAGAACCTTCCGCTGGAGAAGTTTGAGCTGACTCCGGAAGAGGCCAAGGAGATGATGGAGAAGGACGGCCAGATCTATAAGGTGGAGCTGATTGAAGAGCACTCCAACAAGGGGGAGAAGATCAGCTTCTATAAGCAGGGCGATTTTACAGACCTCTGCGCCGGTCCGCATTTGATGACCACAGGCCAGGTCAAGGCGGTTAAACTGCTCAACTGCACAGGCGCTTACTGGCGCGCGGACGCGAACAACAAGATGTTACAGCGTGTCTACGGCATCTCCTTCCCGAAGGCGTCCGAGCTGGACGAGTATGTCACCATGCTGGAGGAAGCCAAGAAGCGCGACCACAGAAAGCTGGGCAAGGATCTGGAGCTGTTCACCATCATGGACGAGGGCCCGGGTTTCCCGTTCTTCCTGCCGAAGGGCATGGTGCTGAAAAACCTGCTCGTCGATTACTGGCGCCAGATTCACCGCGAGGCGGGCTATCAGGAAATTTCCAGCCCGATGATTCTGAGCCGCAAGCTCTGGGAGCGCAGCGGCCACTGGGGCCACTATCAGCAGAACATGTATACCACCGTCATTGACGACGAGGATTACGCCATCAAGCCGATGAATTGCCCGGGTGGCATCCTGGTATACAAGACGAAGCTGCATTCCTACCGCGATCTGCCGCTGCGGATCGGCGAGCTGGGCCTGGTGCACCGTCACGAGCTTTCCGGCGCGCTGCACGGCCTGATGCGCGTGCGCTGCTTCACGCAGGACGACGCGCATATCTTCATGACGCCGGACCAGATCAAGGATGAGATCAAGGGCGTTGTCCGCCTGATCGACCAGGTGTACAGCACCTTCGGCTTTAAGTATCACATTGAGCTTTCCACGATGCCGGAGGACCACATGGGCGACGAGTCCGTTTGGGAAACAGCGACGGAAGCTTTGCGCAACGCCATTGTGGAACTGGGCTACGATTACGAGGTCAACGAGGGCGACGGCGCGTTCTACGGCCCGAAGCTCGACTTCCATCTGACCGACTGCATCGGCAGAACCTGGCAGTGCGGCACCATCCAGCTGGACTTCCAGCTGCCGGAGCGTTTTGAACTGGAATACACCGGCGCGGACGGCGCAAAGCACCGCCCGATCATGATTCACCGTGTGGTATTTGGAAGCATTGAGCGCTTTATCGGCATCCTGACGGAGCATTATGCAGGCGCGTTCCCGATGTGGCTGGCTCCGGTGCAGGTCAAAATCCTGCCGATTTCCGAGCGCAACCAGGAATACGCGGAGAAGCTGGAAAAGGCGCTGGTCAGCGCTGGCCTGCGTGTGGAGAACGACCTGCGGAGCGAAAAGATTGGCTATAAAATCCGCGAGGCGCAGCTCCAGAAGGTTCCGTATATGCTGGTTGTCGGCGATAAGGAGACGGAGCAGGAGAGCGTTGCGGTCCGCAGCCGTAAAGACGGCGACCTGGGCAGTATGGGCGTGGAAGAATTCATCGCCAAGGTACAGCAGGAAATTGCCGACAAAGCGTAAGAAAATAAAAATAGCTTTTTCATGAAAAAGGAGTGCCGGGATGTGGAACCGGCGCTCCTTTTGTTTTGCGGGCGGTTGTCGGATTTTGTTAAGATTATGTAAAGTGGAAAACGGTCAAGATTTTCAACGGTTTTCTGTTTGCGAACATAACAAAGTGGTGGAAAAGCGATAGAAACAGGGCAGAGTTGCCTCTTTAGCCGGTTGAAAACCCAGTGGAAAATGTGGAATTCTTTATTCCAGCCCAATGGGGATGGAGGGAAATACAGGGATTATGTAAAATAAAACACATTGGCATAATTTTATAAGTGGTGAAAATGGTGCTGGGCAAAAAACGATAAGGAAGAAAATGCCGTTGTATCCGGCGGATACCGGTTGAAATAATAGAATAAAAAATATATGGAACTTGTCCGTGTTCGGCAAAACGGAGCAGTACATATCATTGTAGCGCAAAAAAGGGAGCGCACGTAGCAAAAAACGTGTGCTCCCTTTAAATAATAGAATGCTATTCTGCGCTGATGGTTTCCACGATGGACAACGCCCGGATGCGCCTTGCCGGCCCGCGCACCGCAAGGAATGCCGTTACGGCGACCAGGGCGATGATCATGCAGAGAGGGATGGCAGGAATTTGCCATGGGTCACCCCAGCGGAATGTCACCATTTTGCTGAAGAGAAACCAGTGGACGGGCAGGCCAAGCAGGCAGCCTGCCAGACTGCCTGCGGTGGCATAGGTTGCCGCCTCGGCCGTTACCATTCGGATGAGCTGACGGCCGCTCATGCCAATGGCACGCATGGCGCCGTATTGCCGCATTCGGGCGGAAACGCTCATGGAGAGACTGTTGACGACGTTGAAAACGGTAATCAGTGCAATCATGGTCAGGAACCCGTAAACAAAGAGAGAGAAGGCGAGATATGCCCCGGTCACTTCGGCATTGCTGGCGCGGCGATCCGAAAATTTCACATTCGGTCCGGCCAGCGTTTGGATTGCCTCCACCTCGTTTTCGGTGATCTCCCGGGAGACTTGCAGGTCGATGATGGTATATCCTCCCGCACCAAAGAGGTCCTGGAAGGTGCCCTCGGAGCAGATCACGTTTCCAAGTCCCTTGCCGGTGCTGAAGACGCTGTCGGAGAGGACGCCGACGATTTTCAACTCTTTGGGTGTACCGTTGCAATCCAGCGTGACAACGTCGCCCAGCCGCAGCGGATTGTCCGGGCTGTAGACCGTCAGAGCGGTCCCCGTATCGGAGTCAGCCGATTCCACCGACCCTTCCAGCAGCGCCTGTTCCGCCCACCGGAACTGATGCTCCTCATAGGAAATCAGGTCGGCGGTGCCATGCAGCTCGCCGCGCGTGATGGGGACGTCGTAGGCGAACATCCGACCGTAGGCGCGCTCTACAGCCGGGTTGTCCCGCAGAGACGCCAAAAGTTTGCCGCTGATGGAACGGGTGCTGTCGGGGCTGACGACCGAGAGATCGGGCGTTGTGGGATCCAGCGGCGTGAGGGCGTGGTTCATAAAGCTGATGAGCGTAGAAAAGGACAGGAATAAAATAATGCTTAAGGCAAAGGAACCGGCCATCAGGAGCAGGTTTTTCCGGTTTGCCTTGGCGTGATGAATGCCCAGAGCCGTATCCACCTTCAACCAGGCGGTATTGGCAGCCTTCCGGGCTGGAGCGGCGCTATCCGCGTTGCCGGACACCGCCGTCAGCGGGGAGACCCGCGCGGCTCTTTTGGCCGGGGCCCTGGCCGCCAGCAGAACGGTCAGTAAGCCGACAACCGCACCGACCAGAAGGCTGGGGATGCTCACGGCAAACACGGGCATATCTGCAAAATAATAAGGGCTGAGCCATCGCAGGACGGCACACAATATCCAGATTGCCGCGACGCCGGTTCCCAGGCCCAGCGGAATTGCAAACCGGCACCAGGAGAGGGCTTCGGTGCGCACCAACCGGATTATTTGCCTGGGTGTGGCACTGATACAGCGCAGCATCCCAAAAAACTGGGTGCGCTGGGCCACGTTGCTGTTCAAACTGCTGGCGATCATCAGGACGCCTGCCAACAGCACCAGGAAGACAAGGATGGCCGCCGTCAGATAAAGCCCCAGCATCGTCGGATCGTCGCTCTGCCCCATGAGCCCCAACAGCTTAAAGTTCTGTCCGACCCGGTCGTCGGGAAGTGCAAGCTGTGATTGAATGTCAGCTATGGCTGTTTGAATATTGCTGTAAGGAGAGAATTGGACATAGTACATCCCGGGAACGGTCCCCGCGTTTTTCGCGGCTATTTGTGGAATTGCCCGGTACTGTTCCGTCGGGAGAAAAACGCCGTAGGCGTCAAAGCGCAGCATCATGGACGTGTTTTCTGCAAATCCGCAAATCGTAAACGTCAGCGGATTTCCTTCCGGCATTTTCACTGTGATGGTGTCTCCCAGCTTGAGGTTCATCGCTTTCTTCGCGTTCTGCGTCACCAAGGCTTCCTGTCCTCCGGCGGGGAAATGGCCTTCCAGCAGAGGAATGCCGGTGTGAATTTTTGAGAGAAAGCTTGCGTCAAAGCCGCAGATTGCCGCTGGCTTTCCGCCGAGGGAACAGTCCGGCTCCGCCTGGTAGTTATAGACGTCGTACCAGGAGATGGCCTCCACGTCCGGACGTGCGGCGATCAGTGCCGCGTCCTCATCGCTGATCTGTTTAAAGGCTGCGTGCCAGTTGCCGTCCGTCTTATACGACTGGATTTTTTGGCTGCGGAGAAACATATCAGCCATACCGAAAATTGCTGTGACGAGGAGAACGGAGAAGACGATGCAGAGGATGGACATCCGGTTTTGCTTTTTGTGAACCCGTGCGGAGATCGGAACAAGATCGAGATAGCGTTTCATTCCCTCACCCCGCCCAAATCGGTCAGCACGCCGTCCACCACCCGCAGCACACGGTCGCAGGAGGAGGTCAGGCTGGCGTTGTGAGTGATCATCAGGATGGTTTGCTGGAAGCGGCGGGAGGCCTGCACCAGCAGTTCCATGACGTCCTGGCTGTTTTTACTGTCCAGATTACCAGTTGGTTCGTCCGCCAGAATCAGCATGGGCTTCATCACCAGGGCCCGGCCGATGGCTACACGCTGCTGCTGGCCGCCGGAAAGCTGGCTGGGCAGGTGATGGCGCCGCTCGCGCAGACCGAGAACCTGCAGGATTTCTTCGATCCGTCCCGGATCGGGCTTCCGGTAATCCAACAGCATGGGAAAGGCGATGTTCTGTTCCACCGTCAGTTCGCCCACCAGTTGAAACGATTGAAATACGAAGCCGATATTCCGCCGGCGGAAGACGGTGCGCTCCTGTTCCTTCATGGCGAACAGGTTTTCGCCGTCCAGCAGCACCGTGCCGGAGGTGGGGTTATCCAACCCGCCAATACAGTTGAGCAGGGTGCTTTTTCCGGAGCCGGATTCCCCGACCACCGCGACGAATTCCCCCTTCGGTACCGAAAAGCTTACATCCTTCAGCGCCTGCACGGATGTTTCACCGGTTCCGTAGGTCTTATTCAGGTTTTTGACCTCCAAAAGATTCATATCAGTTCTCTCCTTCCGTGCAAAGCTTCTGTGGGCGGCGGTACGTCAGGCAGAGGGCCCCGCCGCAGGCACAGGAAATCAGCAGGGAGGCGCCGGATACCTGTATAAGACCTGTCAGGCCGCCGGCACCGAAGCCGAAGGTGAAAATAAAGACCGCCAAAGCGCCCAGCAGCGTCATGACTGCCAGCGGGAGAAGAACGCGCCTGCGCAAAGCGATTCCCGCGTGGCAGGCGGCCGCAACATAGGCGGCGCCTTCCAACAGCAGGAGACTGCTCAGGAGGACGGGCGTGACCTGGACGAGATAGCGGGCAAAGACGACGCAATGGACGCCGAAGACCAGGATCAGGCAGCCTGCAGCCAGGTTTGCGTAGGATAAGGGCGTTCTGGCGTCCTTACGCAGAAAGAAACGCGCCGTGCGAAAGATACCATTCAGCAGGCAATATCCAACCAGAAGGGCGTAAAAGACGCCGCTGAATAAAAATTCCGGAAAAAGGAGCGTCAAGCTGCCCATCAGACCGAAGAAGGCGGCCCGCAGCAGGGCAGACTTCCCAGGATGTTCAAAAAGTAACATACGCATCAGTTGTTCCACCTTTCCATACAGCATTCTCTAAGTGTAAATGGTTCATATCGGTACCTCCTGTAACAAAAGGATACCAGCCGGAGCTTACAATCAGATGAATTTCAGCTTACGCTTCCGTAAGAAAGGAGATGGTGAATGCGGCGCCTTCGCCCGGCGCGCTGCGGACGGTCAGCACGCCGCCCTGTCCCTCGATAATCGCCTTTGCCAGCGGCAGACCCAGTCCCACGCCCTGGCGGTCCAGGGAATGACGGCTGCGGTAAAACCGCTTGAAAATATGATGAATGTCTTCGGCCGCAATGCCGCACCCGTTGTCTGAAACGGTGATACGGACGACGGCGGGGGAGAGTTCCCAGGAGATGGCAATACGTCCTCCGGGTGAAGTGTGGTCCAGCGCATTTTTTATGAGATTGCCGACGGCCTCGCTTGTCCACTCCGGGTCGCAGACGACGGTGTCCTCCGAACGCCCATTTACAGCCACGGCCTTCTGCTCCAGTTCCGCTCTGGTTCCGAGCTCTGCCATTGCCCGGCTGACCAGGCCGGATACGCGGACCCGCTTTCGCTCAAAGATAATACCGCCTGCGTCCAGACGGGTGATTTTCAAGAGGGATTGAATCAGCCTCTCCATGCGGTCTAAAGACTTTTCCATTTTCCGCGAAAACTCCGTTACAACCGCCGAATCGTGAGCTTCCTCTTCAATAATTTCATGGTACATCCGCAGAGCGGCTAAAGGCGTTTTAAGCTGGTGAGAAATATCTGAAATCGTATTTTTGAGAAATTCTTTTGTCCTGTGTTCCGTTTCTCCCTTGGCCTGCAGTGCGCAGGCCAAGGCGTCCACCGCCGCAAAAAGCCGCGCCAACGTTCCCTCGCCGGTACGGGGCAGGTGGGAAGAAAAGTCTCCGGATGCAAAACAGCGGACGATTTGCTCCGCGCCGCGGTATCGGCCGTCCAACCGGAGAAGGAACAGCAGCGCCGCGCACAGCAGCAATGCCGCGCACAGAATCATACCCGGCAAAAGATTCCAGACCGTGTTCTGTTCAAAAGCCCGGAGCGTGGGGAACAGTTGTCCGGGCATGTTTTCCGTCCGTCCAATCCGGGCCAGCAGTTCCCGCCCCGGTCCGCGGTCCGCCTCGCTGCCCAAGGCGGCCGCGATTGTTTCCTGCGGCACGTCCCGTTCCAGCAGTCCTCCGGCGATGGCCTGTTCCCGTTCCAGCAGCATCGTCCGGGCCGCCTGCGCCTGCCCGGCGCAGAACAGCAGACAGCCTGCGATCAGAGAAGCGCAGAGTAAGGATACAGCCAGCAGATACCATCGGTTTTGTTTGTCCCGTAAAAGCGTCATACCGACACCTCATTCCACTGATACCCAAAGCCACGCACCGTCGTCAAATGTGCCGGATGCGAGGGGTCCGACTCAACCTTTTCCCGCAGGCGGCGGACATAGACGGACAGGGTGTTATCATCTACAAAATTTCCGTTCTGATCCCAAAGGGTATCCAGGATCGACTGGCGTGAAACCACGCGGCCCGTATTCCGCACCAGCAGACAGAGCAGCTTGTACTCGCCCAGCGTCAGATCCAGCGGAGCTCCCCGGAGGATGGCGCGGCTCTTCAACAGATCAATGACAAGGTCCCCGCATAAAATCTCCCCGCTTTCCGGCGCATCCGCCCGCCCGGTCCGGCGCAGCAGGGCGCGGATGCGGGAAAACAGCTCTCCCATCCGAAAAGGTTTGGTGATGTAATCGTCGCCGCCGCTGTCCAGGCCGCGGATAACGTTTACCTCCTCATCCGAAGCGGTCAGGAAGATGATTGGCACGCGGTTGCCCCGACCACGGACCCATTCACAGGCGGAGAAACCGGTCCCGTCGGGCAGGGTCACGTCCAGGAGCAGGAGGTCGAATGACTGCTGTTCCAAGAGTGCCTTTGCTTCACCCACGGTCCGCGCGGTTTCAAAGGCATAGCCGTTTTTTCTTAAAGCGTATTGCAGCCCGTCGATCAGGCTGATGTCGTCTTCCAAAAGCAGGAGTTTATTCATGTAGCGTTCCCCCTGTAAATAAACTTTTATAATAGTATTATACCAGCAGATTGCTATGAGACACAGCGGGGTTGACGCATCTTACAAAACTGTAAGTTTTAAGAAAAAGTCCGTTTATTTGAGGCTGCATACCTGTTTTGTGTTTTCTTTCATTGCTCTTCGCATTATAAAAATCCGGTTTCTGGAAAAAGAGGCTTGAAACAGCCGGAGCTTTGTGATAAAATAATGAAGCTATGCGGGAGTAGTTCAGTGGTAGAGCGTCAGCTTCCCAAGCTGAATGTCGCGGGTTCGAACCCCGTTTCCCGCTCCAAACATAAAACCCGGAAGTCCAACGAATGCGGTTGGGCTTCCGGGTTTTATTTTTACTTCTGGCTGCAAAGTTGAAGGGACCACGCCCAACTCCTTTGCCATCTTTCCCACGATACAGAATTTTAAAAATTTTCCTCAATTTTATTTTTCCTCTTGACTTGAAGTGCACTCCAGGTTGTAAGATATCCTTGAACTGGCAAAGATACGATGTCAGACCACACAGAATCAGACAAGCAGGAGGACAAATCTTATGAAAACGTTGCTTTTATATTATTCTTATGGTGGGAATACCCGCTCGATTGCCCGGCGCATTCAAGCCGCCCTGGGCTGCGATATGGCGGAGATTGAAACGGCGGCCCCTTATTCCGGCGATTACAACGCCGTGGTGGAGCAGGGGCAGCAGGAGGTAAACACGGGCTTTGAGCCGGAACTCAAACCCCTGGCCCACAACATCGCCGGGTATGACGCGGTGATTCTGGGCACGCCGGTGTGGTGGTACACGTTCGCCCCGGCGGTTAAGACCGTGCTGTCCATGGCGGACTGGACGGGAAAAACCGTATATCCGTTTGCTACCAACGGCGGCTGGATCGGCCATACATTCCAGGATTTTGAGAAAGCCTGTGCCGGGGCCACGGTCAAAAAGGGGATGGATATTCGTTTTGACGGGCGTTCCCTGCGCACCTCTGAGACGGACGTCGACCGCTGGATACAGACTTTAAAGGAGGAAAACCAATGAACAGACCCTATATTTTCTGCCATATGCTGACCTCGCTGGACGGCAAGATCATGGGTAACTATATGGAGGCGCCGGAGTGCGGCCCTGCGGGAGACGCCTTTTACAGGATTGCTTTCGGTAAAGACCGGACCTACCGGCATCAGGGCTGGCTGTCCGGCCGGGTGACCACCGACGACAATTTCACCTTTTACCGCAAACCCGACCTGGACGAGAATGCTCCCGCCGTGCCGGAGGGAGACTTTGTAGCCAGGAAAACGGATATGTACTACGTCTCCATCGACCCTTCCGGCCGGCTGGGCTGGGAGAGCGACACCCTCACCTATGAGGACACCGCCGCCCATGTGCTGGAGGTTCTCACCGGGAAAGCGTCCAACGCCTACAAGGCACTGCTGCGCAGGCTGGGGATTTCCTATATTGTGGCGGGAGAGGACAGCCTGGACTACAGCTTGGCCCTGGAAAAGCTGAAAACCCTGTTTGGGATTGAAACCCTGATGCTGGGCGGCGGCGGCGTGCTCAACTGGTCCTTTATTCAGCAGGGAATGTGCGATGAAGTGAGCGTCGTAATGGCCCCCTGCGCCGACGGTTCTACCACCACCCAAACCTTGTTCCAGACCAAAGAGGGGTTGAGCACCGACGACCCGGTGGGTTTTACCCTGAAAAGTGCGGACGTGCTGGACGGCAGCGCTGTCTGGCTGCGGTATACAGTAAATCGATAAGAAGTGGGAGGAACTGACATGAGCGGCTATATTTCTGAACTGAGCGGCGGCGTCAGCCGGACCGGCGTGCGCTACCAAAACCGATATGGGATGGACATTGCGGGCGACCTCTATACCGCCGGGGATATGGACAGGGGCGGACAGTACCCCGCCCTGATTGTGGGCGCGCCCTACGGCGGCGTCAAAGAGCAGGGCCCCTGCGTCTACGCCGGTGAACTGGCCCGGCGTGGTTTTGTGGTGCTTACCTTCGACCAGTCCTTTATGGGCGAGTCGGCAGGCGAACCCCGGCACGTCTCCTCTCCTGACATTTTTACCGAGAATTTCAGCGCGGGAGTGGACTACCTGGGCCTGCAGCCCTTTGTGGACCGGGAAAAGATCGGCGTCATCGGCATCTGCGGCTCCGGCGGCTTCGCCTTGTCCGCTGCCCAGTGCGACACCCGGATCAAGGCCGTGGCCACCTGCAGCATGTACGACATGAGCGCGGCGGGCAGAGACTCCATGGATGCAGAGGCGTTGCAGGCCGCCAAGGAGAAGTTGTCCCGCCAGCGGTGGGCGGACGCGGAGAACGGGGCCCCTGAGTACAACCCCTATTTTCCTGAAATGGCGCTGGATACTGTACCGGAGGGCCTGGATCCCGTCACAGACGAGTGGATGCGGTTTTACGCCCTCAAGCGGGGCCATCACCCCAACGCCCGCGGCGGCTTTACCACCACAAGCGACCTGGCGCTGCTGAATTTCCGCCTGCTGGGTTTCCTCGACGAGATTTCGCCCCGGCCCGTCCTGTTTGTTGTGGGCGACCGTGCTCACTCCAAATTCTTCAGTGAAAATGCCTTTGCGAGAGCGAAAGAGCCCAAGGAATTGTATGTGGTGGAGGACGCGGAGCACATCGACCTCTACGACCGCACAGATCGTATTCCCTTCGATAAGCTGGAGCGTTTTTTCAAGGATAATCTGCGCTGAAACAGATGAAAAAGGCCCCAAATGGGTTTCTCCATGGTGGGAGAAACCAAACGGCAATCCAATAAGACAGAGAGGTGGAGGATCATATGATCCTCCACCTCTCTGTCTTATTGGATGATTTCCCCGGTGCGGCTCCGCCAATCCCGGAAGAATCGTCATTTTGACTCCGGCGCCGATCGTCCCTGTTCCAGCGCGGCATTGCAGGTCTCGTCGATAGAGGCTGCGACTTCAGCCGGGGTCTTCGTTCCCCGCAGCAGGTCCTGAATGTTGAGATAGAACACATCCCGCACCCCCTGCCAATTCAGATTGTCCAGGCGGACGATGGTGGTGAGATTTTCGCTGTTCTCCCTGTAGGCATTCAGCATCCAGATTTCATCGCCGTACTGCTCCATGACCGAATCGTTGACCGGAAGAGTCCCCAGCGTATACTTCATCAATTCCGGGTCCGTATAGATATAGCGGATAAAATCCTTTGCCACCTGGACTTTCTCCGGGTCGCCGTTGTCGAACACACAGAAGCCGTTGGTGGTGGCGACGGCATAACCGCGGCCGTCCATGCTGGGGAAGTTGACCGGGAACACATCCAGACCCTGGGCGCGATAATCCCACAGATTGGTCAGGTTGGACATGCAGATGGCCAGCTGTCCGTTGCCGAACAGATCGAGCGCGTCGATCAATGCAATGTTTTCCGCGGCCTTTGGCACATAGCCCTGCTCGTCGAGGGTTTTCAGCCAGGTGAGCGCCGCGATGCCCTCCGGCGTATTCACGGCAAAATTTCCGTTTTCGTCATACAGACTGCCGCCCATCGCCTGAAGCAGCGTCATGATATGGCTGTCCCCCTGGCTGTTGAGGGCGTACATCATGAACACATAGGTGCTCTCATCGGCAATGGACGCCTTCAGGCCCGCAAATACTGTGTTGAACTCCTCCGTGGACCAGTGGGCGATGGTGTCCGGCTCAGGGATGAAGGCGTCCAGCCCTGCCCGCTCCATCAAGGTTTTGTTCACAGCCAGCGTATTCTGCAGCTGATGGTAGGGAATGACGTAGACATGCCCCTTGTAGGTGTTCTGGTTCCAGAGGGTCTCGCTGATGTCCGAGCGCAGCTCCTCGTCGATGATGTCGTCCAGCGGGACGAGCCACCCCTTGTCCGCCCAGGCGGAGGTGTTCCAGGAGCCGGCAAAGAAGATGTCCGTCGAGTCCTCCGTGCCGATCTTGTCCAGCAGCTGCTCTTTCTCGTCCGTGTAATTGTAGCGGCTGATCTCAACCTGCACGTCATAGGCCGTATACTGAGCGCTGAACCGTTCCGCTGCCAGAGCCAGCATGTCGCTGCTTTCCGATTCGCCCACGCCCGGTACGTCGCCCAGCCCGATGGGGGGCGTGGTGATTTTCAGGGCGATCGTTTGCGGCTTCTCATTGTTAAGAGATGGAGACTGGCATCCCGCCAGGGAAAAACTGATGGCAAGCGCCAAACATATACAGAATATCCGCTTCACTTCATTCTCTCTCCATTTCCAAACATGCGATTTTATCCAACAGTTTTGCAATATCCAGCGGTTTTGTGAGCGCGTCATTCATCCCTGCTGCCAATGCCCTGTCCAGGTCTTCCTGGAACGCATTGGCGGTCACGGCGAAGATGATGACGGTCCTGGCGTCCGGGTGGCCGCTCTGCCGGATGCGGCGGGCCGCCTCGTACCCGTCCATCACCGGCATCTGCACATCCATCAGGATCAGGTCGAAGGCGTGTTCCGGGCTGGCCTCGAAAATATCTACGGCTTCCTTGCCGTTGACGGCTTCCGTCAAAAGACACCCCTGCGCTCCCAAGACTGTTGTGATAATCAGCCTGTTCAGCTCGTTGTCTTCCACAACCAAAATGTGCCTGCCTTTTACATCGACTGTGGTTTTCCGGGAAGCCTGCTCTTTCGCCGGGCCGGGACTCTTTGCAATCAGGAGAGGGATCGTGATGGTGAAGGCAGTGCCCTGCTCCGGCTTGCTGTCGGCAGAGATGGTCCCGCCCATCTTTTCCACCAGATTCTTGCTGATCGTAGTGCCGAGGCCCGTACCGTTTTTGTAGATCGTCCGGTTCTCCTGCTCAAAGGGCTGCCAGATCCGCTCCAGAAATTCCTGGCTCATGCCGCAGCCGGTATCCCGGATGATGAAGATGGTGTTTGCGGTTTCGTTATCCAGCGTCTGTGTGGCGGTCAGCTTGACGGAGCCATTCGCCGGCGTGAATTTGATGGCGTTTCCCAGGATGTTCATCAGAATCTGCTTGAGGCGGATCTCATCGCCTATGACCCAATTTTGTTTCAGGTCCTGGTATTCCATTGTAAATGCAATCCCCTTATCATTGGCCTGCGTTTCCAGCAGCTTGTTGATCTCAGACAAAAACGCGTTCAGGTCCAGATCCCGGCAGATCAGCTCCAGCTGTCCACTTTCAATTTTGGACATGTCCAGGACGTCGTTGATGATGTCCTGCAAAAATGTGGTTGTCACGAGCGCCTTTTGGAGGTACTCGGACATTTTCGCCCTGTCGTCCAGGCTTTCCTGCATCAGATAACACAATCCCGAGATACCATTGAGCGGCGTGCGGATCTCGTGGCTCATATTTGCCAAAAATTTGGTCTTGGTCTGCTCCACAATGCGGAGCGTTTTCACCTCGTTCATTTGCCGGTAGATGAAAGCCACGGTTACCAGGCACACGATGCCGATCAGCACAAAGAACACCAGCGACTGCACCAGCAGCCTGCGGACCTGATCCGTTGTGATCTTGTCGGAGAGCTGAACAACCAGACTCCAGCCGGAATGGTACTTGTCATTCAGCGGCTCGATCAGCGTATAAAACCCTTTGCCGTCCACAGAAAACCGGAAGAGCTGCCGCTCTCCCTGCTGGATGGCGGATTGGATCTCAGCCTGGGTGTAACCCTTCTGCAGTCCGGCGTTTGCCAGGAAGCGCAGGTAGTTGTTGGAGCTGTCGGCCTCGTAGACCGTACTGGACGTCACGATCTCGCCGTTGGACTGGATAATGACGGTCATGCCCATCTGGTCAAAGCTCTCCAGGCGCATCTGTGCCTCGATGGAGGAGATGGGCACCAGGCCGACAATACCGGCCACCCGCTCTTCGCCGCACTGGACGGGCTCGGCCAGATTCGCCCCGCAGATCATGTATTCGCCCCAGTGCTCGCGGCTGCTCTCGCGATAGATGGACGCGAAGGAGCCGTCAGCGGTCAGATAGTCATCCTTCCAGGTCATGTCATTTAAAGCCGTTCTCAGGCCGGTATGGGAATACACACTTCCCTGGTTCGTCACCAGATACAGCCGCTGAAACGTTCCGGAGACCACGTTGAGTTTCATGTCGGTGAAAGCCTCCGCCAGCGAGTACTCCCTGGCGGCGTTTACACGGTTTGTAATGGTCATCAGGTCCTTCCATTTGCTGTCCATCTGGTTGAGCATGTTCTGCCGGTCGTGCTCGGCGATCTGTTCCATAAAGGATACGGTTGTGGCGTGTATGACCTCCCGGACGCTTTTTTGATAGATCCAATAGCCGGCGGACAGCAGAGTGACGACAACGGCGAACAATAAAAACAAGGGAAAAATTTTTCGCTTCGCCCTATTCATAGCATTACGCTCCTTTTCACCCTGATTTTGCGCCGCAATCGTCGGCCGCTCACGATTTCACTTTTGCCCGCACACGAAGGTACAGGCGCTCCAAAACCGTTGAATCCAAATCTGTAAGCTTGAAGGGATAGTCCCCCTTGCAATCGGAAACAACACATATCGTTACGCTTGAAAGTGCGTTCTGGCAAACATGTTTTTCTTGGAACCTAACCAAAATTAAGTATAGTACAATTGCCCTTTTTTTGCAACAGCAATTCGAGATAAGCCGGCGGAAGAGAATGTGGTGGCGAACAAACAGATTCAAACGCGGCTTTGGTCTTTGACAGGCGTTTATCTTTTAGCCCTGATGCGAAGGCGGTGCAGACTGGCGGATTCCGTTGCAGTTGCAAAATAAGGAACTCTGCCTTATAATAATCAAAATGAGGAGCGTTCGTCGTCGTATCCAGAACGAGAAGCCGTTCATCATGGATAGCGTGTATGCAAGAGGCATTGGACGAAACAGGCTGAAAAAGAATAGAGGCCACATGACGAAAGGCGAAGATGGTTTTGAGTTATGATATTATGATGTATGAGCGGGTTTTTCAGATTCTCAAGAACAGGATTGAATGCGGGCTGCTGTCAACAGGCGCAAGCCTTCCTTCACGCATCCATTTGTGCGAGGAATTCGGGACCTCGGAAAAGACCATTCGCCGCGCATTGAAGATGCTGAAAGAAAAAGGCTTGATTGATACGCAACAGCGGAGGCGCCCTGTTGTAAGCTATAATTGCAATGCCGTTCATCGAACGGCCATGCTTGCACTGGAGAAAATAGACGCTGTAGTCACAGACGACGTACTTAGAACGGGCGTACTATTGTGTTATCCCGTGATTAAAAACGGGATTTCTCTTTGCAAAAAAGCGGACCTGAAAATACCGCACAAAATTCTGAACAATATGAGGATTGAAAACGCTGACGAGTTTTGGCGATTATCAAAGCGTTTTTGGAGATTCTTCATTGCACGAAATGAAAATGATCTAAGCCTTCGGGCGGTGGACAGTCTGGGTCTTGCAGATCTTAAACCATTGCAGGATGACACTTTGAGCCGGGCCAGGTATTACGAACAGCTGCAGGGGTTTATGCGGATTATTGAAGGCGACGGCGCTCCGGAAAGCGCTCCTTTTGACGATATGTCCGGGCTGTATGGATTTACATATGGAAACAGTCCGGCGTTCTATGCGCCTTCTGACTCGGCGGTCATTCTCGGAAGAAAACAACTGGAAAAACTTTTATCAGGCGCCGAAGTAAGACACGCGGCGGTGTACATGGATCTTTTGGGTCTGATTGCAGTTGGACGGTACAAACGGGGAGACAAACTGCCCACGCACAAGGAGCTGCAGGAAATATACGGCGTTTGTGTGGATACAACTATCAAAGCGATTCAAATAATGCAGGAATGGGGCGTTGTAAAAACGGTACGCGGGAATGGCATCTTTGTAGAAATGGATCTGGAGGAATTGAAAAAAATTCAGATTCCTGCCCATTTAATTGCCAATCAGGTTCGCCGCTATCTGGACAGTTTGGAACTGCTGTCCTTAACAATTGAGGGAACAGCCGGCTGTGCCGCACCGCGCATTACACAGGAAGAGATTCAGGCGGTAAAAAGCAGAATTGACCGCCTTTGGAATGAAGAGTACCTGTATGGGCGTACACCCGCCGTACTTCTGGATTTTATCATCAAGCATACGGGTATTGACGCATTGAATGGCGTTTACGCACTCCTGCAGAGGAATTTGCGGATTGGCCGCAGTATTCCGGCCCTGCTTAATACAACTAAAACGGCTGTGAACTGCGAAATTCATGAGCAATGCGTAAAAGCGGTCGATCTGCTCTCCGCCGGAAATTATGCCGCCTTTTCCGAAAAGACTGCTGAGGCGTTTCAGAGAATCTATCGCCTGGTGATCGAGGAGTGCAAGCGGCTGGGCTACTATGAGGCCGCCATGGAGGCCTATGACGGAAGCGCATTGTGGAAATAGAATTTATCACATTACATTTACCAGTTCTCTGAGCGTCGGGAAGGTTGGCCGGAGGACCGTTGGTTTTATGTACAAAATGAAGCTGTGCCGCTCAAACATGAGCGGCACAGCTTCTTGATTTAATCAGCTTTAGCAAAAGGACAACCCCCGGCTAAGCCGGGGAGAGTAAAAAAGATTAAATAGTGAAAAAACCTTCTGGTAGAATAAAGTCGCGGTCGGTCAACT
>NZ_JADPEG010000006.1 GCF_015667585.1 Clostridium sp. D33t1_170424_F3 | reverse complement strand
AGTTGACCGACCGCGACTTTATTCTACCAGAAGGTTTTTTCACTATTTAATCTTTTTTACTCTCCCCGGCTTAGCCGGGGGTTGTCCTTTCGCTAAAGCTGATTAATGTAAAATGCCATTGACAGTTTGAAACTGCCAATGGCATTTTTGATATACAATATTTCTGCGATAAAACCGATTTTCAATTGGTTGACCAATATCTGGAGGCCAAGAAAATTAAAATTCACTTAGTAGCTTTCCGGCGATCTTCTCCCCCAGCAACGTACGGCCCAAATCGTTTGGATGCGTTCCATCCCCAATCGGAAAATACTGTCCCCGGTTGTATTTGTTGATTCCCAAAGTGTAATACAAATCCAGCGCCGGCGTTTTGTAATCCTTTGCCAATTGCAGGAGCACGTTTCCGTATTCGTAAAAATGCTTGTTTCCAAACATTTTTTCATCACTGTCTACCCGCTCATTATCCCAGTAGCGATAGATAGGAGTTAAAAGCAAAATACGCAGATGCGGATAGCGGCTCCAGAGCGTTTCCAGGCTATACCGGGCGGCGCCCAGGTAGGCTGTAACATCTTTGGGATCGTCCGCGTTATCCAACGGCATTCCTCCTTGAATATCGTTTGTCCCAAATAGAAGGGTGACATAGTCCACCTTTGTCCAATCTATAGACTTTAATGTTGCCACGCGATTGGCCGCATAATTTGTGGTGTGTCCCACCGCTGCTTCCTGTAATGTAAAATCCCCGGTAGCCACAGCATCCGCCAGCCGGTACATACTGAAGGCGTCATAATACTGGTCTGAATGCTGCGACATACGGCAGCCGCCCATACCTAGGTTATATACCTGCAGGCCGGTCAGCTTTGCGACTACAGAAGGATAGTCCACCGGCGGCTGAAAGTCTCCTGTGATACTGTCTCCAAAACAGGCCATCGTCCTGCTCTGCAGGCGGCTGACCGGAATCTCTATATTACCGCTTGCATCCGGCTCCTGGCCGTTGATTGTAAAAAGCTTGGACTTTGCTTCAGAATAGTACACGGAACAGGCTGGCGTCGATTCATAGTGCAATTTATCCGTATATTCCGGGAATTGTAACTCCCCCGTAAACGTGCCCGATTGATTAAATATGGGTGTATGCCCGCTTTCCGCATCGGCAGAGTTGATGTACAAATCCTTAAAGCGCACCTGGTAGCCAGATACTAATTCAGAAATTTCCTTACCTGCGTAATACTCTAAAAGTACGTCTGGCGTCGTCGCGACGAACTGCCAGGAATTCAGTCTGGCATGATCGACTTCCGTGGTACTGATGATCAAATCGCTCTTGGAGCCGTTGACAACACTGGCCAGCAAAAAACGTCCGAAATGCATTCCCGCGCCCGTTGAATCCGGTGTAAGCCCTGTTGTGTCAACATACAGCTTATAGGCCTTCCCCACTTCCAATCCAGTAAACTTCATAGAAAAGAAAATCTGGTACCAGCTACTGGGTGGATTGTCTCCGATGGTTACGGTGAATTTATAACACCCGTTCGTATGATCCTCCGTCATCCAGTGCAGCGTCCGGGCTGTACTGTCCATGTCTTTCACCGTATCAGAATAGATGCGGTAATCGCACGTCCCAGACGAGACCAGCCTGACGCTGCCAATCGAAGACCCGGACAACCGGCAAGGCGTCTGGCTGAAAAATGTCCAATCTGTACCGCCGCTTACAGGGATATTCACGGTCACCTCTTCTGAACCGTCGTATTCTCCATCCACCGCTCCGGTAAAAGTCAGCTTATTGGGACTTTTTAACGCCTGCGGCAAATTTGCCAGCGCATTGTAATCCATCTGCTTATCTCCGCTCGTTGTGCGGATTTTCGTAATATAATCGGTCATTTCCTAACTCCCTTATCAAAATAATAAGATTCCATCCTGGTTTATTTCAGGCGTTTTTTTCATAGTCAGTACACCGCTGTAATCCAGAGCCGGAGCGGCACGAAAAACCAGCGTTCCGTCTGCGTTTACTTCAGGAGCCTTGCCTAATCCGAGCAGTGACTCCACATATTCTTTTATTTCTTCTTTGCTCATTCCTGCTCCCGACGCGGCAATTCCCGTATCCTGCAATCCCTCAATCGAATCATTCCACGCGTACCAGTTGCCGTTTTCGCCAATCTTTGGAGAACATCGGGCTGCTTTTGCAGCGCGGTTCGCATCAGCTTCCACCGCGCTTTTCGCATTGATAATCCGCATTTCATAATCTGCAAACTCAGAGGGCAGCGGTGACGGCAGCACGTCCGGCGCGTTGATACTGCTCTTCACGCTAAGACCTAATTTCGCGGACTTTTTTATACGGCCATCCGACGCACTTGCCCGCAGCTGCGCAAGAATTGTTCCATTTTGCAAAAGGTATTCTTTTTTAACGGGAACAGATAAGAGTAAATTTCCGTTTACTACCGTTTTTTCAACCGCCCAGATGTTTCTTTTTTCGTTCTGTACGGTCTCCAAAACGATATTCCACATCCAATATTCCGTTCCAAGAACTTGAATCTGGAGCGTATGTACGATATTTTCTCCTACGTAGCCAAGTACGGTGTCTTCCCCTTTTGCTGAAAAAGTCCAGTTTTTATTTAAAATAATCACTTACACACCTCCTCCGCATGGACCTGATAGACAATTTCGTAAATATTCCCCCTTTCATACACAATCTTTCAATGGTATAAATTTACCTGTGCAGGCAAATTTATATAAACAAAATGCGGTTCCAGCCTATAGCTGGAACCGCATCTTTAAGTTTTTGCCGTATTCGAAAATCCTGTTAAAAACATTATACAAATGTTAAATCAGGAAACATCCATTATAAGTCGCTAATGGTTGTCAGTCGATCGTCACCGTGCAATGTTTCTGCGCGGTTTCGCCGGGCATGGTTGTGTACACGCCGGTGCTCTGGCCGGGTGCTCCGACTGCCCAAACCCGGTAGTAATACTCATTTCCAATTCTTGTTACGAACTGGGTCTTGAGCACATTGCCGTTGCCTACAGTAAAGTTTGGCGCCATGACACTGCCGTTAAGAACCGTCATCTTAAAGCAGTATGCACTGCCCCTCTTCAGGATGAAGTCGACAGTCGTATCGGAGCGGACGGATTTTTGTGCCACCGCATCGGTCATGACGGCTGCGGTTCCCGCACTGCCATAAGCATTGGAACTGCTGCCGGAGGAACCGCTGGCCGGCCTACTGGGCTTTGTGGGTTTAATGGGTTCTTCCGGCTTCTCCGCCGGAACCAGGCTGCTCCGGGCCTTCAATACGCTGGCAATCGCCGCCGTAATTTCTTCTGGCGTCGCATTCTCATCGTTGTACGTATCCCAAGCGTCGTCCAAAGAGGTGCGCAGAGCCGTATAGCTCTCCTGGGTATAGTCGTCCGGGTCGAGCGCTTCAGATTCATCAAGCAGGTCCTTCAGCGCTTCTTTGCTGGGTGTAAGGCGCAGATTTTCTATGGCTTCACGCAGCGATTCACTCGTTTTGTCGACTTGTTCCTGGGTCGCGTTTCCATCTTCCAAAAGGTCTTCCGCCTGCGGAAGCAGCTCGCGGAAACGATCTTTTTCCGGCCCGTCCATGTACTTATCCAAATCGATTTTCTGTGCTTCCTGCACAAGCAGCTTCAACGTTTCTGTATTCGCGCGATGCTCCAGACGCATGATCGCATCGTATAGGTTTTTGGCTGCTTTCTCGACCTCCGCTTTCAGCGTCTCACCCTCATCATTGTAGATTTCTTCCGCATAGGCGAGTGCTTCCGCATAGCCCTCCTGGCTGGCCGGGGTAAAGGCTTCCAGATCCAACATGGACGCATAATCAAGCCAGTATTCCAGTTTATCCTTGGTGCCTTCTTCGAAGGAGAGGTAATGCATCATGTTGAGCAGTTCTTTCCAGGCTTTGTTTACTTCGTCCTGTGTTGCCGCACTGTTCTCATAAACAGCCTGTGCGTTGTCGCGCGCGTCAATAAACTTTTTGCGAACGGACGGAACCAGCTTTTCAAGTTGTTCGTCTGTCACTTCGTCTGCTTTATCCAGCAGCGTTTCCAAAATGCCCTTATTAACGGTTGTAAACGCAAACCGCAGAGAAAGCTTATCTTTCGGCATGGTAAAGGTATAGGTAAAGCCATTTGCCTCAAACGGGATTTCCTCGCCGTTGAGCGTCGCGCCTGCAAACGGGCCGTCTACCGGAACAAAGGTCAGGCTGATTTCCTCGCCGCTCCGAACGGCTGCACCAAACAGGCCGTCTTTTTCAATGAGCATTTCGTATGTCCCTGTAACGGACAGTTCCGCGTTCTCGCTGTACTGTACTGTCAGAACCTGCTGATCGGATGTAATGCGAACCGTTTTTTCCGCGCGGACGGATGGGTCGGCTTTGCATAGGGCCACCACTGTGACATTGCCAGCACGCAGTGCTTTTAAGTTTCCGTTTTTATCAATGGACGCGGCGCCGGTCCCGTTTTCCACCAGATAAACAGGTGCGATTCCAACCGATATCCAGTCCATACCTGATATGCCGGGTGCCTCTACCTCAGCCGAAACCCGCATACTTTCACCGACCGGGAGCGTATCCCGTGGGATATTGAGCGTAACCGCGTCGATGGGATAATAAGTGACCGGTGCATCCTTTTCGATAAATTGGAAAACAGAGGCTTCTTCCGCGGGGAGCAGCGTTCCAACCGCTGAAATGCCTTTTGTACCGTCAGCGTTCAAAATGCGGTATCCATCTTTCTCTGCGGACAATTTCCACACCGCGCCCCGCACGCTCTGAACCAACGCCCCGTTTCTTGTGGTCAATGCGCGGCCTGAACCAGCGTTTATCAATTTAACGCCGCCACCCTGCTGGGATACAAGCTTCCAGATCTGATGCCTGCCATAATCCTCCCGCGCGGGAATGGTTACAATATCGCTGTTGGAATCCATCTTTTCTGCGCTGAGGTATTCGCCATTCGCTTTGTTTTGAAAAGCGACGTAGCCATTTTCTGTGACCAGGCGCTTCCACTTCTGTGTATCGTCTTCTGGATGTTTCACTGTGTTACAGACCTTGCCCTCTTCCGGATGGATCGTAAGAACCTTCTGGCTGACGCCGTCCCAATTATCGCCTTTCCACTCCTGATACGTCTCCAAATACACATAACCGCCGCCCGCGTTTGTCAGGCGCAGCTGTGAAAGCCCCGCCGGATCCAAGGACGCTCCTGCGCCCCAGCTCCACATTTCGCCGTAAGTATCCGACCAATTGTTGCCGCGGACAAACAGAGAGACTTTATTGGACGCATTCAGGTACCCCGCGGTTTTGCCGGGCGTCTTCCAGGAAGGCAGTTTGCCATCGTCAAAGACATAGGATGGGAATTCCGACCAGAGTGCGTTATCCGGTAGGGTAACTTCCATTTTTGCAGTAGAAACGGTTCCATCTTCCGCACGGTTCTGATCCTGTGCAGTCAGAGCATTTTCACCGTTTTGTACAACATAATATCCGTTCTTTACCTCAGAGAGAGAGAATATTGCTGTAATCGTTTCGTCCTCAGAAAGGGATAGGCATACATTCCCGTTCTCATCAAATTCCGGTGTTTTTCCGTTTACTTGGACATCTTTCCAGGCGACGCCGCATTTTAACAGGATGGTCTGATCGGTATTTGAGGTGATTTCTGCCCGGACCTCTCCATTGGTACGGCTCCATTCCAAGCGGTCTACCGTTGCCTGCGTTCTGGCATGCAGGCCGGTGATACTGCCCTCATCCCAATCCTCCGGGAGCGCAGGCAAAAGCTCGATTTCACCGTTGCGGTTCCCGTCGTTCTCCGTTTCAAATCCGTCTGTCGTGATACCGGTGCGGGAGAACAGCAGGCCTTCCTGCACGATGCCCACCATGCCGATCTGCGTATCTGTACAATAGGCGGAACTGCCGTTCACATTGTGCGCCGTGGTCATGGAACTGTGATAAATTTTTCCTGTCATGCCGGGCTTCAGGGAATCAATGATCCCCTGGCCGTTCTTCAGGCGGGCTTCGCCCAGGCCCTTGTGCATCCAGCCGTGGCTCTGCTGGGAATTCTGTCCGTCTCTCGCCTTATATGCCATCGTGAGGTCTGCACCCGCCTTGAGCTCCATATTGTCCTCTGTCTCATAGCCGGGCCACACCGGGTAAAGGTGGCTGAAATGGCGATGGCCGTAGTTCTCACGATCTTCGCATTCGTCAATGGACCACTCCATCAGGTCGCCCTGTTTCTGGTACTTGTAGGCAGGAAGCTTTGCCTTCAAATCCTGCCATTCTTTTACTTCGGAGGTATCCCCAATCACACCCGCCATTGCGATTGCCATATCCAGGCCGTCTCTTGCCGCCGCAATGTCCATGGTGGCGTTGATCTGCACGACATCCTCGTTTGGTTTTTTGGGATGGTTCTCTGGAGAGTATGTAGGCAGAAGCATGTAGCGTTCTCCTTCGGCCAGCTCCGTATGTTCCGGATCGTAGCTGGTTTTTCCCTGTGCATCCATATAATAGCGCGGGTCTACGAACTGCTCCCAGAAATGTGCATGCTTGCGCAGTAAAGGCCAGAGAATGTCCCCCTCCAGATTAAAGCCCTCCGCTTTGACCCGTTCTATGTCTGCTTTGTCCAGATCGAGGACTTCCGCCAGGGAATCGACGTCCACATCCTTGCCGACCGGGATGATCTCGTTGCCGTAGCACTGCCAGTACTCATAAATTGGCAGGAGCTGCCAGTCGGTGCCCGCGTTCCAGCTGAAAAAGGGATTTCCCGCATTAAAGTGATAAATAAAACCGTTTTCACCATCTGTACGGCCGGAAGCCATGATCGCGTCCTTCATGCCATAAATCTGCTCCGCATTATACTGGAAATCGTCCACAATGCGCAGCATAAAATCGATGTAGCCGCGGCCAAAGGTTTTCATGCTGCCAACGTTCGCAGCGGATACCTGCAGATTGACATTCGCGTCCGTCGTGTAATCCGCCTGCCAGTTCGGATTGAATACGCCGGTCCAAATACCGCCTAATCGGGTAGTGGAATAACCGGACGCGCAGATCGCCGCATAACGGCCCGCGTTGAATGCACGCTCGATCATCGCCGGATACAGAGACGATTTATTAGCCCGCTGTTTTTTCAGCAGCGCCTCATTTGGCAGCGCACGGTTCGCCTCGTCCCCGTTAAGGTCCAGTTTCACGCCGTTAAACAAAGGCTTATGGATCTCCGCGTGCGCAGCCAGCGCCTCATCGTAGGAGAAATCCACCGAAACATCCTCTTCCGTGTAGGTCTTTTCCACCTCTGCGACCTGTGTGCACAGCTCGTCCACAAGTTCGTAGGAATTCGCCTGCGTAAATTCCTCCATGCTGCCCAATGTGTCTATGCTGCGGTCCAACGCTGTAATCAAAATGACCTTTTCCGCGTCGGTGATCTGGATAGCCGCCTTTTCACCAACGTTTTTGTTGTCCGTCGATTCCAAAACCACCTTTTCTTTTGTACCATCAGTCAGCACGCGTGTAACGCCAGCATAGCCGCCCTCGTTCAAAAAGCTGTTTTCAAAAACCGGATAATGCACGATCTGCCCAATATAAGAAACATCTTCCGGGACCAGCACTTTATAGCGCACATTCGGGGTCGTGCCCGACTCACGCGGAATCGAGGAAATGTCATCAAGTGAGAGCGTCAGGTCAAGTTTCTCACCCTCTGAAGATTGGGTGTACTCCGTAATGATGACGTTATCCGCGCGGGATGCAAACGTCCGGCGCAGCCAAACACCCGATTCATCTTCAAAACCTACTCCGATTTCGGCCTTTTCATAATTGGTCCAGCGCTTATAATTCTGCGCTTCACCGCGTCCCTCCATCTCCACACGGAGCTGGTTACCCGGATGATAGGAATAATCATAGCCGCAGACCCATTTTTCATCCTCGCCAATCCCCCAGGACTCCTTTGCCTGGGCTTCAATCAGCTTCCAGGCCTTTCCTTCCGTTTCAGCGGCATATGGATCTTCCACCATGGCCTGGCGAACCTCGTCAAGCTTCTGATAAACTGCCGGTGTGTCCATCCGGTCGTTGTTTGGCATGTTAAATTTGGTGTTCTGAAAGATCATCACGTCGCTCAGGGGGTTGCAGGATTCCAATAGGGCGATTTCTCCGTTGCCGGTCACCATGCTTTCGCGCCAGCGAAGATGATCTTTTTGGTTGAGCGGCGTTTCCCCTTCGTAGTCCATCGCATCGTAGGTGACGGAAACCACGCCTGTTTCCCCCTGCAGGGGATCGTCCAGGAAGCGATACGCGGCAGCATGTGGTTCCTCCGGTTTTGCTGCGGCCATCGTCCCCGACGATGTGGTCAACAGCATGGAACAGGCTAATAGCAGGGAACAAAATTTTTTCATTGCCAATTTTTTCATCCTTTCTTCCGTATCGTTTGCGCTTTTGGTGTACTTCCGTAGCTTGGTTTAAAAGTCTTCCTCTCCCCTTCCCAAACCATCTTTGCCGTTGTCTTTCAATTGCAAGTATAGCAGAGCAAATTTGCCTGCAGAATGGAAAATTCGATCATAAACAGGCAAAATGCAACGCTGTTCCCATATAAAATCCGTTTATGTTTACAAATAATCAAATTTATGGATGAATCGACTCTCGGAATTCGTTTGGGGACATTCCATAGTATTTTTTAAAGCAATAGCTGAAATAATGCGGGTCCGCATAGCCGGTTTCCTCCGCGATTTCGTAGTTCTTTTTGCCGCTTGTCAGAATGAAATCCTTCGCCTTTTCCATGCGCATCTCTGTTAAATAATTAACAAATGTAGCGCCAATTTCCTTTTTAAACAATGCTCGAAAGTAGCTGGCACTCAGGTGAAGGATATCGCTCACAAAGTCCGCAGAAAGCTCCGGATCAGTCAGGTGTTCCTCAATGATCTGCCGGGCCTGATCCATCGCAGCGGAACAGCTCTTTTTGCGGCTGAGCTGAACGCTTTTCATCATACTCCGGCAGGTTTTACGGATCAGCTCCAGCATCTCAGGTGCAACTCGCATCGCAAAGACCTCTTTCAAGTCCGCTTCGGAAAGAATCTCGTCCGTGTTCAGACCAAGCGTGTCCGCCTCCCGCAACAGGCTTAAAAGGATGGAAAAGGTGCAAAATCTTTGCTGTACCGGCCCGGCGGGTTCCAGCAGCGCGCCGGACAATTCTCCAAGAAGCGTTTCTACCTGCCCGCTGTCCGCCAGCTTAATCGCGGCGACCAACCGGTCTTCCTCCGCTCTGCCGTAAACCTTCATATCCTGCCGCTTCGGCTCAATGTCCTGTATGGAAATCACGCGGTTCCTGCCGATGGATTCCCGATAGCCCAGCGCCGCGAGGCTGCCCTCATGAGACTGGCAGATCTCACTGCACCGGCGGCATGGCGCGCCTTTGCCAACGGTGACCGTAAAATGCAGGTGCTTCTCCACAACCGCGCGCAGTTCCTCCAGGCAGGAGGTAAACGCCCGGTCCAGATACGGCGCGCCGGAACGCCCGCATGCGATCAGCGTCACGTCCTTGCCGCCCAATACCGCCATGCCGACGCCGCGCGTCTCCATCAGCTCCTTTCCCATATTGTAGATCGCAAACAGCGCCATTTCCGGAGACTCCTGGGAGAAGCCGCAGTCCGGCGGCATCGGATCCGGCAAGATGACCGCCGCCTGAAAAACCGACGCATCCAGACAGCTCAACTCCAACATTTCAATCTTTTCTCTCGCCTCCTGGTCGGTAACAGTCCCGGAAAGAAGGCCGTTGAGAAACAGGCTTTGCACCACCGCACGGTTCTCCTGATAAAAAGCGGACAGGTATTTTAAGTTGCCGGCCCGCCGATATTCTTCGTCGATCTCCGCACGAATCTCACGCAGGATTTCCGTCAGGCTTTCCGCTGTAACGGGCTTCAGAATATATTTCATAACATGCAGGTCGATCGCCTGCCGTGCATAGTCGAAGTCATCATGGCCGGTCAGAAAGGCAATCTTTACCTGAGGAAACTCCTGCCGGATTTCCCGTGCGGCCTCGATTCCGTTAATAAACGGCATATTGATATCTGCTATCACTAAATCGGGCGGGTCTCTTTTGACCTGTTCTACCAACTCGTATCCGTTGGCGCAACAGCCTGCCAGCATAAACCCGCAAGTCTCCCACTGCAACAGACGGGCAACATTGTTGCGCACCAGCGCCTCATCGTCCGCAAAAATCAGTTTATACATACCGTGTCCCCTTCCGCGCGGCACATACGCACCGTTTGAAACCATTCATTGTCTTATTTATTTAGGATTTTCGTATAGACTCCTTGCCATATATGGAAACTAATTTGTCTTTTATTGTAATCTTCTGCTATTCCCTCTTAGTGCAATTGATGCATTACCAGATACTGCCAGGCCGCCGCAGGACGATCATCCTGCGGCAGTCGGCGGTATTAAAGAAAGAAGGATTTTGAGGGTTTTCTTCTTGTTATTGATTTAAAACAGCGTCGATTTCCGGCTCCTGATAGTTCTCAGAGGTCACCATTGTAACGCCCGTATCGACGTTCTTATCCCCAATGGTTTTCCCGTTGATCAGGTCCACCACCAGGCTGACGCCCTTGGAACCCATTGCGGAGGGCATCTGCACCGCCGTACCCTTGATCGTTCCGGCTGCAAGACCTGCCTTAATATCGTCGGAATTATCAAAACCCACAACTGCGACGCGATCGGTCAGGTTCTTTTCCGTTACGGCCTGCGCCACACCGACGGCGGACTGGTCATTTGCGCCCCAGATGCCCTTGAGGTCCGGATTGGCTGAGATAAAATCGGTCGCCTGATTAGCGGCTTTTGTCGGATCAGAATCACAATACTGCACGCCGACGATATTAATATCGGGATGATTGTTTTTGATCTCATCCGTAAAGCCCTTCTCACGATCCACAGCGGTCTGGGTGCCCGCGGCAAAGTTCACGATGGCAACGTCGCCGGAGCCGCCGATCAGTTCCGCCATCAGCTTTGCACATTCCGCGCCCGCCTGGACGTTGTTGGTTGCAAGGAACGCGTCGTACACATCTTCGGAGATACCGGAATCGATCATGACGACCGGGATGCCCGCGTCTTTCGCTTTTTTAACCGGCTCGATCAGGGCGTCCTTGTCGCAGGCGGCAAGAATGATCCCGTCATACTGGTCGCTAATGCAGGTTTCCACAATCTGTACCTGCTTGTCAATGTCCGCCTCAGTGGGCGGTCCAAGGTGCGTAACCTCCACATTGCCAAGCTTCTGCGCTTCCGCGTCGGCGCTCTTTTTGACCGTCTGCCAGTAGGTGGAATCCACCATTTTGGTTACAAGCGCGATTTTGAGCGTGTCTCCTCCGCCAGCGCTGCCGGAGGGGGCGCCGCCCGCCGGCGCGGCAGGGGTATCGGTGGAACAGCCCACAAACAGAGCTGCGGAAAGCGCCAGGGTTAAAAACATACGGATGATCTTTTTCATTTTTTGTTCCTCCTGATAATTAATATTATGATTAAAGATTGTTCTGCTTTTTACGGCGCAGGGTATCGTACCATACGCCGACGATGATGATGCCGCCGATAATGACCATCTGGACAAACGCGTCCACCTTGACAAGATTCAGGCCATTGCGCAGCACGCCCATGACCGCCGCGCCGATGACCGTGCCGAGGATGCCGCCTTCGCCGCCCATGACGGAGGTGCCGCCGATAACCGCCGCCGCGATGCCCTCCAGCTCGTAGCCCTGGCCCGCGTTGGACTGTGCGGAAGCCAGGCGCGCCGCCAGCAGGATCCCCGCCATGGCGGAGGTCGCACCGCAGAGCACGTAGGCCATCAGCTTTGTACGGAATACATCGATGCCGGAGAGGCGGGCCGCGTCTTCATTGGAACCGATTGCGTAAAGCCTGCGGCCAAAGGCCGTTTTTGCCAAAACGATTCCCAGTACCACGGCCAGAATCAGCATCAATACCGCCGGAAACGGGATGCTTCCAAACAGGGTACCGCCGCCGATAAATTTAAAGGAGGATACCAGCTCCTTATCCGCCAAGCTCTGTACGGAAACGGGCTTGCCCTGCCCCACCAGTTGCGTCAGCCCACGGAATGCAAACTGCGTGCCCAGTGTGGCAATGAAAGGTGTAACATTCATTTTTGTCACTACCAGGCCGTTGATCAGGCCCGCCAGCGCACCGGCGCCGATGCCCAGAAGGATCGCGACCGGCAGGCTCCAGCCCATGGTCAGGCACTTTGCGCAGATGATACCGCCGAAGCCCACAACCGAGCCCGCGGAGAGGTCCGTACCGCCGGTAATCAGCACAAAGGTCAGACCAAAGCCCAGAATCGCATAGGGCGTAATCTGCAGTACAACTGTCAGCAGGTTGTTTACCGCCACAAACTTTCCCTGCGACAGAACGCCGAAAAGAAGGATCAACAGGATCAGCACACCGAACGCCATAAACTTCTGGATAAACTCGCCCAGCTCTGTTTTAGAAACCGGTTTCAGTTTTTGCGCTTCTTTTGTCCCGGCGGCGCGCGGTGCCGCTTTTTCTCTGATACTCAATGTTACGCACCCTTTCTTATATCACTGTCGTTTTCCCTGATGCCCGCGGCCAGCCGCAGGATTTTCTCCTGTGTCGCCTCTTCGCGGTCCAGTTCGCCGGTAATCCGGCCCTCGTGCATCACCAGCACGCGGTCGCTCATACCCAGCACCTCCGGCAGCTCAGAAGAAATCATGATAATTGCGACGCCGTTGTCGCTGAGCCGGTTCATCAGCTCGTAGACCTCGTATTTGGCGCCCACGTCGATGCCGCGCGTCGGCTCGTCAAAGATCAGCACCTTGATGTCGTTACACAGCCACTTAGCCAGGACGATCTTCTGCTGGTTGCCGCCGGAGAGATTCTGCACGGTCTGCTTCATGCTGGGCGTTTTGATGCGCAGACTTTCAATGTACTGCCGTGCGTTGTCCCGCGCCTGCACGTCGTTGATCAGGCCCGCGCGGCAAAGCTCCGGAATATGGGCCAGATTAATGTTGCGCTCCACGGTCATGTTCAGCGCCAGGCCGTCGCGTTTGCGGTCCTCCGTGATATAACCGACGCCATTCCTGATCGCCGCCTGGATGCTGTGCACGGGGACCTGCTTGCCGTCGATGAAGATTTCTTTGCTTTCCGTGCGGTCCGCGCCGAAGATCGCCCGTGCCAGTTCTGTGCGCCCCGCGCCCATCAGACCCGCCAGACCGACGATTTCGCCTGCCCGCACCTGAATTTCCCTGACGTTTACCTTGCTGTTTTTGATATTGCGCGCCTCGAACCGCACCGGGCCAAGTTTCCGCTCATAGGCGGGAAACTTCGCCGTCAGCTCGCGACCCACCATCATCTGAACCAGCTCGTCGATGGTCACGTCCGCATAGTCCCGGGTGCCGATGTACTGGCCGTCCCGGATAACGGAAACGCGGTCCGTAATGCGCGCCAGCTCTTCCAGCCGGTGTGAGATGTAGAACATGCCCACGCCCTTTTCTTTCAGCTTGTGAATGATGGCAAACAGCCGGTCGATTTCCGATTCCGTCAGCGCGGCGGTCGGCTCGTCGAGCACCAGAATTTTGGAGTGGAAGGAGATGGCTTTGGCGATCTCCACCATCTGCTGTTCCGCCACGCTCAGGCTGCGCACCAGCGCTTTGGGGCTGATGTGCAGCCCCAGGTCTTCCAGGATCGCCTGTGTCTCCTGGTACATCTTCCGGTCGTCTACAAAGGGGCCGCGTTTTGCCTGCCGGTCCAGCCAGATATTATCCGCTACGGAAAGCTGGGAGCAGAGGTTGAATTCCTGAAAGATGATGCTGATCCCCAGCTCCTGCGCCTTTTTTGTGTTTTCAATGGTCACCCGTTCCTCACCGATGAAAATTTCCCCTTCTTCGGCATGGTACACGCCGGAGAGCACCTTCATCAGCGTGGATTTCCCCGCGCCATTTTCGCCACAGAGCGCATGCACCTCGCCTTCGTTCAAGGTCAGGCTGACATCGCTCAAGGCCTTTACACCGGGGAACGATTTGGAGATGTGCTCCATTCGCAATAGTTCCGCCATTTCGTTTTTCCCGCCTTTCGTGGAGCGTTCCAGAGGAAGCCCCGCATGGATCGTTGATTGGATCAAAGAGAACCGTTTCGTTTTTACAGGTTTATCTTACCAGCCAAAAAGACGAAACAGAATGGAAAAAACGACTGCAATTGGTCAAAAAACGACGGTCGCCAGATGGCGGCCGCCGTTCAAAAACATATGAAAAAACAGAAACTGCCCTCTATCTCATCTGAGATAGAGGGCAGTTTTTATGAAAGGGAAGGGAAAACGGCTTCCGTTTCGGAGGTGGACGGACCGGTAAAAGGGAAAATCAACTGCTGGTGTTCCCGCGAAAACAGGTTGTCCCGGTCCACCACCGTCACATCCGTATAGACGCTCTTTTCATATGGCTTCCCGGTCAGAATCTGGTATGCGGTCTCCACACTGTAATACCCCATCATGTAGGGATTCTGGAGGACCGCCACGTCAAGGATTCCCTTTTCCACATAGGCCGCTTCCTCGACCATGCAGTCGATCCCGCCGAGAAAGATGTCCGCGCGGTCCGCCTGATCCAGTGCGCGCGCCGCGCCCGTGGCAGATTGGGCGTTCAGGCCCGCTATGGCGGCGACGTCGGGGAACGTTTCCAGAATCTGCCTTGTCTGCGCCGCCGCGGTGTCCACATTGGAATCGCAGTAGAGCACGGTCTCCACCGTAAAACCGGACTGCTTCTCCATGTAGTCACGAAACCCCTTCTCACGCTCGATGCCGGGCGAGGCATTCTGTACAAACCCGATGACGCCGATTTTTCCGCCTTCCGGCAGTCTTGCCGCCATCTCCTCCGCGAGGATACGGCCCGCCTCGTAGTTGTCCGTGGAAACCGACGCCTTCCATTGATCGCTGTTGACAAACGAATCAATCAGTACCACGGGAATGCCCGCGCCGGTAACGTGTTCCATCGGTTCCGCCATCAAGCTGAAATCACCGGCAGCGAGGATCACCGCGTCAGGCCCACGCTCCACCGCACCCTCGATAAACGCACGCTGATCCCGATAGTCCTTCTCCTCTTTCGGACCCATAAAGTTGACCCTGACCCGGTAGGTGCCTGCCGCGGCCTGCGCCCCGGCATACACGCTCTGCCAGTACTCCGATTCTGTGGATTTGATGATGAGGTCCACCTCGTATTCCGCGGGCCGCGCGCTGCAGGCACAAAGCAACAGCAAAAGAACCGCGGCCAGCAAAGCGGCCCGTAACAGCCGGTTCTTCATTTTTGCGTCACCATCCCTTCCTCATCCCCCGTAAGCGGCAGCCAGACCCGCACCGTTGTCCCTTCGTCCAGCTCGCTTTCGTATTGCAAGCCGTATTCCTTGCCAAACAGAAGCTGAATGCGGTCGTTGACATTCTTGACGCCAATGCCCGATTTACTCTGAACCTTGGATTCTAAAATACGCGCCAGCCTGTCCGGCGGAATGCCAAAACCGTTGTCGCTTACGACGAACAAGAGCTTCCCATCCCGTATTTCGGCGGATACCCGTATCTCTCCCGGGTACGGCAGATTGGAAACGCCGTGCAGGATGGCGTTTTCCACCAGGGGCTGCAATACGATTTTAAGCGTTTTGCACTTTCTCACCTCCGGCGGTGCGTCAAGTGTATAGGTAAACTGGTCGCTGTACCGCATTTTCTGAATAATCAGGTAGTTTTCCGCATGACGCAGCTCCTCTTCCACTGTGATGGTATCGTGTCCGCCGGACAGAGACAGGCGGAAGAACTGCGCGAGCGCGGAGATCATCTTTACGACATTGGCGTTGTCTCCGCTCTCCGCCATCCAAACGATGGAATCCAGTGTGTTATATAAAAAGTGCGGGTTGATCTGGGCGTGCAGCGTTTTCATCTCGCTCTTGCGCAGCCGCTGCTGCTCTTCCACCACCTGCACCATCAGGTGCCGGATGCGGTAAATCATGTTGTTAAAGGAACGCGACAGCTCCTGCACCTCGTATACGCCGTGCTCCGTGGAAAAGGCGTCAAGGGAACCGTCCTCCACCTTTCCCATCACGCGAATTAAACGGCGGATTGGATTGGTTGTAAAGTAGGATACAACAACAGACAGCACCAGTACGATAAGGGCCGCCGCCACTGCGATCATTGTGATCAGGTTTGGCAGCTCCGTCCCGTAGTAAAACAGTCCCTGCAGGGGGCTGACGCCCACGATTCGCCAGTTGGTACCGGACAGCCTGCGGACGCTGACAGAAAACCGCCTGTTCCCCAAATCTATGATGGTATCGCCCGGCCCGATCGACGCGGCGCGCTCCACCGCCTCGTCCGCGATGCCATAGTAAATCATCTGCTGGTTGGGATGATAGATCAGCTCCCCGTTCTCATCCAGGATGAACAGGTAACCGCCCTGTCCCAACCGGTTGGAGCAGAGCTGCTGGATGCTCTGAAAATTCATGTCTACAAGGATGATGCCCATCTGTGTGCGCCCGTCTTCCCGCCAGTTGACCCCTTTGCTCAGGGAGAGCACCCAGGGGTATTCCCCTCCGTACAAACGCTGCACATGGGGCGCGGAAATGTAGTAATTCTTACTGCCGGGCGGCACGCTGCGGAACCACTGCTCTTCCTTGATCTGTGCGTAGGATTTGATCGGCCGCGCGTCCGTCTTCAGCAGCAGCTCGCCTTCCCGGTCAAATACCGCGATGGTGTCGATGTCCCTGCGCAGAACAAAGCGCGGCGCTTCCTCCCGGATTCCCCCATCCTGCAGCATCGCCGCCACGGAATCGGATACCTCCACCATCTCGCTCAAATAGCCGTCGATGTTCTGCCGCAGGTTGTCCACAATCTGTGCGTTGGTCATGCGGATGGTCTCATCCGTCGCGGCGTCAAACCGGTTTTTCATGAGCAGGGTAATGACCAGTACCGCCATGACTGCGATCACGGTCGTACTCACTGCAATCACCATCAGCAGGCTGTTCCACTTCATGTTCCGCGCGAGCGCCTGCTGAAAACGTCTCCATTTTTGCCGCATGCTTCTCCCCCCTTCAAGCATTTTCCACATTGTATCATAAAGCCTTTGGCGGGGAAAGAGCGGTTCCGATAGTCAGGAGGATTTCGCCGGTTTTCCGTCGGATATTCCCTTCTTTTCTTTCTCTGCATTCCTTATCCTTGAAGCAAAGAGGAGCGTTTCGTTTTTATGACCACAGAAACAAGGAGGTCTTTTTATGCCTTTGGTAACCACCGAAGAAATGCTGCTGGACGCGCAAAAGGGCGGCTACGCCGTGGGCGCGTTCAACGCGGAAAATATGGAGATGGTACAGGCCATCACGGAGGCCGCGGATGAGCTCTGCGCGCCGGTTATTATTCAAACCACCCCCGGCACCGTGCGGTATGCCGGTCTGGACTATTATCTGGCGAACACTGCCGCCGCTGCGGAGCGGATTCCCGTGCCCGTTGCCATGCACCTGGACCACGGGAACAGCTTTTCCCTCGCCGTGCAGGCGCTGCGCGCCGGTTATACGTCCATTATGATCGACGGCTCCAGAAAACCGCTGAAGGAAAACATTGCCTTAACCAAAGCGGTCGTGGACGCCTGCCGCCCGAACGGCATCCCCGTGGAAGGCGAGCTGGGACAGGTTGGCGGCAAGGAGGATGATCTGGAGGGCGAAAGCGCAGGCTACACAGACCCGGAAGAAGCCGTCCGCTTTGAGCGGGAAACCGGCGTCTCCTCGCTCGCTGTGGGGGTCGGCACCGCACACGGCGTATACACCTCGACGCCCGTTTTAAACGTAGGATTAATCGGCGTGTTAAAAGCGCGCCTGACCGTGCCGATGGTTCTGCATGGCGCGTCCGGCCTCAGCGACGAGGCAATTCAATCCTGCATCCGGGCGGGCATTTGTAAAGTAAACTTTGCGACGGAGCTGCGCGTCGCTTACACCCACACAATCCGATCCTACCTGAGTCAAAACCCCGGCGCCATCGACCCCAAACAGTATTGCGCGGCGGGCCGGGAAGCGGTCAAAACGCTCGTGAAGGAACGCATCCTGGTCTGCGGCTGTGCTGGACGCGCCAAATAAAAGGAGTGGACGATATGATTACCACCATAACGCTCAACGCGGCAATCGATAAACTGTACCGCTTGGAAACGTTCCAGCCGGGCAAAGTCAACCGCGTCGCTTCCTGCGCCGCCACGGCGGGCGGCAAAGGACTGAACGTATCCCGCGCCGCCGCATTTCTGGGGGAACCTGTCCTGGCGACCGGCTTTTGCGGCGGACACAGCGGCGCATATTTAAAAGAACTTCTATCGCAGGACCAGATTCCCAGCAGCTTTGTTCCCATCGAGGGGGAAACGCGCACCTGTATCAATCTCATCGACAGGACCGGGGCCAGCACGGAACTGCTGGAACCCGGCGCACCGGTGGGCGAAGACGATCTGCAGCGGTTTACCGTTCATTTCGACGAACTGCTGCAGAAAACGCAGCTCGCTGTTTTTTCCGGCAGTTTGCCTTGCGGCTGTCCCGAAGATTTCTATGCCTGGCTGATCCAATGCGCGCACAACCGGGGCGTACGAACGATTCTGGACGCCAGCGGCAAAGCGCTCGCAAGAGGGATCGAAGCAAACCCCTACCTGATCAAGCCAAATCTTGACGAATTGGAGGCGCTCACCGGTACGCCGATTCATTCCAAAAAAGACGCAGCGCGCGAAGCGGTAAAGCTTCACGAGAGCGGCGTTGCCTGCGTCGTTATCTCTCTGGGGAAAGAAGGCGCGCTGCTGGCCTGTGAGGAAGGCGTATTCGAGGGAACCCCGCCGGATGTTCCAGTGAAAAATACGGTCGGCTGCGGAGACAGCATGGTCGCGGCGTTCGCGGTGGCCATCGCACGGAATTACAGCGCGGAAGCCGCCCTGCATCTTGCGCTGAGCGTCTCCTCCGCCAATGCCATGTGCGAAAAGACCGGATTTTTCCATCTGGACGATCTCGCGGCGATTTTATGCAAGGGGCAGGTGAACCGTCTTGGGTAACGCACAAAGCGATCTGCTGCTCGCAATTGACGTTGGGACCTCCGCATGCAAGATTGCGGTGTTCACTCCGGAGGGGCAGGTCCTCTCCTCCAGCACGCGGGAATATGAGGTGCTTTATCCCGCTCCCGGCTGGGCGGAACAGAACCCGGACATATGGTGGAGGGAAATCTGCATCGGCGTCCGAGACTGTCTGGAGCAGGGGAAGCTTTCTCCCGGCCGTATCGCGGGCATTGGAATAGACGGCCAGAGCTGGTCCTGCATTCCGGTGGACCGAGAGGGCAACGTTCTGCACAACACCCCCATCTGGATGGATACCCGCGCACAGGCAATCTGTGACGAATTGACACAGACAGACCGGGAAGCGCTTTTTGCGGTCAGTGGAAACCCTTTTCAACCCTCCTATACCACACCCAAAATCCTCTGGTTCCAGCGGAATGCGCCGGAGCTTTATCAAAAAACGCACTGCTTCTTGCAGAGCAACGGTTATGTTGCATACCGCCTGACCGGACGACTGTCACAGGATTTCTGCCAGAGCTACGGCTTGCATGTATTCGACGTTGGAGCAGGCGCCTACAGCAAAGAAGCCGCTGCACGGCTGAAAATCGACCTTAACCGCCTGCCGCCGCTGTTCCCCTGCCATGCCGTGGTGGGGACCGTGACGGAAGCCGCCGCCCGGCAGACGGGGCTGCTCTCCGGTACGCCCGTTGTGGCGGGCGGGCTGGACGCCGCGTGCGGGGCGCTCGGGGCGGGCGTCCTCCAACCGGGCCAGACGCAGGAACAGGGCGGACAGGCGGGCGGCATGAGCATTTGTCTGGACAAGCCGGTTTCTCATCCCTCGCTGATACTGAGTCCGCACGTCGTCCCCGGACATTGGCTGCTGCAGGGCGGCACGGTGGGCGGCGGCGCAAGCCTCCGCTGGCTCGCGCGGGAACTGGGAGAAACGGAACGCCTTCTCGCAGAAAAAGAGGGCGGAACCGTTTTCGCCCTTCTGGACCGGCTCGCGGAATCCATTTCGCCCGGCGCAGACGGCGTACTCTTTCTCCCCTATCTCTCCGGGGAACGCTCCCCCATCTGGGACCCGCACGCGTCCGGCGTCTTCTTCGGCCTCAGCTTTCAAACGACGCGGGCGCATCTGTTCCGCGCGCTGCTGGAAGGCGCGGCCTTCTCTCTGCTGCACAACCTGCGCACGGCAGAGGAAGTGAACGTGCAGACCGAAACCCTGTACGCGATGGGCGGCGCGGCAAACAGCCGTCTCTGGACGCAGATCAAGGCCGACGTAACCGGCAAAAAAATCTGTGTGCCTGCCTCAGACACTGCAACCGTTTTAGGGGCGGCGATTCTGGCCGGCGTGGGCGTAGGCCTCTACCCCGGCTTTGCGGAGGCGGTCCGCGCCACAGTCCAAATTCAGCGGGAGCATATTCCCAATCCGGAGAACCGCGCCGTCTATCGGGCGCTGTATCCCCTTTACCTGGAACTGTACGAACGCTTAAAACCAACGATGGAAAAGGCCGCCGCGCTGCAAAACGCGCAGGCGGGCCGGAAAAACAGAAAGGTGGTCCTATGATGAAAGCAGCGGTATTGCACGGGGTCAAAGACCTGCGGTACGAAGAAATTGAGACGCCAAGGGCAGGCCCCGGCGAGGTGGTGATCCGCGTCAAAGCCGCGGGGATCTGCGGGTCCGACATTCCCAGAGTCAACGGTCCTGCGGCGCATTTCTACCCTATTGTACTGGGGCATGAGTTCTCCGGCACTGTGGAAGAAACCGGAGAAGGCGTTTCCGCTGTCTCGCCGGGCGACTGTGTCACCGCGGCCCCGCTTATTCCCTGTATGGCCTGCCCCGACTGTCAGAAAGGCCGCTATGCCCTCTGTAAGCAATACACATTCACCGGTTCCAGTGCGTTTGGCAGCTTTGCCGATTTCGTCAAAGTCCCGGCGCGGAATGTGGTCAAATTCAGCCGGGACGTTGATTTTGTCCAAGGGGCCTTTTTTGAGCCTGCCACAGTGGGGCTGCATGGCCTGAACTGCGCCCATTACCACGGCGGAGAGGATGTGGCAATCCTGGGCGGCGGCACGGTGGGATTGTTTACCATGCAGTGGGCAAAGCTGCTGGGCGCGCGCCACACCGTGGTATTTGACATCAGCAACGAACGTCTGGAGCTGGCAAAGCGTCTGGGGGCGGATGAGGTTATAAACACCACCGACCTGGGCTTTCTGGACCGCGCGATGGCGGTAACCGAAAACCGGGGCTACGGTTTTGTATTTGAAACCGCCGGACAGAACGCAACCATGCGCATGGCTTTTTCCCTCGCAGCCAACCAGGCAGGCGTCTGCTTTATAGGCACCTCCAGCCGCGACCTGCAATTCCCATGGAAAGAATTCGAACTGATGAACCGCAGGGAATTTCACCTCACCGGCTCCTGGATGAGCTACTCCGCCCCCTTTCCTGGAAATGAATGGACTATGACGGCGGACTATTTCAGCAGCGGGAAACTGCGCTTCGACCCTGCGCTGGTATATAAAACCTTCCCCATGCGGGACACGGCGGAGGCATTCCGCCTCTTTGAAACACCGGGCGCGGTCAAGGGAAAGATCATGCTGGTCAACCCGGATTAAATCCATATTACTTTACATACAAAGGAGAATTGCTATGTCAAAACCCTTTATGATGTCCCCGGACGCGGTGGACGTCTCCAAGCTTCCTGTCAAAACCCTTTATACCGGCGCAAAACTGCCCGGCGTGGGTATCGGGACCTTCGGATCCGACCGCTTCAACGGCGAGGACATCGCCGCCGCTGTCTCCGGCGCGCTGCGCGTCGGCTACCGCTTTGTGGACTGCGCCGCCTGCTATGGCAACGAAGACTTGGTCGGCAGCGTTTTAAAGGAGGCCATCGACGGCGGCCTGCCCCGCGAGGAGCTGTTCGTCATGTCAAAGCTGTGGAACGACAAGCACGAGCCGGAGGATGTGATCGCCTCCTGTAAACAGACCCTCAAGGATTTGCAGCTCGACTATCTGGATTGTTATCTCGTTCACTGGCCTTTCCCAAATTTTCATCCCGCCGGCTGCGACGTGGAATCCCGTTGGCCGGACGCCCGTCCGTACATCCATGAGGAATTCATGCGCACCTGGCGCGCGATGGAAAGCCTGGTGGATATGGGGTTGTGCAAGCATATCGGCACCTCTAATGTCACCATCCCCAAGCTGGAGCTGATCCGCCGCGACGCGCGCATTCAGCCCGCAATCAACGAGATGGAGCTGCACCCATGCTTCCAGCAGGGCGAGCTGTTCCGCTACTGCCTGGATCACAATATCCAGCCGGTCGGCTTTTGTCCCATCGGTTCTCCCACGCGTCCAGACCGCGACAAAGCCGAGGACGATCTTACAGACATCGAGCAGCCCGTGGTTAAGCGCATCGCTGAGGCGCACGGCGTCCACCCGGCGGTGATCTGCGTCAAATGGGCGGTGGCGCGCGGACAGGTGCCGATCCCGTTCTCTATCCGTCCGGCGGAGTACCGCAGCAATCTGCAGTGCGCCACAGAGGACCCGCTCACCGCGGAGGAACTGGAAGCGCTCAAGAGCGTGGACCGCAACTGCCGCCTGATCAAAGGGCCGGTATTCCTGTGGCCCGGCGCAAAATCGTGGCTGGACCTGTGGGACGTGGACGGCACCATCCCCGGCTGGAACGGCTACGAGCGGGAGGGCGCGCCATGCTGAAAGGGATTCCCCCCATCCTCTCGCCGGAGCTTTTAAAGGCGCTGGACGAGATGGGCCACACCGACGAACTGACCATCGGGGACGGCAATTTTCCGGGTCACACCTACGGTAAGAAAGTGATCCGGCTGGACGGGCACGGCGTACCGGAAGTATTGGACGCAATCCTGCAGCTTTTCCCACTGGATGCTTATGTGGAGCATCCAGCCGCGCTGATGGCGGTGGTTCCCGACGACCCTGTGGAAACACCTATCTGGGACGAATACCGGCGCATTGTGGCAAAGTACGATCCCCGGGGCGCGGCCTGCTTTGAAGAAATCGACAAATGGGCGTTTTACCGGCGCACACAGGAAAAATCCGCACTTGTCATCATGACCGGGGAAACCGCTCTGTATGCCAATGTCATTCTGAGAAAAGGCGTCGTCACAGGTTCATAAAGAAAAAACGCTCACTGTGTGCGTACAGCGGGCGTTTTTTATCGATCGTTTTTGCCAGTCTCCCTCATATCGACTTTTTTATGGGACACACTATTCCTGAGGTGATTAAAATGGCAAAACAAGGAATGGCCCGTCCCGATTGGTCCAAGCAACCCAAAAATGACATCCCGCCCGTACCGCAGATTCAGGGCAAAGCCAAGCACGGTAAGGATCACGCGCGCCCGATTATCGCCGGAACAGCGTCACCGGAGCTGAAAGTTTACCACGAATTAAAAGGCGACGGCTCTGTTGGAGACCCGAATCCTTAACCATAACCGTCTTTCTTCGACCTGATAACGGAAGAAAAAATTTTTAACTTTGTACCTTTTAAAACGAGACGCACTCTAAAACTTTGCTGCAGTTTGCAGTTTGTGAAAGTTTATCATTTTCTTATCCTTCAATTACAACAAGTCTCCAGAAAATACGTATCATTCAGTGTTATGATGGCGATATTCTGATCCGTATACGGACATTTTAGAATTTTATCGTTCGTTAAAACGCTTTTCTCCACGCAAAACGGCCCTGAACTGCTCAAAGGCAGTTCAGGGCCGTTTCATTTTTATATGCAGGATTTACTCCGCCTGAAACTTTTCCCGAAGCATCTGTAAAAATCGTTCCGTCGCTCTGGAAAATACCTGATACTTCTTCCAGACGATGTAAAGCGGCGATTCCAGTTGCGGCTCGACCCGCCGGAAACAAAGCGGGCTGTTACCGGCGGTATTCACCAGCTTATCCAACGTCAGCGCGTACCCCAGCCCTTCTTCCACCATCAGGGAGGCGTTAAAAATCAGGTTGTAAGTGGCTGCAACATGCAGGGAATCGTATTCTCGGTTCAGCCAGTCAGACAAGCGGCTTTTGCTCAGCGCCTGCCGGGAAAGTAGGAGGGGAACCTCCCATAGGTCCTCCGCGCAGATGCTTTCTTTTTCAGCCAGGGCGCTGTCCTGGCGCATCAATACGCCCCAAACGTCGGTGACGGGCAGTCTGAGGTAATCATACTTTTTCATGTCGCTGGGTTCAATCATAATACCGAAGTCCAGAAGGCCTTTATCCAGCCGTTCCCCCACGTCGTCTGCGTTGCCGCTGAACAAATGATACCGAATCAACGGGCATTCAATTTGCAGTTCCCGTGCAGCTTGGGCGATCAAACGAATGGCGTCGCTTTCTCCACCGCCAATATAAATATCGCCAACAGTAACGTCTTCTGTTTCACGAAATTCCGATTCCGTTTTCTCCACCAGTTCCACAATTTCATTGGCCCGCTTCCGCAGGAGTATTCCATCCTCGGTCAAAACAATTTTCCGGTTTCCCCGGATAAACAGCTTTTTACCCAGCTCTTCCTCCAGGTCCATCAACTGGCGGGAAAGCGTCGGCTGGGTCAGGTGCAAGTAATCGGCCGCGCCAGAGATACTTTCCTCCCGGGCAACCGCCAAAAAATAACGCAACACACGAAGTTCCATTGGTTCCCTCCTTCCGGTTTAATTTTACTATAGCATCAGAAATCCATACTCGTCAAGCATAAGTATTTATTTAATATAGGCATTTGATATTTGAACACACAGCCGATATAATGTAACCAAAGCGAAAGCAAAGCCGGAAAACCTGAATGGAGAAATGTGAGGAATGATGAAGATGGAGCTGCAAGAATTTTTGGATCAGTTAAATTGCGGAGATCATGTGGTGAATGAATCGGAAACGCATCAGTTTATGCGTATGGCTGCCTTTGAAGCGATGAAACTGACCGCAGAACTCAACAACAGCTATCATGATCTGGACGAAAGCCGGGAACTGTTTGCACGCATTACTGGCAAACCGGTGGATGAAACCTTTGCGCTGTTCCCCCCTTTTTATACTGATTTCGGTAAGAACATCACAGTGGGAAAAGGCGTCTTTATTAATTCCGGCTGCCACTTTCAAGACCAGGGCGGCATCACCATCGGTGAAGGAAGCCTGATTGGCCATAATGTAGTATTGGCAACGCTGAATCACGAGATAGACCCGACCCACAGAAAAGACATGCATCCCGCACCTATTGTTATCGGCCGCAATGTCTGGATTGGCGCAAATGCCACCATTTGCCCCGGCGTATCCATCAGCGACGGAGTGGTTGTGGCAGCCGGCGCAGTGGTGATAAAGGATGTTCCCGCAAACACGATGGTGGGCGGCGTTCCAGCAAAAATCATCAAGCACATTTCACTATAACATACGAATGATAGATATAGGAGGAAAATAGGATGAGCAAGAAAACACTGATTATTTCCACAAGCCCCCGCAAGGGCGGCAATTCGGACGCCTTAGCGGAGGAGTTTGCCCGGGGCGCCCGGGAATCCGGCCAACAGGTAGAAAAAATTTGTCTGTATGATAAAACCATTGGGTTCTGCAAGGGCTGCCTGGCGTGTCAAAAAACCCAGCGGTGCGTCATTCATGATGACGCGGACGTCATCGCCCAAAAGATGCGCGTTGCTGATATAATCGTCTTTGCCACCCCTGTTTACTATTATGAGATGTGCGGCCAGATGAAAACTTTGCTGGACCGGGCCAATCCGCTCTACTCCGCCGACTATGCATTCCGCGACATCTATCTGTTGGCGGCAGCGGCAGAATCGGAGGAAAACGCCGTGGAGGGAGCCGTTCATGGACTGGAAGGCTGGGTCGCCTGCTTTGAAAAGGCGCGTCTGGCTGGCGTTGTCTTCGGCGGCGGTGCGGATACGGTAGGAAGCATCCAGGGAAATCCCGCATTGCAAAAAGCCTACGAAATGGGAAAAGCAGTTGTGAAAGAGGGAATGTAATGTGAAAAGGCAAGTGTCCCTTGCCGCCGCATTGCTGCTATCCCTTTCACTGACAGCTTGCGGCCAAAAGGACCAGGAGCCACAGATCGAACAGCCCGTCTCTTCCATCATGGAAATCGCCGCAGAATCCGGCTCCTCTCCGGAAAAGACGCCGCCAACGGAAGAATTGACATTGCCGGAAGAACTGCTGGTTCAGGTGCAGACCAACGACAGCGACGCCATCCTGTTCCGGTTAAACGACAGCACCGCGGCAAGCTCGCTTTATCGGCAGCTCCCCCTTGCTGTCCAAATAGAGGACTACGCGGGAAGCGAAAAGATTTTTCATCCGCCCGAAAAGCTGGATGTAAGCAATACCCCTTTGGCACAAGGCCCCGCGGGAACCCTTGCCTATTACGAGCCATGGGGAGACGTCGTGTTTTTTTACGCGGCCTGCAAGGGCGCTTCCGGATTATACGAACTTGGTGAAGCGGTGTCCGGTGCTGAGCTGATCCCAACCCTTTCCGGGGAAATACGGATCACAGAAGCGGAAGAATCGGCAGAGACGGACGGAGCGTCAAGCGCTTCCGCCCCTCCGCAGGAGGAAAAAACCATCGCGTCCGCTCCACCAGCACAAACAAAACCCGATTCCTCCGCGCCGCTACAGGAATCAAAAACAACTGCTTCCACTCTGCCGCAGGAAACCGAGCCCAGTGCCCCTGCGCCGGATCCCGTTGTTTCTACGCCAGAACCTGATCAACAGGTGACAATGCAGCAGCCATCTTCTCAGGAAAATTTTACGACCATGCCGCTGCTTCAAATCGAAGTGGGAAATAAAAACTTTACCGCCACACTCTATGACAATGCAACGACCCGCGCCCTGATTCAAAAATTGCCGCTGACTCTTACCATGAGCGAAATGAACGGCAATGAAAAATACCATTATTTTGCCGATGGCCTGCCCACCAACGCCAATCGGCCAGCTGGTATCCATGCGGGCGACTTGATGCTCTATGGCCCCGACTGCCTGGTATTGTTTTACGAGAGTTTTTCCACCGCCTACAGTTACACTCCGTTAGGTAGCATCGATGATCCTGCCGGGCTTTCTGAAGCGCTGGGAACAGGCGATGTGCAGGTACGTTACCGGATGACAGAATAGTTAAACAGCATCTTTGAAATTTACTCCGATAGTGAAATACATACCCGCCATGGAATTTCTTTGTTTATACATAACGACACAAAAAAGAAGCGATCGATTGAAAAAATTTCAATCGATCGCTTCTTTTTTGTCACATTGATTCCTGCATAAAGAGCTGAATAGCAGCCACCGCTTCCTCAATATACTTGGTCAGCGGTTTTTCCACATTGCCCGCAACATGAATCCGGCACTTCTCTATTGGAATCAAAACTTTCTGGGCAGGACTCCCGGATACCGCGGCGGCCATTGCAGGAGTGATCTCTCCCCACATCGCGTTTGCCATGATAATACCGATCGGGCCAGCGATAACGTCCGCCGACTTTGCGTTAAAAACCGCAGGGTTTTCTCCTGTCGCACCGACGCTCGCCCCCGCTTTCAGCATGGCGGAGGTCGCAAGCGAGTTGGTTCCCACGGCGACAATCTGCGCCTGCGGCATCGCCTGGCGAAGCTTTTCAATCAGGCATTTCCCGATTCCGCCGCCCTGTCCGTCGATTACTAAAATCTGCATGGTATTGCTTCCTGTCTTTCCTCTTACTTATGGTAAAGCTTCTTTGTCTGGTATTTTGGCTCACAGGTCAGATTCACGCCCAATTTTCGGAACGTCATCTCATCCACCTGCGACAGAATCACAGAGGAATGTGCCTCACAGCCGCGCAGTTTGGCCAATTGCCGCAGCGCAAGCTCCGCGGTAGGATTCGTTGCCGCGCAGATGGAGAGCGCAATCAGGATTTCGTCCGTATGCAGACGCGGGTTGATGTTTCCCAAATGGCGCGTTTTCAAATTTTGGATGGGTTCAATCACAATGGGAGAAATCAAAGGCATGGTATGGCTGATGCCGCCCAAATGCTTTAATGCGTTCAGCAGGACTGCGGCGGACGCGCCCAATAAAGACGAGGTTTTTCCAGTGATGATGGTGCCGTCACACAGTTCAATCGCCGCTGCGGGCATACCGGTCTCTTCCGCCCGTTTTAACGCGGGCGCCGCGACCTTCCGGTCCGCGACCGTCACGCCTGCCTGATTCATCAGGAGTTCCAGTTTAAAAACAGCCTCTTCCGCAATGCGGCCCTGTCTCTGCTCGCACATGGCATGATAATACCGGCGGATAATCTCCTGCCGGGACGCTTCTTTGCATACCTCGTCGTCTATAATGCAATTTCCAACCATATTGACGCCCATATCCGTGGGCGAATGATATGGACTGTTGCCCGCTATTTTCTCCAGGATCGCATTTAACACCGGAAAGACCTCCACATCGCGGTTATAGTTTACGGTCGTTTCCCCATACGCTTCCAAATGGAATGGGTCGATCATATTGACGTCATTCAGATCCGCCGTCGCCGCTTCATATGCCAGATTGACCGGATGCTTCAACGGCAGGTTCCAGATCGGAAAAGTTTCAAATTTGGCATAGCCGGATTTGAGACCGTGCTTGTATTCATGATAAAGCTGAGAAAGGCAGGTTGCCATTTTTCCGCTGCCAGGTCCCGGCGCGGTCACAACTACCAGCGGACGGCTTGTCTCCACATATTGGTTTTTTCCAAATCCGTCGTCGCTGACGATGTGCGCAATATTGGACGGATACCCTTCGATCGGATAGTGCAGATAGACCGGCACGTGCATTTTCTCCAGTAAATTACGGAACGCATCCGCCACCGGCTGGCCGGAATACTGCGCAATGACCACGCTTCCCACGTAAAGGCCAATATCGCGGAACGCATCGATCAGACGCAGTACGTCGGCATCGTAGGTGATTCCGATATCCCCGCGAATTTTACTTTTTTCTATATCCGCCGCGTTGATGACAATGACAATTTCCACCTGGTCGGAAAGCTGGAGCAGCATCTTCATTTTACTATCCGGCTGAAAGCCCGGCAGCACGCGCGACGCGTGATAATCGTCAAAAAGCTTGCCGCCCATTTCCAGATACAGCTTATTGTCAAACATTTCAATCCGCTTCAAGATGTGCTGCGATTGCAGCTCCAAATATTTGTCGTTATCAAATCCTACTTCTGCTTTCATTTTTTACCTCACTCATCCTTATACCCAAAAAGAGCAATATCGTATTTATTATAATAAAACAAAAAAGAGATTACAACTTGAATTTGGAAGTTTAGGAAAATTACCTTACCAAAATTCGCGTAATTTCTCGCAAAGTTCTTCCCTATTTCTTACATATTGCGCATGCTGCCAATGAGGCGGGAACAGCGCACGGTAAGAACCGGTTGTAAAACGGCTGTCGATCAGCAATATGACGCCGCGTTCCGACTCACCGCGGATGACACGTCCGGCCGCCTGCTGCACCTTATTCATCCCCGGATACTGATAGGCATAAGGGAACCCCATTCCATTGACCTGATCGTAATAGTCCCGCAATATATTTTGCTCCACGCTGATCTGCGGGAGGCCAACGCCGATGATCGCCGTTCCTATGAGGCGGTCCCCCTGTAAATCCACGCCCTCTGCATAGACGCCGCCTAAAACGCAGAATCCCAAAAGGGACTCCGAACCCGCTGCATCAAATTGCTCCAAAAACTGTTCCCGTTCCGCTTCTCTCATGCCGCTGCTCTGCAAAAGCGTGCGAACCTGCGGATAAATAGTCCGAAACACCTCATGCACATCGTTCATATACCGGTAGGAGGGGAAATAAGCCATATAATTGCCGCGTTTTTCCCGCATCATCGCATACAGCATGTCGGCAATCGGCCGCAAACTTTTTTCCCTGTCGTTGTACTTGGTGCTAATGCTGCCTGCGATAAAAATCCCCAGATTTTGCGCGTCAAACGGAGATGGCAGCGCGTATTTCTTTGAAACCTCGTCCCCACCCAAAACAGAAGCAAAATAGTCCAGCGGAGAAAAAGTAGCCGAAAACAGAATGGAGGAACTCCCCCGCTCCATCGCCTGGCGGAGCAGCGCAGACGGGTCCATACACAGGAGTTTAACGCGCACCTCGCTCCCCTGTACCGCAATATAGGTCAGATAATGGTCGTCGTATAACTCTGTTATTTTAAGGAAAAAGCGGGCGTCAAAATAGCATTGCAACACCTCTGGAACCATCGACTCGCCCCGGTGGCGCTCCATCCATTCTTCCATGCAATGAACAAATTGATGCAGCAACTGAACCAGCTCTTTTGGAAAGTCCTTCTGTGTAATGCCCTTCTGCCCCAGCTCTTCGCATTGCTTGCGCATAGAGAGCATTTCCGCGTTGACTTTTCCCAATGCCTGATAAATGCGCTTGTTCTCCTTGCCAGCCAGTCTTTTTGCCTCCAGAATCTGCGCTTTACTCAGCAGAGCGGAATACATGGAACGGGAACGGTCCACCAGATTGTGCGCTTCGTCAATCAAGAACACATACTTTTCTTTTTTACCGGAAAAGAACCGTTTTAAATAAACCACCGGATCAAACAGGTAATTATAGTCTCCAATCACCGCGTCGCACCAGAGGGAAACATCCAAAGCCAGTTCAAAGGGGCACACTTTATGGGTCTCCGCGCAGCATGCGATCGTCTGCCGGGTCATCGCCTCTTCATGCTCCAGCAGATCATACAGGGCGTCATTGACACGGTCATAGTATCCGTCCGCATACGGGCATGCTTCCGGATTGCAGTTTCGTTCCTCTAAAAAGCAGATTTTATCCTTTGCGGTCAGCGTAATCGTTTTGAGTCGCAGGCCTTTCTCCCTCATGCGAAGAAGCGCGTCTTCCGCTACCTGCCGTGTAATCGTCTTTGCCGTCAGATAAAAAATACGTTCCGTCTTGTCCTCTCCCATCGCCTTTATCGCGGGAAACAAGGTGGACATGGTTTTTCCGATACCTGTGGGCGCCTGACAAAACAACATGCCGTCGGCTGCAATCGTACGGTAGACAGCCGCCGCAAGCTGTCTCTGTCCCGCTCGATAGGACGAAAAGGGGAAATTCAGTTCCTGTATGGATTGTTTTCTCACTGCAAGCCAGCCCTGCTGCAGTTGCGCCCATTTTCTATACTGATCCAAAAGATCAAAATAAAACCTTTGCAGTTCTTCCAGCATGAAGGTGCGTTGAAACTCTTTGATCTGATCCGTGTCCACATGATAATAACGGAGCTGCACGGCTATTCGTTCCTGTTGATGCTGCACCACATAAAAATAAGCATAGCACATGGCTTGTCCCCAATGTGCATGGTTAAAGTCCTCTGTGATCCGCTCCAAGGGGACCAGTGTCGTTTTGATTTCATCAATGACGATTCCTTCTTTGTTTGTAAGAACGCCATCCGCCCGCCCCTCTACCTGATAGGTAATTCCATAGCGCTCGACTGTATGGGACAAAAAAACTTCTGCCTGGTAACCTTCGCCTCCGGCTTTTTGCAGCTTACGATGAATACGTGCGCCCTCATCCGCCCGATTTACTCCACCAAATCGATTATCCAAACTTCCGCTGCGCAGGAGGAACTCCACCAGATTTTTCACAGATACTTTCACCAGGTTTTGAATCGTCAGCTCCCCCTTTTTCTTATCGGCCCCGCTTCTATCAAAGACAATCCGCTTCCGCGTAATTTTCATATATAAAAAACTTCTTTAGTAGTATAACAGATATCCAGTCGTTTTGCTATGGAGCAGCCGTCATTCCCATGTAAAATGCACCCTGTGAATTTGCAAGGATGTTAAAATGTTCCCAATTGGAAAAGCATTAAAATTTACGACTGCTTCTCATTTGAACAAGGCAATCTATTAAAAAGCAATGTCTTTTAACGGACTCCATTTCCGGCTTCATATTATAAAAAGCACATGAAGAATGGCGGCAGCAAAGCATTTAACCTCTTCTGATAATGGCAAGTAAAAAACCGTAAGAACGGCTTTTCAGCACAGTCATACGGTTATGTTTTTTTGATTCAACTATCGTTTTTTTCCTCGTTCTGCTTTTCCCAGTGAGTCTCTTAACTTAATCGGCTTCATTCTGCGGCGATTATCCGCCAATATTTCAGAAATTTGGCCGTTTGCCTGCTCGATCTCCGCGCGAAAACCGGTCGCGGAAAGCCGCAGCGCCCCATGCCCTAAAATGATCAATTGCTCTGCCGCATCGGAAGTGGCAACACGGACACGGTACTTTTTCCCTATTTCCGCAGTTGTTTTTTCAATGTAGGCGTCCGCTGTTTCCGCTTCTTTTGTATATACCACATAAATGTTGTGGTACCGTGACACTTCACCAATATTGCCAGGTACCTTATAAGCGTCAAAAACGAGGATGACTTTACATTTACGGAACCCCTGATAATTGCTGAGCAAATCCATCAGTGCCTGCCGCGCCGCACCGAGATTTTCCCAGGCAGCCTCCTTCAGTTCCTCCCAGGCAAAGATGATATTGTAACCATCCACCAACAAATACTCAGGGTCCGTATTTCTCGGTGGGAGTTCAATATGCTCCTGTTGATCTTCCTCCCTGTTCACAGGCCGCGGCAAAAACGCCCGCGGTTTGACGGGCCCGTATGTCTTTTCAAAAATGCTTTGGAGTTCTTTGTCCTGCTCCAGCGTGCCAGCGTAAGAGACGGAACGCGGCGCGCGCGTGGGAACCTGTTCCAACTCCGGTTCCCGCACTTCCTGGTTTAATCCGCTGTCCACATGCATGTATTTTCGCACCTGGTCCCATTTTACGGTAAATCCCGCGCCGTGCTCACAAAATACAGAATCTGCCGGATGAATCAAATCCCGTTCCCTTTCATACCCGATTTCCGCAATCACTTCCTCCGGGTTATGGCATGTGTCATATCCCGCCAAAACACAGGAGAGCCTCCCCCTGCCCTTGGTATAGGATACCAGCTCTTTGGAATAGTCCCGCATGCAGGCAACCGGAGCAAAGCCGGTCAGGATCGCTTCTTCCCCTTCGGTTTCCGGCGGGGAAGCGTTCCCGGACATTCGCTGTAAGTCCGCCATGGCGCGCCCGACACATTCCACCGGAACCTCCAGACGGTAGCGGTACCAGGGTTCCAGCAAAACGCTTTTGGCGCACATCAATCCCTGACGCACGGCCCGATACGTCGCCTGGCGAAAATCCCCGCCCTCCGTATGCTTCACATGGGCGCGCCCTGCCAGAAGCGTTATTTTCATATCGGTAATCGGAGAACCTGTCAATACCCCCACATGGATCCGTTCTTCCAGATGCGTCAAAATCAGCCTCTGCCAATTGCGGTCCAGAACATCCTCGCTGCAAACCGTATCAAATTGCAGGCCGCTGCCCCTCTCTCCCGGTTCCAGCAGCAGGTGGACCTCCGCATAATGACGGAGCGGTTCAAAATGTCCCACGCCCTCCACCGGCTCGGCGATCGTTTCCCGGTAGACGATACTGCCTGTACCAAACTGAACCTCCAATCCGAACCGTTCCGCAATCAACTTTTGTAAAATTTCCATCTGCACTTCACCCATCAGCTGGATATGAATTTCCCTCAGCGTTTCGTTCCAGACAATATGAAGCTGCGGGTCTTCCTCTTCCAATTGGCGCAATTTGAGCAGCGTAAGGTGCGGGTCATACCCTTCCGGCAAAAGGACCTGATACGTAATCACTGGTTCCAGCACCGGCGGTTCCGACGCCTCTTCCGCACCCAGGGCCTCCCCGGGGTACGTCCGGCTCAATCCGGTTACCGCACAGACAGTTCCCGCCGGCACTTCCTCCACCGCCCGAAATTTAGTTCCAGAGTAAATGCGGATCTGGTCTATTTTTTCCTCCCAGATTTGATCCGTTGTAAGCCCATCCCTGCGATTTGTCAGCGGCATACGAACCCGCAGGCTGCCGCCCGTCACTTTTAAATAGGTCAGCCGGTTCCCCTGCGAATCCCGTGCAATCTTATAAACTCTGGCGCCAAAGTCAGGTGGAAACGTTTTGCAGCGGGTATAGCGTTGCAATCCCTTTAGGAAGGCGCTTACTCCGTCAAGCTTCAGCGCAGAACCAAAATAGCAGGGAAAGAGCCTGCGCCGCGCAATCAAGTCGGTGATTTCCCCATCGGCAAACGTTTCTGTTGCTAAAAAATGTTCCAGCGCCGATTCGTCGCACATCGCGATATTTTCCCAAAATTCCGCTGGAACTTGCCCTTCGCTGAAATCCACACAGCCGCCGTTGAGCCGCTTTAATTCCTGCAGTAGAGCCGCCTGACCGGTCACAGGTAAATCCATTTTGTTGACAAACAGAAAGGTCGGGATCTGGTATTTATTCAAAAGCTGCCAGAGCGTCCGGGTATGGCCCTGCACACCCGCAGTGCCGCTCACAACCAATACCGCATAATCCAGCACTCGCAGCGTCCGTTCCATTTCGCTGGAAAAATCCACATGGCCCGGCGTGTCAAGCAAAGTGATTTCCAGATCGCCTACAGAAAGCACCGCCTGTTTGGAGAAAATTGTAATCCCTCTTTCCCGTTCCAGTGATTCCGTATCCAGAAAAGCATTCTGATGATCTACCCGGCCCAGCTTTTTGAGCTGTCCGCTCTGAAAAAGCATCGCTTCCGAAAGCGTGGTTTTCCCAGCGTCCACATGGGCAAGAATTCCCACCGCTAACTTTCTTTGCTCATTACATTCCATATATGATAAATTCTCCTTTTTAGGGGTAAACGCTTCAATCTACTGTAACATACCCATAGCAGGTTTCTTCATTGTAAAGGGAAAAAAAGAAAATGTCAAACAGGGGTTCAGCGATTGTAAAAGGTGAGGCTATTGGACAGTTATATGCAAAAGGGACACAAAGCCATATATGGCTTTGTGTCCCTTTTATAATATGATTTTATCCTACAACAACCGAACAGTGCAGCTGTGCCGCTTCACCCGGCATCGTGGTATAGACGCCTGTTTTTGTTCCTGGGGCGCCGACTGCCCAAATACGGAAATAGTAGTCGTTGCCGATCTTGGCTACAAACTGCGTTTTAAAGATATTCCCGTTGCCTACGGCAAAGCTCGGCATCGCGGTACTGCCATTTAAAACAGTCATTTTAAAGCAATAAGCGCTGCCTCTTTTCAGGGTAAATTCCATCGTTGTATCAGAGCGTACAGACGCAGGAGCGGGCGCAGTTACCGTTGGTATTGTCACGACCGGAGTAATTGGGACAGTTGGAGCGGTTGCCACAGCGGTTCCGTCCCCCGTTGTGTTAGAGGCGGTATCTTTTCTGCTGCCTCCTCCTCCGCTACCGCCGCCTCCAGAAACAGGCTTTTTCCCGTCCAATTGGCGCTGCGTGCCAATAAGTTTCTCTGCCGCAGTATTCTTCTGATCCGGCGTTGCGTCCAGATTGGCCTGAACCGCTTCCGCAGCCTCCAAGGCTTCGTCAAACGCTGCTTTTACGTCGGCAGACCCTCTGGTATAGAGATAATTGTTTTTAACTGCCTTCGCACTGCTTATCGCCTGGTTCAGCTTATTCGTTACAATATTAATTCCGTCCAACTGATTCAGCTTTTCCTGTAACGCCGTTTCTGCCGCAGCCATTTCCTTTAAAGCAGCTTCCTTATCCGCCAGAAGCTCTTCCGCATCCTTTAAAGCCTTATCAAAGGCTTCTTTTTTGCTTGCGGTTGCGTATGTATACTCTGCTGTATTTCCAATCTCTTTTGCTTTAGCAATGGTTTCTTCCAGCTTGTTCTTTACAAATGCCGCGCCGTCCAATTGCTCCTGCTTTTCTTGTAACTCTGCCGCTGCCGTCTTCATCTCTTCCAATGCCGCACTCTGATTTTGCAGAAGCGCTTCCGCAGTACGCAAGGCCTTGTCAAATGCGGCTTTTTTCTCTGCGGCTGCATAGAGATAACTATACGTATCTTTTGTTTCTTTTGCATCGAACACTGTCTGAATCAGACTTTTTTTCACAACCTCCGCGCCGTCCAATAGCCCTTGCTTCTCTTGCAGCGTAATCCTTGCTGTATCCATATCTTCGGGGACAGCATCCTTATTTTGCAAAAGGTCCTCTGCTTTTTTCAGCGCCTCATCAAAGGCACTTTTCCTGCTTGCGGTTGCATCGGTGTAAACGCATGTATTTTTGATCTTCCTGGCCGCTACAATTGTTTCTTCCAGCTCGTTCTTTACAAAATTCACGCCGTTCAACTGCGCCTGCTTTTCCTGTAATTTGGCTGCAGCCGCATCAAGCTCTTCCTGCGTTGCACCCAAGCTTTGTAAAAGCTCTTCCGCATCTTTTAAAGCCTGATCAAAAGCTGTTTTCTTCTCAGCGTCCGCATAAATATAAGCCAACGTACTTTGGATCTTTTGGGCATTGGAAACCGCTTCTATCAGCGCATTTTTTTCGAGAAATGCCTCATGTCCATCGACAGTCAACGCTTTTAAGCACACATTTGCAAGCGTAACTTCGCTTTTTTCATCTGAGCCATAGAGAGTTTCATCATAATCCAAAATGTCCAGCCAGTCTTCACCGTCATAGCTGATAAAGCTTTCTCCCCTGCTGCAATCGGCTTCAGCCGTCACCCCATCACAATATCCGTTCAGCTCGCAGGCAATCGGATAGATGGTTTCATGATCCCACATTTGATCGGTGGTTCTGGGAATTTTCATCGTTATAACAATCGCAAACTTTTCACCTTCATAAACGGGGACCGGGGTATCCAACTCAATTGTGTGATAACCCGCGTACGGTTCTGAACCGGTTTGTTCTGTTTCGTACGCTTTTATGCCGCTGGTTGGGTCGGCGTCATCCTGCAGATCGGTATAAACCTGAATAGAGTACGTGCAGTCGTATGTTGTTGTATAAAACGCCGCCGCTTTAATGGTCTCATCGCCTGTCGCGGTAAACACATTGGACATTTTCATCGGCGCTGTGGGGTTACCCGCCAAACCGAGCGTCGTGCTCCAGCCGGTGCCGTCATACTGGTAATTGTGATCGTACGGCTGGTCGGCGGAAGCGATAAACTGGCAGGTTTCAGAAATGGAACTGTCTTCATAGGAAAGATAGAAGCAGCCATCCATTGAATTGACATTGCCATCCAAACCCCAGCTGTTGCGAATCAGCCAGCCTCCATCGTTTTTCGGCTGTCTTCCAGTTATGCCGCTTTTAAAATAAGAAGCCGGAATCGTATCATCCCAACCGATAATCTGCACTGCATGGTCCAAATTCACCTTCTCCGGACCATTATATGGCTGCATAACAAATATTTCCCCATTGATATTCTTAATATTATAGTCGTAGGAAGCCGCTGATTTGTACGAGACAGAAACGCTGCTGCCGTCCATCAGCACTTGTTTAATTGCAGCGCCGTTCCATTTTCCATTTTGATCTTTCGTTGGCAAATAATTGCTTTCCACCAGATAATAGGGAGTCGTATAATGGTATTCTTCTCCTACTTCTCCGTATTTTTCGACATCCTTTAAAATGTATTGTCCATTGACATAATTAAAATTGCTGTAGCTTTCCGGATAAGGGACAGCTTTTTCCAACTGAAATCCAATTCTGGACAAGGTTGCATTTGCCATAAAGGTATTGCCGCCGAATTCATACCAGGGATATAACATGTCTTTTGTTTCATTTGCAGAATTTCCCCAAGGCTGGAAGGTATCTCCCGCAGTCCCGTCCTCTGGCGTGTCCGGGTTTGCCAAACCGTTGTAAGTGAAATACGCCAAATGACGCGGCGAAAAAACGACGTCATCCTCCGGAAATAACTCAGACTCCGCCGAGCCAGTCGCCGCAAATGCCCAGCAGGTCCCCCAACGGGTTTGATTGCGTATCTCATCCGTCACTTCATCTTTATTGCGCAAATCATAGGAGCTTGGAAAACTTTTTGCCGCTCTTGCAAGCGTTTTGGGGACATAGGCCTGCTGCAAATAGGACGGATTCATAAACGGCTGTACATATCCAGAATGTCCGTGCTCTAATTCGCCCGTTTCTTCATCCGAATCCCATTCCGGTTCTGTCAATACGGAATTTGGCACACTCGCAGCAAACTGAGACGCAAGCTTTCCTGTAGACGTTTTCGCAAAGCCCGTTGTCGCTGTCAAAGAACTCGTTACCATAGAAAGAGCCAATAAAAAAGAGGCTACTTTCCGACTCTGTTTTGAAAAATGCATCTTTACACTTCCTTCCCATAAATTCCAAAAAATTTCAGACTTTAATTTAATTTACAAAATAACTTATGATATTTCTAAATATATACCTATGTGTCAAATATTGTCAACTTGATTTCCGTCAGAAGCAAATGGAATTCCTCACAATATTTCTTTCTAAATCTTAGCAAAAATAGAGAAATACGAATTAAAATACTGTATTTTTAAAAGTGTTTTCCATCATCTTTCTACTGTTTTAACAAAGTAAAGTGATAATACTTCACCTGCAGACATTTTTTATAAAAATATAAAGGCTCTGATTTTACACAAAAACTTTGTGTAAAATCAGAGCCTTAGTTTTTATTTTAATAAAACTCAATCGATTGCGGAGGGACACTTTTCCCGGATAACCGCCATTGCCGCCTCATCTCCAACCACGGTTACATCCGGATGCACCTGCAGAATCGACGCAGGAACCTCCGGTGTAATCGGTCCGAACAAAGACTGATAAAGAATTTCCGCTTTCCCTGCGCCATTCGCGACCAGCAGAACTTTTTTCGCCCCCATAATTGCGCCGATTCCCATCGTGACTGCATAGCGCGGCACTTCATCCTTACTGGCAAAGAAACGAGCGTTTGCATCGATTGTTTTCTGCTTTAGCGTAACACGGTGCGTCTCTTTAATAAAACTATCGCTTGGCTCGTTAAAACCAATATGGCCGGTATTGCCAATACCCAACAGCTGCAGATCAATACCGCCCAGACTATCAATCAATTTGTCATAGCGGTGGCCTTCCGCTGCAACATCCTTTGCCAAACCATCCGGTACATGCGTATTTACCATCTGAACATTAATATGCTTGAAGAAGTTTTCTTTCATGTAATAGTGATAGCTTTGTTCATGCTCCGGAGCCAACCCGCAATACTCGTCCAGATTAACGCTGCGTACCTTTGTGAAGTCTACATCTCCCTTTTCATACCAGTCGATTAATTGGGAATACACCCCCAATGGTGTGGAACCTGTAGCAAGGCCAAGGACGGAATCCGGTTTTAAAATGACCTGAGCAGAAATGAGATTTGCGGCTTTCCTGCTCATTGCGGTGTAATCCGGTGCGCTGAAAATCTTCATACAAACCTTCCTTTCGCGGCCGCGAACTGCCAACTTTTTTGACAGTGGCAGCCAATAAAATATTCTGCTTCTATTATACCTTTTTTATCAGGAATAGCAACAGCGTAGGCCGTATATTTATTGCCCAATTTGCAAACAATTGTGACAAGATATGCAAACAGGAGGGTACAACACTACACTATGAAAAAAGACGCTGTTTTATTCGCCACAGGAGGTATCATTTATCCCGTTTTGGAAATTGCCAGCCGTGGCTATAGCGATGTTTCCATGTCAATCGCAGGCGGTGTATGTCTCTGTCTGATCAACCGTTTTTGCAATGGACCTTTTAAAAAGAAAAGCCTGTCCTTTAAATGCTGTGTCGGTTCCGGCATTATCACTTCTGTGGAGTTTTTGACTGGCATTGTCGTCAATGTCCTGTTGAAGCAGAACGTTTGGGACTACTCTGACCTTCCCCTCAATGTTCTGGGACAGGTTTGCCTTCCTTTTTCGATTCTCTGGTTCTTCATTACGATCCCCGCGTTGGGCCTCTGCGGATTATATGACAAAATAAAAGGAATTCCACACAGAAAGCGCATCGCCAAATAAAAACAGAAGCAAAGAAATTCCAATTCCTCTCAAATTAGCGGTGACAAAACGTTGATTTTATCGTATTGCTATGGTATAATATTTTTCGTTCATTCGCCGCTGTGGCGGAATTGGCAGACGCAAGGGACTTAAAATCCCTCGGTGGAAACACTGTACCGGTTCGATCCCGGTCAGCGGCACCAAAAGGCCTTGCAGAGTATCATGCTCTGCAAGGCCTTTTGTTTGAAATATCAAAAAATCATCTGGTTACAGGTCGTCTGCATCCTGGACGGGATACAGGTCGTCCTGGGGCGTGCCGGTATAGCTGCCGCCGACGTCCGAAAGGATGCTGCCTTTCCCCGTTTGTTTCATCATGGATGCTACTTTTTCGGCCTTCTGTTCTGCGCCGGATTTCTTCTTGGACTGCTTGTTTGCCAATAGTCCGTTTTTTCCTTCTACCATAAAATCACCCCTATGGCAGTATTCCCTCATTCGGCACGAATATGACTTTATGTAGCAGGCCGCATTCCCTCTGTCAAATCCATTACGACCGCCGAAGCCAGGATCAGTCCGGCAACAGACGGGACAAACGCCACACTGCCGGGCGTCTGACGTTTGGATGAGTCTGCTTCTATTTCTTCAGCTTCTTCTCTTGGAGCAGGCTGCTCTTTGGAATATACAACCTTTAATGCCGGTATGTTTCTTTTCTTCAGCTCCCTGCGCATCACCCGGCAAAGCGGGCACATCGACGTATCGTAAATATCAGCAATTTCAAATTGTGTAGGATCCAGTTTGTTCCCTGCTCCCATGCTGCTGATAATGGGAATTTGCTTTTGCCGGGCAATTTCTGCCAGCGCCAGTTTTGCGGAAATGGTATCCACAGCGTCTATGATGTAATCGCAGCCATCTAAAAAATCTGACGGCGTTTCCGGCAGAAAAAAGATGGAGTAACATTCAATTTGAACCTCTGGATTGATCGCGCGGGCCCGCTCTTTCATAACATCCACCTTTTTCCTGCCGATGGTCTGGTGATCCGCGATAATCTGCCGGTTGATGTTGGTTAAGCTGACCGTGTCATTATCAATCAACAGCAGACGCCCAACCCCAGTGCGCACCAAAGCCTCAACCGTATAGCCGCCCACGCCGCCGATCCCAAAAATTGCAATACTGCATTCCTTTAACCGCTGGATACTCCGCTTCCCAAGCAGCAGCTGGGACCGGGAAAATTCATTGAGCATGTTTGCTGTCTCCTTTTGATATAAATACGGCAATTACTGTCTGGAATAAAATACAGATGTCCTTCCAAAATGAAAATTTTTTCATATATTCCAGATTTAAAGTCATTTTGGGAGGCAGTATTTTCTCTATATAAACTTCATCGGTGTTTTCACAGGAACTGAGCAATGCGTCCTCGTCCTTGAAAGCGATGCTGGCAGGAGCTGTTATACCCGGGCGAATCAACAGGGTGGCCATTTGCTCCGGCGTATAAATATCCACATACTTCCGAATTTCCGGCCGGGGACCGACCATACTCATTGAACCGTTTAATACGTTTAACAATTGGGATACCTCATCCAACCGGAACTTACGGATCAAATGTCCTACCCTAGTAACACGCGGATCATGCCCAACAGTAATAGAAGGGCCAATTTGATCGGCATTTTGAACCATAGTGCGAAATTTGTAGATCCGAAAATCCTGATTATATTTTCCCACTCTAACCTGGCGATAAAAAACGGGCCCTTTGGAATCCAATTTGATGGCGGCAGCCAATATCAACAGGAAAGGAGACAGTATTGCCAATAAAACTACAGATACAAAAATATCAAAGGCGCGTTTTGCCACCAGTGAGATTTTTCTCTTTTGCAAGCCTTCCCAATAGACTTTTGTATATATGTTCCGCATTTCTTCCGGCAAGTTTTCATAGCTCACGGCATGATCTCCCATCCACATATTTTTATTATTATAGCATAAAAATCCTTACAGGAACAGATTTTGCCCCTTCTTTCTCATTGTTACTTCTTTTTTAAAGCGTTATTCACGAAAACCACAGAAAAAAAGCGCGTTCCTTATTTACATTTTATATAAAAAAATGTTATACTAAGTTGAGATATGATTTAACACGAGTTATATATTGAATGAAGAAATGTTGCTGCTTAATTTCTATGTAAAAACACAAGGAGGTTTTTTTAATGGCATATTATTTAGGAATTGACTTGGGCGGAACCAATATCGCAGTAGGCGTTGTAGATGAAAACTATCAGATTATTGGAAGAGGAAAAAACAAAACAAAAGTCCCCTGCTCTTCGGAGGAAATGTGCGAACAACTCGCGGTCACAGCCTTTGCCGCCTTGGAAGACGCCAATATCTCCATTGACGATATTCCATGGGTTGGAATCGGAACCCCCGGTACAGTCGATCGCGATAACGGCGTTGTAGAGTTCTCCAACAACCTTTATTTTAACAATTTTCAGCTGAAACAAATGCTGCAGGAAAGAATGAAAAAGAACGTCATTGTCGAAAATGACGCCAACGCAGCGGCATATGGAGAGTTCAAGGCCGGCGCTTTGAAAGGCGCTAAAAACGGTCTTGCCATCACCTTGGGTACCGGCGTTGGCAGCGGTATTATCATAGACGGAAAAATCTATGCAGGCACCAATCACTGTGCCGGTGAAATGGGACATACAGTCATCGTCTTCAATGGCCGGCACTGCTCCTGTGGGCGCAACGGCTGCTGGGAGCGGTACTCTGCGGCAACCGGTCTAATCATCAGCACCAAAGAAGCTATGATGGCAAATCCGGATAAGGAACAGCCCATCTGGAAGCTGGTGGACGGCGACATCGAAAAGGTCAGCGGACGGACCGCCTTTGACGCCATGCGTGCTGGAGATTCCATCGGCAAGCAGGTTGTTGATGAATACATCGCTTATCTTGGATGCGGTCTTGCCAACTGTGTCAACACCTTGCAGCCTGACATTCTCTGCATTGGCGGCGGCATTTGCAACGAGGGAGAAACCCTGCTGGCGCCCCTGCGCGAATACGTAGACAAAGAGCAGTACGGCGGTGCGAAAATCCGTACCAAAATTTGTAAGGCACAGCTCGGCAACGACGCAGGCATCATCGGCGCTGCACTGCTGGGTATCTGATAAATTGTTTGTTAGAGGGATGGAATATGAGCATTGAACAACATATTTTTGGCGAGATGCCAAACGGAACAAAAATTCATTTGTACACATTAAAAAACAAAAATAACGTTTCTATTCAAATTATGGAATATGGCGCGAGAGTCGTCAGTATCCATGTGCCTGACAAAAACGGAATCTTTTCCAATGTGGTCCTGAGTCACGACACTTTGGAAGAGTACCTTGCAGACGGGGACTTTCTGGGTGCTGCAGTGGGACGGTACGCAAACCGGATTGCCGACGGCACTGTCCGCATCGACGGCGCCGCCTATTCTCTGAGCCAGAATGAAAACGGCAATACGCTTCACGGTGGATTCCATGGATTCCATCAAAAAGTATGGCAGGTAAAAGACAGCAACAACAGCGATGATGTCCCCTCAATTTCTTTTACATATCATAGTCCTGACGGAGAAGAAGGATTCCCTGGAAATCTGGATATTACCATTAAGTATACCCTTTCCACGGACAATGCGCTGGTGATCGACTATGAAGCGAAAACGGACGCGGCCACGCTCGTCAACCTAACCAACCACAGCTTCTTTAATCTGTCCGGAGACCCGGGGCAGGACATTCTCTCCCATGAGCTGCAGATCCATGCAGACTCTATTACGGTTGCCGGAAGCGGACTCATTCCGACCGGCGCTTTCTCCCCAGTCGCAGACACCGCCGCAGATTTCAGGCAGGCAAAGCCGATCGGCCGTGACATTCACGCGGAAGAACCCCTACTGCTGCAATGCGGTGGATACGATCACAACTTTGTTTTATCCGCCGAGAGCGGGATCAGGAAGGCCGCGGAGGCATATGAGCCCGTCAGTGGTCGTGTTATGGAAACCTTTACGGATATGCCGGGCATGCAGCTCTACACGGCAAACGGCTTCCCGGAAAATGTATTTGCCAGTGGTAGAATTCCGTTGCAGGCGCACCACGCCTTTTGTCTGGAAACGCAGTTTTATCCGGACTCCCCGCATCATTCCAACTTCCCAAGTACCGTATTGGTTCCTGCAGAAGTATATCGCCACACGACAATTTATAAGTTTTCTGTGCGGTAACAAGTGGTTATAAATTTATTTCAGCCGTATGCAAATGATTGCATACGGCTGTTTTCTTTGTGTGCAAAGCGGCACACATACAGGATATAAGATCTAAAACCCAAAGCAACGCACAAAAATAGGGCATTTAAAAATGCAGTAAGTTTTCCCTCATTATCTGTAACGATTTTAGCAAACTGACCATATCGGGACTTACGGTTAAAGCATTTGTCATTAGGGTTAATATTGCCATAATATAAATCTCAAGAATAGTCATGACAGCACCCCCAAACTTTTAAGCAGCCAAACGCAGTCCTTCAGACCTTGCCTATAAACAACTTCAGATTCACGATCAGCAACAAGGCCAATGTCGAATATGCATTCTTCGACAAGTTCTTTTTGGTCAGCTTTCAGATTATCACGAAAGATCATGTATATCTCTTCCTGTTGCTTCTTGATATATTCATATTCCGTCGTTTCTTTGTACGTTTCTAAAGCATTGGAAAGCAGATTACTTAAGAACTCGTTCCATTCTTCATTTTTACCCATAGTTTTAAATTCCTTTCAAAAATCGTGCAACCCTTGAAAGAAATCACAGCGCATGGTATAATATTTATACTGTAATTATCTTTTAGGTAGTTGCCGTACTGGAAGTGGCTTCAACTTTTGTGAGGGAGAGCCGCTTCCTTTCATTTTTTCTTTAGGTCTGGTTTCAAACGTTTAATCCCACGCCTTGCCGCTTCCATTACAGAAACAGCTTCTTGTTCGCAATAGGCATCAAGTATATCTTTTGCCTCTTGATCTAATTTCACACCTATTTTGTAAGGCTTCGGATTATCGGTTGGCCGTCCCATTTTTTTCTTGTCCAATTAATCACCTCACTTTGGGACATCCTAAGTATAGCACTTAGGATGTCCCAAAGTCAATAGGTGTTTTATATTTTATTGATTTGATTCTCCGAGATTAATTGTAAATGATATCGTTTGCAACAATTTCCTCAGCACGTGCCCGAATGTTATTCATCCGCCCCACCCACTCCATCTGGTCATGAGCTTTTAGTTCTTCTGTTACCCCTTCTTTTTCAGCAAGTTTCTTTACCGCCCAGAGTGTTTCCGCCTGCACATTGGCATTTGAGTGGGTAAAACAAGGTCAGGAAGATAATAGTCGCCCTGCAACGTGTAGCTGATACCTGTTTTTTCATCTGCAAAATGCTGTTTCATGGTGTATCCCTCATCTTTCATAATTGTTATTTCTAAAGCGTTTATCACGCTTTTTAGACTGCGCTGCGGGGCTCTTGCCTGCTGCAAAAGCTCGTCTGCCTGTTTACTGCCGATGGCCTTTCGTAAGAGCTTATAATCCTTTGCTTTTAAAAGAATTGGATAAATGACAAAACGGTCTTGCTGATTTTTCGTTCAGCAAGACCGTTTTATATGGCTGGAGTCGATGAACACCCGCAAACCATTGGCAGTCTGCAATAAATGCCCAAAATGCTCCTGTTATCAAAAGGCAAAAAAGAATCTCGGGAACTCGCTATTTAAGCGAGTTCCCGGGGTTTTGTTTCTTATTCCCACTCTGTTCCGTGTTTGCTTTCACAGCTACTTTCCATGCTTTTGGTGTCATTATCCGCAAAATTCCCACTCAATTTCGGAGATTTTTTGATTTGCAGAGGATCCGTGTACTTTTCATGTACTGCAGTTTCACATATCTCATGGGTATCACGGGTACTGCAAGTTAGTATCTCTGAGTATCATTATGCCGCACTTCGTTTTCTGTAGCAATGCATCAGCCGGAGTACGGTATAATTGCAACGTTACTACAATTAAATATGCTACCACAACAAGGCATGGGCTTTTATAAACGAGGGCCCATGCCTTGATCTATAAAGTGTATACACCAAAATTTATTATCAAAATTGAATAACCTATGGCGTAAACATAACGGGGAGTTTAGCAAGGTTCATTTGTTGGTGTTTTTTGTCTTTCTGACAAGCCTAAAGCATTATACTTAATTATTGCTAAAGAACTTTAGAGCAAATGTATATCCATTTCATTGTCATTGTATGCGTCAAGTTTTTTTATGTTATATCCCTTTTTCTTTATGGCTTTTCGAACTCGTTTACATTTGTCCCACTGGTTCAACCATGTTGTGTCAGGCAATAGAGTCTGGAGTTTTCTCCACCTATCTTCAGGATATAAAAGGTTTGCCAAGCGATCATGAACGTTAGTAACAGCAAATGCAACTAAATCATTCGGAAATTTAGTACTGCTTCTTAGAATCAGTGGTAGGTAGAAATCAGCTAAGCAATTCTTTTGCTGAATACTTAAGTCCTCTAAAGCTATTTCTTCAAATGATTTAATTAAAATTTTTTCGGATACCTTTTCAGTGTACGGATCAATAATATCTAGTAGGATTACAACTTGTTGAATTGACAAAGTGCTATATTTCTCTTCAAACATACACGCAGCGGTTTTAGAATGTGCTTTACAGAATGCTACCATTTGGGCGGTGTCCCGATGAAGTAATGTTCTAAATTGGAGCAAATATTCCAAAAAAATTTGAATCGCCGACTCTCCCCAGAGCGTGAATATTTCACAGGAAAAATCATAGGAGCTAGTATCAAGAATTTTATATGCTATTTTTTTGCTCAATGTGGCACTTTCTTTACATATTTTGAGGGAATCAAGTATTCCTTTCTGATAGCCTAGTGCCTGCGTCCAAATAGTATCACATTCAGCTAATGCCGGATTTAGCGTTATAAGCACACTGCACATGCCGTAATCCATGCCAGTGAACTCTTCGAGCATTTTGGCACTCAACAGATTTGCATATAGAGATAAATAGCGTTCTTGTATTTGGCTGTTTTCAATCTTGGCAAGATACTGGACTACTTTCTTTGCCCCATCCTTATCTAAGTCAAAGGAGTTGCTAACAAGAGAATTTAGTGAGTTTTCATTTACGGATATCCATTCAAACTTCAAAGTAGCTATTATTGTATTTGTATAAGATATTTTCTCGCCCCACGAGGTCAAAGCACCTTCAAAGTATAACTGCAAAAGCTTATTTCCAACGGATATTTTTTGATTAGAAAAGAGTTTTTCAATTAATTCTAAAGATTCGTAGAGGTTCAAAAAACCGTTTTTTCCGCACAATACAGAATAGAACTTTATAAATGATGTTAGATACTTGAAGTCGCTATACTCATGCCCGAAAAGATTTCTAAACGAGACAAATGCTGACCACTTCCCATTTTGTATAATGTTGCAGGCAAACGAAACCCATGGAGGAAATTTCTGCACCTCGTCTATGCTTTTCAAAACAGATATGTTCATGCCTGAATGATACACCCTGTTTTTAAGTCCTTGGGGTACAAACTGCAAACAAATAGTATTTTCACTGTCGCTACGTATAGACATTGAGCCTGTAATAAAAGAATAGCTCGGAGGTAGTTCACGATAACATGTTAGCCAAAGATATAACAACTCATTAAGGTATTCGTTCGAATTTTTGGAGATGATCATATTGGGAGGTTGATGACCGAACATCACCCAAAGTAAATATTGCAATCTTTTTTTATCTTTTTTATTTGTAAGTTGGCTTAGAGATGTCATCGCCAATGGCAGTGAATAAGAATCGAAGTTTATATTAGAGCTAGGACGCACAAAAAAAGTGAGTAAATCATCCAAGCCCTGAGATAAATCATCGATATCATCTAATTTGAATAATATTGAATGTGTCCAGACGCAACCTGGTCGACTCATTTCACCAGCGTACCAAGTCTTAGCGAGGACAATCAACTGCTCAGTTTCGAGAAAGTAGCCTGAAAAATAATCCTCAAAACCTTCTGCGATATCTGGACCAGATAGGTCACTCAATATATCCATTTTTCTTTTTGACGTCTCAGATAGACTAATGGAAGAAGCCAACAAGTGGTGGCCACTTGAATACCCATGTAGTGTTTGGTTTAGTGTTATGCTCATTTATTTTCACCTAAAATTAAGTAAAGCGGCAGAGTGATATCACTGCCTACATTTCCAGTTGCATCTACAACTAATATTCGTTCAACTGGAGAATTCTTTTCTAATAGGGAGTCTTTCTCGGCATAGTCAGCCCCTTGTGCGCTGACTCCCCAGATGTCATAATCTATAATATCTGGATTTGAGTAAAGGTATTTGACAAAGGTATAATGCGAAGTGAGAAAAATCAAAGTTTCCAATATATCACGACTTGCTCACTTGTGGCCCGCACTTGTGAAACAAGAGTATCAAGTACCCGGCGCTTATCGTCGAAGTCAACAGATACCCGGCGCTTATCGTCGAAGTCAACAGACTCCCAGTCCCGCAGATAGCCGCTTATGCTTTCAACCTGAGAGGACGAAACGGAATTAGCGGTAAGGTCGGCAACCAGTTTTGCCTGGGCTTGCCGTTGCCTGTCCAATTCTTCAATGCGGCTGTTTGCGTATTGTAACAAGGTGGGATTTGCGCCGGAAAGCGTATCAAGCAGTTTTTCAATCTCACTTTCGGTTTTGGCAAGCGCGGCGCGGGCGGCGGTCAGTTTCGGGTTGTAGCTTGCAGTTTTGCCGCCTTTCAGCGTTTGGAATACCCGCATTTTCTTAACCAATTCCTCATACACGGTTTGTTCCAGCACTTGTTTTGTCAAAGTGCCCGCACCTTGACAGCCTTTATTTTCCGAGCGTTGTTTACAACGTAAGTAGGTAACGCCATTCGGCGCGTTGAGACTTGCGAGAGCGTACCCGCAACAGCCGCACTTGATTTTCCCGGCCAGCCATGTATTATGGCACTTGCGCCCATTCTGGAACGTGGTGTTTTGTGACAGCTTGCGCTGGACGGCCAGCCAGAGCCCCGACGGGATGCGGCCCTTGTGGGGCGCTATGACGAGGATCGGCTCCTCACCCTCACGGCCCTGATACAGATAACAGCCATAATCACCCGTGAACAGTTCCGGCGGGCTTTCAATTTTCACGCCCTGGGCCTTGAAATATTCGTAAATATCCATATCAGCCTGGACGTAAACCGGGTTTCGTAAAAGCTGGCCTAAAAAACCGCGCTTTAGTGTTTTATCATATACCAGAATATTCTGCGTGGTGAAGTACCGGGTAATGTCGCCGTATGAGCTCTCCGGCTCCGCGTACATTTCAAACATCATTTCAACGTAATCCATCTCCGCGTTTTCCACCAGCTTTTTCGTTTTAATCCCGTCCATGACGATGGGCTCAAGATCAAAACCGTAAGCCGCCCGGCCCCGCATATAGTAGCCTTTGGCGCACCGGGAATAAAAGGCGTCCGTTACACGCATTTGGATGCTTTCGCGTTCAAGCTGCGCGAACACAATACAGATGTTGAGCATCGCCCGGCCCATTGGGGTTGAGGTATCAAACTTTTCCGTGCAGGAGACAAACTCCACGTTGTACTGCTTGAATATTTCCATGAGCTTTGCGAAGTCCACGATGGAGCGGCTGATCCTGTCCAGCTTGTAGACAACTACCCGCTTAATCAGCCCGGCCTTGATGTCCCTCAAAAGCCGCTGGAAGTCGGGACGGTCAATGTTCTTGCCCGAATATCCCTTGTCTTTATATTCCTTGCCCTCACCGCCTTTTAATTCGTACCGGCAAAATTCAAACTGGCTTTCAATGCTGATACTATCCTTTTTGTCGATGGATTGTCTACCGTAAATAGCGTCTATTCTATGATCCATAATTAGCTCCTTTTCCGTTGGAACAGGAGCCAACCTACAAGTATATTATACCTCTGCCGGCCATCTTCAACAAGGATGCCACGGCAAAGGGGAACGGGCGACCTCTGGACATTTTGTCCAGAAGCCGCCCGCTCTGCGTCAGGAGAGAAAAAATATCCCTCTATCTATCAACCGCACTTTAGAGCTAAAAGCGAACCCCCTAATAAGTAATTACTGTGTAAACTTTCAACCTTGGAACCTCTGGACAAAATGTCCAGAAGTGACGGCGATGTAACAATACCACGATTAAACGCTTATTACTCCTTTTTGCGTTTGGGGTCTATGAAACGGTAGCCCACGCCCCGGACGTTTTCAATGCACTTCCCGCCGTCCAGCTTTTGCCGCAGGCGGCTCACACTAACAGGGATTGCGTTGGTTTCGTCTCCGGAAAAATCATCGCCCCATACATAGTAGCGCAGTTGTTCATGCGTAAGCACCCGCCCCGCCTGAGAGGAAAGCACATACAGCAGATCAAACTCCCGGCGGGGCAAGTCCAACTCCCGCCCATTGTAGACCACGTGGCGGGTTAGGGGATCGATCAGCAGGTTTTCAAACGTGACAATGGTATAGCACCGCTGACCGGGCAGGGGCGGGGCGGTTGCGTTATAGCGCCGGAGCAGGGCCTGGGCACGGAGCAGGCACTCCTGGAGTTCCAGGGGCTTTTGTATAAAATCATCCGCTCCCATTTCATAGGCCCGCGCCCGGTGCTCAATACCACCCTGAAAGGACAGCACCAAGATCGGCATATTACTCATTTGCCGCATGAACCGGAGAAGTTGGAGTCCGTCTGTTTCCGACAGGGAGATGTCCAGGATCACAAGCTCGTAGTTATGACGGTTAAGGCGCTCGATGCCGTCCACCACGGACAGGGTATAATAAGCGCCGATGCCGTATTCCGTCAAGGCGTACTTGATGGCTTTGCAGTTTTTCAAATCACTGTCAATAATCAAAACTCTCTGCTCCGCGTTCATAGCGCAGACCTCCTTTCTGGTTGTTGTTTCTGTCACCTCTGGACAAAATGTCCAGAAGTGGCGGTGCCAACCCGTCCATGTAAACAAAGTACCCTCTCGGTAATCAGAGTGCCCTATATGTAATCAGTTTTGAAAATGCTGGTTTAACCAATTAATAATGGTATGTACAGCTAGCATATGGTTCCCGATTTGACAGTGTTGTTCACCTCCTTCCGCTGTAGTAAACGATCTGCAAGTTAGGCTTTTTGCATTATGTATAGAACCTTTCAGTCTATAAAATTGGTTGGACGGAATATAATGATCTTTCTCACCAGCCAATAACAACACATCTTGCGTGATTAAATCCGTAACTCCCAAAAGATTGTGATGGGATAGGTTTTGATAAAACTCAAAAGGGGTTTCTGTCCCTGTAATATACATACCTTGAGATAATGCCCAATCTGCTAGAACACTTTTCTTTGCTATCATACCAGCCAACCCATTAAGAAGTCGTTTCCATTTGTTACGATAAGCAAGTCGAATAATTTGGCAGACAAGAGCAGGAAACACGTTTGTCATTACTTCCAATCCGTTGTCCATTACGTCATATGCAACAACGGCCGATATTCTCTTTTCATAGGCGGCACTTCGCAAGGCAAAATAGCCACCCCATGAGATACCAACAAAAGCACATTTCTTGATATGAAAGAAATCCAAGATAGCTGATGTAGCCTTTTCAAAATCAAAGCGGAAGTACAATTTTTCCTGGAGGCATTTCCCTTGTCCCGGTCCATCAAAAAGTAATACTTCATAGTTCTGAGATAAAAGGTCATGTACTTGAAGTACAAATTCTTCAATAAAGGAATCATACCCTCCACAGACAACGACTGTTCCTCTGGAATGTAAGGGTGATAGTTTCAAACAGTAAAGATTTTTTCCTTCAAAGGGCACCTGAATTTTTTCGTAGTGTAATTGTAGCTCTAAATCAAAGGCACGATAAAAATTTTCAATACATTTGTTATAAGTATCTTCTTTTCGTTCATCAGTGGTTTTTAAGAAAAACTCGGCCATACGATAGTAATAAGCCGCATGGAGAAAGTGCATTTTCCTTTCGGCACTTTCTGCCATATCTGACCAGACTATATACCAATCTTCAAAGTTCTGAATCCTCGGAATATTGGTTTTAATTGTTTCGCTATTACACGCTAAATCCCCGTAAGTTAAAACTCTATTGGCCTGAAAATTAAACTGCGGAATATGATTTATAATTAGGTAACTCATTATTTTCGACCTCCATATGTTAAGTAACTTAACAGAAAAAGCAACAAAAATTAAAGTATCTTTATTTTGGGGATAGTTCTTTCCACATCTTTTGAAGATCAACAGCCAACGAAGAAAGGGTATTAACTGTTTCTGGTGGATATTTTTTAAATATAGCAACTAATTTTTCACTTAACAAAGAGTGTTGTTTTTTATGCAAATCAGCTACTTGTTTTCCCTTAACAGTAAGGGTCAAGACAACTTCATTATCCGTGTCGGGTGAAACTTTTTTTTCAATAAAGCCTTTCTTGACGAGTTTACTAACCGCTTGTGATACAGCACTTTTTGAAATCCCTTGCAATTTTGCTAAATCAGTTATATTTATATTTTCATGTGTCTCGATAGCTACAATGGTATGAATCTCAGCTAAATAAATTTGTGGCTCGATGTCGTAGGTATGTGTCAACTTTTCCAGAACAGTATATTGGTTTATTGTCTGAAGAAATAATTCACAAAGTTGATCTATTGATAAATTATCCATTTGTCCACTACAATCCCCTTCTGTTAATCTACTTAACAGAATACATCAAGAATCTATTTATGTCAAGTAAACTGCAACGCTCTTTTTCAGAGTTTCCGGGATTGTGCGCTACCGGCAAGCAGGGCAAGCGTATAACGCTTGCTATTTTTGCGGCCCCGCCGGGACCGCAAAAATGCTTGTTGGGGTTGCTCCCCAAACCCGCCACCTCTGGACATTTTGTCCAGAAGTAATGGCTGCGTCCCCGGCGCTATCGCGCCTGTTCCTTATCCCTGCCTGGGGCCGTGATCCCCAGCAGATGGTCGATGTTCGTCTTGACGGCCAGGGCCTCCCGCGTATCCCGCTGGGCCGTGTGATACTCTGCATAGAGGGCTTTTTTCTCCGCTGCCAGCTATTCTAAAGTGTGGACAATATTTGAGCAAAACCGGGACGGGGCATGGAAAGATACCAGCCACATCGGAACAGACTCCGCAGAGCCTTAAAATAAGCGGGTTTCTGGTGTCCTAATTGTCCACGCTCTTACCTCGAATGTTACGCTTTGAAACCCAAAACCGGGGCAGGCCATAGAAAGATACCAGCCCCCTCCAAACTGGGCCCGCAAAGCCTTGATACAAGCGGCTTTTTAAGGGCTAAAAGCTAACAGGTCAGCCCCCGGTTTCATGTGTGTTTCGTTTCTAAGCACTCCGATTTTTTTATTTACGGGTTCAACCTTATCCCCCCGCCCTTTTCCAATCATGGAAAAGGGGGCGGCTCTGGAGGATATATCCCCCGCCGCGCCCCTTGTGGATAGCACAGCCAGGGCCGCCCATCAAGGGTAAACCGCCGCAAGCGGCGGCGCGTTCGCGCCCTTGACAGGCGGCCCCGTCTGTGCTTTTTGTGATGCGGCGACGGGGGATATATACCCACAGGAGCCATGTTGACGAGATACATCAACCTCTGGACAAAATGTCCAGAAGTGCATGGGTTAATGCTATCGACAGGACGATCCCGCCTTGCGCAATTTTCCCATGTGCGCAAAAACGCCGCCCATTGGTAACAATGGCGGCGTTTTGTTGTAGATTGGCCCCTGTATTTTCAGTTGTTTTATTATGCCCTTGTAAAGAACCTTTAGCAGAACTGCCATAGCATATTCATATGAGTTGAAAAAAAGGTTGCAGGTGTCATTTCGGAATTCGCTCGGATTGCTATATCCCATGCAGAAAAAACAAAACTAATCTTCGTTAGTTGCCCTTTCCTAAGATCCGATATAAACTGTAATAATTCAATCACTTGAACTTGCAAAGGATCATGTTTTTTTGGATCCCTAGCCAACGATGGTTCTGCTTTGTTATCCTGGATACATGTCATGTGCTCCGAAATAAGACCGATTGATTTCACACTATCTACATGAATAAAAAACAAAACTGCATCCGCTGTTTGAATATAATCTGCAAGTTCTTCCGATATAGATCTTTGCACATAATGCTTTTGAAAGGTTTCTCCAGACAAGTCAGGGAAAAACAATTCAAATATAGTCTCATCAGGCGCTTTTAGCTTAATACTAAGGTTTGTTTGTTCGTTGCTTGGAACCGTTCTGTCAAGTGGTTCGGCATCGACCCATTTTTGACTTAGTTGTGCAAGATACTGCCCATTATCTATTTTATCCAATTTCAGACTAGCTGCAAATGAATTACTATTAATTGTATGCCACAATGCCGCGAGAAACGTTGTTTTTCCTGCGCCGGGAAGCCCCATAATAAAACATTTTTTATTCATGTGTTGTACCTCTCAGCTTGTAGAACAGTTTATTAAACTCGGAATCTATTGGCTCATCAAACTCATACTGAGGACTGCTATGGAGATATCGCGGCTCATAATCCCATGACGACAATAAGCTTTCAAGGCCAAATCCCACGGTAAAAGATGAGTCGTGAGGCATTGCGGCAACCTCGTGAACTGTAACATTTTTAATATAATGAGTGATTAAAGACTGCAGTTCTTTGATTTTATCTTCAATAAAACAACTAATGGTAGAATCATCGCTTGCGCTAATGATATCAAATTTACTGATAACAAGCTGCACTTTTGTGGACACAGAATACAATCCTGCGTCAAAAATCGTTCTTATCATCGTTGAGGCTTCTTCAATAACGCCATTTCTTCGATATTTATTTGCAAGGCGTTCTCCATCAAGAATTACCGTTATTGAGTCTGCGTTTTTTAAAAAGGGCATTTGTTTTGCCAAACTACCTACATTGGCAATGTGTGCTTGGATTTCCTCTCCCGATAGATCTGCAAACAGATAATTAGCTATCTGCTTTTTGTCTTCATTAAACAAACGCAAATGAAGAAATATTTCTTGTACTCCTCGGCTGGTTCTTGGTGTAGTGGCAATCTCTTGTCTAGAATTGATTCTGGTATAAAAAGAACGATCTTCATAGCCTTGAATTGTTTTTGAGCCGGCAAACAAATGATTCGCTAATTTCTCTCGTTGAAACAACTGATATATCGTAGATTCGATAGTTGTTTTCCCGCATCCAGAAGGACCAACTAAAACAATCACTGCTGTGTTCTCGGATGCCATAACATCATAAGTTTCTTGCAAAGAGAGTGCACGGCCGGAGGGTAGAGGAAGAAAACCTGATTGGAGCTCATCTTCTTGTAGACTTTCAGAGTCCGAAACTTCGATGTCATCGCTGATCATGCTGTCTACATCAGTTGCGGCATCAGCTTCTAGTTCAGATAATATATTCGAATCAGTCTTAATAATATCTTCCATATCCTTACTCTCGATTCGTTTTAATTAACATGCATTCAAGGTACATCAATTCAGCCCAATCTAAAATGTTATTTTCTGTGGACGGAAAATCAAACCCAAGCCGCCCAAAAACAACGGGTTTCCACACATCGGGAGCGCCTATCTCCAAAGCGCATTTTACTGAACACAAAATAGGAGTTATTACTGCAGCTGAATCAATACAATCATAGCTATCAATAATTCGTTGCTTACTATTATTATCCAAGCTATCTACTAGTTCTGCAAGTGAGTATGTAGCCTTATCGCCTTTACACAAATCAAGCATTTTCTTAATAAATGATTTTGACGCATATGGCCCTGGCAATACACGAACTAGGTCTGCCAACTCTTTTGCCAAAACAAATGCCACGCTTTTTTGTGTTCTTTTTTTAGAAAGCTGTATATCTAAATCATTACTCCACTCTCCACAAATCCATGAAAGGATAGAAGACTCTTCACGATAAAGTTCCAGTTCCTTTCTCATCTCGCGTTGATTAGACACCAGAGCAGTAATACTTGATGCAATGGATCGATACGCAGCCTCTAGATTCTGAATCTGGGTTTCATCCATTGATGGATTCTCTTTGAGGGATTTGGCACAATCAGTAAAGGGTTTCGTCGGCACATTCTTATAAACATGGGCAGCTTCTCTGCTTTTGGCCGACAAGCTGCCAAAACATCCGATAGCCTTTTCAATTATTTCGGGAAGAACAACATCAATATTATATTTTGATAAGCAAACAATCGAAAAGATAGCATTCAGCTGATAGTCTTTATTTTCCATTAACTCAGCCAATATAATGCCCGATAAAAGGCTAAGCTCCCGCCGATTATTTTTCGTAAAGGAAATATCTAGATCATTAAAAACCTTGACGAACTCTTGGACGAACTCCTCATTATTTTTTAATCCATAATACATTTTTACTAGCTCAAAAACATCTAAGTCTTCTTTTTCGATATACTGCTCAATTCCCTGCCAGCGCTGCTCAAGCTGCTCCGGGGATATTCCGAGCCCCACTCTGGAATAGCTTTCGGAAAAAAACTGTTTCATATGATCTTCTCCTTTTTCGATACGATTTCCATTATACAATCATATAGAGATTGAAGGGTTCCTTGATCCTTCGCACGCTGGATTGCAACATTTAATGTTGCTGCAATAGACCGCCCCTTGTCTTGTTCCGAGAATAGCTTAAATTTCTCGAGCAATTCAAATTGCCGAAAGACTGACAGTTCATAGAAATTATAAATTAACTCTCGCTCATTTACTGCTACTTTGGACTGTTGGTTTGCTTTGCTTTCAACAGCGTGGGTTTCCTCCAAGTCATCCTTTGGTGTTTTCTCAGATTCGTAGCATAGACAAGGGTCACTTAAATCTTGCCGCCTTTTACGATCAATATTTATTGTGTGATGTATTAATATCCCATTAGTGGTGGCAGATATATCGGGCTGAAAACGGTCGCGATTTTCTGATAATATTCGTGGATAGATGTCAATATTTAAAACTCTGTCGCCATCTATTGTTTCACTGCTAATCGTAATCCAGTTATATCGTGGGAACCAATCAGCCGCCCTCTGTGGGTGAGTAGCACCGGAAAACAATATAGCATTGTTTTCAGCGAGTTCGACCGATTGCATATGCATATGACCATATAACTGCACATCAGCTCTTTTGTTAATTCTGTCAATTATGTCGCTGCTAAATTTCCAGCATTCGGGAGGATGATGACACATTAGCATAACCGCTGTGTCTGGCATATGCCTAGGGATTTGAGATTGGCCTATATACATAAGACGATCTTTACTTTTTGGTACAAAGCATGAAGAAATACCAATTAAGCATAGTTTCAGCCCGCAATCTAATGGAAATTCTTTGCTCCAGATTATTTTTTCAGCCGAGATGTTGCAATTAAATCTGTTCGCAAACTCGTTATATTCTCGTAGTGGTTCGAACAAAATGCTGTTGTAGGAGCAATCGGTAATTGATTCTTCAAAGGCAGCGTCTGCAGCATCCAACAAGATCTGTTCATCAATTGTGTTCTGTGCTTGTGACACGGCTGGACTTTTATCCGCAATTGTTAGGTCTACATCATGATTGCCCGGAACACAATATATATCACTAGGGTTGATAGAAAAAAGCTTGGATATTTCTAATAAATATTCTTTTGCCTTTTCATACTCTGTTTTAGCACCGGAAAAAGCAATATCTCCTGATACTAGAATGCCTGATACATTTTCGAGAGCAATTTTAGCGTTTACATCTAAATCAGTAATAATCGCATCTCGCAACTCACGGTCTATGTCAGCGGGATTGTTACTCGACTTTACAAAGTGAATATCTGATAGATGAACAAAAGAGATGCTAGACAAGAAATCACCACCTAGTTCTATATTAGAATCGATTTTAATTGTTTGTTATATTTTTTGGTATATTTTCCTATTTTCTTAACATTATTTGGCATCCTAAGTAAGACAAAATACACGCACCAAATGACTTCGTATCACAGGATTGCTAGAGAAAAATATTAATCCTTATAAATTTAATTATAGCTGTTTTTCCAAATAAGAGCAACCGCTGTTTCGACTAATTATACTAATATTATTGGATGACAATTAATAATAAGCTGTAGGCGTGTTTATGACATGTGTCACAAACACGCCTACAGCTTATTAACGTAAAAACCTTGAGTTTGCATTTGGGGATAGTGGCACATAGATGCTATCCTAAAAAATAGCACTTTCGTTTGAATAGTGTAATTTTTTATGGAGGAATCAATATTATGGCATCTATTGTAAAACGAAACAAAAGTTATGCGGTTGTCTATACAGACACCACAGGCGAAAAGAAAAAACAAAAATGGGAGACATACTACAGTCTTGAGGAAGCTCAGCAACGAAAGGAGTTATTGGAGCTATGCTCAAATACACGAACAGAAGTCCGCCATCAGTGTGTACAGACGGTGGAACAATTTTTTGTACAATACGTGGAACTATATGGTGTAAGCCATTGGTCACTATCCACCTACCAAGCTAATTGCAGCCTTATTCGCCGTTACCTTAACCCAGCCATTGGCATGATGCGGCTACAAGAACTCTCCCCTCGTGTGGTGGCACAGTTATATCACCGCTTTGCACAGCTACCACAACAGGGTGGTCACTGCCATGCACCAACAGGCAAAGCAATTACCACGCAAACCCTGCGCAGCCTTCATAAGCTGCTGCACAGTGCCTTTGAGCAGGCAGTGCTGTGGGAGTATCTGGTGCGAAACCCTTTTCATGGCGCGTCACTGCCAACGCCACACCCCTCTCCCCTTGCTTTCCTTATTCCAGAACAGGTACGACAGCTATTAGATAATTGCACCAACCCCATATTGCACATGGCCGTGACACTTGCCTTTGCGGGAACGCTGCGCAAGGGCGAACTGCTGGCGCTGACCTGGCAGGATGTAGATTTCGCCGAGGGCAGCATTCGAGTAAGTAAAACCCTGTGCCGGGTCAGTAACTATGCGCTGACTAAGCTACAGGGACGAGATATTCTCTATCAATTTCCATCCGTGCTGAGTACTGCCTGCACCACATTGGTGCTCAAGCGTCCTAAAACAAAAGCCAGCAGCCGGGTTATCTATTTGCCGGCCTCAGTGATGTCGGAATTGGAAGCCTTTAAGGCATTCTCGCCTGCAACTGAACTGGGACTCGTTTTCTGTTATCCAGATGGACGTCCCATCCAGGAACATACCCTAACCGACCGCTTTCACGAGGTGCTGAAAGCGGCTGGTCTGCCACAGGTAACCTTCCACAGCCTGCGACACAGCAGTATCACATATAAGCTGGTGCTGTCACAGGGAGATCTTAAGGCGGTGCAGGGGGACTCCGGCCATGCTCAAGTAGATATGATTACCGACCTGTATGGTCACATTTTAGAAAATAACCGCATGACCAATGCTAAACGCATGGACGAAGCCTTTTTCCAAAAAGGGAATAGTAAACTGGAATCGAACGTAAGACCTATCGCTTAGGAGGGGATAGGTCTATCCAGTACAAAAGAAAACATCAAAAATCTTATCCCGTATCCAAATGGAAAGAAGGTCTCCCCATGAATATAGACCACTGCAAAACTTTTAATGCCTTGGGCGATTACCTCAAGGAACAGGCTACTCGGACTGATTTAAAACAGGACGAGTGTAAACAGCTATATAGCACGCTGGAGGATCGTTGTCAGCGCCATTATCTAAACAGTCTGCTATCTGGGCATAGAAACTGGTACATCTGCGAGGGCACATCTGCTGTCTTTACCTACCTCTATCGCAATTGGAGTTACCAAAGCAGCCTTAAGGCGAATCGCGACTATCTGGTGGAGATCGCCAACCATCTTCAGCGGGACTACTTTTGCGCCGATGGCCAACAGATTACAGTACAGGAGATCACGCACATTTTATCCATACTGGACAAGTATTATGACTTTTCCCAAAAGGTGCTGGGCGATACGCTTTTGTATCTGATGTTGCCGAACGATGCCCACCGAACCTATGATGCCCTTTGCCGCCCTTATACCACACCGGACGGACAGTGGACCTGCGATATCATCTTGCCCCATATTCAGCGAGACACGAAAACAAACCCTGGCTCCATACTACTCCATGAACTGGGTCATCTGCTCAATCTCAAGTTGACCGGCAGTCTGTTGGTGTTGCCTGAGCCGTTTGTGCAACTGGATGGTTTGATACGGACCACCCAAACCGCGGGTAGTACAGAAGAACTCAGCGAACTATTCGCTCACCTCTTCGCCATGACCATGCTTCGACAGCCGGAACTAAAACAGTATGATTCCTATCCGCCACTACCAGAGGAAACACAAGCAGTCTTTACCGCCTATTTTCAAACCTTGCTGGAAGGGCTATAGCCGCACACAACACCGCTCATTGGATTCATTCCCAATAGGCGGTGCTTTTTTATGCCATTACATCCAAAGGAGGACTATATGAATCCATTAAATCATCCAGAGGACAAAAAATTCTTAACAGCCACTGAGGTTGCTGAGATACTTCATATTTCAAGGAGTTCAGCCTATCGTATCATCCAACGATTAAACGGCGAACTTAAGGCACAGGGTAAAATCACAATTGCTGGTAAGATTTCTTCTCGATACTTTTTTGAAAATGTTTACCTTTGATCTGCAATCCTATACACCCAAACGAAATCATGATAAAATAAAGTTGTGGTAGCAGAAGGAGGTGCAAATGCCTACCTACAAAGACAAGAAAACCGGATTGTGGTATTGCAAATTTGTTTTTACTGATTGGGCGGGCAAGAAGACACAAAAAAAGAAAATGGGCTTTAAACTGCAAAAAGAGGCGAAAGCCTATGAAACGGAGTTTTTAAGCAAGGCGCATGCTTCCTGCGATATGCTCTTTTCCTCCCTTGTAGAACTCTATATGGAGGACTGTAAGCCGCGTCTAAAGCTACGACCTATGCAAATAAACAATTTCTCATAGGCGCCCATGTGCTGCCCTACTTCGGGAATACGCCAATCAATAAAATCTCTGCAACAACAATTCGGAAATGGCAAACGACACTGATTTCGCATCCCGCCGGCTATAGTGAAACCTACCTGAAGACCGTACATAATCAGGTGTCCGCAATCTTCAACTTTGCTTGTAAATATTACAGGCTCCCGGAAAACCCCGCTCGGATTTGCGGCGCTATGGGAAAGAAGAATGCGGACTGCCTGCTGTTTTGGACGGTGGATGAGTTTAAGCGATTTGCTGAAGCTGTCAGCGATAAGATCGTTTCCACGACCATTTTCAATCTGCTCTTCTGGTCAGGGATGCGTTCTGGTGAAATGCTGGCGCTAACTTTAAACGACTTCGACTTTGATACGAACACAGTGTCGATCAGCAAAAACTACGCACGGCTCGATAACGAGGACTTGATTCTTGAGCCCAAAACACCAAAAAGCAAACGGAAAGTTACTTTGCCGCCCTTTGTCTGCGATCTTGTAAAGTCTTATGTTGAAAAGCTTGTAGATTACGAACCAGATGAACGGTTATTTACCGTGACAAAGCACTATCTCAAACATGAGATGAGCAGAGGCTGCAAGAAAAGCGGCGTCAAGGTTATCAGAATTCATGATCTTCGCCACAGTCACGCAAGCTTGTTGATCGAGATGGGGTTCTCCCCACTTCTCATTAGCGAACGGCTGGGTCATGAAGATATAAAAACAACTTTGCAGACCTACTCCCACCTGTATCCAAATAAACAGGGGGAAGTAGCTGAGAGACTGCAAAGTTTCTTTTAACCCCATTTCGTGTACCTTTTGTGTACTTGCGTGTAAAAGAGAAAGCCGCAAACCCGCTTATCATGCGGGTTTGCGGCGATGGTTGTATTATTCCCACTCAATAGTCGCTGTAGGCTTTGGAGAAAGATCATAGCAAACGCGATTGACTTCTTTGACCTCTTTCAGAATCCGGTTTGTAATCTTCTGCAATACCGGCCAGTCGATGGTCTCAATGGTCGCCGTCATAGCGTCAATGGTGTTGACCGCACGGATAATGACCGGATATTCAAAACAGCGGGCATTGTCGCGGACACCGACTGATTTAAAATCCGGAACGACTGTGAAATACTGCCAGACCTTCTTATCCAGCCCTGCAATATGGAATTCTTCCCGTAGAATAGCATCGGATTCCCGTACCGCCTCCAAGCGGTCCTTGGTAATTGCCCCCAAGCAGCGCACACCTAAGCCAGGACCCGGGAACGGCTGCCGATACACCATCTCTGCCGGCAATCCAAGCTCTATACCGCAGGCGCGCACTTCGTCTTTAAACAGCTGGCGAAGCGGCTCAACCAGCTCAAATTTGAGGTCTTCCGGCAAACCGCCCACATTATGATGGGATTTTACCATTTTTGCGGTTTTGGTTCCGCTTTCCACAATATCCGGATAGATGGTTCCCTGTGCCAGGAAATCAATTCCTTCCAACTTGCGCGCTTCCTCTTCAAACACACGGATAAACTCCGCACCGATGATTTTACGCTTTTGCTCCGGGTCTGCAACATCCGCCAACTTGGAGAGAAAACGCTCGGAAGCATCCACATATACCAGGTTAGCATTCAATTGATTGCGGAAAACAGAAACGACCTGCTCTGGCTCCCCTTTTCTCAGCAAGCCATGATTGACATGGACACAGGTCAATTGATCTCCAATTGCTTTCAACAACAGTGCAGCGACAACGGAGCTGTCTACACCGCCGGAAAGCGCCAGCAGTACCTTTCGATCCCCCACCTGACGACGGACCAACTCTATCTGATCGGCAATAAAGTTTTTCATATTCCAGTTGGCTTCCGCCTTGCAGACGTCAAATACAAAGGGCTTCAGCACATCACAGAGCGCTGTTTCATCCTCCGGAAGCTTGTCCATCGTCTGTTCAGCTTTCCCATTGTGTGCAATAGAAAGAACAGGCAACCCGCAGCCGTAAAGCTCCTCCCGCACATCGATCTGCACACCGTCTACCACATTGTTCGGGCCGCCGTTTAAAATAATACCCTTGGCATTCGGCAGTGCTTTCAGCTCGTTCGCAGTGATATCATGGGAATAAATTTCACTGTACACGCCGAGACTGCGGATAGCACGCGCTACTGTTGTATTTTCCGTACTCCCCAGGTCCAAAATAACAATCATATCCTGTTTCATTTGGTCTCCCTTCTGCTCCGCGTACATGATTCCAGTATGTTGGTCTCGTGCGGAGCCGCCACCAACATCTCATTTATATTGAATGCTTTTATATTTCCGATATAGAATCCTACTCCCACTCGATGGTTGCAGGCGGTTTACTCGTGATATCATAAACCACGCGGTTTACATTCTTTACTTCATTGATGATACGGCTGCTGGCAGATTCCAGCACATCATACGGAATCCGTGCCCAATCGGCCGTCATAAAGTCCGTGGTGGTTACACCGCGCAGCGCAATGGTATTGTCGTAGGTTCTTCCATCGCCCATCACGCCGACGCTCTTAATTCCGGTCAACACTGCAAAATACTGATTGATTTTGCGATCCCAGCCCGCTTTGGAAATTTCCTCACGGAAGATCGCATCCGCATCCTGGAGGATTTCCAGCTTGTCCTTCGTGACATCGCCCATGATTCGGATGCCAAGCCCGGGACCCGGGAAAGGCTGCCGCCATACCAGGTTTTCCGGTATTCCCAGCTCCAGACCGACCCGGCGCACCTCATCTTTAAACAGATCGCGCAGAGGTTCGATGATCCCTTCAAAGCCCACATCCTCCGGCAACCCACCGACATTGTGGTGGCTCTTGATGGTCGCGGCCTCCCCTTCGCCGCTTTCCACTACATCCGGATAAATAGTCCCCTGGCAAAGATATTCGATTCTCCCCAGTTTCCCGGACTCCTCTTCAAACACGCGGATGAACTCTTCTCCGATAATTTTACGCTTTTGTTCCGGTTCCTCCACGCCCTTTAAACGGTTCAGAAAACGATCCTGCGCATTGACGCGGATCAGGTTCATATCAAACTGCTGCCGGAAAACACGCTCCACCTCGTCGCCTTCGTTCTTTCGGAGCATCCCGTGGTCGACAAAGATACAGGTCAGATTTTTTCCGACCGCTTTGTGTACCAGCACCGCCGCCACGGAGGAATCCACGCCGCCGGAAAGCGCGCAGAGGACCCGCTTGTCTCCAACGGTTTCTTTGATGTGCTGGATCGTTTCCTTGGCAAAGGAAGACATGACCCAGTCCTTGGAGCAGCCACAGATATGATAGAGAAAATTTTTCAGCATGTCTATTCCATAGACGGAATGCTCCACTTCCGGGTGGAACTGAAACGCATAGAGGCGTCTGCTGTCATCCGCCATGGCGGCAACTGGACAGGCGTCGCTTACCGCAGCGACTGCAAATCCGGCCGGAACCGCGGAGATATAGTCCGTATGGCTCATCCAGCAAACCGATTCCTCCGGGATGCCCTGAAACAGCGCCGCTGCTCCCTGAACGCGCACAGGCGTTTTTCCATACTCGCGCACCTCGGAGCTGCTGACTTTTCCTCCCAGGAGATGGGCCATCAGCTGCGCGCCGTAACAAATGCCGAGTACCGGAATTCCCAGGGAAAAAATCTCTTTCTCACAAACCGGCACGCCATCCGCATAGACCGAATTGGGACCTCCGGAGAAGATTATGCCTTTATATCCCGCGTCCGCGATTTGTTTCGCCGGCGTTTTATAAGACTTAATTTCACAGTACACATTGCAGTCGCGCACTCTGCGTGCAATCAGCTGGCTGTACTGTCCGCCAAAGTCTAAAATCAGGACTGTTTCGTTTTTCAACATACTGAATTTTCTCCTTATTCAGGAAACTTCTGTACTTGTAACCATACAGAAGCTTCCCTCTAACATCTAATCTTCGCTTATTCTACGGTGACCGACTTTGCCAGATTGCGCGGCTTATCGATGTCGCATCCCTTCATGGAAGCCACATAATAGGCAAAAAGCTGCAGCGGAATGACTGTCAGGGACGGCAGCAAAAATTCATTTGTCTGCGGAATGTAAAACACATCGTCCGCGGTCTGCTCAATCTGTGTATTGTTCTCCGTTGTCATTCCCAAGACGACCGCACCGCGCGCTTTGACTTCCCTGACATTGCTCATCATCTTATCAAAGAGCTTCTGATGGGTCGCCAGCGCAATCACCAACGTCCCTTCCTCCACCAGAGAAATGGTTCCGTGCTTTAATTCGCCCGCCGCATACGCGTCGGAGTGAATATAGGAAATCTCCTTCAGCTTCAGGGAGCCCTCCAGAGACATGGCATAGTCCAGGTTTCTGCCGATAAAGAAAACATCCTTTGCATTGAAATGCTGCGACGCCAAATACTGAATGTTTTCCTTATGCTGCAAAATCTGTTCAATTTTATCGGGAAGCGCCTGCAGCTCCGCGAGAAATGCATTGTACTCTTCCTCCGTCACTCTCCCTAAGAGGTCCGCCATATAGATCGCCAGCAGATACACCACCGCAAGCTGCGTGCTGTACGCTTTTGTAGTGGCAACGGCAATCTCCGGCCCCGCCCAGGTGTAAATGACATCGTCGGAATCATTGGCAATGGAACTGCCCACCACATTGACAATGGAGAGTATACGCGCGCCGAGACGCTTCGCTTCACGCAGGGCCGCCAGCGTATCCGCCGTTTCACCGGACTGGCTGATGACCAGCACCAGCGTCTTCTCATCGATAATCGGCTGGCGGTAACGGAACTCGGAAGCGACATCCACCTCCACCGGAATGCGGGTCATCTTCTCCAGCACGTATTTCGCTACCATGCCCACATGGTAAGCAGAGCCGCACGCCACGATAAAAATTTTCTGGAACGCTTTGAGGTCCTCCGCCGTCAGGCTGATGTGATCCAGCACCACGCGGCCCTCTTTGACGCGCGGCGAGATGGTATCGCGGACCGCCTTGGGCTGCTCCATGATCTCCTTGGCCATGAAATGTTCATAGCCGCCTTTCTCCGCCGCAGAGACATCCCAGTCGATATAGACCGGCTCCTTCGGGACCAGTTCCTGATCCATATCATAAATCGAAACGCCCTCGCGCTTGATAACTGCGATTTCATTGTCGTTCAAACGATAGATATTGCGCGTTTTACTGAGAATGGCAGGTACATCGGAGGCGATAAAGTTTTCTCCTTCTCCAAGACCGATAATCAATGGACTGTCCTTACGGACCGCAATCAGCTGATCCGGCGCGTCCGCGCAGATGATGCCCAACGCATAGGAGCCTTCCACCTTCTGCAGCACCTTAATCACCGCGTCCAGAATATTGCCCTTGTAATAGTACTCCAGCAACTGCGCGACAACCTCCGTATCTGTTTCGGAAACAAACGAAACGCCACGGCGGATCAAGTGATCCTTCAGCGCCATGTAGTTTTCAATAATACCGTTGTGCACCACGGCGAATTTTCCGGAATCGCTCACCTGCGGATGAGAATTGATATCCGACGGCGCGCCGTGCGTCGCCCAGCGGGTATGCCCGATCCCGATACAGCCCGGTACGTCCTTGCCGTCGTGAATCAAATCCTTTAAAACCTGCAAACGGCCCTTCGCTTTGACCACCCGCAGCGATGTGCCGTCATAAACAGCCACACCTGCGGAATCGTAGCCGCGGTATTCCAGTTTTTCCAAGCCCTTGAGCAAAAAAGGCGCCGACTGATCTTCACCGATGTATCCCACAATACCACACATAACAAATCCCCCTTATGCGGGCCCCAATCCCGCATACCTTTCAAAATTATCTGTAGATAATATCCTCGCGGGCCGGACCGTTGGAAACAATCCTGACCGGCACTCCGATCGCCTTCTCTGCAAACTCAATGTACTTCCGTGCATTTTCAGGCAGATCCTCATATTTCTTAATGCCGCGGATGTCGCAGTTCCAGCCGGGCAGTGTTTCCAGAACTGGCTTGCACTTCTTCAGCTGCGCGGTTGTCGGGAAGTAATCGATTCGCTTGCCGTCGAGCTCATAGGCCACACAGACCGGGATTTCTTCCAGATAGCCCAGAGCGTCCAGGACGGTAAACGCGACGCTTGTCGCCCCCTGTGCCTGGCAGCCATACCGTGAAGCAACCAGATCCAGCCAGCCCATACGGCGCGGACGTCCGGTGGTCGCGCCGTATTCGCCGCCATCGCCGCCTCTGCGGCGCAACTCGTCAGCTTCTTCCCCAAAAATTTCACTGACAAACTCGCCGGCTCCCACTGCGCTGGAGTACGCCTTTACCACCGTGATGATTTCCTTGATCTCATACGGCGGAACGCCGGCTCCCACCGCGCCGTAACCGGCCAGTGTGGAGCTGGATGTCACCATGGGATAGATGCCGAAATCCGGATCCTTCAAAGCGCCCAGCTGGCCCTCCAGCAGAATGTGCTTCCCTTCCTTAACCGCATTCTGCAGCAAGGTAAAGGTATCCGCCACATAAGGCGCCAGAAGCGCTTTATACTCCATCAGCTTGCTGTATACCTCATCTACCGTCAGTTCCGGCTGATGATACAACTCTCTATATAATACGTTTTTCAGGGTGATAACATGCTCAATTTTTTCCTTTAAGCTTTCCTCATCGTCAAAAAGCTCGCTCACCTGAAAACCGATTTTTGCAAATTTATCCGAATAGAACGGCGCAATACCGGACTTTGTGGAACCAAAGGACTTGGAAGAAAGACGCGCTTCTTCAAAGCTGTCCAGCGCCACATGATACGGCATGACCACCTGCGCGCGGTCGGAAACCAGGATATTGGGCTTCGGCACGCCGCGCTCTTCCAGGGACTTTAATTCCTTGATAAAGTTCTCCACGCTCAGCGCTACGCCGTTGCCAATAATATTGGTAATATGGCCGTAGAATACACCGGATGGAAGCTGATGCAGCGCAAATTTTCCGTAGTTGTTAATGATGGTATGGCCCGCATTGCTGCCGCCCTGAAAACGGATGACAATATCGGACTGCGCGGCTTCCACGTCGGTGATTTTACCTTTGCCCTCGTCACCCCAGTTGGCGCCTACAATCGCTGTTACCATAGATTTACACCTGCCTTTTCATTCTGTGCGCTTCTGCGCAAAACCAGATTCCGCCGCCTCTGAAAGGGGCGGCGGCTCGAACTCCGCATATTTGCGGGATTATAAAGAAATCTCCGCTTTTTCAGTCGGAATGGAATCATAATCCGCCAGAGCGGACTGCACGGTATTCCGGACAAACTCCTCGGTCTGCATCGGCGCGCAGCCCACATATTTCTCAGGGCTGACGATTCCCTGCAGCTCCTCCAGCGTAACGCCGAAAATCGGGTCGCCGGCGATGCGGGACAGGAGGTCGTTTTCCCCGCCCTCTTCCTTGACCACTTTGGAAGCAGCCATGGAATGCACGCGGACATGCTCATGGAGCTGCTGGCGGTCTGCGCCGCGCTTTGCCGCGTCCATCATGATATTTTCCGTCGCCATGAACGGAAGCTCCCGGCGGAGATGCTGTTCAATCACCTTTGGATAGACGACCAGTCCATCCGCCACGTTGCTGTAGAGGTTCAGAATACCGTCCACCGCGAGGAACGCCTCCGGGACGCTGATGCGCTTGTTGGCGGAGTCGTCCAGCGTGCGCTCAAACCACTGTGTGGCTTCCGTCATCGCGGGGTTCAAACTGTCCGCAATCACATAGCGGGCAAGCGACGCGATACGCTCGGAACGCATTGGATTGCGCTTATACGCCATTGCAGAGGAACCGATCTGATTCTTCTCAAAAGGTTCTTCCACCTCTTTGAGATGCTGCAGCAGGCGGATGTCGTTGGAGAACTTCGCCGCACTTTGTGCAATGCCGCTCAAAACGGAAAGCACCTGGCTGTCCAGCTTGCGGGAATAGGTCTGGCCGGAAACGGCATAGCAGCTTTCATAACCCATCTTCTCCGCGATTTTGCGATCCAGCGCCTTGACCTTTTCGTAGTCTCCGTCAAACAGCTCCAGAAAGCTTGCCTGCGTGCCGGTCGTTCCCTTGGAACCCAACAGCTTTGCCTTGCTGAGCTGATATTCCACATCCTCCAAATCCATCAGCAGGTCCTGAATCCACAGGGTCGCGCGCTTTCCGACGGTAGTCGGCTGGGCGGGTTGGAAGTGGGTAAACGCCAGCGTGGGCAGGTCTTTATACTGCATTGCAAAATCAGAAAGGACGCGAATGACGCTTACCAGCTTGTTTCGTACCAGCTTCAATGCATCCATCATGATGATGATGTCGGTGTTATCGCCCACATAGCAGGAGGTCGCGCCCAGATGGATAATTGCGCGCGCGTTGGGACACTGCTCTCCATACGCATATACGTGGGACATGACGTCGTGGCGCACCACCTTTTCGCGCGCTTCCGCCACCTCGTAGTTGATGTCTTCTACATGCGCCTTCAGCTCGTCGACCTGCTCCTGCGTGATGGGAAGGCCCAGTTCTTTCTCCGTCTCCGCCAGGGCAATCCATAGCCTGCGCCAAGTGCGGAACTTTTTATCCGGAGAAAACAGGAATTTCATCTCAGGGTCCGCATAGCGGGAGGACAGCGGGGATTCGTATGTATTCTTCACTCTGGCAACCTCCCTCAATCTTTCCGGATGGGTTCACAGTATTTATTTTCTTTGGACGCCATGGAATGGGCCGGGATCGGCGCGGGATAATTGCCGGAGAAGCATGCGTCGCAGTAGTGGCCCAGCGCGCCGTTTGTTCCCAGCATCTTCGGCAGGTTTTCCAGAGAAAGGAATTCAATGGAATCTGCAAACGACATCTTGCCGATTTCCTCCACTGTGTGATGGCAGGCGATTAGATCGTCCTTGGACGGAATATCGGTACCGAAATAACACGGCCACAGGAACGGCGGGGAACTGATGCGGAGATGCACTTCCTTGGCGCCGGCGTCCTTCAGCATGGAAACAATATGCGCGCAGGTAGTACCGCGCACAATAGAATCGTCCAGCATTACGACGCGCTTTCCTTTTACCGCGCTGACAATGGAATTCAGCTTAATGCGTACGCTGCGCTCACGGGCCGCCTGGTCCGGCTTAATGAACGTGCGGCCAATGTAGCCGTTTTTCATGATGCCCTTCTGGAATGGGATACCGGACTCCTCGCTGTAACCGATCGCGGCATCCACACCGGATTCCGGTACGCCGATGACCATATCGGCGTCCACCGGATGCTGACGGGCCAGCAATCGTCCGGCTTCCTTGCGGGCTTCATAGACGCTGATGCCATCCACCATGCTGTCGGTTCTTGCAAAATAAATGTATTCAAAAACACAAAGGGACTTTTTTGTCTGCACCGGCAGCATAATGGAACGCAGCCCCTCTGCGTCCACCACAACCACTTCGCCGGGCTCCACATCGCGGACAAAGTCCGCGCCGCACGCGTCAAGCGCGCAGGTTTCGGACGCAATCACGTAGGTGTTTTCAACCTTGCCGATACAAAGCGGACGGAAGCCATTGGGATCCCGCGCTGCAATCAGCTTCTGCGGACTCATCACGATCATGGAATAGGAGCCGTGCACTTTCGGCATCGCGCGGCAAACCGCCTCTTCAATGGAGAATGCTTCCACACGCTCCCGGGCAATCATATACGCAATGACTTCTGAATCGATGGTCGTCTGAAAAATGCAGCCGCGATGCTCCAGCTCATGGCGCAGCTCATACGCATTGCTGAGGTTCCCGTTGTGCGCAATTGCAAGCGTCCCTTTAATGTAGCGCATGACCAACGGCTGGGAGTTCTCCCGCGCGCTGGCGCCCGCGGTGGAATAGCGGACATGTCCAACCGATATCTGACCGACCAGGCTATTCAAAATCTTGTCGTCAAACGCTTCCGTTACCAGTCCCATTTCCTTATAGCAGGAAATAACGCCATTGTTGTTGACTGCAATGCCGCAGCTCTCCTGTCCTCTGTGCTGCAGCGCCAGCAGGCCGTTATAAGTGGCATAAGCCGGGTTCAAAGCGCCGTCCGGAGAGTATACGCCAAAGACGCCGCACTCCTCGTGCGGTTTCGAGAAATCATAATCCATTACAGATCCCTTCAAAATCTCACCATCCTAAATTATTTCTCAAACAAAGCCCGGTTGCACGGGCCTGCTCCATGCCAATTCTGCGAATCAAAGTCCAATTCTCTTCATCATTTCCGCATAGGCTTCTTCCACGCCGCCCATATCTCTGCGGAAACGGTCCTTGTCCAGCTTTTCCTTGGTATCAGCGTCCCAGAAGCGGCAGGTGTCGGGGGAAATCTCGTCCGCCAGGATGATCTTGCCGTCCGGGGTCTTGCCGAACTCCAATTTGAAGTCTACCAGAATGACGTTGAGCTGCTTAAAGTATTCCTTCATAACCTCGTTGACCTTAAACGCCATCTTTTTGATGGTATCAATCTCTTCCTGGGTTGCCAGATTCAACGCCAGCGCATGGTAATCATTGATCAGCGGGTCGCCCAGATCGTCGTTTTTGTAGGAAAATTCGATGGTCGGCTGCGCAAACTCGATGCCCTCTTCCACGCCGAAACGCTTTGCAAAGGAGCCAGCGGAAATATTGCGGATGATGACCTCCAGCGGAACAATCTCGACTTTTTTCACAAGCGTCTCGCGGTCGCTCAGCTCTTCCACAAAGTGCGTGTCGACGCCCTGCTTTTCCAGCAGCTGGAACATACAGTTGGACATGCGGTTGTTGACAACGCCCTTGCCGACAATGGTGCCTTTCTTCTGGCCATTGAACGCGGTTGCATCGTCCTTGTAATCTACGATGCAGAGATTCGGATCCTCTGTGGCAAATACCTTTTTGGCTTTTCCCTCATAGAGCTGTTCACATTTTTTCATGATGACGTCCCCCTGTTATAGTTCATTTCAAATTAACATGTATAAAACAGGTATTGCCGGGAGTATGAACTCCCGGCGAAACCGGTTAGATAAAATTCAGGAAGCTGGATACCTTGGTGATGTCAATGACGGAGAGCTGCGTCGTATCCACATTCTGCGCGCAGGTCAGGAATGCGTTCGCCGTATCCAGAGAGGTCAGGCAGGGAATGCCCGCTTCCACCGCGTTGCGGCGGATCAGGTAGCCGTCGCGGTTATGCGAAACGCCCTTGGAAGGCGTATTGATCACCAGATTGATCTTACCGGACAGGATATGGTCCAGAATATCCGGCTTTTCCGCACCGATCTTGTTGGTGCGGATCGTCGGGATGCCGTTGTCGTTCAGGAAATCCGACGTTCCGGCCGTCGCGTAAATGGTCCAGCCCAGCTCATAGAGACCGCGCGCAATGGGCAGCACCTCCTGCTTATCGCTGTTCTTGACCGTGATAATGGCATTGCCCTTCTTGATCATGTGCGTTCCCGCACCGTAGAAGGACTTAATCAGCGCCTCGTCAAAGGTCCGCGCCACGCCGAGCACCTCGCCGGTGGACTTCATCTCCGGCCCGAGGTTGACGTCCGCGCCGTACAGCTTTTCAAAAGAGAACACCGGCATCTTGATGGCGATCAGGTCCTTTTCGGCCTGAAGGCCGTACTCAAAGCCCATTTCGGGCAGGGTCTTGCCGAAGAACGTGCCAACCGCCAGCGGAACGATCGGGATGTCGGTCACCTTGCTGATATACGGCACCGTACGGGACGAACGCGGGTTGGCCTCGATGACATAGACCTCGTTGTCTTTGACGATAAACTGGATGTTCAGCAGGCCCTTGACCTTCAATGCCTTTGCCAGGCGGCGGGTATATTCCACAATGATGTCCTGCATATCCTTGGAAACGCCGATAGCCGGGTAGACGGAAATACTGTCTCCGGAGTGGACGCCGGCGCGTTCGATATGCTGCATGATGCCCGGAATGACGGAATCCACACCGTCACAGACCGCGTCGACCTCGACCTCCGTGCCCATGATGTATTTATCGACCAGGATAGGATGCTCCTGCGCGATCTGATTGATGATGCCGATGTCCTCGATCACATCCTCGTCGCTGTAGGCGATGTGCATGCCCTGACCGCCCAGCACATAGGACGGACGCACCAGAACCGGGTAACCCAGCTCGTTGGCCGCCACAAGGGCTTCCGCACAGGTAAACACGGTGCGGCCTGCCGCGCGCGGAATCTCACACTCGTTGAGGATCGCGTCAAAGCGCTCCCTGTCCTCCGCGGCGTCGATGCTGTCAAAGGAGGTGCCCAAAATCGGGACGCCCATCGCCTCGATCGCACCGGCCAGCTTGATGGCGGTCTGTCCGCCGAACTGGACCACAGCGCCGTCCGGCTTTTCCAGCTCCACCACATGGAGCACATCCTCCGGGGTCAGCGGCTCAAAATACAGCTTGTCCGCAATATCGAAGTCCGTACTGACGGTTTCCGGGTTATTGTTCATGATGATGGTTTCGTAGCCCAAGTCGCGCAGCGCCCAGACGCTGTGGACGGAGCAGAAGTCGAACTCGATGCCCTGTCCAATCCGGATCGGGCCGGAACCGATAACCAGGACCTTTTTGCGGTCGCTTCTGCACACGGATTCGTTTTCCGCACCATAGCTGGAATAATAATACGGTGTGGCCGCGTCAAACTCCGCCGCGCAGGTGTCAACCATCTTATAGACGGGTTTTATGTTCCACTCGTTTTCCAGCGCGCGGATTTCTTCCACGGACTTTCCGCTCAACTCGGAAATGGTCTGATCGAGGAAGCCATAATCCTTCGCTTTATAAAGCAGCGCGCGGTCCAGCTCCTCGCCCGCCAATGCCTTTTCCACATTGATGATTTCCACCAGCTTGTCCAGGAACCACAGGTCGATCTTGGTGATGTGGTGGATTTCCTCCGCGGTAAATCCGCGGCGCAGCGCCTCCGCCAGAACAAACAGTCTGCGGTCGTCCACCACATGGAGGCGTTCCGCCAGAACGTCGTCGGTCAGGCTCTTCAGGTTCTTGTCGATCAGGCTGGTCATGTTGATTTCCAGGCCGCGCACAGACTTCATCAACGCGGATTCAAAGGTCGGCGCAATGCCCATGACCTCGCCCGTCGCCTTCATCTGCGTCCCCAGCAGGCGCTTCGCGTTCTGGAATTTATCGAACGGCCACTTTGGAATCTTGACGACGCAGTAATCCAGCGTCGGCTCGAAGCAGGCGTATGTCTTCTGTGTAATCGCGTTCTGAATTTCATCGAGCGTGTAACCCAGCGCAATTTTGGACGCAACCTTCGCAATCGGGTAGCCGGTCGCCTTGGAAGCCAGCGCGGAGGAACGGCTCACACGCGGATTCACCTCGATCACGCAGTATTCAAAGCTGTTCGGGTTCAGCGCGAACTGCACGTTGCAGCCGCCTTCCACCTTCAGCTCGGTGATAATATCCAGCGCCGCACTGCGCAGCATCTGGGTCTCTTTGTCCGCCAGCGTCTGGCAGGGCGCCACAACGATGGAGTCGCCCGTATGGACGCCGACCGGATCAAAGTTTTCCATATTACAAACCGTGATGCAGTTGCCGTTCTTATCGCGCATCACTTCGTATTCAATTTCCTTCCAGCCGGAGATGCAGCGCTCAATCAGCACCTGGTGCACACGGCTGCGGTGCAATCCCAGAGACGCAATGGAAATCAGCTGCTCGCGGTCATACGCGATGCCGCCGCCGCTGCCGCCCAGCGTATACGCCGGACGCACGACCACCGGGTACCCGATGCGGTCCGCCACCTGCAGGCAGCGATCCAGATCCTCTGCAATTTCACTCTCCGCGCAGGGCTGGTGGATGCGCTCCATGGCCTCTTTGAAAAGCTCGCGGTCCTCCGCCATGCGGATCGTATCCGCGCTGGTGCCGATCATTTCCACGTTGTGCTCTTTCAGGAAACCGGATTCCTCCAGTTCCACCGCCAGGTTCAACGCGTTTTGGCCGCCCAGGGTCGGCAGGATGCTGTCCGGCTTCTCTTTGATGATGACTTTCTTGATCGTCTCCACCGTCAGCGGTTCAATATAGACCTTGTCCGCAATCTGCTTGTCCGTCATGATGGTTGCCGGGTTGGAGTTAATCAGGACAACCTCGACGCCCTCTTCCCGGATGGCACGGCAGGCCTGTGTGCCCGCGTAGTCAAACTCCGCGGCCTGTCCGATGATGATCGGGCCGGAACCGATGATGACGACCTTTTTAATCTCTTTCCTCTTGCTCATATACGGCTCCCTCCCATCAAATCAATAAATCGGTCAAACAAGAATCCGGTATCCAGAGGACCGGAGGAAGCTTCCGGATGGAACTGTACCGTGAACACTTTGCCGTTTTTATAACGCAGGCCCTCGACGCTGCCGTCGTTCATGCTGATGAAACTGACATCCGCAACGGCGGGGTTTACGGATTCGGCATTGACAACATAGCCGTGGTTCTGAGAGGAGATGTAGACCCGGTTGGTAGAAAGGTCCTTCACAGGGTGATTAATGCCTCTGTGCCCGTATTTCAGCTTATATGTATCGCAGCCCTGCGACAGCGCCATCAGCTGGTGTCCCAGACAGATGCCGAAGGTCGGTATGCCGTGCGCATAAATGCGCTTCAGCTCCGCAATGGACTTCGCGCAGGCCTGCGGGTCGCCGGGGCCGTTGCTGAGCATCACACCGTCCGGCGCAAAGGCCAGATAATCTTCCAGCGTCGCGTCGTACGGGAAACATTTGACCGTACAGCCGCGCTTCACCAGGCAGCGGATAATGTTGTGTTTGACGCCGTAATCCGCCAAAGCGACTTTGATCGGGCCATCGCCGTAGAGTTTCCCCTCGCGGTCGCTGACCGCCGGTACGTGGGATTCCAGTACAAACGCCTCAATCTGCTTTTTCATGGAGTCGGGATCGATCCTGTCGCCGTACGCGATCATGCCGCGCATTGTGCCGCTTTCACGCAGGACGCGCGTCAGCGCGCGGGTGTCCACGCCGCAAAGGCCCGGAACCTTGTTCTGCTTCAGATACGTGTCCAGATCCACATCGCATCGGAAATTACTTGCAATGCCGGAGACAGAGCGCACGATAAACGCGCCCAGCCACGGCTTTGTGGATTCCGCGTCATCGTAGCAGATCCCATAATTGCCGACAAGCGGATATGTCATGACAACGCCCTGTCCCGCATACGACGGGTCCGTGAGGAGCTCGGTATACCCGCACATCGCGGAGTTGAACACGACCTCGCACACGACGTCGTGTTCATAACCAAAGCCCGTGCCCTCAAATGTCATGCCATTTTCGAGCATAAGGAGTGCTTTCATTCAATCACCAACCGTTTCTTTTTATTCAGGGTCCCGTTCTCGGGATATTTACAGCCAAATGGCCCCGGACTCCAAACGGAGCGGGGCTGACTTTGTCACCATTCGATCAGCTGAACGCTTCCACGATTTTCTGCACAGCTTTTTCGGTATTCTCTTTTGTATTAAAGGAAGTCAAACGGAAGAAGCCTTCCCCGCCGGCGCCAAAACCGGAACCAGGCGTGCCAACAATGCCCGCCTTCTGCAACAGCAGGTCAAAGAATTCCCAGGAGGTCATACCCGCCGGCGTTTTCAGCCATACATAAGGGGAATTGACGCCGCCGTAAACGGTAAATCCGGCCTTCTGCAGCCCTTCGCGGATAATTTTTGCATTATTCAGATAATACGCGATATTTGCGCGCACTTCCTTTTGGCCCTCTTCGGAATAAACCGCTTCCGCGCCGCGCTGCACCACATAGGAAACACCGTTCATCTTGGTGGACTGGCGTCTGTCCCAAAGCTGATTCAGCGAAACGCCGTCGTATTCCAGCTCTTTTGGAATAACGCTGAACGCACAGCGCGTTCCGGTAAAGCCAGCGGTTTTGGAGAAGCTGCGGAATTCAATGGCGCATTTCTTTGCGCCTTCCACCTCATAGATGCTGTGCGGCATATTCGGCTCGGTTATAAAGGCCTCATAGGCCGCGTCGTAGAGAATAATGGACTGGTTCGCCAGCGCGTAATCCACCCACTTTTTCAACTCCGCTTTGGTGATACCGACGCCGGAGGGATTGTTCGGAAAACAGAGGTAGATCATATCCACCGGCTGCGTGGGCAGCTCCGGCAGGAAGTTGTTTTCTTCCTTGCAGGGCATATAGACAATTTTATTCCAGCCTTTGCCCTCTTCGTAATCGCCGGCGCGTCCCGCCATCGCGTTGGTATCCACATAGACAGGATAAACCGGATCGCAAACCGCCACGACGTTGTCAACTCCAAAAATATCGCCGATGCTGCCGGTATCGCTCTTCGCACCGTCGCTGACAAAGATTTCATCTGCGGAAATATCGACCCCGCGCGCCTGAAAATCGTGCTTTGCGATGGCGTCTCTCAGGAAAGCATAGCCCGCTTCCGGTCCATAGCCGCGGAACGTCTCCGCCTCCCCCATTTCCCGGGCGGCGGCACACATGGCCTCCACAACCGCCTTCGGCAGCGGACGCGTCACGTCGCCGATGCCCAGACGGATGATTTCCATGTCCGGATTCTGCTCGGTAAACGCATTTACCTTATTTTTAATATCTACAAACAGATAACTTGCGGGAAGCTTTACAAAATTTTGGTTGACCTTCAACAAATGAAAAAACCCCCTTTTCGTCTGACTTTTTCTTTTTCTGTTCTTATATGACCCAATAGGATATTATATCAGATTTCTACGGTCCCGTCAAAAACAAACGTTGCGGGTCCTTCCATAAATACATTGTTTGTCTGTTCGTCCCAGTCGACCACCAGATCGCCGCCCTTCAGATGGACGGTTACCCTTCGGCCGGTTTTACCGTTCAAGGCGGACGCCACCGCACTGGCGCAGGCGCCGGTTCCGCATGCCCAGGTTTCCCCGGAGCCACGCTCCCAGACGCGCATCTGGATTTCTTCCGGGCTGATCACCCGTACAAATTCCATATTGACCTGTTCAGGAAACATCTCATGGTGTTCCATTTCCGGGCCAAACCGCGGCAGGTCCAAGCCGTCCACATCCTCAACAAAGGCCACGCAATGCGGGTTTCCCATGGAAACACAGGTGATGTACCAGATGTTTCCGGACGGCGACTGCACCGCCTCGTTGATCACCCGCTGTTTTGCAAACCGCACCGGGATTTTAGCAGCCTCCAATTCCGGCGGACCCATGTTGACGCGCACAGAGGAAACCGTTCCATTTTGTACATTTAAATGAAGCGTTTTAATCCCACTCCGGGTTTCCACCTGAAGAACATCCTTTTTAACCAGTCCCCGGTCATAGACATATTTCCCCACGCAGCGGATGCCGTTGCCGCACATCATACCGATGGAGCCGTCGGCGTTAAACATCTCCATTTTGCAATCCGCCACGTCGGAAGGCTGGATTAAAATCAGACCGTCCGAACCCACGCCGAAATGACGGTCGCTCAACTTTACAGCCAGCTCCGACGGATGCTCGGGCGTCTGCTGGAAGCAGTTTACATAAATATAGTCGTTGCCAATGCCATGCATTTTTGTAAATTGCATTGTTTGTTCCCCTTTCTGTCCGGTTTAGAGCCATTGGCCCTATGAGGAAGCGCCCAACGTCTCCAACACCAGCATTGCGGTTTCACATAGTTTCTTGCTGGAATTCATACTGCGCTTCTGCAAAAAACGGTGTGCAGCAGACTCCGACAGGTTGCATCGGTAAATCAGAAGCTGTTTGGCCCGATCGACAATCTGCTTTTCATCCATCCCACAGGACTGGATGCGCTTTTTCAGATTCAGGCTGCTTCCCTCGTGGATCCTTTGCAGCATGGTGACAGAAGCGATCAAAACCGCGCGATTGAGCGGCAGCAGCAAGTAGGGGTGCTCCCATTCGATGGATACCTGCCCTCTGGAAATATACAGGAATTCAAACCCTTCTTCTGCCATCTTCGGCAGACCAATCGCCTGCATATCCCGCAGCTTAACGCCGCAAACCACCACGCCGCCGCGGCAGCTCCGGCCCATCAATTGCATGACCTGCGCGCCTGTGTTGCAAACAGTGGGCATCGGGAATCCCGCCGTTTTCAGAACAGAAGCAATTTTCCTGGCATTTTCAATATTCGCATTTGCAACTATAATATTCCTCACATTTTCCAACTCCGATCCAGTTGGACGCCTGCAAAAAGAGATTCACGATCATATTTTAAAATTTATTCAGATAGCGCTCAATCTCCCACTGAGAAACGCGCGTGGTGTATTCCTTCCATTCCTGACGCTTCGCCTCAATATATTTGCTGTAGACATGGTCGCCCAGCACCTCTTTGACAAACGGGTCCGCCTCCATGCAGTCGACCGCCTCAATCAGGTCTGCCGGCAGATTTTCGATGCCGCTCGCGATGCGTTCTTTTTCTTTCATGTCGTAAATATTGACGGATACCGGGTCCGGCGGCGTCAGCTTATTTTTAATACCTTCCAGGCCCGCCTGCAGCAGCAGGGCAAATACCAGATACGGGTTACAGGCAGGGTCCGGAGAACGGAGCTCCACGCGCGTTCCAACACCGCGGGTGTCCGGCACGCGGATCAACGCGCTGCGGTTGCTGGTGGTCCAGGCAATGTAGCAGGGCGCTTCATAACCGGGTACCAGTCTCTTATAGGAGTTTACCAGCGGATTGGTCAGCGCGCAGATGCTTTTGACATGCTTGTCGATGCCTGCGATAAACTGATGGGCGATTTCACTCAGGCCCGATTCCGAATCGGAATCATAAAACGCGTTTTTACCGTCTTTAAACAGCGACATATTGGTATGCATGCCGGAACCGCACTGCCCATAGACAGGCTTCGGCATAAAGGTGGCGCACAGCCCGTGGGAATCCGCGGCAGACTTTACCACCATTTTAAAGGTAAGGATGTTGTCCGCGGCGGACAACGCCTCGCTGTATTTAAAGTCGATTTCATGCTGGGCGATCGCCACCTCGTGGTGGGAAGCCTCAATTTCAAAGCCCATTTCCTCCAGCGTCAGGCAGATATCGCGGCGGCAGCTCTCTCCCAGATCGGAGGGGCCCATATCAAAATAGCCCGCCGTGTCATGCGTAATGGTGGTGGGATGACCGTATTCATCCGTATTGAACAGGAAAAATTCGCACTCGGGGCCGACATTGAAGCTGTAGCCCAGATCTGCAGCCTCTTTGAGCGCCTTTTTAAGGATATAGCGCGGATCGCCCTCAAACGGAGTGCCGTCCGGCTTATACACATCGCAGATCACACGTGCAATTCTGCCGCGCTGCGTATGCCAGGGCAAAATGACAAAGGTATCCAGGTCCGGCCAGAGGTACATATCGGACTCCTCAATACGCACAAAGCCCTCAATGGAAGAACCATCAAACATGCATTTGTTGTCCAGCGCTTTTTCAATTTGGCTCGTTGTGATTGCAACATTTTTCAGTGTACCAAAGATGTCTGTAAACTGCATCCGGATAAATTTGACGTCGTTTTCCCGGATGATCCTGATGATGTCTTCCTTGGTGTATTTGCTCAAAGCCGTATCCCCCTAAAAATAAAAATAACAAGGCTGTTCCTGAATGCAGAACCTCCTTGTCAAATTACTGTGGCTGCGAAAATCAGCCGTATATCGTTTTTATTTTATTCTATTTGACAGGTTGTGTCAATCATTTTTACGGGGCAGGATTCGATTTATGTTTATGCACAAATTTTGAAAATTATTCCTCCGATTTCCGGCGAAAACACAGGCATCATGCAACATCCACTCTGTTTTCCTGCAAAACACTTGAAAAAACTTTGATTTTCCCACAAGAAAACCTTGAAAAAGCGGTATCTATATGCTAAACTGTTGAAGTAAAAAAAATGGAGCCTGCAAACTGCCGTTTTTTCATGCGTATTCTAACAATAATGTTACCCTGCTCCGCGCAGCGGACCGTGGCTTTGCGGGTATACTAATGAATGGAAATGAAATATAGGAGGCTGTGTAAGTATGTCTTATGTGAGCGAACAGTTGGAAAACGTCATCCGCCTGAACAAAAGCGAGCCGGAATTCATTCAGGCTGTCACAGAAGTTCTGAAATCCCTCGAGCCCGTGATTGAGCAGAATCCCCAGTACGAAAAGGCCGGTATTCTGGAGAGAATCACAGAGCCGGAGCGTCAGATCAAATTCCGCGTCGCCTGGGTGGACGACAACGGCAAGGTACAGGTCAACCGCGGCTACCGCGTACAGTTCAACTCCGCGATCGGTCCGTATAAAGGCGGCCTGCGTTTTCATCCGTCCGTCAACCTTGGAATTATCAAGTTCCTTGGCTTTGAGCAGATTTTCAAGAACTCCCTGACCGGTTTGCCGATCGGCGGCGGCAAGGGCGGTTCCGATTTTGATCCGAAGGGCAAATCCGACCGCGAGATCATGGCCTTCTGCCAGAGCTTTATGACAGAGCTCTATCGCCACATTGGCCCGGATACCGACGTCCCGGCGGGCGACATCGGCGTGGGCGGCCGCGAGATCGGCTACCTGTTTGGCCAGTATAAGAGAATCCGCAATGCCTTTGAAGGCGTACTCACCGGCAAAGGTCTCAACTTTGGCGGTTCCCTCGCCCGTACAGAAGCAACCGGCTACGGTCTGCTGTATTTCACCGACGCCATGCTGAAAGCGAACGGTAAGAGCATCAATGGTGCAACCATCGCCATCTCCGGCGCCGGCAACGTGGCGATCTACGCCTGCCAGAAGGCACAGCAGCTGGGCGGCAAGGTAGTCACCATGAGCGATTCCACCGGCTGGATTTACGATCCGGAAGGCATCGACCTTGCGGCAATCAAGGAGATCAAGGAAGTTAAGCGCGCCCGCCTGAGCGAGTACAAGAGCTACCGTCCGAACGCTGAGTATCACGAAGGCAAGGGCGTCTGGAGCGTAAAGTGCGACATCGCGCTGCCCTGTGCAACCCAGAATGAACTGCTGATCGACGACGCGAAGATGCTGGTTGCCAACGGCGTTTACGCGGTTGCAGAAGGCGCGAATATGCCGACCTCCATTGAGGCGACCGAGTACCTGCAGGCAAACAATGTCCTCTTTGCCCCGGGCAAGGCCAGCAACGCCGGCGGCGTGGCAACCTCCGCTCTGGAGATGAGCCAGAACAGCATGCGTCTTCACTGGAGCTTCGATGAAGTGGATTCCAAGCTGAAGGGCATCATGGAGGACATCTTTAAAAACGCTGCGGATGCCGCGGAGAAGTACGGCTATCCGAAGAACTACGTTGTGGGCGCCAACATTGCGGGCTTTGTAAAGGTCGCAGATACCATGATGGCGGAAGGCGTCATCTGATTTTAGCTTTTTATATCGCGTAATATTGTCATGATTCCCGCGCTGCTGGCGAGGCGTGCGCGGTGTGAACCAACCAACCATATCCGGTATTGTAGAAGAAGTAGCGGTTATGTGGGTTTTATTCCCGCATAGCCGCTATTTTTCTGTCTGTCCGGATTTGTTTGCCGCTTTACAGGAGGCGGAACAAAATATATTAGAAATGGGTGCAGAACATGGAAATGGAAAAAACAACGGACAACAAGGCGCTTCAGCTGGTAAAGAAATTTTTTCAGCGGTACTTTATCGATGCGATGAGCGCGATGGCGCTGGGCCTGTTTTCCTCTCTCATCATCGGACTGATCATGTCCCAGCTGGGTAAGATTCCCTTTCTCTCCTTTCTGGAGCCTTATTCCGCAATGGCTGCCGCGTCCTCTCCGGTAGTTGGTTCCGCCATCGGCGCGGCGATTGCCTGGGGACTGAAATCCAAGCCCCTGGTGGTGTTTTCCTGTGTGGTGTGCGGCGCGTTCGGCTACCAGGCCGGCGGTCCGGTGGGCGCATATGTCGCGGCGGTGGTCGGTGCGGAGCTGGCGCGCCTGGTCAGTGGTAAAACCAAGGTGGACATCGTGGTAACGCCAATGGTGACAATCATCACCGGCAGTATTGCCGGCCAGCTGGTCGGCCCTTACATCCAGAGCTTCATGAGCGGTCTTGGAGCGGTCATCAACCACGCGACAGAGCTCTCCCCTCTGCCGATGGGTATTTTGGTCTCTGCAATTGTCGGTATGGTTTTGACTGCGCCGATCAGCTCTGCGGCGCTTTGCATCATGTTGGACCTCAATGGACTTGCCGCCGGGGCCGCTGTGGTCGGCTGTTCCGCCCAGATGATCGGGTTCGCTGTGGCGAGCTTTCGTGAAAACAAATGGGGCGGCCTGCTCTCTCAGGGAATCGGAACTTCCATGCTGCAATTCAGCAACATTATGCGCAAACCGCAGATCTGGATCGCCCCCACGCTGGCCAGCGCGATTCTCGGCCCCATTTCCACCTGCGTGTTTCGAATGACCAATACTGCGACCGGAGCCGGTATGGGCACCAGCGGACTGGTTGGCCAGTTCGGTGCATTCGCAGCGATGAGCGGAACCATGCCGCAGTGGCAGATCTGGGTAGAGGTGATTCTGATGCACTTTATTGCGCCCGCCATCCTGACGCTTCTGATTGATTTTGCCCTGCGCAAAATCGGATGGATTAAGGAAGGCGATATGAAAATTAACGTGTAAAGTAAAACCACCCGTCAATGAACTGTACCAAGATCAAAGGACAGTTCCATCGCGGGTGGTTTTATATGAAGAACGGAAGCCGCTCACAACTGTGAGCGGCTTTTCATCTTTCCCTGTGTTTATTTTCTGACAGATATTCCCTTCCCAGTCAAGTACGTCTTCAACTCCGGTATACTGATTTCTCCAAAATGGAACAGCGATGCAGCAAGGACTGCGTCCGCTTTCCCCTCGGTAAACGCGTCATAAAAGTGCTCCAGCTTTCCGGCTCCTCCGGAAGCAATAACCGGAATATTGACGCTTCCTGAAACAGCGGCAGTCAGTTCTAAATCATACCCGTTCTTTACGCCGTCGCAATCCATGCTGGTCAGCAGAATCTCCCCTGCGCCCAGACTCGCCGCTTTTTTTGCCCACTCCACAGCGTCCAATCCGGTGTCCACGCGTCCGCCGTTCAGATAAACCGTCCATCCGCCTTCCGGCTTCCGCTTCGCATCAATCGCGCACACCACGCACTGGCTGCCAAATTTTGCAGCCGCCTCACCGATCATCGCGGGATTTTTAATTGCTGCGGAATTGACGGAAACCTTATCCGCACCGGCGCGCAGCAAGGCTGTAAAATCGTCCACGGTGCGGATACCGCCGCCCACCGTGAAGGGAATAAAAATAGAATCCGCCACTTTACTGACAATATCCAATATGATGCCCCGCGCCTGTGCGGAAGCGGTAATATCCAGCAGCACCAGCTCGTCCGCTCCCTGGCGGTCGTACTCTTTCGCTGCTTCAACCGGGTCTCCGGCGTCTACCAGATTGACAAAATTGGTTCCTTTCACCACACGCCCGTTATTGACATCCAAACACGGAATAATTCTTTTTGCATACATGGCGTCTTCCTCCTCAATCCCGGTCTATCAGGGATACAAAGTTTTTCAGCATCTTCAGTCCCGTGCGTCCGCTCTTCTCCGGATGAAATTGCGTGGCAAACAGATTGCCTTTTTGAACGGCGGCGTCAATTTGTACGCCGTATTCCGTTGTTGCGGAAACGACGTCGCGGTCTTCCGCGTGCAAATAATACGAGTGAACAAAATACACATACGGATTCTCTTCCAAGTCCTGAAAAAGCCCTTCCGGCTTGCGGATATTCAGCGAGTTCCACCCGATATGGGGAACCTTTAATTGGCCTTTTTCCGGGATTTTGCAAATCTTTCCTTTTAACACGCCCAATCCGGGGACACCGGGATCCTCTTCGCTTCCCTCAAACAAAAGCTGCAAGCCCAGGCAAATCCCCAAAAACGGCTTTCCGCTTTCAATGAAATCCAGCGCCGGCTGCACCATCCCCGACTGGTTTAAGCATCGCATCGAATCGCCAAACGCACCCACCCCAGGTAAAATTGCTGCCGACGCTTCCATCAATTCCTCTTTGTCCGCCGTCACTTTCACATCACAGCCTATATAATGAAACGCTTTTACCACGCTTTGCAGATTCCCCGCTCCGTAGTCAATCACCGCTATCATTGCTGTTCCCCCTGTCTTTTCATGTTCGTATACTTTCACACATTGCTAAGCTAAACTATCATTTATTTTACCATTCGCGTGACAAAAAGGCAAACATTTTGTAAAATAAATTTCCTGCCTTATGGATTGGCAGGCAGATGGGCATTTTTTACCGGATCAGTACATACTCTCTTATTGGCCCCTGACCAAACAGGCGAACAACATGAACGATGATAGGATGAGGGTAGAGAAATGGATTACATATCTTTGATTGGCATTGCGGTCGGACTCTCCATGGATGCCTTCGCGGTATCCATTACAAACGGCGCCGTCACCAGACAGGTCGACGCCAAATTTACAGCAAAACTGGCGGTCAGCTTCGGTCTTTTTCAGGCCGGAATGCCCATGATTGGCTGGGGCATCGGTAAAGCCGGCGAAGGCCTGATCAGCAGCGTAGACCACTGGATCGCCCTTATTTTGTTGTCCTACATCGGCATTCAAATGCTGCTGGAAGCGCGGAAAAAACAGAAAGAAGGCGCTGTGGAATGTCAAAGAGAGACAATCGGATTTAGAACCGTTATGGCATTGGCGGTCGCAACCAGTATCGATGCGCTCGCTACCGGGATCATCCTGCCAACCGCTGTCGGCGCGGCCACCCTTCCGGCGATGCTGCTGTCTGTGTCTTTGATCGGCTTAATTACTTTCCTTTTATCCGCCTGTGGGATTGCAATCGGAAAAAAATTTGGCACACTATTCTGCAACAAAGCAGAAGTCATTGGCGGAATCGTTCTAATTGTAATCGGATGCAAAATATTTCTGGAACATCTGGAACACATGTTTATCCTTTGAGAACAATTGCAGGCGACTTTGTTTAAAAGCGATAAATCTACAGATTCCTACTGGAAAAGCAGGATTCTCCCTTGAATTTCTTCCTCAGTATGATATAATATTAACAAGCAAATAAACAGTTGAAAAGAAGTTTAATGGGAGGACTGCTCATGTCTGTAAAAGTATTGACTGCCAGAGAGGCAGCGGATCTGATCCCCAATGGAGTAAATCTGGCGACGAATGGATTCATTGGCGCTTCCTTCCCGGAAGAAATCGCCATGGCGGTTGAGCAGCGCTTTTTGGAGACGGGCGCTCCGAATGATCTGACTTTGCTTTTTTGCGCCGCACAAGGCGATTCAAAGGATAAAGGCCTGAACCATTTTGCGCATGAAGGAATGGTGCGCCGCGCAATCGGCGGACACTGGGGACTGGCTCCCAAGCTCGGCAAAATGGTTGCAGAAAACAAAATCATTGCGTACGATTTCCCGCAGGGCGTCACCGCACACATGTTCCGCGACGCGGCCGCGCATAAGCCCGGCACCATTACGCACGTCGGGCTGGGTACGTTTGTCGATCCCCGCCTGTTGGGCGGCAAGCTGAACGATCTCACTCGAGAGCAGGAAGATCTGGTAGAGCTGATGGAAATCGGCGGAAAAGAATATCTGTTCTATAAGAACCAGCCGGTAAACTTTGCGATCATCTCCGGCACCTACGCCGATGAGGACGGCAATATCTCTATGGAACATCTGGGCGTCAAAGCGGAAGCGCTGGTGGTCGCACAGGCCTGTAAGAATTCCGGCGGCACTGTCATCGCACAGGTGGAGCGCGTGGTCAAAGCCGGTTCTCTGGACCCGCAGAAGGTAGAAGTTCCCGGCATTCTGGTCGACGCCGTTGTGGTTGTCAGCGATATGAAATATCACATGCAGACATTCGGCACCCAGTACAATCCCGGCTTTTCCGGCGAGCACCGCATGGGCGCCGGTGAGTTTACCCCCGCCCCCATGTCCCCGAAGAAGATTATTGCACGCCGTGCCGCGCTGGAGCTCAAAAAGAACGGCGTCGTCAATCTGGGAATCGGCATCCCGGAATATATCTCCTCCGTAGCAACAGAAGAAGGTATTTTAAACGACTTTACTTTGACAGTAGAATCCGGTCTGACCGGCGGCAGCCCGCAGAGCGGTCTGGACTTTGGCGCCAGCCTTAACCCGCGCTGCATTATGTCCCAGCCCTCCATGTTTGACTTCTATCAGGGCGGCGGCCTGGACCAGGCGTTCCTCGGCTTCGCGGAGGGCGATACCGAAGGTAACGTCAATGTTTCCAAATTTGGCGTAAAGCTGCCGGGCTGCGGCGGATTTATCGACATCTCCCAGAATGCCAAACAGCTTTTCTTCTGCGGTACCTTTACGGCAAAAGGGTTAAAAACCGAAGTCAAAGACGGTGTGTTGCATATCCTCTCCGACGGCAGCATTGATAAATTCAAGACCGATCTGGAACATATTACATTCAGCGCCAAAACCGCCAAGAAGAACCGCCAGCCGGTTATGTATATTACGGAACGCGCTGTTTTCGAGCTCAAAGAGGACGGGCTCACTCTGATTGAATATGCGCCCGGCGTCGATATTGAAAAAGACATTTTTGCGCACATGCCGCAAAAGCCGCTTGTTTCTCCTGATTTAAAACCGATGGATGCGCGTATTTTCAAAGAGGATAAAATGGGATTGTCTAAATAAACAGATACAAGAATCTGTATCACCATGCATGTTTTATCTCGGAAAAATTGATAAGATAAAAAAGTGATTCCCCCCGCCATAAGCGGGGGGAATCGTCATGTTGATCGAATTTTTATATATCACGCCATGTGGTACAGTTTCTCTTTACTGCTTTGCGGTATCTTCCTGATAAAAAGCAAAACGGTCTCTTCCCAAACGTTTCGCCGTATAGAGCGCCTGATCCACCATTTGGAACAGCGTTTCAAAATCTGTACCGTCCTCCGGATAAAGAGCGACCCCAATAGAACAGGAAAGCGAATAGCCGTATTTCTTTCCGACCTCCGCGTTGTGGAAAACATTAATGATCCTGTTACAGCAATTACAGATTCCATCGCGGGGGAAAACAGGCCTTCCTTTTAATAAAACAATATATTCATCCCCGCCAAAACGACCAATAATATCATCTTCCCGGAAGAGAGCATCCAATTTTTGGGCAATTTCCTGTATAACTTCATCCCCTACCTGATGCCCCAGCGTATCATTGACCTTTTTAAAGTGGTCAATATCAATGAGGAGCAGGACACAGGATTGCTCAGGCTCCCCGGCAAGGATCTGCCGAATGCGTGTTTCCGCTGTCAGCTTGTTATAGAGCCCCGTCGAGTCGCGCTGCGCCATTTCACGCAGGCCCTCCGACTCCTTTTTCAATTTATCGATGTTCAGCCTTCGCCCTAAAATTTTTTCCGGTTTCCCTTCCCGATCACCCAAAACAATACCGCGAATCTGCGTCCATTCGTAAGCATCGCAGATTCGCGAGTATAACCGAAGCTGAACCTCTTTCAACTCCCCAACAGTCTGCGGACCCCGGAAAAAATCATAAAACAGGTCTGCTTCTTCTGGATGAACCACCTTTTGGTCAATCGTTCCCTGCACAAATTGTTTCCCGCTCGCCAAAATATTCCAGTCATTGGAATCGCAGATTGTATCATTTTTTAAATCAAACTCAAATATTACATCGTTGGAAAGCTTGGCCATAAGGCGATAGCGCTGCTCAGAATACTCCAGCTGATTCTGTATGCGCTCGCACTCCTTTTGAATCAAGCCGCCTATTTCCAGCAGATCAGCGTTTGCGTCCTCCGGAACTGCTTCCTGGTCTTCCGAATGAACAAGACGGACAAATGCAGCTCGCAGTTTTTTCAAAGGGTTGATATGCCACTGATAAAACAGAACCTCTGTAAGAATTCCGATTCCCATCAATGCCAGAAGCAACCCCCAGATGATCCAAGCAAAAGGACTCTGCTCCCGCAGATGAAGCGTTGTATACATAATCAAAACCAGCAAAATCAGACTTTCCGCACAGCACAACAGATGGATCGTTAACCGCTTTTTTTTCATACCTACCCCGCACGCCTTTCAAACATTCTGTTTTTCCATTATACTACAAAACCAATCGTTTTCTTCATAAATTATCAAATAAGCGGGATAAGTTTATAAAAATTCATAAAATGGCTTTATATACATGATTTTTGTGTGCTTTTTGGTTGACTCAGCAGAAAAGAAGTTTTTACTGCATTCACAGGTGGAAAACCTGATGGTTTTCCCGATGTAATAAAACAGTTTCGTTTTACCATCTTTAAATACTTTTCAATTGGTCTGGCAGGAATGAATTTTTGTTGCGTCCAGAACCGGAAATTCTGGCTATTTTCTTAATGTAATGAAAAACACCCTTCTACACAAATTCGTGCAGAAGGGTGTTTTACTTTTCCAAAAATTACGCGTTGCGGAGCGCCAGTTCTTCCTTCAGCTTCTCTGTGAAGATCGGCAGAACCTTTGCAACATCGCCAACAATACCGTAATCCGCCACTTCAAAGATCGGGGCATTTTCGTCCTTGTTGATCGCGATGATCACATCGGAATCCTCCATGCCGGCGAGATGCTGGATCGCACCGGAGATACCGCACGCAATGTAGAGGTTCGGACGGACGGTTTTACCAGTCTGGCCAACCTGAACATCCTTTTCCGCCCAGCCTGCATCAACACAAGCTCTGGACGCGCTGACCTCGCCGCCAATAACGTCGGCCAGATCCTGCAGCAGCTTGAAGTTCTCCGGGCAGCCAACGCCGCGGCCGCCGGAAATCAGAATCTTTGCATCCTGAATGTCAATCTTATCGCTGACCTTCTTGATGACTTCCAGAACTTCCACGTTCTTATTGTTCGGCTCAAAACCGGGATTGAACGCTTCCACCGGGCAGGAAGCGCCGTCGACCGGCTTAATCTTCTGCATGACGCCAGGGCGGACCGTCGCCATCTGCGGACGATGCTCCGGACATACAATGGTTGCCATGATGTTGCCGCCAAACGCCGGTCTGGTCATCTTCAGGTTCTTGTTCTCCGGATCGATTTCCAGCTTCGTGCAGTCTGCGGTCAGACCGGTATGCACTCTGGCGGACACGCGCGGCGCCAGGTCGCGGCCGATCGCCGTTGCACCGTAGAGAACCACAGCGGGCTTATACTTCTCAATTACATTGTACATCGTATGGGTATAAGGCTCTGTGGTATAGGGCTCCAAAGCCTTGTCATCCACCAGAACGACTTTGTCCGCGCCGTAGCGGGCAAGCTTCGGGCACAGCTCTTCCACCTGATAGCCAAGCAGAACAGCGGTGACTTCGGTTCCCAAGTCGGCGGCAAGCTCCTTCGCTTTGCCGAGCAACTCATATGAAACGCCGGTGATTTTATTATCAACCTGCTGGATAAATACAAATACGCCTTGATAATCCTGAATATTCATTATTTTGCTCACCACTTTCAATTACTGAATGATATAAAAACGAATTCACACTGCAAACTAGATGATGAACTTCTCCTTGAGCTTTTCAATCATGTAATCCGCGGACTCTTCCGGATCAAGCTGGACAACCGTGCCAGCCGCCTTCAAGCTCTTTGTGAATGTCTGGAAAACTCTGGTCGGTGAGCCTTTCAGGCCGATATTCGCCTGGTCAACCTGAATATCTTTCAGGCCCCAAACCTTGACTTCTTTTTCTCTGTATGCATCGAAGATACCGCCCGGCGTCATGTAACGCGGCTTGTTCAACTCGGTCAGAGCGGTAATCAGGCAGGGCATTTTCGCTTTCACGATGTGATAGCGATCCTCATACTGACGCTTGACAATGACGGAATCGCCCTCTACCTGGATGTCCTCCGCATAGCTGATGTTCGGAATGCCGAGGTGCTCGGAAATCTGCGGGCCAACCTGTGCGGTATCGCCGTCGATCGCCTGACGGCCTGTGATGATCAGATCATACTTGAGGTTTTTGATCGCAGCGGCGATCGTTGTGGAGGTAGCCCAAGTGTCGGCGCCGCCGAACGCTCTGTCGGAAACGAGGATTGCCTCATCCGCGCCCATTGCCAGCGCCTCACGCAACGCGGCGTCCGCCTGCGGGGGACCCATGGAAACAACTGTGATATGCGCGCCCTGTGCGTCCTTCAGACGCAGAGCGGCTTCCAGACCCGCCTTATCATCCGGATTGATGATGCTCGGCACGCCGTCACGGATCAGGGTACCGGTAACGGGGTCCAGTTTCACTTCATTGGTATTCGGAACCTGCTTAATGCAAACTACGATATTCAACAAATTTCACTCCTTTTGGCCTTTATCGACTATTTAATTACGTTAGAGGAAATAACCATGCGCTGCACTTCGCTGGTGCCTTCGTAGATCTCTGTGATCTTGGCATCGCGCATCATGCGCTCAACCGGATATTCTCTCGTGTAACCATAGCCGCCGTGGAGCTGTACCGCTTTGGTGGTTACTTCCATCGCTACTTCCGCGGCATACAATTTTGCCATCGCAGCCTCTACGGAGAAACGCTTCTGCGTGTCCTTCGCAACCGCCGCGCGGTATACCAGATAGCGGGCTGCTTCAATCTTGGTTGCCATGTCGGCAATCTGGAACTGCGTGTTCTGGAACTTCGCAATCGGTCTGCCGAACTGCTTTCTTTCCTTGACATAGTTTACAGTTTCTTCCAGCGCGCCCTCCGCAATGCCGAGCGCCTGCGCCGCAATACCGATACGTCCGCCGTCCAGGGTCTGCATGGCAATGCCGAAGCCCTTGCCTTCCTGACCGAGGAGGTTTTCCTTCGGAACAATGCAGTTCTCGAAGATCAGCTCCGTAGTAGAGGAACCGCGGATACCCATCTTCTTCTCCTTGGTGCCAATCTTAAAGCCCGGGAACTCCTTCTCCACGATGAACGCGGAAATACCCTTTGTACCCTTGCTCTTGTCGGTCATCGCAAAGATAATATAAATATCGGCCTTGCCGCCGTTGGTAATGAAGATCTTGCTGCCGTTGAGGACATAGTGGTCGCCCTCAAGAACCGCCTTGGTCTGCTGGCCGGAAGCATCCGTGCCCGCGCCCGGCTCTGTCAGACCGAACGCACCCAGCTTTTCGCCGGAAACCAGCGGGCGGAGATATTTTTCTTTCTGCGCCGGGGTGCCGAACTTCTTGATCGGGTCCGCGCCCAGAGACGTATGCGCGGAAACGATAACGCCGGTGGTGCCGCAAACCTTGGAAAGCTCTTCCACGCAGAGCACATAAGTCAGCGTGTCGCAGCCCTGGCCGCCGAATTCCTTCGGCATCGGAATGCCCAGGAAGCCGAGCTTCTGCATCTTCTCAACAGTTTCAGCCGGAAAACGCTCCGTTTCGTCCACTTCCTGTGCAAGGGGCTTTACTTCATTTTCCGCAAACTCTCTGAAGAGCGTACGGGCCATTTCTTGTTCTTTGCTCAGTACGAAATCCATACCTGTTCCTCCAAATTCAAATTTACGCCAAACAATTTCTTATCTGGTGTAATCGTAGAATCCCTTGCCGGTCTTCTGGCCGAGCTTGCCGGCGCGGACCATTTTTCTGAGCAACGGATGCGGACGGTATTTCGGATCGCCCGTCTCAGCCTGCAGAACTTCCATAATTGCCAGGCAGACGTCCAAGCCGATCAGATCGCCCAGAGCGAGCGGGCCCATCGGATGGTTTGCACCGAGCTTCATCGCGGTATCGATTCCCTCAACGGAAGCAACGCCCTCTGCATAGATGCCGACTGCTTCGTTGATCATCGGGATCAGGATTCTGTTGACAACAAAGCCAGCCGCTTCGTTGACCTGCACCGGGGTCTTGCCGATGCTCTCGGAGATTTCAATAACCTTCTTCACGGTCTCTTCCGGAGTGGTCTCACCGGCGATAACCTCAACCAGCTTCATAACCGGAGCCGGATTGAAGAAATGCATGCCGACAACCGCTCTGTCAAGGCCGTTGGAAATCTCTGTGATGGACAGGGAGGATGTATTGGTGGCGAAGATGCAATCCTTCTTGCAGATGGCTTCCAGCTGCTTGAAGATTTCTTTCTTCAGCTCCATTTTTTCCAGAGCGGCTTCCACAACGAGGTCGCAGTCCGCGACGATCTCATTGGTGCCGGTGGTGATTTTCGCCAGGATCGCATCTGCGGCAGCCTGCTCCATCTTGCCCTTTGCAACTCTCTTATTGAGGCCCTTTGCAATCTTTGCTTTGCCGCCTTCTGCCCACTCCGCCTTTACGTCGCAGAGCTTTACTTCATAACCTTCGGTCTGTGCAAATGCCTGTGCAATGCCGGAGCCCATGGTGCCTGCGCCAATAACGCCAATTTTCATGATGAAAAACCTCCTGAATCATTGTTGATTATGTTAAAATCCCGTATAAAGGTACTGCGCCAGCCATGCGGCGCAGTACCTGCTGCGGAAACGAACTTATCGATTGACAAACGGTTCCGGCTTGCGCTTTTCAACAAAAGCGGTCATGCCGTTCTTCTGATCCTCTGTCTCGAAGCAGCTGCCAAAGAGCTTCTCTTCGATGACGATCGCTTCGTCGATGTTGACCTGGAGGCCGTCATTGACAGCCTTCTTGGAAGCACGGACCGCGATCGGAGCGTTTCTCGCGATCTTCTCCGCCAGCTTCATCGCCGCGCCCATCAGCTCATCCGCCGGATACACCGCATTGACAAGGCCGAGGCTGAGCGCTTCGTCCGCCTTTACCTTCGTACCGGCATACAGCATTTCCTTCGCCTTACCGACGTTGATTGTACGGGCCAGTCTCTGCGTGCCGCCAAAGCCAGGGGTGATGCCCAGACCGGTTTCCGGCTGTGCGAATACCGCGTTCTCGGAAGCCAGGCGGATGTCGCAGCTTAGGGACAGCTCGCAGCCGCCGCCAAGTGCAAAACCGTTGACAGCCGCGATCACCGGGATCGGCAAAGTCTCCAGCTTGCGGAACACATCGTTGCCCTTCTTGCCGAAAGCTTCGCCCTCCGCCTTGGTCAGGGTGCTCATCTCGCCGATGTCCGCGCCGGCGACAAAGGACTTCTGGCCTGCGCCGGTGAGAACCACACAGCGGGTCGCGTCAAGATCAATCGCGTCGATCGTCGCTTCCAGATCAGCCAGGACCTCGGAATTCAATGCATTCAGAGCCTTTTCGCGGTCAATGGTCATAACGCCCACAAAGCCCGTCTGCTCATATTTCACAAAGCTCATGTTTTAATCGCTCCTAATTATTTGTAGTTCTTCACGATCGCCGCAACGCCCATGCCGCCGCCTACGCAGAGGGTAGCAAGGCCGTACTGGGAATCTCTCTTCTGCAGCTCATGCAGCAGGGTGACCAAGATTCTGGCGCCGGAAGCGCCGACCGGATGACCCAGAGCGATTGCACCGCCGTTGACGTTTACCTTGGACATATCGAGTTCCAGATCCTTCGCAACAGCGAGGGACTGCGCCGCGAACGCCTCGTTTGCTTCGATGAGGTCCATATCGGCAACCTTCAGGCCGGCCTTTGCCATCGCCTTGTTGGTTGCGGCAACCGGGCCGATGCCCATGATGGACGGCTCAACACCTGCGGAAGCGCCGGCAACCCACTCTGCCATCGGGGTGACGCCGAGCTCCTTGGCCTTCTCTTCACTCATCACAACGATTGCAGCGGCGCCGTCGTTGATGCCGGAAGCGTTTGCAGCGGTTACGCTGCCGTCCGCTTTGAACGCCGGGCGCAACTTTGCGATGCCTTCTGCGGTGACGCCGGCACGCGGGCCCTCGTCTTTTGCAAACATGACTGTTTCCTTCTTGACCTTGACCGGGACCGGAACGATCTCATCGTCAAAGCGGCCTTCCGCCTGCGCCTTTTCACACTTCTGCTGGCTGGCAGCGGCGAATTCATCCTGCATTTCGCGGGTCAGGCCGTACTTTTCCGCCACATTCTCAGCGGTAATGCCCATGTGATAGCCGTTAAACGCATCGGTCAGCGCGTCGTTCACCATGGTGTCGATGATGGTAGCGTTGTTCATACGATAGCCAAAACGGGCTTGGGTCATTGCATACGGAGCGGAGGACATGTTCTCCATACCACCGGCGACAACGATATCCGCTTCGCCAGCCGCGATCATCGCCGCAGCCATGTTCACGCATTTCAGGCCGGAACCGCACACGTTATTAACGGTCAGAGCCGGAACTTCAATCGGAACGCCTGCGTTCACAGAAGCCTGGCGCGCAACGTTCTGGCCCAGAGCGCCCTGCAGAACGCAACCCATCAGAACTTCATCAACCTGCTCCGGAGCGACGTTCGCTCTCTTCAGAGCTTCCTTGATAACGATGGAACCAAGGGTGGCAGCCGGGACATTGGCCAGAGAGCCGCCCATTTTACCGATTGCAGTACGCACAGCACCTGCTAACACGATTTTCTTAGACATGATTTTGTTCCTCCATTTCATTATTCACTAACCCGTTTGTTTGGCTGGATCAACGGGTTAATCATTGACTTAAGGTGTATGTTAAATATATCACAATCCTGAAGATTATGCAAGAGCTTCCACCGGGGAAAATGAGAAAATGCGCATTCTTGTCAGAAATTTGCCATAAATTGTCCCGCTCCATCACAGCCTTGTTCAAATTGCTGAATGTCGAAAAACCGCGCTGAAAGAAAACGTTAAAAAATTAACTTATGCTTTCTCTGCGCCTTTATAACGCATTTTGCCGCATATTTGGAACATACTAATTTTCAGCTGAATACAGAAAGGAGGCAGTTTATGCCAACCGACTTTCAAAACTTCATCAACACCGATGAACAGGCACGGAAATACTACCTTTCTCTGCCCGAATACCTGCGGGAAATCGTCAGCCGCGAGGAACATCACATCCGGTCCTACGAGGAGCTCAAGCGTCACGCCGATTACCTGATGGAACACAACAACTATGCGGACGGCGACTTTTATGGATGACAAGCTGTACCAATATTTACGATTACACGAAGAGGTAAACCGCTTCTTTATGGCACTGCCGGACGACCTGCAGGCTGCCATGTCCGGGCAGGCGGAGGTTACCCCGCAGACCAAACCCTACCTGGCCTATATCAACCTGCTCATGGATTCCGAAAACGACGGCTCTACTTTTGCGTAATGATTGCAAAAAGCGCTTTTTAGAGGTATAATGAAAAACATGATTCCGGCGGCGGAGCGTGTTCTGGAAAACACAGCCCCTTGCGGCTATGTTTTTCTTTTTGCCCCCCGCGACAGAAAGGATTGTTACTGACATGGCTTTGAGCAATTTGATTTTACCCAAGGATTATTCTTCCAAACTCGATATTATAGAGACGGAAATTGCGATCAAACTCGCAAAGGACACCTTTGAGCGGGAACTGGCCTCCGCCCTTTCCCTCACCCGTGTTTCCGCTCCGCTCTTTGTCCGGCCGGAAACCGGCTTAAACGACGACCTGAACGGCGTGGAGCGGCCTGTCCAATTTGACGTAGCAGAGATTCACGCGGACGTACAGATCGTGCATTCCCTGGCAAAATGGAAGCGCATGGCGCTGGCCCGCTATGGCTTCACCGCCGGGACCGGCCTGTATACCGATATGAACGCGATCCGCCGCGATGAGGAACTGGACAATCTGCATTCCGTATATGTGGACCAGTGGGACTGGGAAAAAGTCATCACAAAAGAAGAGCGCGTGATGGAAACCCTGCAAAATACCGCACACGGTATCATGGGCGCATTACATAAAACCCAGGCAGCTTTACAGGAGCGCTTTCCTGCTCTCGACTGCTTTATTCCCGAGGAAATCACCTTTGTCACCAGCCAGGAGCTGGAGGATCGTTATCCCGACCTGACGCCAAAGCAGCGGGAAGACATCGCCGCAAAAGAATACGGCGTAGTGTTCATTTCCCAAATCGGCGGCGCGCTGCAATCCGGTAAGCCGCACGACGGACGCGCGCCCGACTATGACGACTGGTCCCTGAACGGCGACATCATCATCTGGTATCCGGTCCTGAACCGTTCCCTGGAGCTTTCCTCCATGGGGATCCGGGTAGACGCGGACGCGCTCCGCCGCCAGCTGGAGCTTTCCGGCTGCCAAGACCGCGCGGAACTGCCGTTCCACAGCATGCTGCTGGAAGGCCGCCTGCCCCTGACCATGGGCGGCGGAATCGGACAGTCCCGTATCTGTATGGCATTGCTGCAAAAGGCGCATATCGGCGAGGTGCAGTCTTCCGTCTGGCCCGACAGCATGCGCAACGCCTGCGAAGGATACGGCATCCATCTTCTCTGATGAACGTAAAAAGCAGCCGGATTGCAACCCGGCTGCTTTTTTATGCTTACTCGTACTCCGCAAGGGAACCGCGCATACTCGCGGGTTCCTGTATGGAAATACCAATTCCCGGCCTCTTCAGCGCCGGAATGTTCGGCTTTGGAATTTGCTTGAAAATACAGGCGCTGAACGGCGCGACTGTCAGCTCCAGCACGTATTTGCCGCCGCGCAGGGAGGCGCGCAACTCTTCCGCATTGACTTTCCCCTTACCGCCAAACGCCATATCGTCCGTATTAATCAGCTCGCCGTATACCCCGTAATGGGAAACCGGCAGATGGTAGTTGACATACATCCTGTTGGAGAAATTCAGTACAACGTACAGATCGTTTTTATCCAGATCGCTGCGCTTGTATGCAAAAACGCACTGAGACGCGTTATTGACATCCAACCAGGTAAAGCTCTGCGGATGGTAATCCTCCTTGTACAGCGCTTTTTCTTCCAGATACAAATGCTGCAGAGCTTGGATATACTGATAAAAATCTTTGTGCGCCGGATAATCCAGCAGATTCCATCCCAGCTCTTTTTCTTCGTCCCACTCCTTGAATTCCGCCAATTCGTTCCCCATAAAGTTCAGCTTTTTGCCGGGATGGGTATACATATACAAATAGAGCGTGCGCAGCTGGTGGAACTTTTCCTCATAGGTCCCGGCAATCTTATCGATAACCGTCTTTTTCCCATGTACCACCTCGTCATGCGACAGGGGCAGCAGAAAAATATCGTTGTAGAAATAGCCCATGGAAAAGCTGAGCTTATTGTGCACGCCGGACCGGTGCGTCGCGGGAACGGACAAATAATCCAGCGTATCGTTCATCCATCCCAGATCCCATTTGTAATCAAATCCCAGGCCGCCATACTCGACCGGAGCCGTCACCTTCAGGAAGTTGGAGGAGTCCTCCGCAATCAACATGACGTCCGGGTGGCGCTTTTGAAGAGCGTAATTGCAGTTTTTCAGGAACCACACGCCGGTTTCATTAACCGGGCTGTTGGTGTCCCCATTCCGGTACAGCAGATTGGAAACCGCATCGTAACGGATGCCGTCAAAGTGGTAATAGGTAATCCAAAAATTGATGGCGGATTTCAGGAAGCTGATCACATGCGGCTTTGTGTAGTCGAACAGAACCGTTCCCCATTCGCTGTACCGCGCGTCCTGATATTCGCTTTCGTATACAAACCCGCCGTCAAACTGGTGAAGCGCGTAAAAGTCCGTAACAAAATGCGCGGGCACAAAGTCAAGGATCACGCCTACTCCCTGTTCATGACAGCGGTTGATAAAATACATCAAGTCCTTCGGCCTTCCATAGCGGCTGGTCGCGCTGAAATACCCGGTAACCTGATAGCCCCAGGACTTATCAAACGGGTACTCCGTCAGCGGCAGCAGCTCGATATGCGTATATCCCATTTTTTTCACATAGGGAATCAGCAATTCCGCCAGTTCGTCGTACCGGTAAAACCGTTCGTCCTCCGGCAGGTTTTTGATCTTCCACGACCCGGCGTGTACTTCATAAATACTCAGCGGTTTATTATAGCCTTTGTCGCGCGTTTGCAGCCATGTTTCGTCTGTCCAGGGGAAATCATTGAGATTGTACACAATAGAAGCTGTATTGGGCCTCAGCTCGCTGTAAAACGCAAAGGGGTCCGCGCGATCATAGGTTTCCCCCTCCGCCGTGTAAATCTGATACTTGTACATATGCATTTCCTGCACACCCTGCACAAAAATGCTCCAAACACCGGAAGGATGCCGGTCCATATCGTAACCCGTCCACCCGTTAAAATCCCCGATCAGCCGTATCCGGGCCGCATTCGGAGCATACACCGTAAAACGGGCGCCGTCCTGGTCATATTCGTGGCACAGATGCGCGCCAAATACCTGGTAGCCCTCTAAGGAACCGCCCTGCAGATATGCATCTATCAATTTAATATCCATTTTTCCTCTCCTTCCTTTTTCCAAAAGGACTGGTATGTATTATATCATATTAAACAAAAAAGAACCATATCCGCCAGTAATTTAAGCGAAAAATATTAAAGGCGGGCTTCTGATCTAGAAGCCCGCCTTGATTACTATGTAACCTATCAGGAATTGATAGAATCGCTGAAGAATTTCTCATGAACCGCTGCGACCGCCTTATCTGCGTCCGCACGGTCGATCAGAACGGAAATCTTGATTTCGCTGGTGGAAATCATATGAATATTGATGTTGGCCTCATACAGCGCTTCAAACATCTCTGCGGCGATACCCGGGTGGGTCTCCATGCCCGCGCCAACGGCGGAAACTTTTGCAACGTTTTCATCGTAGACCACGCTGGTCGCGCCAATCAGCTCCACATAGGGATTCAGAAGCTCAATGGCTTCCTTCAGCTTATCCTGGTCAATGGTAAAGCTGATGTCCTTTGTGCCATTTCTGCCGATGGACTGTAGAATAATATCGACGTTGATGTTCTTCGCCGCCAGCTTGGAGAAAATCTTAAACGCAAGGCCCGGTCTGTCCGGCACGCCTATGACGGAGATACGCGCAACGCGCTCGTCCTTTGCAATTCCGCTGATCATCATCTTTTCCACTTTAGTTGCCTCCTTCACAATTGTGCCTTTTGCCCTTTTCAGGCTGGACAAAACCTCCAGCTGGATGTTGTATTTCTTTGCCATTTCAACCGAACGGTTATTCAACACCTGCGCGCCCAGGGACGCCAGCTCCAGCATCTCGTCATAAGAGATCACGTCGAGCTTCTGCGCATCCTTTATTTTGCGCGGGTCCGCGGTATAGACGCCTTCGACGTCCGTATAAATCTGGCAGAGATCGGCGTTCATCACAGCTGCAATCGCCACGGCGCTGGTGTCGGAACCGCCGCGGCCCAGCGTCGTCATATCATCATAGCGGTTGACGCCCTGGAATCCGGTGACAACCACAATATTTTTTTTGTCAATTTCTTTTTTAATACGGTCCGGCGTCACTCGCTTGATGCGGGCTGTGCCATACGCGGAGCTGGTGTAAAAGCCTGCTTGCCAGCCCAGCAGAGAAACCACCGGGAAACCCAGCTTTTCAATCGCCATCGCCAGCAGGGAAGCAGAAATCTGCTCGCCGGAAGTCAACAGCATATCCATCTCTCTCTTGCTCGCATTGGGGTTGATTTCGTTTGCCTTTGTAATCAGATCATCCGTCGTGTCGCCCTGTGCAGACACTACCACAATGACGTCGTTGCCTTCCTTGTACTTCTCCGTGACGATGCTGGCCACGTTAAACACACGCTCGGCGTTGGCTACGGAACTGCCGCCAAACTTTTGGACTATAAGGCTCATTGGTTCATCCTCCGTCTCTGAATGAATAAAATCTGCAAAGCGCCTTTAGGAAAGCGCTTCATCTATCAAAACCGGTCTCCCGGTAATTTCCCCAGTCGATCAGGCCATGAAAATCTGGGCGCCTTTGGAATCAGCGTTCAGAATTTTGATCTGCCAGCCGGTAATCCCCTTTTCCTCCAGGTGGCTGCCGGCATACTTGACAAAGTTATCGGTATCCGCGGAATCAACCATGGAGATAATTGTGGGGCCGGCGCCGCTGATATAGGTTCCCAGAGAACCCAGCTCATAGCTGAGGCGGAACACGTTGTCCAGGTCGTCAATCAGGCCGGAGCGGTACGGCTGGTGAATTTTATCCTGCACCGCGACGCGCAGATTTTCCAGCTTTCCGGAGAACAAAGAGGCGGTCATCAAAGCGGAACGGGACAGATTGTAAACGGCGTCCGCACGGGGATACTGTTCCGGCAAAACCGAACGCGCCTTTTCCGTTTTCAGCTCAAACGGCGGAATAAAAAGGGCAAAACGGATTTTTTCAGAAACCGGTACGCTTACGCTGTACACCCGGCCCGCTTCAATTGCGGAAGCAACCAGGCCGCCTTCGATTGCGGGCGTGGTATTGTCCGGGTGGCCTTCGATCTTCGCCGCCAGATTGATGAGATCCGTCTGGGAGAGTGGGCTTCCCAGCAGGCGGTTCGCGCCCAGGATACCGGCCACGATGCAGGCGGAGCTGCTTCCAAGACCGCGCGCCATCGGAATGTCGTTCTGCTGAATCAGTCTCAGCCCCGGCAGCTTGCGGCCACATTGCTCATACACCTGCTTCGCAGCCCAGAAAATCAGATTGCTCTCATCTGTCGGAATGACAATGTCATCCTTGGAGGAAATATCCAGCGTATCGGATTCCTCCATCCAGACCTGATTGTACATCGTCAACGCAATTCCCAGTGAGTCAAATCCGGAACCAAGGTTTGCGCTGGTCGCCGGAATCTGTATTCTAATCATATAATTCTAACTCTCCTACCTCTTGTTTCTCTCTATTACAGCTCGCCGATACGGATGGTGTTTTCAACCGTTACACCCAGCTCGGAAAGCTTACTCAGTCCGGCAAGGATTTCACGCTCCGGTTTTTGATCGGTTACAAAAGCGATTTCGCCGGGCTGTGCGTTTTTCCGGATCAGCTGGCTGATGCCGCCCAGCAGATGCTTTGCATTGCCCAGGGCCAGCGCCTCGTTGTCCGCCTTGGCGCGCACAAACATGCTGACTTTATCATCCAGATAATTTTCCACATACTCCGGAGAACCGTCGCTCCAGAACAGGTACTTCCGGGCTTTAAAGTGCTTGACGCAGTCAATGACGTCCGCCACAACCGCACTGGCCGTCGGCAGCTTGCCTGCGCCCTTTCCGTAGAACACCACGTCGCCGGTGGAATCGCCGCGCACCATGATACCGTTAAAAACGTCGTCCACATTTGCCAGCTGGCTCTCACGCGGGACAAACATCGGGCAGACGATGATCTGCAGCTTACCGCTCTCCGCCATCTTTACCTGGCCAATCAGCTTGACCACGCCGCCCCAGAGGTCCGCATACTCCACATCTGCCAAAGATATGTTGGTGATGCCCTCTGTATGCACCTGATCGGGATAAACATGGCGTCCAAAGGCCAAAGAAGCCAAAATACAAATTTTGCGGCAGGCGTCGTGCCCTTCTACATCCGCCGCCGGGTTGCGCTCCGCATATCCCAGCTTCTGCGCCAGGGCCAGCGCGTCCTGGAAATCCATCTGATCGTGAATCATTTTGGTCAGAATGAAGTTTGTCGTGCCGTTGAGAATACCGGCGATCTCGATTACATCGTTCGCCGCCAAACACTGGCTGATCGGGCGGATGATCGGGATGCCGCCGCCGACGCTCGCTTCAAACAGGAAGTTGACGTTCTTCTCCTGTGCCAGCTTTAAAAGCTCCGCACCCTTTGCCGCAACAAGCTCCTTATTGGAGGTGACGACGCTCTTGCCGGCTTCCAGACAGCGCCTGGTATACTCAAACGCCGGGTTCAGACCGCCCATAACCTCCACCACTACGCGGACTTCAGGGTCGTTAATGATATCCTCAAAGGATTTTGTAAAAGTATCTGCAAAAGGACTGTCCGGGAAATCCCGCAGGTCCAGAATATATTTAATCCGTATTTCTTCTTTTGCACGCTTTGCAATGTTGTCTGTGTGCGTAGTGAGCACTTCCACCACACCGGATCCAACTACGCCATAGCCCATAACCGCTATCTGTACCATCTACAAGCACTCCCTATATTATATTGCCGCCGATTCAATTTTTGTCTCATCCGTCACGGCGGATTTTCGCATGGAACGGATACGCCGCTGCCTTAACAGCGTAAATACTTTTACAGTTTACCATTTTTTGATTAGACATTCAATATCAAAAAATACAACAATTCGCGCTTTAGCACAGTAATTTATAAAACACTTGTCAAAACGCTTGATGCAGCCTGGGCGCTTTTACCCTGCAAAAAGGGATGCGCGCCCTTGATAAGCGTCGCATCCCTTTGGTTTATCCGACCGGGACCACTCCCGGCGGAACCATATCGTCGTTGCCCGGCTGCACATAAACGCTGTCGTCCGGGGGCACGCTGACCGGAGGCTCCATTGGCTCCGAAGGCGTGTGGTTCGGCGGCTCCGGCTGATGGTTTCCGGAGTCCACCGGCGGTTCTGTCTGGGCGGGGTCGGAAGGCGTTTCCAGAGGATTGGATTCTGCCGGCGGCGTGGTTGAAGTTTCTCCATCCTCGCCCTCTGCGTTTTCTTCCGGATTTTCCACCTCATGCGCAATCTCACATTTTCCGGGGAACTCTCCCTTTTTATACCAACCGGTCCCGGTTTTCGGGCACACGCCTGAAACCGCCAGTTTTCCACTCTGCTGGCAGAAGGTTGCCGCCGTTACTTCTTCATCATATGTGAATTTCAGAGGCTCTTTGTCCTCCAGATAATTTGCCATAATCTTCTGCCAAATAGAAATGGCATACTTTTTCTCCGTATTATTCATCGCGGTAGGCGTGTCCCGGTATCCGGTCCAAATGCCCGCAACAGCGTATGGCGTACCGCCGATGAACCAGCTGTCCTTCTGGTCGTTTGTGGTTCCGGTCTTGCCGAATACCTCCCAGCCGGAAATGGCCGCTTTGCTTCCGCTTCCCTGGGAACCGACAATGACCCGGTTCAACAGCCTATGCATAACAGAAGACGTCTGTGAAGAAATTGCCTCCACCGGCTCCGGCGTACGGTTATCCAGAATGACGTTTCCGTCGTGGTCTTCCACATAGTAATACGTGTACGGCTTATAGAAATCGCCGCCGTTTGCAAAAATCTGGAACGCGGCGGTCATTTCACGCACGGTAACGCCCTCGCTCATTCCGCCGACGGCGATGGGAGCCAGGTCGTTGTCCGCAGGCTGCAAGCTTTTAAAGTTCAGCTTATCCTTCAAAAACGTATAACCGACGTCCGGCGTAATCTCTTTACAGATGCGCGCCGACGGGGCGTTCCGGGAATTTTCCAGCGCAAATTCTACCGTCATGCTCCCCAGATAACGATTATCAAAGTTTTTTGGGCCCGGCTTATTGCCGCTCCAATTTTCCAGGGGTTCGTCTTCCACGATTGTGGAATAATTGATGGCGTTCATCTCGATTGCCGGCGCGTAAACGCCGATCGGCTTAATCGTCGAACCGGGCTGGCGCTGCGCGTCGGTTGCAAGATTCATCGGGCGGTTTCTGGTTTTGTCGCGCGCGCCGACTACCGCCAGCACCCGTCCATTATAGTCCATTGCCATATAACCCAGATCAATTTTATGGTTTTCCGGCAGGTTTTCCGGATCTTTAATGACCTCTTCCGCAGTTTCCTGCATTTCGGGTTCCATAGCGCTGTAAATTTTGAGTCCGTCGTGATAGATCATGTCTTCTGCTTTGGCGCTGGTACAGCTGTACAGCTCCATCAGATCTTCCTTTACGTCTTCAAACATGGTCTCTACATACCAGTTCCAGATCTGTGTGCTGCTGCCGCCCTCTTCCTTCTGCTTGCCGACAAAGGTCATATTTCTGGATTTTTCCATTGCCTCATCGTATTGCTTCTTGCTGATCTTTTCCTGATTGTACATTTCCGTCAGCACCGTCTGCTGACGGCCCATATTGTTTTCCGGATAGACCAGAGGCGTATAACGGGACGGGTTTTGCGTAATCCCCGCAATGGCGGCGCACTCTGCGATATCGCAGTCCTGTATGTCCTTGTCAAAATATAGGTTCGCCGCAGCCTGCACGCCGTTCGTACCGCTGCCAAAGGGCACTACATTGAGGTACGTTTCCAGAATCTGCTCTTTGCTGTACGCTTTGTTCAGGTTCAGCGCACGAAAAATCTCTTTGACTTTACGGGTCAGACTGACGTCCTTGTCACCTGTCACATTTTTAATCAGCTGCTGTGTGATGGTGGAACCGCCGTAGCTGCTCCCCTGTGAGAAGAGATGCGTCACCGCGCCGAACGTACGGTACCAGTCCACGCCTTCATGCTCCCAATACCGCTTGTCCTCAATGGCAACAATTGCATCCTTCATCGCCTGAGGAATCTGATCGTAACTGACCCAGATACGGTTTTCATTGCTGTGCAGGCTCAGGTATTCCACCGGATTTCCATTGTCGTCGTTCACATAAATAAAGCTGGTGTAATTCAGTTTTAATTTGTTGAGGTCGTAACTGATCGTTTCGTCCTTCATACTCCAGATAAAGGAGATTAAAAACGTCCCGACGATAATTCCTGTCACCATTAAAATTGCGATTAAGGTTAAAAACGCTTTTCCAATGATCTTCCCGATCGAGCCTGCCGTGTCAGCCGCGGCACGGTCTTTCAGCGGTCCCGTATTGCCAAACTGATTGATGTCGGTTTTTCGCATGAAGCGCCACCTCCCAACCTTCTTCATAGAATGTGCAAAGACTTTGCATATTTGACTGAAATTACCAAATAATAGACCTGAGGTGATTTATGTGAAAAAGCTCATGATTGTTTTGGCGAGCATAGACGTACTGTTAATCGGTATGCTTCTGATGGGATATCCCGCCAAATGGTTTGCGACTGTACCGCCGGAGGAATCCAGCTCAAATATAATGTATTATACCCCGGAGGAAGCGTCAAGTCAAGAAAGCAGCGGCGCATACGCCATGGCAAGCGGCGGAGAAACCTATACTGTCCGCAGTTATCAGGGACATATCGGAATCTTTTTGAATGACAGTCAATTTCCATATGACGAAATTGACGTAGCGGTCGTTACACTGCCGGAGGCCGACCAGACCCTTTTGGAACAGGGTATTTTGGTAACAACCCGCGAACAATTGAACCAATTGATTGAAGATTATGAAAGCTGAACCACTTTGCGTTTCCGCAGGCGCTTTGTCTGCGGAAATTTTTATTTATTGATAGAAAAAGCGCCATACCGTTTGGTATGGCGCTTTCGGGGAAACATTTATTTCATGCTCTCTTCGTACTTCTTGATCATGGTCTTAACCATCTGGCCGCCAACAGAACCAGCCTCTCTGGAGGTCAGGTCGCCATTGTAACCCTGCTTCAGGTTCACGCCGACTTCCGCCGCAGCTTCCATCTTAAAACGGTCAAGTGCTTCACGAGCCTCAGGAACAACATTCTTATTACTAGACATAATCAATACACTCCTTAAACGTTTTTATTTTTGATTTGATTTGTTTTGCGTTTGCTTTCCTATTTTGCGTCCTTGGAGTGATTTTATGACTGTTAATTTTTTCATGTTGTTTTGTCAGGAAATCCGGTATCCATTGGAGGCGTCCACACCGGACAGAAGCAGCACCATACATATGGAAAGAATCTGCCGCGGGCTAAGGGCATCGCCCACCTCTACCGTTATATCCCCCGGCTCCACAATCTCTCCTGTCAGCGTGGGAACGCTTCTCTGCAGGCTCATCGCAGCTGCACCGTAGTCCAGACTGGAGATAGACAGCGTATCCTTCGCGCTCATGCCGCAGGTCATCGCGGCGGCTCCCGCCTCCTGTAGCAGCGCGGCGGCCTTCAGGTTCTGCGGTTCCAGTACACACAGGAACCCTGGCGGTATCCGCAGCTTTTCTTCCGCCTCAAAGCTGTTTTTAAAAAGGAGAATTCCCCTCTCCGCCTGCAGCTGTGGTATGTGCTCACAATCACAGATCAGAAATTTTTCCTTTCCTTTGCCGCTTTTTTGAAAAAGCTCCGGATGATAATAGCTGACTTCGCCGTACCGCGCCAGTGCCGGCAGCAGCACCTTCGCAAGGGAATGGTCGCTTCTTTTTCCGCAGAGCAAAATGTCGGTCATTTGTCTCGAACACTCCAAACCGGCCGCAGCCGAATCCGTTTTCCCGCAGAACGGGTGTGAAATCAGTATTTGCCGCAGACACGTAAATATGTAGATGGACTGGAAAATTTATCTATTCTTTCTTCTTCAAAAATGTTTCCAGATACCCCTGCAGCTGGCTGGCCAGCTCATGATCCAGCTGGATGCTGAGCGGACGCAGATCCTGACCGCTTTCCTGCCCCGCCGCATAAACCCACATGGAAAAATAACGCGTATCCATATTAATATCCATTACCGTGCGGCTTTCCACGCGGATCGGCCGCTTGCATTTTCGTATCTGTGTAATTCTTGCCATACTATTTTCTCCTGTCATCTTTCATTTGATTCCAGCAAATGGGAAACGGTTACCAGCTCATAGCCGTCCTCCCGGAGGGATGTTACGATTCTTCTTACCGCGGCCGGCGTATTCAGTGCACTGCTTTGAAAGCGTATAATGGAGCCCGGCCTCACCTGGGACAATACCCTCCTGTGAATTTGTTCCGGCGGAAGATTTTTCCAGTCGAGCGAATCGCCGTACGATGCAAAAGAAAATCATTGCGTAAAAAGATTAAGTCTGCAACTGAAACGGCGGTTGCCAGCGAATGGTTATGACGTCATCCGTCAGCGCTATTTTTTCAATAAAAAGCTTTGCGATCACTTTCTTTTGCTCTAAAGAAAAGGATGGCCACTGTTCCGCCAAAATTTCCAAGCGAAACGCCTCCTGCTTATTTTGTTCTTTCTTCTGTAAAATACAGGCGTTCAATTCCAACTTTTTTTGATCCAGGTTTTCAATCTCTCTGCCAATATAACCGTCTACTACTGCGCTTCCTGCAGAAAGCTGCGCCAGCAAACGGTTGATTCGCTCTTCTACCTGATCCAGTTCTGCCTGCAGAGCCCGTTCCTCTTTTGTACACTGCGCCGGCGGCGTGCAGGCCCAATTCCCATGCAACCGGACCATACGGAGAAGCTGCTGCTCCACCGCACGTTCCACATCCGGTACATGATACACGATGGAATGTCCGGGGCAGTTCCCGGTATTCTTCCTGCCGCTGCAGTGAAAGTATTTCCGTTTTTCCCCGGAGGTGGTTCCTGTATCCACCGTCATGGCAAAGCTGCAGCGCCCGCAGCAGATGATTCCGGAAAGCCAGCTGTTTTTCCCCCTGCCGCTGTTTTTTAACGGGCTGTTCCGGTCCAGCAGGCGCTGACAAGCCAGAAAAACGTCCGGTTCGATTATCCCCGGATGCAGCGCGGGAGATACGATCCGCCCCGCAAAACTCCCATGCTCGCGCGCTCCTTCCGGCTGCTTTCCATATAAATAGCAGCCGTTTCCAATCCGATCGGCAAACGGTTTCCACGCAATGCCGCATCCCTTTTCTTTATAATAAGCAAACACATCCTCATCGGATTTGACATAGATTGGGTTGCGCAGGATGCGGCTCAGCTTCCCGGAATCCCATTTTGTATTTCCCCGCGGGCCCGCAATCCCTTCCGTATTCAACTCTTTGGCGATCTGTCCCAGAGACCGGCCTCCCTGCGCATAGGTGTGAAAAACCCGCCGCAGAACCGGTCCCCGCGCTTCATCCAGTACATAGGTATGGGTCTTTTTCCCTTCCACCCTTGTTTCAACCTTACAAAGCCCATAGGGCGCCGGACCTCCCAGAAAGAATCCTTTTTCTCCGCGCGTATAATAGTTGTCCCGAATCCGCTGTTGAATCGTTTCACGTTCCAGCTGGGCAAATACCATGGTGATGCTCAGCATCGCATTCCCGATCGGCGTGGATGTATCAAATTTTTCCTGCGTACTTTGGAACTCCACACCGTACCGTTTAAACAGCGCGATCAAATTGGCAAAGTCCAAGAGGGAACGGCTCATCCGGTCCAGTTTATAAATAACAACCTTCGTGATCTGCCCTGCCCGCACATCCCTCAGCAGCGTCTGGAAGCCGGGCCGCTCCATGTTTTTGCCGCTGAATCCCTGGTCCTGATAAATCCGGTATGTTTCCCCGGCGGTTTCATTTTTACACAGCTGAATTTGACTTTCAATGGACAGACTGTCCTTTTTCTCAACGGACTGCCGCGCATAAATCGCAATCACATGCTCACCCCGCCTTACAAAGAAACGGAGCTGCCGCAGTCCTGCGGCAACCCCATTATAGCAGTTCCTATTTCTCCATTCAATGCTCCGCAGGGGACGGTTCTGTCCGCTTATTGCGGTCAAACGTCTCCATTGCCGCCCCTACCCTCCGGACAAATTCCTGCCGGCCTTTTTCTTTTGGCGAATCCGAAAAGACATTTCGAACCGTAAAACCATTTTCCTGAACCACTTCCGTCATATGTAATCCACCCTTTTCACTCAGCTTGAGACAGTCTCTTGTATTCTCATACTTATGAGTGGATACAGTGGATTATGTTTTCACTTCCCCATACGTTTTCGCATAGAATAGAACACCTAATATATAGGCGGTGATCCAAACGAATCATTTTTGTATCAGCGATCTGCCGGAAGAAACCCGGCAACAGCTGAAAATCATAGACAAATCACAGTGGTATATCCTGGTCATTATCGGTGCAATTCTGCTGTCTTATTACTCTGTCAGTATTCAGCGAAAGCAACTGATCTGCTCCGCCACGGATCCGGAGCTGTGCAAATGCCTGCCAAAAACGCTTCCGTTTCAGGCGCTTTCCAGTATCATGGTTATTTCGGCCCTGCTTTTCTATTTTAAGCTTTCCGGCAACAGCGTATGCCAGGCCCGCAACGACCCCAAACAATTTTGCCGCAGTAAAATCAACCACTCCGCAGATATTCTGGTCATTATCGCCGCGTTGCTTCGCTTTGGCCTTTTGGTACAGGGTGACACACATCTGGACGATTGACCTCCCCGCGGAACCAGGCAAAGCTTTGGCTTTCCTGGCCTGCGGGAAGCTCTGCGGACAGGCCTTTTAAATGTTTATTCCTTCCAAATATGTACATACTAGCAGCAATCTGATTTATTCTCTGCAAAACCCAATACGAAAGTGAGGAACTGTGCAATATGAGTAAGATTGTCATTATCGGCGCAAACCACGCCGGCACTGCCGCTGTCAACACCATTTTAGATCTGGACCCTTCCAGCAAAATAGTCGTTTTCGACGCCAACTCCAACATCAGCTTTCTAGGCTGCGGTATGGCGCTGTGGATTGGCGGACAAATTGCCGGGCCGGAGGGACTGTTCTATTCCTCCCAAAAACTGTTACAGGAAAAAGGCGCTATTGTCCATATGGAAACACTCGTAAATAAAATTGATTTTGACCGTAAAATTGTGTACGCGGAGGACTCCAGCCACTCCCAGTATGAGGAACCCTATGACAAACTGATTCTGGCAACCGGTTCGCAGCCAATCATTCCGAAAATTGAAGGATGTGATTTGGAAAACGTACAGCTGGTCAAGCGCTACCAGGACGCGGACGAAGTCATTCATAAGCTTCATACAGATGAGATCAAAAAGGTCGCCGTTATCGGCGCAGGCTATATCGGCGTGGAGCTTGCCGAGGCCTTCAAGCGCAACGGCAAAGAAGTCGTACTGATCGACTGCGCCTCCACCTGCCTTTCCAGCTATTACGACGACGATTTTTGCGGCCTGATGGCAGAAACACTGCGCAGCCACGGTATTGAGCTTGCTTTTAACCAGACGGTTACAAAAATTGCCGGCAAGACAAAGGTGGAAAAGGTGATTACCGACCAGGGCGAATTTGACGCGGACATGGCGGTGCTGGCCATCGGCTTTAAGCCCAACGCCAAGCTGGGCGCGGACCAAATCGCATTGTTTAAAAACGGCGCTTACCATGTGGACAAAGAACAGCGTACGAGCCTGCCGGACGTCTATGCCATCGGCGACTGCGCCACTGTCTACGACAATTCCATCGACGACGTCAATTACATCGCGCTTGCAAGCAATGCGGTGCGTTCCGGCATCATAGCCGCCAACAACGTCTGCGGCGGACATGTGGAAACCGAGGGCGTGCAGGGCTCCAACGGTATCAGCATCTGGGGCTTTCATATGGTGTCCACCGGCCTTACGCTGGAAAAAGCGCGCCGGTTCGGATTTGACGTCGCTTCCGCCGACTTTGAAGATTACCAGAAGCCGCAATTTATGGACCGCAACGAAAAAGTAAAAGTCCGCATTGTCTACCGACGCGACACGCGCGTCATCCTCGGCGCGCAGATGGCTTCCCGCTATGACATGTCCATGGGCATCCACATGTTCTCCCTCGCCGTACAGGAAAAGGTCACCATTGACCGGCTCAAGCTGCTGGATCTGTTTTTCCTGCCCCACTTTAATCAGCCGTACAACTATATCACTATGGCGGCATTGGGCGCTGAATAACGCCTAAACCGGTATTTTCTTTTGTACGGAGCGCTTCTACGTCCCACTGAACAAACAGCAGGCGCGCTTCTTCCGCAGCTGCCATCATTTCTGCGTTTTCCTCCCCGTAGGGGGAACGAAACAATGCAGGCGTTCTCCCCAGAATCGATTTCACTTTTCTATTACAGCTCTCCATTTGCACAATCATCTGTTCTGCGGGCATCTTTGCCATATGAGGATGTGTGTCGGAATGATTTCCAACCTCACATCCCGCCGCTGCGATTTTCTGCAGGGAATCGGCATGTGTCTCCGCCCAACGACCGGTGACAAAAAAAGTTGCCGCCGCGCCATTTTGCTCCACTACTGCCAGCAGCTCTTCGATCTGCCGGTCATTCCATTCCACATCGAACGTGATCGCCGCCCGCTTCTCTTCTGTTTGGACACGATAAACCGGCGCAGAAAAGGCGTCTGCCGCCGTCCAAACCGTCTGAATACAGCGAGCGCCGATCGCACATGCCAGCACCAATGCCAAACAGCTGAAAAGCAAAACCAACGCGCGTCTTTTGGAAAAAATCCAATAAATTTGGTTTCCACGGGGACGCCTTCTCTTTTTGAAATGCAATACTGCTATAAAAACACCCCCTCGGCAAATTGTATGCCAAGGGGGCTTGTTTGTATTTATATAGGAATCATTCGGCATAACAGTTGATTCGCTGTTCCCGCAGCAAACGTTTTCTCTCCTTATGGTCCGGCATGACCGCGTCCAACACCGCGTAGAACTGTGCAGAATGATCCGCTCGCACCAAATGTGCAAGTTCATGCGCCACCACGTACTCCATACAGGCAACGGGGGCCTGCGCCAGATACAGATTGATGGTCACCACCCGTTTGACGGGCAGACAGGAACCCCAACGCGTCTTCATTTTGCGGATACGAAACTGCGGCATGGGAATTTTGTACGCTTGAAAAAGCGGATACACCGTCTCCACCGCCCGCGTCAGGGCCGCTTCACAAACGGCGCGATACCAGGCTTCAAACAAGCGTTTGTTATGAGCAGAATCCGCCGGGTCATTTACAAACATACGCAGACTAGTTCCCTCCGGAACAACCCGTTCCGGGTTGGAACGTTCCAGCTGCAGCTCATAGCGCTTCCCAAATAAACACACGGGTTCGCCGCTTTGACAGGCAACAGGCATCTGCTGTACCGCCCGTCCCGCATAATATGTCCTGGCACGCAAAATCCACTCCGCACGGCTGGAAACGATCCGGTCAACTTCCCTGGAAGCGACTTTCCGGTTGGCAGACACACAGACCAGCCCGCTCGGCATAACGCGAATATTCACATTTTTCACATGTTTCCATTCCAGTTGATAGGCAATTGTCTCACCCTGATAACAAATGGTTCGTTCCATACCACACCTCTTTACCCGTCCTATTCTAACGCAAAAGTGCGTAAAAAGCAATTGTCCGGGGCGCATAACTGTGGTATGCTTATTTTATAGAAACCGGAAGACGAAATGGAAGTCCCGCAAGCGGAAGGACCACAGTCTTCCCAGAAGAGCCCTACGCCCCGCCCTTTTTCGCGCTGTACAGAAAACCGTCTGCCCTGACCATACATTGGGTGATACATGCAGCACATGCCGGTCCAACGTCCGGAAGATCTTTTTAGGGAATAGTTTAACTCGGCTGGGGAGGCATGCGCCTTTTTGACAATTTCCAAATCAAAGGAGATGATTTTATGGAGCCTGTTTCCATTTGGTATTTATACAACAGCGGCTTTGCGGTGAAAACGGAACGACATTTCCTGATATTCGATTATTTTCTCGATTCTCCACGCTCCGGCGGCCTGAAGAGCGGCGTCGTTGACTCAACAGAGCTGCAAGATTACGACACGGTGGTTTTTGTCTCCCATAGCCATGCGGACCATTTCAATCGCAATATCTTTCAATGGCGCAAACAAATTCCCTCCATCCGGTATGTCCTGTCGGATGATATCACCACTTCCGAAGAATGCCTGCGGGTAGGCGCCGGACAAAGCTGCGACCTCGGAGATCTGCAGATCCAAACGCTGGCCTCTACGGATTTGGGCGTCGCGTTTCTGGTGCAGGTAGACGGCCTCTGTATCTACCACGCGGGGGATCTGAACTGGTGGCACTGGAACGATGAGCCGGAAGAGGCCAATCGTCTGATGGCACAAAGCTTTCAAAAACAAATTGACACACTGGAGGGAATCCCCATCGATATTGCCTTCCTTCCTGTCGACCCACGACAGGAAGAAAACGCATTGCTGGGCTTGCAGTATTTCACACAGCACGCCGACGCAAAGACAATCATTCCCATGCATTTCGGCTCCCAATTTTCTATTTTTGATCGCATCTTCTCGGACCCGCAGACGCTGCCCTACCGGGACCGCATCATTCGCTTTTCCCAGCGCGGGGAAATATGGCCCCACCATCCTTAAAGTCAAAACCCGCAAAAGGCATTTTTACTGCTCTTTTGCGGGTTTTCTTTTAATTGAAAGTTTTTCTCACTCCACGAGCATTGCATCTGGAAAAAACGAGCGGTGCAGGGACACTTTCCCTACACCGCTTTTCTGTATATTTATAATAGCGGAATTTAGCTGGAAAGTCAATATGCAAGGAGAAAAATTTTGTGTTTTTAAGCTTTGTTTCAGCTTAAAAGAGAAGCCTGTTACGTCATTCATTTTATGCACCCAACTCACCATCCCCAAGAAGAATAGGATTTTTTCAACTTCTTCGCATCTTCATCTTTTTCATATTCCCGTTTTCCTAAATATTCATCTTTTCGGGCAATGGTCGGATCAAGCCAATCCACTTTCTGCTTTGCCCACATAATCCATGCTTTTGTTTCTTCATCCTCGGCGCCGGAATTCTCTTTCGCGCTGATATAGGCACGGATTTTACAGGCAATTTCATAATCTTCGGCAGCATGAACAAGCGCATTCGTCCTCTCCACCTCCAGATTATATCGTTCCCGTCGTTCTTCGCGTTCACGCGTTTCTTCCTGTCGCTTGCGTTCCGCCTCTTCTCTCGCTTCTCTTTCCTGCCGAACAAGTTCAGAGGCTTCATAAAGAGAAAGCATAATTTCTCCCAGCTTGTCCTCTACGACATAGGATTTGCAATCGTGATAAGATTTTTGTCCATATACCGTAAAGCAAATACGCCCATTATAGGGGTGATCATATTTCCTGATATTGGGTTTGGAGGCATAGGAATAACGACGTCGTTCTTCTTCATATTTGAGTAACTGAATATTTTCTTCTCTCGTTGGAATATGCTTTACCTCATCTTTTGCCTCCGTGACTGTTACCCGTACCGTCTCACCATTAACTATAAAATTCAGTTGATCTGTCAGACTACATCCTAATGGCTCCATCGCCTTAATCAACACATCAAAAATACGGCATACACGTGAAAGCGTTTCCTCAGAAATGGTATCCGCCAGAAATGGAGCCTGTGGCATATTGCGTTTCCCCCACCCTTTCGCTTTATTAATTTTCAACTCTTTTTGCCATTCCACAACCTTTTTTCGATGGGAAATGATTTTAGTGTGCAATCTGGCATCTGCATCTGGAATTTGAAGCTGTTCAGCAACAGAAAAAGCAATGGATCGCTCCTCTGCTTCCAAAAAAGCAAGATGATCATCAGGATCCACATTTTTAAGTTCATTTTTTGCAGTTCTTACCCCTTCTTTATGCTTTGGATAATTACTTACAGGTAATGGTGTTGGTTTGGGCACTGATTTCCCCGCTTTTTTCTTTGCCCAATACCCTGCTGGAGGCGTTGGAATATTAAGTGACTTACAAACCTTATGGATGGCAACATCAGAAACTCTATACCTTTTTGCCACTTCGGTAACAGGCTGCTTCCAAACCTCTTGATATAACATTTTACGATCGTAGACATTGAAAGTTTGGCCATACCGTTCCCGGGTTTCCGGTACAATTTGTATCTTCTCATCAGTCTCAACAACCAGTTCGCTCTCAAAATCCGGAGGAATGGATGCAATTGAATCCGTTGATTTTAAACTTTCAATTTGTTCTTGTACAGCCTGTTTCTTTTTTCTTGTATCAGGAGTTGTTTCATAGAGTTTCACTAAAACATCGGGCAAACCTGGTAATTCAGGTTTTTTTGTTGGCTTTCCATGCGCTAATTTTGTCCAATACCCAGAAGGCGGGATCGGTATATCTGCCGCTTTAATCTGTTTCAAAAGGTGTGCATAAGGCATCGCGTATTTCTTTGCCATTCCCGCTACAGAAATCTTCCAAGCTTCATCGTAAATCTGTTTCCTTGTTATAGTAATCACTGGCTTTTCCGGCAATTGTATCACCTCCGCCTGTCGCCCATGCTCTGCTTTTCCTTCTCCCGCATTGCTTTTCACTATATGAATTTCATCAAATACTTCTGGTGGAGAATTCAGGCCTCCCACATTTTTATCCTGTAACTCTTTTTCAGCATTCCGGCCTATGATGGCGTCGTACTGTTTTATCCCTCCTATTCCTCTTTTTCGCTTAATAGAAAAACCAAGTCACGTTTCATTTCTTCAAACTGATTGATAATAGTATTCAAGTTCTTTTCGATGTTCTCGACCTGTATTTCATTGATTTTTCCATGATTATACGCGATCAGTCGTTCCGGCACGATGGTATAACTCCAACTGTCCCTGTATCGGTCTTCATTATGTACCGCAAATCCAATTGGAAGCAAATTATTTCTCATTCCCAGAGTCAGCATATTGGGAGAGATACCCAGGTAATCGGCCGCAATTTTAATGGTTATCTTTGACATCGTTCTAATCTCATCGTCCGAATATTTCGCCATACGTTTCACCTCCCTCTTCTTAGGATTAAAAAGTAACGCTTATCTTCCAAAGTACCAGATGCCCCGCACTTGATCCATATTGAGTTCCCAGAATGTCGCCTGAATATATCGCCCTGTCTGATTCCATTCATCATAGAGTGGTGGAGAGACGGTAAATATAGATTCCCAGGACTTTTCCTTTGTAATTCTTTTCTCTTCTTCCGGCAAATGCTCAAAGCTCTTCCCATTGCCTGTCGAGTTCCTTCTGATTTTGCGCCGATGGCATATATGAATCATTTAGTACGAAATGCCAATCTATCTCATCGCTCAACAAAACCTTGTCTGCTGAAATCTCGATTTCTATGCAAACGTGCTTTCCCTTGTAACTGCGAAACTCCATTCTTCGAAGATCTGGTTTTTTGTGCTGCCACTCTAGGGTGTGCCATGCCCAAATGGGATAAGTCACACCAGCCGGAGGTTCACCGATCCGCCGTCACATCTGCTTTGTCATCCATTGGTAAGCGCACTCAAATTCACACTCCTGCATACACTTTGCAAGGCGGCTATCACACCGAAAAGATTTATCTCTTTGCAGTTGTTCCCATACTGCCAATGGCTGAATTGTCCAAAGTCTTATTTCCTCATATACCGTTTTCATTTCTCAAAACTCATATTTCCCCCAACAGCAATATGCTATCAGCCGCACTCGCTCAGCCGAAGGATATCAATCCTCATAGACATATTCGGTTAAATAGCAATCGCAGCACATACTCAAGCCAATTGTTCTTCATCGTTACCGTAGTCAAATATTTATCTATGTTCTGGACCCAGATCAACGACCCATACCATTTTCCCTCATGACAAACTTGGAATCATCTATTCGATAATCTCTTGTACCCGACCAACCTGCCCATCTTCAAGCATCACTTTTATTCCGTGGGGATGATAACTGCTCTTCGTCAGCAACCGCGCCACAATTCCCTCCGTCAGCTTGCCCGCACGTTGACCCGCTTTCAGGACAATCTTGACTGTCGCTCCAATCTTCACATCAGATCTGTTTTGTCCGTTCATCATTTCTTGCTCCTATTTTCTGGATCTATCATGATCCTGATATTCGTGCGGCCGCTCTTTGTAATCCCGCACCAGGTAATCACCAACCTTCTCATATTTCCCAGCGGCAGGTACATCTGTTTCATCGGAAGTTATATCGTCATGGAGAATCGCGTCAAAGAAAATTCGTTCCAAATACTCATACTTTGCATATATCCCCTGCGACGCCCAAACAAGGGCACTGCATACATAAGCGGAATGTGCCTTGAATAACTCGTGATCCACCTCAAAGCCGATCGACTTGGCAAGCAATACCGCAAAGACGATAACGTTGCGGGTATTTCCCTCCCGAAAGGGATGGGTCTGCCAAATCTGGGCGATGATCCTGACCAGACGAAATACAACATCTTTATCATTCTGGCCGTTTCGCTTCAGCTTGGCGATTTCTTTCATAGATGCCGTCAATTGCTTCTTAATCTCCTTGGGACATGCATATCGAACCGTGTCGCCGCCCAAAACGTCTTCCTGCTTGATCATCTGAATGGTACGGAACTCCCCCGCCCAATCATAAATTTGGCCGAAAATGGCACGGTGGATATCTTTTAACGTGTCTGTATTGAATTTCTCATACTGCTGGTTATAGATGCCCATCATTGCTAAATTGGTGATGTCCGCCTCGGCTTTATGCAGAAGCTCCGGGTCTTTGATGCCGCCAAGGTTTACCAATACGTCAGCGTCATCATATAAATATGGATCTCGCATTTCACACCTCCGCAGAGAAGCCATACCTCTTGAGCGTCGCTTCAAAAATCGAAAGGAAAGGTTTGTTTCCGTTTTGCCAAGCCTCAATGTCCTGCGCTGTTTGTTCGCTGACAGGAATTCCCTCAACAGCGTTCATAGCGCTGGCAAAGGATGAGCTCTGCCTTTTCTGTTCCGTTGTCAAATTGTCCATCCCTGTACTAAGCTTCAAAAGCATGAGCTGACGGCTGATATTTTTTCCAAGTAACTCCGCAGCCTGTTCCAGTTCACTGAGCCGGGCTTTCAGTTTTGGTAATTTCACCTCATATTCTTTGCGTCGCATAATCTGTTCTGTGACCGCATCCACTTCCTCACTCTTTAAATATCGGCTTGTCAGTTTCCCGTCAACTCTATTCTGCAAATAGCAGTAGGTGTTGCCCTTAATCGTCTTTTTTGAAATGTAGCCTTGCACAAGGGACTGCAGCTCTGTTTCCAGCTTCAATTTGCGTTCAAGCAAATCTTTGTATTCCGATAAAACCATATGATCCATAAAATTCATGCCTCGCTTTCGTTTTATAGTATACCGCACATTAACCTCAAAGTAAACAATTATTGTGATTTATAGGTTATCGCATGGTATGCCTCCTGTTTATTTATCCCCGCACAGTCCACAAAGCGGAGAAGCGCGTATAGTATGAGTCAAAGCCTGTACGGAAGTTACTCACCGCACAGGCTTTGATGATAATACCACATGTTTATATTGCTTCCCAATGGGCTTTTAAGCTCTTCTTGAGCACCGTAACTATTTTCCGCAAAACTCATCAAAATTCTCAAACATGATCTCCATCCTGTCAACCTTCTTTTCTACATGATAATGACCGCAGTACCATTTCTCATAGTCCAGCCTATCCTCAATGCCATCCAGCCAAACCTCCGTAGTCTTATCCACCTGACTCTGGTTTACTCCAGGCAGAAACACTTCCACTGGCTCATATTTCAGCGGTGTGGTATGGCTCAACACCACGTCCACCTTCCATCCCTGCTCATCGAGCTTTTGCTCCACATTCTTCTTAATCTCTTGAGAAGGTTGTTCATCCGGCCACCAGCCATAACCATACCTGAGCCGCATCATTTTATCAATGCTATACGCACCACCTATCACGATAGACTGCTTTCCATTCAAGTCAAATACTTCCCCATCCTTTGCAAAAAACAAATTCGGAAACTCCTCTTCATAATACACCGTTCCGCCATGCCACAATTTTTCTTGATAACTGTCTATTGTATACGGCCTCTGCTCATGGTTCCCGTGGATTGAAAAAATTGTAATCGGCAGCGTTTCCAAAAAACTTTTCTTCATCCTGTCATAGCGGCCGCCGCTAAAATTAATCCCTGCGTCTCCAAGTATGATCAATATATCCTCACGTTTGGTCTCAAACCTCTCGCAAAAGTGTTCCACCCGTTCAAACCTTCCATGGGTATCTCCTGTTATATATATCTTCATCTACTGTTCCTTTCTGGATTTTCCAAAGTGCCGGACTTGATCCAAATTGAGTCCCCAGAATATCGCCTGAATATAGCGTCCTGTCTGATTCTCTGTCGCTCAGCAAAGTCTTGTCTTTAGAAATCTCAATTTCTATACAAACGTGCTTTCACCATTTTTTCAACGCAATGACACTCATAAAGAGTTTGTAGTAATCTCCACCTGTTTCCCGCTGAAGGCAACCCCGTACTTGAAGATTGTTTTAACACCCTTGGAGCTCATATCGGTATCGTACTTACGATCCTCAATCTGTGCCAAAGCCGTCTCTGAGAGCTGTTTTAGTTTATCCCCGGAGAAATTTTTGGCCGCCTTCAGCTCAATCAGAATGCCCGGCATATTCGCCGACTTGGGTAACAATTGAAGATCGTATCGGCCTTCCCCTGACTCGCCATTTGAACTGATATAGTAGCGGTTATCCATCATGGCGCAAAGGCCTAGGACAAAGCCATGGTAAAAGTTTTCTCTGGCTGCATCATAGCAGCTTGCTGATTGGAGAAGAAGCTTATGCATTTCTTTTTGCAGTCTTTGCGCATCATTGGAATACAATGCTTCCTGAATCGAAATCGCAGTGGCTTGGGGAATGATATCAGTTAACTTTTGCAGGATCTCTTTGTTATAGACAAATGCGATTTCCTGGTTGGGTAACGCCACCTCACACATGTAATCTCCGCTAAAAGCGGGATCTACCCTTACGATCTTCAGATAACCGGCAACCAGCAAAAAGCTGTATACGGAAGATGGATTGTTTCGAATCTGAGGATAAATGACACCGGTATCAATATAGGTCAAGAAAGATTCTCCTTGCAATAAAGCTTTGAGGCGTTCATAAATATCTGCCCCCGCATGCGCCAGAACCTCACCGATAATTTCGTTGCTGCCGGTTGACTGCCAGAAGGCTTTTGGTTGGCAATGATTTCTAAAATAATTGATGACAGACCAAGGATTGAATATTTCCGAATCCCCAAAACGGTATCCATCGTACCAAGCACAGATCTCCCCGTACTTCTCCTCTGCATGATAATAGCGGGCAATCTCTTTTACCTCTTCCTGCGTAAAGCCAAAATATTCACTATATCGACTATCCAAAATCGAATTGACTGCAAGATTATTCAAACCGCTGAAAATGCTCTCTTTGGCCACACGAAGAATACCCGTTAAAAAGCCATAGGAAAGATGCCGGTTATCCTTTAGGCCGCCTGAAAAGAGGTTGCGCATGAAAAGGATTACTTCATCGTAGAAACCCCTCATGTGCCCCTGCTGGATCGGCGTGTCATACTCGTCAACAATAATGATTGGTGGGATATCATAATGCTCATCCAGCATTTGAGAAAGCCTTTGCAGAGACATCATCATGTCCGTATTGTCCGCTTTCTCTTCCAGCACCGTTTTAAAATATGCTTTCTCATATATACTGCAATGTTCGCTTTCCAAAAGCTCGCTATGGCGTTCAAACTCCTGCCTCAGAATCTTTGAGATCTGATCATAAGTCTCTTCCCAAGTGTCCCGCTTTATATCCTTAAAGGTGATGAAAATCACCGGGTATTTTCCTTGGTAATCACGATATTTTTTACCGCAGGACCAAATCTTTTTGTCTCTGAAATAAACCGACGTATCTTCGTCCGTCTTTTCAAAAAAGGTGCGGAGCATATCCATATTTAAAGTCTTGCCAAAACGTCGGGGGCGGGTAAACAGAGACACCATCGGCCGTTCATCCAGAAAGTCCTTGAGCATCATGGTTTTATCAACATAGTAGTATTCTGACGAAGCCAATCGATAATCTGAAATTCCAACCGGCAGCGGCAAATTCGGCTGGATTTTACTTTTTCTATATGCACCGGTCTTAATGCGACTATCCGCAGGTTTTTCGGCGTCGATAGGTATCACCCAACCGCGTCCCTTTTTATATGCCCCTTCTATCCGCCCTTCTTTACATAGGATGGTTACTCTGCGTTCAGTGATCCCCCACAGCATCGCCGCTTCCTTTACAGTCATAGCATTGTCCATTAAAGCACCTCCCAAGTCCTTTAAATATAGTATACTTTGGATTCAGAATAAAATCAACATTATTCCGAATAAAATCAAGCGTTATTGTGATTTTGTTCTTTTTCTGCCACCATACTACAGATTCTCCATTTCTTTTATATAGAAGCTTCATTCATCACCACTCAATATAGTGTCGGTTTAGATTCCCGTTGTTTCCGCTAGACGGATACTTCCATCTCGCCAATCATTCATCTTTGTACTCATGCGAACGTTCTTTCTGGTCTTTTGCTTTGTACTCTCCGATCACATCATAGGCTATCTATCTGGAAGCCTCTCATCGCGCTCAAACAAGGGCAACCACCGTAAAAAGTTGGAAGCGAAAAACAAAATATGATATTATTAATAAAACAGCGTTCGTGGTTGAAACTCTCCAGGTTTTTCTATCCATATGAACGATGTCTGATTTTTTGCCCCGCGCACAGTAATTTTCGGAGATGACCAAATGATAAAAACAGAACTAGCAGCACCTCAAATAGACCATTACATAAGATGGCTGCGCGATGGTACCAGCGCATTCGACAAAGCCTCCCTCGCCTTAATAGATACGCTTTATCACGAATTAAAAAAGATCGTTTCCTGTGGTGATGACAATCGCCGTGAGCTTTGGCTTTGTGCCGAACGCGGAACGATTGAAGACTTCGGCGACTATGAAGAAATGCTCACGGGCGGAGAAATTGAAAATCGTGAGGAATGGGAAGATTGGTGGCGTAGTGAATATCCCGAAGAAAAAGTCTGGTATCATTTTGTTGCTGTGGAATACAACGATTTCCGTGCCATTATTGTCCAGCATCAGCCCGTCATTCAAATCGACCCGCATGAAAAAAGTTCGTGGGGCCATGACGTAACACCATTTATAAAATGGATGATTCAATCGGTTAAAAACTGTATCTTCGGTTTGCAAGCACATACTTACAATGAAACGGTCAGTCTTGAGTTACCGCCGCAGCACAGGACGGGAACCATCCTCCGCAGTGATTACTGGGATATTTTTCCCGAATACCGGCAAGAGTATCTGAGCGACATTTCATCAGAAGACATTCAGGATTTTTTGAAGTATATGCTGATACAAGAACAGGCTGAAAAACCCAAATCACGAATTCCACGCTTGACAGCCGGAATATTTTATGAATACTGCTCCCTGGGGTACCAAGCCAATTGCTATGATGGCTGCAATACGTTATCCCCCAAAGAACAGTATTACAAAAATGCCGATGGAAGAGACGAAGGCCTTCGACACATTCATGAGGATTCTCCCGAGGCTTTTCATAGCTGGCTTCATAATAGAGAAGGAAGCGGCCATCCTTGGGAGGTATGCCGCGGGGGAAACGCAACACATATCTCTCTATATGTTCGGGAAGACGAAAAAGGGATTTATTTAGTCGCAGCCGGGAAATCCTATGGCCGCTCTATAGAAGCCATCAAGTTCTATCTTGCTTTGGCCCGCAAAAACATTCCGGTTTGGATGAACGATGGTGGGGCAATGGCTGCCCGCCTTACGGCAAGCGATAAGATCGGTATTGTACCCAAGGGTGTTATGCCGTTTTACTGCGAGAGTTATTTCCCTAACGAATATATTTTGGATTTCATAAATCTGCCCGAAGAAAAACGTGAGCAAGTTGCCGCAAGTGCTGTTTGGCAGCCAATACAAAAACAGAAACTACACTGCTGAAATTATCACGATCTCATTTCTTTCAATCTCTTTCATATTTCAAGTGAGCTTCTATTGAAGTATTCTTATTGAGGAGGTGCTCACTTGATTAGTCAGAATGAGTATGAGAAGGTTTTATTACAGGAGTACCAAATTCCAGGGCTTGAGCAATTTCTTGCTCGATACCGTTGTAATATTGATATCAGCATTTTTTGTGCTTCCTGGAAAGCAACGCCAACAAACAAAAAACTTGCCCTTTCTATACATAAGAATCCCAGAAAGTCACCGGAATGACACATTGGTATCGTTCGTCAGGTGACTTTGACGGCATTTTATAAAATAGAAAAAGCAAGTTTCGTGTAAATCTGATTTATATCGACTTTAGGGCCAATACTAATCATAATAATTGACAAAGTATACAACTATAGCCTTTGTCCCATGTTCAACAGCCCCAAAATGAATACTTTGTTCGATATCTTTACCCGAAGTGTGTGGGTTTTATATACACGCTTCGGGTAAAAGTTTGCGTAAATATGCTTCTGGAAAAAGCACATGAGAATAGTCCGAAGATTTATATTCGGGTAAGTATTGATCCACATCAGGAATTATGCCCCGAATAATTGTGGCCATGTCAGCATAGACGTCCGCGGTAAACGAGGCTTTGGTGTGTCCCAGGGATCGAGACACCTCCCTTAGGTTGCAGTTTTCCTTTAGCAGCAACGTGGTATAGCTATGGCGCAGCCCATGCCATTTTATATCCGGAAAGCCGTGGCTTCTCAGTAAATCCTTGAACGGCTCCCAGAAATAGTTCTTGCTACGTGGTTTTCCATAAGAGGAACAACAGATAAAATCAAGGTCTTGAAAAGCTTTCTTTCGCCTATCCCGTAACATCTCATATCTCGTTCTTTCCTTCATGACTGCTTCCAATACAATCTGAGGCAATTTTAGCACTCTATCCCCTGCCGGAGTTTTTGTAGAAACTTCTTGTTTTAGTTTTATTGGAGGAATTTCGACAGAGGATTTTGGAGCCGCTCTAAGCTGGCGCTGTATATGAATTGTTTTTTGCATGTAATTCACATCCGAATATTTAAGGCCTATAATCTCCCCCATCCGCAATCCTAAAAGGGCTGCAAATAAAATGGGGAGGTATAGGGATGTGCCCTTGCTGCAAATAAGAAGCCGCCTCATTTGCCACTGGCTGTATACAGCTTGCTGATGGCCGGATACCACTGCCTTCTTTCTCTTTAATCTGATTCCTATGGAAGGATCTGTAGAAATAAAATGATTCTCCAATGCGTATTTCATAGAAGTGGTTAGAAGCGCCTTCAAATTTCTTGCAACGCTATACGAGCGCTCTGCGGTCACAAAGAGCAGAGTTTCCACGCTTTTTTGATCTATCTGGCAAATCGTTTTTCCTTTCCAATATGGCATGATATAGTTATAGACGCAGTTCCTATAGGAAAGGTAGGAATCGTGCTTTAGATATGGACGTTTGATTTCCTCCAGCCAATGCAGATAAAATTCAGAAACACTGATCGTCTCATCCATAATAAAAGTATTATTATAGAAAGCGGCAACCACCTTATCCCTTTCTGTCTCCGCGTCTTTCAAAGTATCAAACTCACCCTTCCATCTGCTTTGGCTCTCGTGTTGAAAGGTAAATGTTATTTCAAATCTGTATCCTCTATTACTCTTTGAGATCTTGCTTACTTCCCAGCCCAATAAGCACCCATTGCCTCGCATCGCTATCATTTTCTCTTTTATTCCGCAAATAACCGATCCACCCTCTCTGCTAAATCTGTTCTCGTATCAGCCAAACCGCTGTAACGGTCATAAACATCCTCAATCGTGGAGTACCCCAACAGGCCTTTTAACTGCAGAAAGTTCGCTTGCCCCTGTTCTAACAAAATTGCAGCATACTGATCCCGCAGATCCTGTACGGACAAAGACGAAAGGCCTGCCTTTTTACACAGCCGGGAAAGCATGTTGTTCATATATGCGGGACTTCTTCTGTTTCCATCTTTTTGGCAACTGACATAGCCAAAATCATGATATTGACGCCCATATGTTTTTTTGTTGTTCTCTATAGCCGCTTTCTTGTATTGAAGCTCCCTCAATATAAGTGGATGAACCGATAAAACCCGGTTGCTGGAAAACGCCCCCAACTCTTTCTCTGTCTGGCTCAACCCTTTTCTCTCTCCCACCATATCAGGCTGTACCTGCCGCTGCACATGCACCGTCTTTTCATTTATATTGAAATCGGTAAACTTGAGCCCATAGATTTTCCCTTTCTTTAACCCACATAAAAGAGCTAGCAGTAACTCAAACCGGCCTTCACATGCAAACACAGCACGAAATAAGGTTTTTCGCTGTTCCTCATCCAAACGAACCAATTCTTTTTTCGGACGAGCCGGCTTCTTAACATTGACCATGGGATTATAGGCGATCAATTCTTGTCTGAATGCGTCTCCAATCGCCATACTAAAAAGCTCGTATAGCTTTTCTCCGTAGGAGGCTCTTTGCCTGGAAATCGCTGCGATCAACTGCGACAGGTAGTTTGAGTTGACACTTCCCAACAAAATATCGTCCATCTCCGGCAAAATGAGTTCTAAAACACGTTCATAAACCAAGCGGGTAACTCCCTTAATACTATCCCGGTTGTCAAACCACTCCTGCAGATAATCTCGGAATGCTATATAACTGGCATGCATACCTGGTTGCACTGCCGCATCATTATCATGCATTCGCTGTTGCTCGAATAGAAAAGCTGCGTATTCCGCCTCTTCTTTGGATTCAAATCCTCCTTTTTTCATATACTTGGTTTTCCCTTCTTCGTTTATGATCTTATAGCGGAAATACCACGAATTCCTTTCATAAATTACAGTGTTTTTCTCTCGCATTTTTGCATCTCCTTTTTTAATTATAGCAATACCAGACTTCTGATGAGACAAAAAACCAGCACGCATTATTTTAGCATAACATTGGCTACTCATTCTCCATGAGATCCAGCCCAATCTCCTTTATGTATTCGTCAATAATCTCACCGCAATCCCATATCGGCCATCCGTCCTCAGATGTTTCAATATCATCCGAACTGGATAATCCGTCGTTTTCTATAAACCATGCCGAAAATAACAGCTCATCTCTTGCCGGATCATAATTGATATAACCGACCTTCTTTGCAAATTTCAGCGCATTTTTCAATACTTCCTTTACAAATGCAGGTTCTCGCATAGGACATTCTACCGCACCCTTAAAGATTGAAACGACATGTGCCTCGCTCATCAAGCTCAGTCTGAGCTTGCCATAACGGCCAACGATATACTAGACAGCGTTCTCATATGCAGAAAACACAGCCTTGGATATCTTGGGCTTTGCAATCTGATTCAGCCATGCTTCAAAGAATTCGCTCACTCTCAAATCAGGATCAATAATGTAGGAATGATTTTTAAGGCTTTTCTCATGGTCTTTCTGGGAATGCTCCGCTTCTACTGCCGAGTCGCAGAATGGGCCTGAAAACCGAACTGTACTCTCGTCTTTGTAATGCAGCTGAATTTCAAAGCCATACCTATCCCCTGTTTGCACTACTTCCGTAATGTTAAAGTCGATGTAACGGTCCTTCAAAAATTGATTCATTTCCGCTCCTCCTTTTATATGCCAAAATGATTTCTTGTGAGATATGAAAACACAGCAAAGTGGTTTCCTTCTCCAACGTAAATATGAAAGACATTGAGTCCAAAATCAGATTCATTGATTCTTGCAAAGCAAATCCCCTCCGAATGATGTTTTATCATCCGAAGGGGATTTGCTTTGCTTTATAAAATGAAGATTTCTTATACGCTCTACCATTTCTTTTTTTGCTTACAATCTAAGCCTTTTTTGCCCCAATTCTTTACTGCATCCACTTTCTTTCATCTTCACTTTGAATCCATTGAAGACGAAAGGAGTGCACATATGGCACAGAAGAAGAAAAACGGACCCATTTCTGCAAAGAAAGATAAGGCCGCGCTGTACATCCGAGTATCTACCGTATATCAGATCGACAAGGACAGCCTGAAGGTGCAGGAACGGGAACTGATTAATTACACAAAGTTGGTTTTGAATATCAAGGACTATGAGATCTTTCGAGACGCCGGGTACTCAGCCAAGAATACAGACCGCCCGGATTATCAGAAAATGATGAGTAAGCTTCGAACCGGAGAATTTTCGCATCTGGTGGTTTGGAAGATAGACCGCATAAGCAGAAACCTATTGGACTTTGCGGAGATGTATGCGAAACTCAAAGACCTCGGTGTCGCCTTTATCAGCAAGAACGAGCAGTTTGACACATCTTCCGCCATCGGCGAAGCAATGCTGAAAATCATTCTGGTTTTTGCAGAGCTGGAGAGGCAGATGACGTCGGAGCGAGTGACAGCCGTTATGATTTCCCGGGCGGAAAGCGGCTCCTGGAATGGCGGCAAAGTTCCGCTGGGATACATTCACGATAAAAAGAAGAAAGCTTTTCACATCCATCCGGAACAGGCAGAAGTCGTAAAACTGATCTTTAATACCTATGAGCGGATGCAATCTTCAACGGCTGTGGCAAAGTTCTTAAACGAGAAAGGAATTACTACAAAGGCGGGTAACAAGTGGAATCCCTCCACTATTTGCCTTATCCTGCGCAATCCCGTTTATAAGGGTACTATGGTCTATAACAAGCGGCGTATCTCTGTGACTGGAAAATTAAAACCTGAGGATGAATGGATCACGGTCGACAACCATCATGCGGCTATCATTGATACAGAACAGTTTGAACGCTGCCATGCTTTGCTTAAGAGGAACATGATCGGCTCCGACCGTTCCACCTATTTTCGAGGAAATTGCCATGTACTGGCCGGTCTCCTCTACTGTGATTACTGCGGCTCCATGATGGCCGCCCAGATAGGCAAGCCGCTAAAATCAAAGGGCGGGATCATCCCCAGCAATTATTCCTGCTACAACAAACGGCACGGGCTGTGTGACAACCCCTTTACCAGCGATTCCATGATCGGTCCCTTTATCCTGAACTACGTCGCCAATATGTATCGGATTCAGAAAACCTTTGGAAAAAGCACTTCTATTGAAACATTGGAAAATAAACTTCTCCGGGGAGAAGCCTTCAAAGAGGTTGCGCACATTGAGACGACGGGCTTAAATCAGTTATATCAGGCACTTAAGACACAGGTGTTCTCTGAAAATCCCGTCTGTTATGAACCCAATCTTCCCGACCATGAAGCTGCACCGGATCAAAAGGCAATTTATCTCGGTGAAAAAAACAGCCACGAACGTGCGCTAAGCAGGCTTCATCTGCTTTTTATGTACGCCGATTCGGATATGAGTGAAACGGAGTATTTTGAAGAGAAAAGCAAACTGGAGGTAAAATTAGACGCGGTAAACCAAAAGCTATCTGAGCTGGAATCTGAGGAGATCTCCGATGTCACCAGTGAATACTTCACCGCGTTAGTCAGTAACTTTATCCTTGAAAACAGTCTGAACGAAGAACGGTATATCGATTACTTTGCTCTCAAGAAAAAAATTGACCCTATAGAGCTGAAGCTATTTTTGAATGCGGTGTTATCCAAATGCTATATCCGGCAGGGGCGTGTGGCGTCGATTGTTTTTCAGAACGGCTATGAACATCGCTTTATATACAAAGATGAGGAGGTGCAGGAAAATGACTAAGGCAGCAATTTACATTCGTGTATCTACTGTTATGCAGTTAGATAAAGAAAGCAGAGGCGTACAGAGAAATGACCTGATTCGGTACTGTAATGACATTCTTGGAATTCCAGATTATAAAATATTTGAGGATGCCGGTTTTTCCGCTGGCACCACCGACCGACCGGATTATCAGAAAATGCTACAGCACATACGGGCCGGAGAATTCACCCACCTACTGGTATGGAAAATTGACCGAATCAGCAGGAACATCATTGACTTCACCGATATGTATCATGAATTACAGGCGTTAGGGATCACCTTTATCAGTCTGGCTGAGCAATTCGATACATCCAGAATCGTAGGACAGGCGCTTCTAAAAATGATCCTGATTTTCGCCGAGCTGGAAAGGCACAATGCCGCAGAACGATCCAAGGCCGTTCTGCTTTCAAAAGCAGAAGCTGGAGAGTACACTGGCTTTCGAATCCCCTTTGGCTATCGCAGGGATTCGGATACCAAGGAGTATTCTATCGAAGAACCGGAGGCTAATATCATCCGACTGATCTTTGACATGTTTGACCAGGGAACCACGGTTTACACAATCGCCAAACACCTCAACACCCTCCCTCTAAAGGAGCGAGTCAAGGAAAAGTGGCAGATGCCCACAATCGAGCGAATGCTGACCAACATCTCTTATACCGGCGCTCTGCGATACAACTATCGCAGCTACACTTCAAAGAAAGAACAGGTTATAAACGATGAGAATGATTTAGTCCTCGTGGAAAACAACCATCCCGCTATTATCACCAAAGAACAATTTGAGCGATGTCAGCAGCGATATGCCGAGCGAAAAGATACGGTTTATCATGTGCGCAAGCCATTGTTTGCCGACCTGTTGGTGTGTAACGTACATCGAATCCCGCTTTCATGGCAAAAGGAGAACAAGCGAAAATTCTCATCCCCTGCGACGTATTCATGCCCTTATTGTTCTCAAAATAGCTTTACAGATGATAAGATCGGCAGTTTTGTGATGAACTATATTTTTAATCTGCTGCAGGCTTACGGACAGGTCTCTCCTTCCACATCCTCTATAACTCTAAAGAGAATGCTTCTTCGAGGCAAGGAATTCGATGGAATAACAACTCTCGTAAATGTAGAAGAAATCAAACATCCACTATTAGGAGATGGATCCGCAAAGGAGGATGTTCAGGATAAGCGGAAGAAGTTGAAATTTGAACTGCAGATAAAAGAGCGGGAATTAGAACGGCTAGAACTCTATGGACCAGATTCTTCTGATGTGCCAAATATTCAGATTGATCAGCTGAAAAGCACAATAGAGAGACTATCTGTGGAACTCCAACAGCTAGAAAATAACGTTGGAGCGCAATCGGTTCCGCAGGTTGGCTATTTGAAAACATGCTATGACTTCTTCAACCAGCGTAACCTATATCATTCTGATATTGATTTTTCAGGCTGTGTTAAGAGCATTCCATTTTATGACTTGAAGCACTTTTTTCAGGGCATCATTGCAAGGATATATGTGGAAGATGGGAAGATTACAGCGATTGAGTTTAGTTCGGAGCAAAAGAAGAGAGAGGTGCATCAGTTTAGATGATAATATGATAAATCGAGTAGGGGAGATTTTCTCTCCCCTCTCACACCACCAGTACGTGCCGTTCGGCATACGGCGGTTCAACATAACTTCAAAGCATGACGCTCATTATAATAGTCAAGACAGCTTACTAGCCCTGCTCTTCCTAGTACCTCTTTGGAAATTGCTCTGCTGACACACGTTCTGGTCGCAACCCAATAATAGCGGTCTCCGCAGTATGCGGTCAGCCTTGCAAGGTCTTTTCCTATCCCTAACTTCTGCAATCCCCATTGCCGTTTCTTCGGCACTTTCCACTGTTTCCAGATCATGATTCTGAGTCTTGTTCTTAGATGTGCGTCAATCTCTGCCATTGCCGTTTTCATAGAGCCCAGTGCGTAATAGTTTATCCACTCTCTCGTCACCTGGTTGATTTTCCCCATCTTGCTTGTGACTGTTCCAGGCATTTTCCTACTCGTCAGTTCTTTCAGTCTGGCTTTGAGTTTCTTCACAGATTCCTGATGGGGTCTGCACTTCCACTCTTTTGTCTTACTGTCCTTGTAGAACCCGAATCCGAGGTATTTCAGCTTCTGCGGTCTTGCGATGTAGGTTTTTGTCACGTTGACCTTTAATCCCAGTTTCCTCTGTATCCAGTCCGTCACTGTCCGCATAACCCTTTTAGCGCTTGATTCGCTTTTCACTGCTATCACACAGTCATCTGCGTATCTTGTGAACCGAAGTCCTCTCGCTTCGAGTTCTTGATCCAGTTCATTCAGCATAATGTTTGACAAGAGTGGCGACAAATTCCCTCCCTGCGGTGTGCCCAGTCTTGTTTCTTTATATCCCTGTGGCGTCATGACTCCTGCTTTCAGGTATTTACGGATGAGCGATTCCGTATCCCCGTCTTTGATTATGTCGTGGACTAGGCTCATAAGTCTGTCCTGTGGCACGTTATCGAAAAATTTCTCCAGGTCGATATCCACGATCCACTCATATCCCTCATTCAGATACTCCAATAATTGCCTGATTGCCATTTCACAGCTTCTGTTCGGTCTGAAACCATAGCTCCATTCCGAAAACAGCGGCTCACACATTGGACTTATTATCTGTATGATGCCTTGCTGGATTACCCTGTCCATTACGGTCGGTATTCCCAGTTTCCTCACTCCTCCGTCTGCTTTTGGTATTTCTACCCTCCTGACTGGCTGGGGTTTGTATTCCCTGCACCTGATTTGCTCCCTGATACTCTCCCAGTTCTCTTTGACATAGTCTCCGAGTTCTTCAACCGTCACATCATCTACCCCTCCTGCCCCTTTGTTGGCGCAGATTCTTTTGTAGGCAGCGTTCATGTTGTCTTTGGATAGTATCTTTTCTAACAGTTCTGACATTGCCTTGTGTGCTTTCTCCTTTCCGTTTTCATGGATTCGCCCTATGTGGTGCAGTATCTGCTCTTTTACGTTTCGCCCTTCCTGCTGTCAGGTATTCCATGAAGCATACATTTGATTACACGGTTACGTTGTTCAGCCCTTTGGCAGTGCCCATTTCAAAGCTCTGCCTACTACGGCCTCTGCTGACTTCTCGCAGTTCGTTGTTACTACGGCTAATGAAACCGCCTGCAAGACTTCACGGGATAAGCCTCCCAGCCTTTCCTCGTCTACCTGCCTGATTTACGCACATGGGTTACGGTTGCCTTTTGGACTTTGCTGTCTTAGGCCAGCTTATCCGCCAGGTACGCCTTATATCAGGTTTCTGTTCGTCAGGCTACGATTTCGCTATCCCTTCTTCTCGCCCACACTTCACAGTGTGAACCTTGGGAGTCGCTTTGGGGTTCGTCGGCAACTACGCCCCTTGTGGACTTTCACCACAGACTGACGGCATGCCCGTCATACCTATTAAAGGAGGGTACCTATTGGTACCCTCCTTTAAGTGTGATGGGATATTGTAAATATAATGCGAAGTTTGCTTGGACAATGCTTATCAAAGTGTACTTATCCGCGCTCTTTCTATTCAATGTCAAACCCACCCTCAAGGATAAACTTTCTAAAAACCTGATCCACTTTCATGTTGATCTGAAACGGCTTGATGGTAGTTCCTTCAAGCGTTTCTAAGAATGCTTTTGCCCTCTCCCTATCAACGGTTGCCTTCAGTTTATCAAAGCGTCCAAACTCATTGATGTTTGCTTCTGTGACTCTCAGTTGCATGAAGTCCCGTAGCATTGTCTCATCCGCGCCCAAAGCCTCTGCGAAACGGTGTAATTGGTCATTCTTTGCCCTGGTCATATACTCCGTGATGTAGTCGCGCAAAGTCTTACACTCGTCAACCATGATGTCACCGGTCTGTACATCGTGCAGGAAGATATTCGCATACTTCTGCTCTTCCTGCGTAAGGGTTGCAAAGGACTTATGCAATTCGTCCAGCACCGCCTCTATTTCTGTTCCATCTTGTAGGGACTTGAGATATTTGCTGAATCTGGAATTCATATAATTGGCGTCAATAACGCCGGTATTGATTTCAGTCAAATAAGAATCAATTTCATACGGGATATCGTCACCATCCAAACCTGTTCCATCGCTGGAAAAGAGCTCTTTATAACGAAGAGCAAGAATCAGATAAGTGGTTTCATCCAGATGAAGCCCGATGGTGGTTTTACCCGTTTCCGTTTCTACGTCATAAGAAAGTTTATTCCAAGTAAATCCTTGAATTTTAGCGGCTTCCAGATAGTTATTAAAACGCTTGAAAAGTTTGGCAAACTGGCCGCGCTCTGCGTGGTCTTCCGGCAGTTTTTCAAAATTATTGACTCCGGCGGAACGGAATATCGCCGTGATATCATCATACAAATCATTCAGCTTGCCCAGGTTATACTCCAGCTTGTCTGCAAATAAGCCAAGGGGCTTGTCGCCGGAATACAGCTTAAATGCCTCATCAATATTCCGCCGCATGGTGTACGGCTTACGGTAATAGCGAATTGTGCCAAAGGGCTTTTCCGGACCAAAAAGACGGTTGGTGCGGGAGAACGCCTGAATCAGCTTTTCATAGACTAAAACCTTGTCCATATAAAGTGTATTGATCCATTTGGAATCAAAGCCGGTCAGCATCTGATCCACAACAATCAGCAAATCAATCTGCTGTTCCGAGATCCGCTCCACGGATTTATACTGTTCCTTGTGCGCCAGGCGGTAGGAAACATCTTTTTTGAAGGTCGCATAGGTGGCCAGCTTGAATTTCATATCATAGCGGGCATTGTAATCTTCCAGAATCTCAACAATGGATTCTTCCTTAAAGATCGCCCCGCCATTGTTATCGATGCTGGGGTCAAACAGCGCCGTAACTTTCAGAGTGCCTTTTTCCTTGAAGAGCTTGTAATATTGAATTGCCTCCGAAATACTGCTGGTTGCAAAAATGGCATGGAACTTACCCGCCTGACTAAGTGTAACCCAGTTGTCCAGAATATCATCTACCACGGCGCATCGATGTTCTTCCCGATCATACTGCGAATTGGGCAGGTAATCTTCAATGCCTTTCCGATAGCTTCCATCTGCCTGAACAACTCCGGCCATTGGTACTTTTGTGTGATCCATGTAATGCAGATAAACTTTTTTCTTTCGGGGATCAGCGATTGCCTCTGCTTCGGTAGTTGCATTGGCTTTTTCGAGGGCAACCGCCTTGCGCAAATCACGGTCCTTGTATGTAGGTACCATATAGGGATCAAAGCCCAGAACATTTTTGTCCCGGATGCCGTCCGCAATGCTGTACCGGTGAAGTTCGTTGCCAAATACATCGGAGGTAGTGCTCATTTTCTTCTGGTTTTCTTTATGGATTGGCGTTCCAGTGAACCCGAAGAACATGGCGTTGGGGAAGGTTTCCTTAATTGTACGCAGCATCTCGCCGAACACATCGCGGTGTGCCTCATCGATGATAAAAACGATTCTTTTATCCCTGATTAACTCGATATCGTGGGCATTATAACTGCTGTTTTCTTGGATACGGCTCATTTTCTGAATGGATGTGACGATCAGTGTGTTTGCCGAAACGTCGCTTTTCAGTTTTGCCACCAGAACACTTGTATCCTCTGTGTCTTGGACAGAACCTGCATCATCGGCAAAACCGCGGTAATCCATCAGCGACTGTGTTCCAAGCTCCACACGGTCCATCAGGAACACCACTTTATCCGCGTCTTCTGAGCCGGCAATCAGCTGGGCCGATTTGAAACTGGTCAGGGTTTTGCCGGAGCCGGTGGTGTGCCAGATATAGCCGCCATGTTGATCCTTATCTGCCCAACGCCGCATGGCGACGCGGCCCGTAATGCGGGAGGCCGCGTAATACTGATAGCTGCGCATGACTTTCAGAATGCCGTCGGTATCGTCGGCAACCGTATAAAACCCAATCAGCTGGTGCGCCATAGGAATGGAGAGCAGATACTGGGCAATGTCCTTCCAGTTGTTCAGCGGCTCATTATTGACATCCGCCCAGTGAAAGTAAAAATCCTTGTTGAACATTCCGTCCGGGCCGGGGTTGGCGAAGTATACCGTCTCATCCGGCTGCATGGCAATAAAAATCTGAACCAGAGAGAACAGGCCGGAGAACACACCTTCATGGGCGTATTTTTCAATCTGGTTATATGCCTGGCTTACATCCACGCCGCTGCGCTTGATCTCACAGTGGATCAAGGGCATACCGTTAATCAACAGCATAAAATCGCCCCGGCGGTTGGGCAGAATCGCGCTTCTCGCCTGGAACACCGGCTGCTGGGCAATCTGATAGCGGCTTTGTCCGGCGGCGATCTCCCGCTGGTCGTAGATTTTCAGGCTGACCTCTTTGCCAAAGTGCAGCGCGTCGTCGGGGGTATCCCGCTTGATGGCAACCGTTTTGCCGTTGATAAAGCCGTTGAGCTTCAGCGGCGTGCGCAGCCGGGTAATCTGGTCAAGAATCTGCTGCATCTCGCCATCGGTCAGCGGAACATCGTTCAGGCGGTCTATCTCCCGGTTGTTTTCAAAGAGGATTTGTTTCCAGTTTTGGATAAGATCTTTCTCGGTTTTGTACCGCAGGATTTCCGGCTCCCAGCCATATTTTTCTGTCAGTAAGTTGATAAGCGCCGCTTCAAAGGCAGCTTCCTTTTCAAATGCCATGGCAGCCTCCTGTATCAGACAAACATTTTTTCCAGCAGGACTTTTTTGATGGATTGGAGTTTGTTAAGTTCTTGTTGAGAAAAATCAATTAAATTCTCTATATTCTTAAAATATGCTACAATTTTATCTTGCTCATCCTTTTCTGGTAACTGAATCTTTATGGTCGTATATTCCTCGTATGAAATATTAAGCAATCCGTCCATTCTTGCACCAGATGTAACAAGGCGGCGCAACTGCTTTTCTATTCCTTTGTTGTTTAAAACCCTTGATATAAAATAGGGGTTATGGTCGCTAATAGTGAAGCAATGATACACATACGGTATCCTTGCTTCATCTACCTCCAATGCAAAGCAGGAACCATATGGACGCAATTTGGATGCGCCATGGTTGTATGCCAGTTCACCTTTTTTCAAAACAATGTATTTTGCAAGACTATGCCCTGCATTATCAAACGAGTATCTGTCAGCTTGATCAATAAAACCACTTGCTGCCGTTATCATCATAATGGGTGCATATGAAGTCTTGTCGGTCCTTGTTATCTCTGATGTGATATCTTTCAGACAAATTGTTTTCCACACTCTGCTAAAGCCCCTAAAACGAATCTCTGGTACATCTGCACCATCTTTGGGGAACATTTTTTCGAGCATGGAGGCTTTGAGATCTTGGAGTTTTTCAAGCTTGGACTGGCGATGTGTAATGAGATTATCGATGTCTTCAAAGATAGATCCGATCTTAATCTGTTCTTCTTTAGCTGGTACGTCAACAATCATATCTTTGAATTTACCGTGAGCAAGAACTTTTTGTCCTGTTCCTTCCGCCGCCATTGAAAGTTGCTTTCTGATGCCATAATTTAATCTTCTGAGCAGAAAGTTGGAATCGCAGGCTTTAGGCACAAAAACAGGATAGTAATAACTGATAATACCTTTGTCTATTAGATCATTTCGATTGAAAACAAAAACATCCGTGTCGCTTCGACTTCTATATGTAAAATAGCCGAATGGCAAAACAAAGTACCCAATATTATCATTTGTAGTCACCTGACGGTCAGCAAAATACTCCTCTTGTCGAACAATTCCTTGTTGCTGAGAAGAAGTCAAAACCGGGTATTGATTTTGTACAATTGTTTTTTCTGTATAATCCTCAATCAATTCCCCAACTTTATACTGCTCCCACTCATTCGAAAACCCATGGAATCGAACCGCTGGCTTTTTTGTTTCTTTCATCTCATTTACCTTTCAGCCGCGATTGAAACGCACTAAGTCCTTTCATGTCAAATTCGCTGCCTGTAAGATCATCAATCATGCCGGCTAGCGCCGCCTCCGATTTCTGTATCTGCTTGTCCAACTCCAGATAGGTCTCGGCATACTTATCCGCAAGCGCCTGCACCGCCTTTTCCAGAGTAGCAATTATGGCCTCCGGCATAGCCCGCAGGGAGGCGCACAGGGGTGAAATCCATTTCAGGCGCAGCAATTCCAGGACTTGCTCGTCGCTCAGCCCTTCAATGGTCTCTTTGGTTTTCAGGTGCAGCGCCTCCGCGTCCTTTTTCACTTGGCTCTTAACAGTCTTTTCCTCTGTCATCAGCTTTTCCGCCTGAACCATTTTCCCCTCAAAGGAAACCTCCGGGAAGGTATAGGCCGCCCGAAGCGCCTTGACATACACGGAAACCTTCGCCTTGGCATAGGGAGAATTTCCCTCCACATTGGCCCAGCTGACTTCCTGGTGATTTTTGATATAGTCCATCTTTTCTGCTTTTCCGGCTTTTGCTTCCAGCAGATCGAGGTACCCCTGTAAGCCGTCCAGTTCGGGGGAAGAGACATCCCCATAAATCTCCGCCAGCTTTGCCGCAAACTCCTTGGCAGCAAAAGCGGTGTTGTCTTCGTTCAGGAAATCGCCGCGGTCGCCCTCGTCGATCGAGTCGATAATCTCGGTCAACTCCGCCGCTATTTCATCCAGCCGCGCTTCCTTTGCTCTGAGTGCGTCATAATCCTCCTTCAGAAGGGTGGTTTGCACCAAATCAAAGGGGATCACATGGCCAACCCAGCCATTCTGCACCTCTTCTTCCTTGTCGCCCTTCTTTTTGATGACCATATTGGGGTCAACCTGCTTTGTGGACTCAAAGCCTTCGGTCTGGACTATTTCAAGGTCGGTGGCAATTTTGCTCCACTGGTCGTCCAGAAGCTGATATGCCTGGTATTTGTCCAGAAGCGGCAGCGGCGCAATGCGTCCAAAGATATCTTGTGTAATGATGTCCTCTGTCTGGGAGACATTCAGCTCCATCATTTTTTTGATTAGTTCGCCGTCAAGATATGCGTCAAAGTCAGCAAACGCGGCCTGATGAGCGGCGACAAATGCCTGTACATCGGTGCTGCCCTCAATGGTTCCTTTGATGTTCTGGACAGCCAGCGCGGAATATGGGGTGTCATCGGACGCGAACAAGAGGTTTCTTAATCGGGGGAATGCAGTCCAATAGGGTTCCAAACGCTCAATCTCCTGGTTGGGAATTCCGCCAAACATGGTAGCGTAAATGTCCCATGTTTCCGGAGCATCAGAGGAATCAATATAGCGCGGGATATTCAAGTTGTAACCATTGCGGCGGATTTCCTCTTTGGAAACCAGCCGAGCGAATTTTTCAATACTTTGAGGACGGGCGGCAACCGCATCCACAATCCGCTTAATGTCGGACGCCATAAGCTTATTGGTCTTGCCTACCTTAGTAAAGCCCTTGGAAGCGTCAATAAACAGGACGTCGGATTCCTCGCGTTTTTGGCGCAGCACCAAAATAATCGTTGGAATACCCGTTCCAAAGAAAATGTTTGCAGGCAGGCCGATAATTGCTTCGATGTTGTTATTCTCAATTAGATTGCAGCGAATCTTGCCTTCGCCCTCGCCCTGTCCATCGGTTCCCCCCAGCGCATCGCCACGAAACAGAACACCATGGGGCAGAACAATGGTCATAATTCCATCCGGCTTAAGGTGATACAGGTCGTGCAGCAGAAACGCATAGTCCGCCTTGCCCTTGGGCGCAATTCCATAACGGTAGCGTGAATCGGTGTCTTTATGCGTCGGGTCCCAGCGCTGGGAATAGGGCGGATTGGAGATCACGGCATCTAGGTACAGCGGATTGTATTCCTGGGTCACATCATCATACATGGGCCAGTCCTGCTCCAGGGTATCGCCGCAGCGGGTGAAGATGTTATCCGGCTTGATTCCACGCATGATGAGGTTCATACGAGTCAGGTTGTAAGTGTTTTCCTTCAGCTCCTGAGCATAGTACATAATGTCATCTTTGCTTTTCGTGTACTTGGAAACGCTCTTGCCGATGGTAATGAGCAGAGAGCCGGAACCGCTTGTGGGATCGTAGATTTCAATTTTCTCTCTTCCTCTCAAATGATGGGCAACGATTTCAGACATGAGTTGAGATACTTCGTGAGGGGTGTAGAACTCACCGGCCTTTTTACCAGCATTGGCCGCAAAATTACTGATGAGATACTCATAGATGAATCCCAGAACATCATAGTCCTGCTTGCCATCCGTCGGAATATCCTTGATCAGCTGAATCAACTCACTGATCGACTTGGTCTGGCTGCTGGTACTGTCTCCAAGCTTACTCAAGCCAGTTTCCAAGGTGTTGAAAATTTTACTGAACACCTTTTTCTGCGTGTCACTGATCAAACGGTTAAATGCAGAGAGAGCCGTTCTGACATTATCCACAGTAAAGCTGTTGCCCTTCGCCAGCCAGGTGGAGAATAGATTATCGTAAGCAATAAAATATCCCAGCTCCCGCTGACAGTATGTCACCACGTCCGCATTGTTTTCATGCACGTATTCCCGGAGGTCGCTGTCCCTATATCCGTCCTTTTTCAGTCGATCGACTTCCTTGTCAGACAGAAATTTATAGAAAATAAAGCCCAAAATATAATCTTTATATTCATTCGCTTCAATCTTGGAGCGCATTCTGTTGGCAGACTCCCAAATTTTATTTGCAAGCTGTTGTTTGTTCATAAGTGAGATTCTCCAGTCCAATTATACTTAATCTAAACCAATTTTGCCGCAACCAGGGTCACCAAAGTCATGAGAGTTGACATATCTAATCAGCATCAGACTTTAGTTACCAAAAGAAAATATAAATGCAGTTAAAACTTGATCCTATCAAACATCCTTGGTGTCTCCTGCTTCATTTTGCGATTTTCGATTGCCTGGCACGATCTCTATAATGTCCTCAACACTGCAATTCAGTGCCGTACATATCTTCAGGAGTATCTCTGTGGAGACATGGCCGTTCCGGCCCATTTTGGTGACGGAGGCTGGGCTGATGCCTGCTTTCGCGCACAGATCTTTTTTCTTCATATCTTTGTCAATGAGCAGCTTCCAGAGCTTTTTATAACTGACAGCCATAAAGAGTTCTCCTCTATCCCGTATATGAAAAATACTCTGCCAGACGGCAGAGTATTGCAGAGATCCCGTCGCACTGCTGAGGCCTATCACAACACCGACAGTGTTGTTTTAATGATAGCATATTCGGTCAGAAATGGCAAGGAAATGATAAAATCACACGATTTTTAGTTTCCTAATTTTAAAGGCTGAAATACTATGAAGAATGTACGTGCCTTCCCTTGGCAGATAGGCTGCCTGCTCCACCTAAAACATCTTCTTGTTTAATCATTTAAATGGAACGGAATTTCATCGCACAATTATAAATATTTCTAATATTATACCGCACCTCTTGCTTATTTCAACCGTATTTCCCCTATTCGGTTGCTACTCGGCAGCACGAAGCTTTTATATTTTAAAGACAGAATTATACCCCGAAAATCGAAAAACTTGTGCATGCATACTCATACAACAGACAATCATATCCGTCTGTTTATGCATCAATATCCACATATTTATTCACGATTTTCCCTCTCAGACTTTTGCAAGAGTTTGGGGTAAAAACACCCTTTTGCCCCGATTTTGGCCCCAAAACGCCCAAAAAGTTGTTTTTAAAATTGGACGTCAAAAACCCGCAAAAGCCCAGTAACACTGCGCTTTTGCGGGTTCTTTTCCGCTCTAAATTTTTACTCACACCACGAGCATTGCATCGCCAAAGCTGAAAAACCGGTATTTCTCCTCTACCGCAGTGCGATAGGCCTGCATCGTATGTTCGTATCCCGCCAGCGCGGAAACCAACATAATCAGCGTGCTTTCCGGCAGATGAAAATTAGTCACCAGACAGTCCAGGGCCCGGAACGTATAGCCGGGATAAATAAAAATGTCCGTCCAGCCGCTGCTTTCCCGGATGCAGCCCTCTTTCTGCACTATGGACTCCAACGTCCGGCAGCTGGTTGTTCCCACCGCGATGACACGTCCCCCGCTACGTTTGGTTTCGTTAATTGCATCTGCTGTTTCTTTACTGATCGAATAATGCTCCGAATGCATCTTATGATCTGTAATTTTTTCTACTGTTACCGGGCGAAACGTACCCAGTCCGACATGCAGAGTTACAAACGCTACTTTTACGCCCTTCTCCCGAATCCGCTCTAATAATTGCGGCGTAAAATGCAGGCCCGCGGTGGGCGCGGCGGCGGAACCGATCTCTTTGGAGTAAACATTCTGGTACCGTTCCTTGTCCTTCAATTCCTCTGTAATGTAGTGCGGGAGCGGCATTTGGCCGATCTGATCCAAAATCTCATAGAAATTCCCTTCATAATGGAACTGCGCCAAACGGTTGCCGCCTTCAATGATTTCCAGAATTTCCGCATACAGCAGCCCATCCCCAAACACAAATCTGGTTCCCGGCCTGGCGCGCTTCCCCGGCCCCGTCAGCACTTCCCAGACGTCGCCCTCCCGATGCATAAGCAAAAGGAATTCCACTTTGGCCCCAGTGTCCTCTTTTACGCCGTAAAGCCGGGCCGGCAATACGCGGGAATCGTTCAGAACCAGGCAGTCTCCCGGATTCAGATAATCGATTACATCATAAAAATGCTTGTGCTCGACGGCTCCGGTCTTCTTGTTTAGAATCATCAGACGGGAAGAGTCCCGCGGCTCCAGCGGCGTCTGCGCAATCAATTCTTTTGGCAGGTCGTAATAAAAATCATGTGTGCTTAATGTTTCTTCCATCTTTTTTGATATCTCCTAGCATTTATTAAAACTCCATCTCCCAAAGAAGGAGGCTCGGTTTACAAAGAAAAAATTGACAACCTAAAAACCGCATGGTATGATGGTTACAACTTCATATACAAGGTAGAGGTGCGGTTTTAAAGAGTACCATGCGATAAGCTGCCAATGCTGTTATGCGCATTTGGAAAAGGGAAAACCGCCGAAGGGGAATCCGGGTTTGGCACGCGTTCCTCTGGTTGCAACAGTGAATAACTTTGTAACTGTCATCATATGATTTATGATGGAGCGCTATCGGCGGATCTTCTGTGGGGAAATACCGAACAAGTTCTATTATATTGATTTGGTGACCGGTTTTCAACCGGTTTTTTTATTACGCAGTTTCATTACCTGACATTTACCGGGAGAATCCGTATGAACAGAGTTATTTCGTTCCTGTGCAACATATATTTATAGGAGGCATATAAATCATGAAAAAGTATCATGTAGGAATCATCGGCGCAACCGGTATGGTTGGACAGCGGTTTGCAACCCTTTTGGAGAACCACCCGTGGTTTGAAGTGACCGCGCTCGCGGCAAGCGTCCGTTCCGCCGGCAAAACATACGAAGAGGCTGTTGGGTCCCGTTGGGCGATGACTACGCCGATGCCGGAAGCCATGAAAAATATGATCATCTTTGATGCATCTGCAGACGTTGAAAAGGTCGCGGCCCTGGCAGACTTTGTCTTCTGTGCGGTAGATATGAAGAAAGAAGAAATTAAAGCGCTGGAAGAAGCATATGCCAAAGCCGAATGTCCCGTTATGTCCAACAACAGCGCCAACCGCGGAACGCCGGACGTTCCCATGATCATTCCGGAAATTAACGCCGACCATGCGGAGGTCATCCACGCACAGCGCAAACGCCTGGGTACCAAGCGCGGTTTTATCTCCGTAAAATCCAACTGCTCTCTCCAGAGCTATGTTCCGGCAATCCATCCTCTGATGGATCTGAATGTCACAAAGGTGCTGGCCTGCACGTATCAGGCGATTTCCGGTGCTGGGAAGACCTTTAAAACCTGGCCGGAAATGCTGGACAATGTGATTCCCTTCATCGGCGGCGAAGAAGGGAAATCTGAAAACGAGCCGATGAAAATTTGGGGCCACGTGGAAAACGGACAGATCGTAAACGCTGCTTCCCCCTGCATTACCTCCCAATGCCTGCGCGTTCCGGTTTCCGACGGACATACCGCGGCAGTCTTCGCCTCTTTTGAAAAGAAAGTGGAGCTGGAAGAAATTATTCGCAGATGGGAAACGTACAAAGGCGTTCCGCAGGAGTTGGAGCTGCCCAGCGCGCCCAAACAGTTCCTGCATTATTTCCGTGAGGACGATCGCCCGCAGTCCCGTCTGGACCGCAACCTGGAAAACGGCATGGCTGTTTCCATTGGCCGCCTCCGCCCCGACACACAGTATGATATTAAATTTGTATGCCTGTCCCACAATACGCTGCGCGGCGCTGCCGGCGGCGCGGTTCTGATGGCAGAGCTTCTCTGTGCAAAAGGATACCTGGATTAAGGCAATCCAATTTATGTTACATTTTGGAGGTCCTACTTATGAAAAAAGTATTGTACACCGGTTCCGGCGTTGCGCTCGTCACTCCCATGCATGCAGACGGCTCGATCAATTACGAAAAATATGGCGAACTGATCGAATTTCAAATTGAAAACGGTACGGACGCCCTGATCGCCTGTGCGACCACTGGGGAATCCCCGGTTCTCAGCCATGAGGAACACTGCAAAGCGCTGGAGTACGCGATCCAAAAGGTCAATAAGCGCATTCCGGTAATTGCCAGCACGGGAAGCAACGATACCGCATATGCTGTGAAGCTTTCCCAGGAAGCGGAGAAGCTGGGCGCGGACGGCCTTCTGCTGGTCACTCCCTATTATAATAAAACTTCTCAGATCGGCCTTGTACGGCACTATGAGTATATTGCGGATCGTGTCAACACGCCGATGATGCTTTACAATGTTCCTTCCCGTACCGGCTGCAACATCAAGCCGGAAACGTATCTGGAGCTTTCCAAGCATCCGAATATCAACTCTGTTAAAGAAGCAAACGGGGATATTTCCTCTGTTGCGCAGAGTATTTCCCTTTGCGGCGATAGCCTGCATTTCTACTCCGGCAACGACGACCAGACGCTTCCCATGATGGTATTGGGAGGCAAAGGCGTTGTCTCTGTCTTCGCCAATATCCTGCCAAAAGAAATGCATGAAATCTGTGCAAAATTCTTCGCAGGCGACATCGAAGGAAGCCGAAACCTCACTTTAAAATATGTGGAGCTGATGAACGCTTTCTTTATGGACGTCAACCCTATCCCGATCAAGGCCGCCATGAATCTTGCCGGTTTTGATGTTGGAAATTGCCGTCTGCCGCTCACCACCATGGATGACGGCATGCTGAAGAAGCTGATTGCCATAATGGAGAAATATCAGTTGATCTGATACATCCCGATGGATCTCGGAGGACGATAAAATGACAAGAATTATTTTAAGCGGCTGCTGCGGGCATATGGGGCGCGTCATTGCGAACTGCGTCAAGGAACGTGAGGATTGCGAAATCGTCGCGGGAATCGACATTCACACACAGTCTCCCTATGCGTTTCCCATCTATGCGAAGCCGGAAGAAATCCAGAAAGAAGCGGACGTCCTGATCGACTTTTCCAATCCGGCCCTCCTTCCCCCCCTGCTGGTATTTGGGCGAAGCCGAAACCTGCCGCTGGTTCTGTGTACAACCGGGTACAACGCGGAACAGGTCCAGGCGGTAAAGGAAACAGCCCAAAGCATCCCCGTGTTTTATTCCCGCAATATGAGCCTGGGAATCAATCTGCTGATTGAGCTGTCTAAAAAAGCGGCGCAGGTTTTGGGACCGGAATTTAATATTGAAATCATTGAAAAGCACCATAATCAAAAACTGGACGCCCCTAGCGGCACGGCTCTCATGATTGCGGACGAAATCTCTGCTACGGAAACAAGGCCGATGCACTACATGTACGACCGGCATTCCCAGCGCAAAAAGCGCGACCAAAACGAAATCGGCATGCATTCTGTTCGCGGCGGCACCATTGTCGGCGAACATGAAGTCATCTTTGCCGGCCCTCATGAAGTGATCACGCTTTCCCATTCGGCACAGTCAAAAGAGGTTTTCGCCAACGGTTCCATCAATGCGGCCGTCTATCTGGCAAAACAGCCCGCAGGGCTTTACGACATGTCTGACTTATTAAAGTAAAGGGGAATGATTATGGATCAAGCAGTTATTACCACCTTGAACGATATTACGCTGGTCACGCTGCAAAATTGCCCGGCTGGGCTTACTTCTATCGCAAAGATTTTCCAAAAAATTTCCGAGCTGGGCGTCAATGTCGATATGATCTCCCTGGCTCCCACGCATGGCGCCTATACGACCATTTCGTTTACAATCAACGATGAGGACCTGGGGAAAATTTTGAAATTTACCTCCGCGCTGTACGACAACCACAGTATCAAGACGATCGTCAGCGGCGGCAATTGCAAAATCGCTGTGTATGACGAACGAATGAAGAACACCCCCGGCGTCGCCGCCAAGATTTTGCAGGCCGCCGCAGAGGTCGAAACAGACGTCCGTTTGATCTCCACCTCTGATGTAGAGATTTCCCTGCTGGTAACCTCCGCCGATTTTGAGCAAACGCTGGAATCTATTCAGAAAAAAGTAGAAGCGTAAGCCTGCTTGAAACCGCGGTCAACAAAAACAGCAGGCAGAGGCGCGCATTAACGGATTCAGAAAAAACAGCAACACCGTTCATGAGGAGTACCCTTTGAACGGTGTTGCTGTTTCCTTTTATAAAAGTTCCAGGATTCTGACTAAAAAGTACATCCTACCGTATCGGGAAGCGACCTTGGTGTAACGCCTGATGAAAACGAACGCTCTCTCCTTCTTCCTGATTCCTTTCTTTTAAAACGGAAAGCCCGCTTTTCAGGCGGGCTTTTTTGTTGCACTTTTTTCTTCGCTTTTCTGGTTTTCAGAGCAATCCCTTTTTAAAGCTCCTGCATCGCATCTTTCGCATGCCGCACATAAATCGCACGGATATCCGCGTACTCTCCCAATCCCTTTAATACGGCTTCCACCGAATAACCGTCCGCTTCAAGCGCAGTTTTCCAGGAACCTGTTTCGCCCGCCATATCGTTTCTCGCATGGTCGCCCGCCACAACCATTAATGGCGCAAGCACCACACGTTCCGGCTGAAACCGGCCGATCTGACGGCGAAGCTCATCCAATTCCGGGTACCCTTCCACCGCGCCGACAAAAACATTCTGCGCCCCCCGCTCTTTAAACACATAGTCCAGCGCGGCGTAAGCGGCGTTTGCAAAATGTACGGTCCCGTGTCCCATCAGAACAAGCGCTGTGCTTTCCGGCAAGGAGTACGCCTTCTGAATTGCCGCAGCAACCTCATGGTAATCCTCTGTCTGCGTCAGCAGCGGCCTGCCGCAGCAAATGTGGTCAAACCTGGCAGCATACTGCTTCACCACCCCGCACATATCTTCATATTCTTCTCCGTTGACAACGTAAGTCGGCTGGCATAGAATCGACGAAAAACCATCCTTCGCCAATCGGTCAAGCGCCTGCCAGACGTTTTCCGTCGGTTTCCCCTTTGCCGCCATCTTGTGCAGAATAGTCGGACTGGTAAACGCGCGGCGAACCTCCCAACCTGGAAAAGCTGCCCGAAATGCTTCTTCTATCGCGCCGATCGTCTTTTCACGGGTTTCGTCCACCATTGTTCCAAAGCTAACTGCCAGAATTGCTTTTTTTCCCACGATCCGTACTCCTTTATTCTCACAATTTCCGATCTTCCGCTAAATATAGCAGCGCATTGCAAATAGCCGCCGCCACATTGCTGCCGCCTTTTCTGCCGCGCGCAACAATATAAGGCGATTCATCTTGTAAAATCAACTCTTTCGCTTCCACCACATTGACAAATCCAACCGGCGCGCCGATTACCAGTGCCGGTTGAATCTCTTTTTTACAGATCAACTCATGCAGGCGAATCAGCGCCGTCGGCGCGTTTCCAATAGCAAAAATCAACGGGCCATCCAGACGCGCGGCATGCTCCATACTGACGGTCGCCCGGGTCACGCCGCGGTCTTTCGCCTCTCTCGCAACATCTGGATCCGCCATAAAACAAAAAGCCTCTCCGCCCCAGCGCGCAAGGCTTCTTTTGTTGACGCCTGCCTTCGCCATTTCCGTATCCGTTACGATGCAGGCGCCGCTTTTCAGCGCCGCGATCCCCTTTTTTACGGCATCCGGCGAAAAGCAGAGATTTTCCACATAGTCAAAATCCGCGGTTGTATGGATCACCCGTTTGATCACAGGCGCTTCCTCGGAACGTAATGTTCTGCCCCTCAATTCCGATTCAATGATGGAAAAGCTGCGTTTTTCAATTTCTCCCGGCTGTATGGTTTCAAACTGCATAAAGTTCTCCTTTTAAACACCCTGCTTTAAAATCCGGTAAATCATACGCATGTCCAGATTTTTTCGCAGAGCTTCCGCCAATAGATTGTACTGCGTCTCTTTAAACGCCTGCTGATCAATTTCGGGAAGCGCATCTGAGGGCAGCCCTTTGCGATGCAGCAATGACCGCACCAAAGCGGCGGCCGCTTTTCCGTCAAAAAAGCCGTGCGCATAGGTACCATAGACATTGCCGGATACCGCGCCGTCCTTCTTTTCCTCTTTTCCCTGTTCCGTCATTGTAACAAAGGGCACGGTTCCCGGTTCCCGCTTGGTTCTCCCCATATGAATTTCATACCCCTCAAACGGCGTGTTGGAGAGTTCCTCCAAAATACCGTTTACCTGCAAAACGGAACCTTTCACACGGGTACGAACCTTTTCTTTTTCATACACAGTGGATACCGGAAGCAGTCCCATTCCTTCCATCTCTCCACCGCCCTCCACGCCGAACGGATCGCTGATCGTTTTGCCCAGCATCTGGTATCCGCCGCAGATGCCCAGGACAGGGTTCCCCTGCTTTGCATAGGTCACAATACAGGCTTCCAGCCCGATTTCCCGTATCCATTGCAAATCCCCCATTACATTTTTCGTGCCCGGAAGCAGCACCATATCCGGGCTGCCGAATTCCCTGACAGATTCCACATACCGCACGGAAACGCCGGGCATTCTGGCCAGTGGGTTAAAATCCGTAAAATTGGACACCTTTGGGCAGCGGATCACCGCAAGATCGATCAAGCCCCCCTGTGCCTTTTGATGTAATTGCTCCGAAAGGCTGTCTTCATCATCCAACGCAACTCGTAAATAGGGAATTACCCCTGCAAATGGTACATGCGTGCGCTTCTCCAGCATGCGGAGGCCCGGTTTTAAAAGCTCCACATCGCCGCGGAACTTGTTAATGACCATCGCCTTAATCATTCCGCGCTCCGCAGGGTCCAACAGCTCCATGGTCCCATAGAGGGACGCGAACACGCCGCCGCGGTCAATGTCCCCCACCAGCAGCACCGGCGCCTTTGCCAGCTTCGCCATGCCCATATTGACAATATCGTCCTGTTTCAGGTTGATCTCCGCCGGGCTTCCAGCTCCTTCCAGAACAATGATATCGTTCTCTGCCTCCAAGGACTGGTACGCCGCCAGAATCGGGGCGACCAGCTGCTTTTTAAACGGATAGTACGCGGACGCATCCATATTGCCAATCGGCCTGCCGTTGACGATCACCTGCGAACCGGTGTCATTTGTCGGTTTCAGCAGGACAGGATTCATCCGCACCGAAGGCTCTACACCGGCGGCTTCCGCCTGCATCACCTGCGCGCGTCCCATTTCCAGCCCTTCCGAGGTGATATAGGAATTCAGCGCCATATTCTGTGATTTAAATGGCGCGACCCGGTATCCATCCTGCTTAAAAATGCGGCACAGACCAGCGACTAAAAAGCTCTTTCCCGCATTTGACATCGTCCCCTGCACCATGATTGCCCTTGCCATCCGGCATTCACCCCTTTAAGCTGTTTTCCAGCGCATCTATGAGCCGCTCATTTTCTTTTCGCCCGCGCACGGCAACACGCAGGTAACGGTCGTCCAGCCCCCTGTAATTTCCACAACCGCGCACCAGGATTCCCTTGTCCGCAAGCCGTTTTTGAACGGCCCCCGCATCCTCTATACGGAATAAAATATAGTTGGCCTCCGGCGGATAAACTTTTGCTCCAAGCTGTTCCAGATTCCGCGCGAGCCACACCCTCTCCTGCCGTATGAGACGGTTCGTATCTTTCAAATAGGCCTCATCTGTCAATGCCGCAATTCCCGCCTTTTGCGCGGGTATGGAAACGCTCCACGGCTGTCCCTCCGTATACAATGCGTCTATGAAGCGGAGGTCTGCGCTGAGCGCGTAACCGCACCGCAGCCCAGGCATGGCAAATATTTTTGTAAACGCCTTTAGGAGAACCATATTCGGATATGCGTTCAGATGCGGCTTCATTGTATGGTTTCCCGGTTCATCCAGAAAGTCATTAAAGCATTCGTCCACCACCAAACGGATGGAACAATTCTTACATCGTTCTACAATCTGCAAAAGCAGGTCCTTCTTGATGGTCCGCCCGGTTGGATTATTGGGATTGCAGAGAAATACAATATCCACTTCCGGCGTCAGCTCCTGTAAAAAATCTTCCATGAGCGCAAAATCATTTGTATCTTTCAGCGAATAAAACCGGCACTCACAGCCTACCGCTGTCAATGCCTGTTCATATTCTGCAAAGGTTGGAACCGGCAAAAGCGCTGTCCGCGGTTTTGCCGCAGCGGTAATGCGAAAAATCAGATCCGCCGCGCCGTTGCCGCACACAATCTGTTCCGGAGAAACGCTCTCATATACGGAGATCGCGTCCCTAAGCGCACGGCAAAGCGGATCCGGATAATGCACACACTCTTCGAGGGAATCCATCGCCGCTTTTACCGCCCCGGGGGGCATTCCAAGCGGATTGATATTCGCGGAAAAGTCGAGCGGCGCTTCTCCCTTCTCTCTTTGCAGCGAGTAAATATCGCCGCCGTGTATCAAATTCACAAACATCACCCCCAATACAACACGATACAGAAACGAAAGATCACACATAAAAGCAACATCAGAATCGACGCCCCATATAAAAGCCGGTTGGCCCGCCGGATATCTTCCGGCACAACTGGTCTCATTTCGTCCCCGATCGTCGGTTTTGCAACAAGCTTGCCAAAATAAGAAGCGTCCCCTGCCAGCTGGACGCCCAATGCGCCCGCACAGGCCGCTTCCGTCTGTGCGCTGTTCGGGCTCGCATGGCAAAAGCGGTCGCGCCGATAGATCCGAAGCGCATTTTCTGCATCCAGTCCCAGAGGACGGGCTACCAGGATCATCAGCCATGCCGACAGCCTGGAAGGAATAAAATTCAAAATGTCGTCCAGCTTTGCCGCGGCCCTGCCAAAATGCAGGTATCGTTCGTTTTTATAGCCCACCATGGAATCCATCGTGTTGACCGCCTTGTAAAACACGCCCAACGGAGCACCGCCCAATGCCAAAAAGAAAAGCGGCGCAATTTCTCCATCGGAGGTGTTCTCCGCCACGGTCTCCACCGCCGCCTTTGTCACACCGGTTTCAGAGAGCGCCTGTGTATCGCGCCCGACGATCATGGACACAGCCTTTCTCGCACCCTCCAAATCGTCCTCCCGCAGACGGTCATATACCTTCATACTTTCTGTCCGAAGGGATTTTGCCGCCAACATCTGATAGCAAAGCAGCGTCTCCAACGCAAAGGAAAGCCAAACGTTTATCTTCCTGCACAGAAAAAGCAATGCGGCCACCGTACAGGTGGAAAACAGCGGTACTAAAACAGCAAGAAGAACGCCCGCAAACCTTTCTCCCCGTTCCGTCTTTGGAAAACAGGCGCGCAGAAGTTTTTCCAGCTTTTGAATCAGCCATCCGATCAACCGCACCGGATGCGGCAGCCAATGCGGATCTCCCAAACACAGGTCTAAAAGGAAGCCCAGCAAAAGCGCTGCAAGAGAGCCGATCATACCGGAGCCTCCGGCTTCAAACAGGCCGCAATCCCGCAGAACATCCGATCCACCCGATCCGCACGCCGGGCCAGCATACAGCAGATCCGCCCTGTCTGCTCCCTCCATTCGCGTTCAAAAGCATCAATCGGTACGATTCCACAGCCAATTTCATCGCACAGGATCGCAACCTCCGGATTCTGAAACAGCACCCGTTCCACTGCTTTTACCGGGTCCTGCCCAAACAGCATCAGCCTGCGGATTTCTTCGTGCAGCGCATTCCAAACCGGCATGTTTTCCGCCTCATCGCAGGTATACGCTACCTGCGACGCCACACCGCCGATTTCCTTTAACACCCACTGCAGTTTCCCCTGCTTCGCACCGCCAATTACCAGACGCATGTTTTCTTCTCCCAACCTTTATATTTTCTGTACAATGACGGCCGCCAATAAAATGGCCAATTCGCACAGCTGTAAAAACCATCCAGCCAAGTCGCCGGTGGTTCCGCCGAATTCCCGCACAGACATCCAACGATAATATCCAAACGCCGCGAGCGCCGCAATCAATACCGCAGCGCCGGTTCTGGCGTCAACCAGCAATAAAAAAGCCGCAGATAAAACCAGATAGGCAGCCAGCACCCAGGCCGTGCGCCGTTTATCCGCCGTGTGGGAAAACATGGCCAACAAGCCGCTGTTTTTTGCACACGGAAAGCAAACCACGGAAAGGCCGCTCAACACGCGGGAAAGTACAAAACCAACCGCCAGAATGCACAGGGATTTCCCATTCAGCGCCCATTCCTGCCACAGGCAGAACAGCAGCAGGAAATATATGCAGCAGCCCATGACGGCAAACGCGCCGCTGTTGGAGTCCTTCAGGATTTCCAGCTTGCGTTCCATCGGCTGCCGGGACCCCAGGGCATCCAGCGTATCACAAAACCCATCCAGATGGATGCCCCCGGTCAAAACCGCCGGAATAACCGCCGCAACCCCGGCAAACAAAGCTTTTCCTATCTCCCAATGAGCGGCAAGTGAAGTCCACGCAATCAAAACCAAACCGATCACCGCACCGATCAGCGGAAAGAAACACATGACATACCGCATATCGTCTTCGGTCCATTCCGTATGCGGCACAGGCAGACGGGAATACATCGAAAAAGCAATACAGAACGATCGAATCAGACGCACGCTGTAGTTTCCCCTTTCCCCTTATAAAAAATTGGAATAGAGCATACAACCTCCACCACACGATCCGCTTTTTGCGCCAATGAGGCGTTCACGCGCGCCAGCATTGCGATATACTCCATGGTGGACGCATCATATACCATTCCATCTGAAAACACCAGATTAGAAACAACAACGGTGTGATCGGCAAGTCGGCATAAGCGATCCATCCCGCGCAGAATTTGTTCACAGGCCAGCCCTCCCGCACCTTCCGGACTAAAATACTCATTCGCCAGCAAATTGGACATGCATTCCAGCAAAACGATCGATCCTGGAGGAACCGCAACATTTTCCAATTTCAATGGACACTCCACTGTCAAAAAGCCTTTCCCCTTGCGCAATGCCCTGTGCCGCTCCACACGCGCCCGGCTTTCCGCGTCGTTTGCCTGCATGGTCGCCAGATAGATCCGCGGCGCACCGGGAAGCTCCATCGCCAAATCTTCGGCATATTCGGACTTTCCACTGGCGGCGCCGCCCAAAATCAACGTCAACATTGCGTATTCCTCCTAGGCCAAAGGCTGATAAGGCGCAATAGCGATCTGCTCAAATGTGCGCATCCCGTTGTAAACCGCGCATGCCATATCCAAAATCGGCAGGGCGGCTACAGCGCCCGTTCCTTCTCCTAACGACATATCAGCTGTGATAAACGGCCACAGCTCCAACTCCTGCATTAAAAGACAACCCGCCGGTTCACTGGAAACATGGGACGCCAGCAAATACCCTTTGACGGACGGACACAGCCGGACCGCTGCCAGCGCCGCGGCCGCGGAAATGAAACCATCCACCACAACAGGAATACGCGCCAAAGCGCCGCCGAGAAACACGCCGGCCAGCCCTGCCAAATCCAGCCCTCCAACCTTGCAAAGCACATCGACTGCGTCATTGCAGTCCGGCTGATTGACCGCAATCGCCCGCTCAATTGCCTGTATCTTCCTTTTCAGTCCTTCGGAAGACAGCCCTGCGCCGCGCCCCGTCACCTGCTCCGGCGGCAAACGCAGAAATACAGCGGTGATCGCACTGCTGGTGGTTGTATTCCCAATCCCCATTTCACCTGTCGCCAGAATTTTGTAGCCTTTCTCCTTGAGCTCCAGTGCCAATTGAATCCCTGTCTCCAGCGCCTGAACCGCCTGTCCACGCGTCATTGCGGGACTCTTTGCCATGTTCTGCGTTCCATACGCAACCTTCCGATGCAGAATGTTCTCTCCCACCACATCGCGTGCAACGCCGATATCGACCGGAAAAACGTCCGCATGCGCCACCTGCGCCATCCGGCAGACACTGGTATCCCCCTTGGAAAGGTTCTCCGTCACAACCGCGGTCACCTCCTGGCCCGTCTGTGTAACGCCCTCCTGTACGACGCCGTTATCTGCACAAAACACCGTTACCGCCCTGCGGCTGAGGTCAATTTCCGGCGTTCCGGTCATACCGGCAATGCGCGCCAGCGCTTCTTCCAAAAGGCCCAAGCTCCGCAGCGGCTTTGCAATGCTGTCCCACCTCTGCCAGGCCAGCTGAACGGCGGCTTCGTCCGGCGGGACAATCCCGCGAATCGCTTCATCTAAAGTCATTGATCTGCTCCTCTTTATATCTCTGGCATCTTTGCAAAAAGGATATGGCCATCCTCGGATTGGAACAAAAATGCAGATGGGGATACCCCGCATAAAGCGTATCTCCCGCAAAAACACAGTCCCACTCCGTTCCATTGGACGCCTTCCGAGCCCGGAAAGACGCGCCGCTGTCGGTGCTGTCCCAATAATGGAATTCGTGCACCGGTATGGTTTCTCCTTTATTGCAGAGAAGGTTGTTTTCTCTGGCTGTCAAAACTGCATAGCCAAAGCGCTGTAATCGATCGGTCCGTTTTCCTTTGATCGGAAGCACGCCGGCCATCTCCCGACAGACGCCGGTTTCATCCTCAATCGACTCATGCAGGTACAAAAAGCCTCCGCACTCCGCGATGCAGGGCATGCCGTTCCGCACGGCATATTTGACCTGTGCGCGCATGCAGATATTCGCTTCCAGCTCCTGTGCAAATAATTCCGGATAACCGCCGCACAGCAAAAGCCCACTGCATCCCTCCGGCAGCTTTTCATCCCGCAAAGGGCTGAAAAAGCAAAGCGCCGCACCCATTTTTTGCAGCAGGCGAAGCGAATCCGGATAAGAAAAGCAGAAAGCTTTGTCTTTGGCTACCGCAATACGCAATTCTCCGGTACACGCGGGAACCTCCACAGGCGTATATTGCAAAGATTCGGCCCGCCTTGCCAATGCCAGAAAACCGTCCAAATCGATATGCTGCTCCGCCTGAAATGCCAGCATGTCCAGCTTATCCTGCAAGCCCTGTATTTCTTCCGCTGTTACCAGTCCCAGATGGCGGCTTTCCAACACTGCTTCCAGCATTTTCGGGAGAAAGCCCAATGATGCGATCCCCAAATCCTGCTCGACGCGCTCCTTCAAAGCAGGATACTGCGCGGGAGATAGCCGGTTGAAAATGACGCCCGCAATGCGGCTGTCCGGCCGATACCTCAAAAATCCTTCGATCTGTGCCAATAGGGAAAGCGCCGCGCCACGCGCGTCCACAAGCAATACCACAGGGCTTTTCGTCACGCACGCCATATGAAAGCTGCTCGTCCGATCTGTCATGCCAATTCCGTCGTAATACCCCATCACGCCCTCCAAAATGGCAATGCCGGCCTCCTGCGCGTTTTCGCATAAAAGGGAACGGACAGTCTGTTCCTGCAAAAGAAACAGATCCAGATTTGTTGAAGGGACTTCCAAAACCTCCCGGTGAAACATGGGGTCAATATAATCCGGGCCGCACTTAAACGCCGCCGCGCGTACGCCGCGATTTTTCAGCGCACGAAGGATCGCGCACGTCACCGTCGTTTTGCCTGAACCGCTGACGGCAGCGGCCAGAAGAATGCGCGGCTGCAACCCAATCACAAGCCTGCCCCCTGCCCGCTGAGCACATAAACCGGATTTTGCCCCAGCATCATATGATACGGGCCAGCTTGATTCGCTCTGGCAACCGAAACCTGTGAAATCTCTACATCTGTAAAATGCAAAGACGCAAACGCATCGACCGCCGCATGCAGCGTCTCCAGCGTAATGGCGTTGACCACAACCCGCACCTTCGGGTTTTTATAAAGCGCCGTACGCATCACAGCCTCCAAATTACCGGAACAGCCGCCGATAAACACGCTGTCCGGCGCGGGCAGACCGTCCAAGGCCGTGGGCGCTTCTCCCTGAACAACGCTCATATGCAGAACAGAAAACTTGCTGCGGTTCTGCCGGATCAGTTCCACCGCTTCTTCCTCTTTTTCCACCGCATAGACGCTTCCATATTTTGATTGCAGCGCCATTTCCACCGCTACCGAGCCTGTACCGGAACCGACGTCCCAGGCAACGCTGTCCGGCCGGAGCCGGAGCCGCGCAAGGGAAACCGCACGTACCTCGGATTTGGTCATCGGCGCGCCGCCCCGCAGAAAAAGGTGGTCGGGCAGTCCAAATCCCGTCTGATTCAAAGCCTCTGGATTTTGAATCAGTAACACGCTGAGCGGGTGAAACTCCTGTTCGGATAGCTCCCGCGCGGTTCCCGTCGTCACGCGTTCATCCGGATAGGACAGACGCTCCCCCACAGATACAGTCACCTGCTCGAGACCGGCATCACAGAGATTCCGGCAGACCGCCTGCGCGTGCAGCTGACCCGCCAAAATAAAGACCTTCTCATGGTTCTGTACCACTCCCACCAGGTTTCCCGCACGTCCATGCAGGCTGATTAAATGCACATCCTCCCATGACTGGTGCAGCTTTGCGCAGAAATAGGAAACCGAGCTGATTCCGCAAAACTCCTGGATCGGGTATGCCCGCAAAAGCTCCCGCAAACGTTTTGCGCCGCTGTAAAATCCCAGATCTCCGGAAAAGACAATGCCGATCACACGATGCTGCGGATTCGATTGGATATACGCGGCGATCTGTTCCGATAACGTCAATGCGCGCTTTTCACAGGGCAAATCCTGAAACGCGTCCAGCATCCGCTGCGCGCCGATCAGGCAGTCACATTGTTGCAGCGCTTTCCACGCGCCGATGGTCAGCGTATCGCGATTCCCCATCCCAATGCCGACAAAATAAATCTGTTCCGCCATCGTGTCCGCCTCCTCATAATGAAAATCTTTGTTTTAACTTGGCCCAAACGGACTCCAATGAATCCCCCGGAGCCTGCGGCGGTCTCCCGATCACAATTGTTTGAATCCCCGCCTCCTGCGCCGCTTCCAGCTTTTCTGTAAATCCCCCGGCTTTTCCCGACTCCTTTGTTACCAATGTCTGAATCGCAAACTGGTGCAGCAAAGCCAGATTCAATTCTTTGGAAAAGGGCCCCTGCATGCAGATCAAACGGCTTGGCGCGACGCCCAGGTCCAGGCCATGCTGGACCGCCTCCACGCTGGGCAGGATTCTCACAAATAATCTCTGTTGGTAATCCGGTATTTGTGTGAAGGCGGACAGGTCTTTTGAGCCTGTCGTCAGCAATACATTCCCCTGCGTTTTATACAAAGCATCAACCGCTGCCTGCGCATTCTCCACATACAGATAATCCTGCCGCTCACTGAACGACGCTTCTGTACGCTCGCGCAAAAGACGCAAATAGTCAACCGCAAGACCATGGCAGGCAGATTGGATATTCTTTGTCGCCAACACGGCATAGGGATGCGTGGCGTCGACGACGCAATCCACCGTATGCGCCCGCAAAAATTGCTCTATTTGTTCCTTGTCCATCCGGCCCTGCAAAACATGCAGTCCCGCGCGCGGCAAAAGGGCCTCTCCATAACCGGTTGCGACGCTGACATAAATCTGCAATCCACACCCAATCAGACGCTCCGCCAGTTCTCGGCCTTCACTGGTACCAGCAAACAGCAATACAGACGGCATTATGCTTCCTCCCGATATCCCCGCGGCGTCACCATTTTTCCATGAATCATTTTTGTCTGAGAGTTACCAATAAAAACCGTTGTAAACATGTCCGCCTGATAACGCTGCAATTCCTCCAACGTCATATACGCCGCGGTTTCTCCCTCACGTCCAATATTCCGAACCGCCCCCGCAGGCGTATCCGGCGAGCGAAACCGCAAAATGATTGCACAAGCTTTTTGCAGGTAGTCCGCCCGTTTTTTACTGGAAGGGTTGTACAGGCAGATCGAAAAATCCGCCTCTGCCGCGCATGCCAGACGCTTTTCTATCAACTCCCAGGGCGTTAAAAGATCGCTCAAGCTGATCACTGCAAAATCATGGGAAAGCGGAGCGCCCAGCAGAGCCGCCCCGCTGCACGCCGCTGTTACCCCCGGGACAACTTCTATTTCCAAGTCCGGATAAACGGACGCCGCCTCCAAAACAGGGCTTGCCATTCCGTAAACGCCGGCGTCCCCGCTGCAGACAATGGATACCGTCTTTCCTGCAGCGGCTTCTTCCACTGCGATTCGGCAGCGTTCTCGCTCCCCCCGCATGGGCGTGGAAATCTGTTTTTTCTTTGGATAGAGCGGCGCAATCTGCTCCACATATCCGGTATATCCTACAATGACGTCGCTTTTCTCCAGAGCGGCGGCGGCGCGGTTGGTCATCTGCTCCGGTGCGCCCGGCCCAAGCCCCACAACGTATAGCTTCATATTGATTCTCCTTCCGCGCGTGAAAAAACGACCGTCCAGGGCTCCGCCGCTACGGCAACTGTCACCCCGTCGTAAACCTGCTTTGAGAGAATAAGACGCCCTCCGCCGATCACCGCCGCCCGCTCACAGACATTGTCCACGCCGGTCACTTTTTTTACAAAATCCGAGCCGGAAAACCGCCCGGAAACCTGTTTCAGCTGCTCTGCTGTATAAAATTCTCTGTCAAGCTTATAGGCTTTACAAAGCTCAAAAATCCCTATTTCATGCGTTTTTAAGTCAATCGATGTCACTTTTTTTATATTTTTGATGTAAAGCCCAATACCTTGCAGGGCGTTTTTTACAGCGTTTTCTATTTTTTCTTTTGAAATGCCCTTTTTACAACCGATTCCCACTGTCAGGACACGCGGAATCAACCAGCAGGCGGTCTGAAATCGCGGCTCTGAGCGCAATGAAACCTGGATCCCGATTTCCCCTTCCTGCATCCACGCCAGCCCCTTGGGCAATGCTCCCTGCACTGGAAAATCGCTGTAGAAACCGACGGTCTGCCCATTCAGCAGAGCGGATGATATTGCCTTTGCCGCCGCAAAATCAGTGACCATCATTTGATTTTCCACCGCCCAGGTATCCACCGCAAACAGTCCGTTGACGTCAGTAGCGGTCGTTATGACCGGTGTTGCGCCGGTCCATCCGGCGATTTCCTCCGCCAACGCATTTGCGCCGCCAACATGCCCGGAAACCAGAGATATTACAAAGCGCCCACATTCATCCATTACAAGAACGGCCGGGTCATCTTTTTTACTCCGCAGATACGGCGCAATGCTCCGCACGGCTATTCCGCAGGCGCCAATAAACAGGAGCGCGTCTGCATGGAGAAACGCCTGCTCCGTCCAGCCGGAAAGCGTTTGTTGAAGCGGCATAACAGACCTTTGCACCGCATACTTTTCCGGGGCAAAGGCTTGGCAGATATGTCCCGCTTCTTCCAGCAAAGAGGCCGTTTGAGCCGCCAGCTTCGCTCCCCTTGCAGAAAAGGCAATTAACTCAATCTTCATGCAAGGTCTCCGGGCTTACGGCCGTTCGGTATCCATGGGAAAAGGAAGGATCGTACAGTTTAGAGCGATCGTACTGATTTCCCAAGAACCCGCCTACCAGAATCAATGCCGTTTTTTCGATTCCGTTTTCTTCCGCCATTTGCGGCAGTTCTTCCACTGTACCGCGCACCACTTTTTCATCCGGCCAGGTCGCTTTATACACGATTGCCGCCGGCGTATCCGATGCGTATCCGCCGGCGAGCAAGCGTTCCCTGAGCTCCTTTAAATATCCTGTGCTGAGGAAAACCACCATTGTCGCACCGTGCGACGCCAGCTTTTCAATCTCTTCCCTTTCCGGCACAGGGGTGCGCCCCGCCATTCGTGTGATGATAACTGACTGGGAAACGCCGGGCAGCGTGTATTCTGCGCGCAGAGCGGCGGCGGCTCCGCAAAAAGAACTGACTCCCGGCACCACTTCATACGCAACGCCCTGCGCATCCAATGCATCCATCTGCTCGCGGATAGCCCCATACAGACAGGGGTCCCCCGTATGCAGACGCACAACTGTCAAACCGGCTTTTTCCCCTGTAATTAGTACCTGCAGCACCTCTTCCAACGTCATGCGAGCGCTGTCATAAATCTGGCACTCCGGTTTCGTGTACTCCGTAAGGATTTGCGGATTGACCAAAGAGCCCGCATAAACAACAACGTCGGCATTACGCAACAGGCGTGCGCCGCGGACAGTAATCAGATCCACCGCCCCGGAACCTGCCCCTACAATATAGATCATTTTCTATCTTCCTCTCTGAGCCGTTGGATCAGACCGTCCGCACGGTCTGTCTGCCCCAAGACGCCATAAGCGTCTGAAAAAGCGACCGCTGCGGTCTGCAAGCTTCCATGCACACGCAGGTCCATATGACCGGAAATTTTCTTCATGATGGTATCCATTACTGGGTACAGCAGCGCTTGTCCGTCCAGTATGGAAAGCGCTTCATCTGTTGCAACACAGTCCATCAGCCGGGCAATTAAGGAGGTGTCAGCCCCATGCAGCGCCGCATGGGCCGCCAGAATCTCCATCCGCCCATCGGCATAACGGGAATGCGTGTTCATAATGCCGCCCGCCAGTTTTACCAGCTTTCCAATATGGCCGACTAAAAGAATACCATCTAATTGAAGCTCCACGGCAAGATCCAACATATCTCCTATATAATTGCTGCATTGCACAGCCCTGCACGGCAGGGAAAGACGGTCGTGTAAAAACGTTTCCCCATAGTTGCCGGGGACCACCGCCGCAACCTGCGCACCGTTCGCCTTCATCTGCGTCAGCTCGGCGCGGATCGTCTCAATTAACGCGCGTTCGCTCATTGGCTCTACAATACCGGTTGAACCCAGAATTGAGATTCCCCCCTCGATTCCCAACCGGGGATTAAAGGTTTTTTTCGCCAATTCCACGCCGTCAGGAACAGAAATCCGGACGCGCATTCCGCCTGGATACGCATACTCCCGGCAAACCTCCTGTACATTCCGGATAATCAGTTCGCGGGGCCCGGGATTGATCGCCGCTTCTCCCACCACGCATTTCAGCCCTGCCCGTGTGACGCGCCCAACGCCTTCGCCGCCTTCCACAAGAATGTCCTGGTCGATGCGGGTTACATGCGCATAAACCAAAACGCCGTTGGTAATGTCCGGGTCGTCGCCACTGTCTTTTTGAATAGCGCAGGAAACTTCCCCTCTTCCGATCCGCACGTCCTGAACAGTCAAACGCAGAAGAATTCCTTTTGGCGTCATCAGACTGACTTCTTCTACCTGCTTTTCGGACAGGAGCATTACCGCCGCCGCTTTCGCCGCAGCAGCCGCACAGGAACCCGTTGTGTAGCCGCAGCGCAGCCGTTTTTGTCCCCGGTATACGTATTCCTCCAGCTTCAACGGCGTACCTCCTGTAAAAACAAAAAAGCCATCCAGTAACTCGCATTACCGAATGGCGTGAATTGCAAATGAAAATGGGCGCGGCACCCCGCGCATCATGTTCACTTATCAGCCACACGCACTCCAGTACCGTGGAGAGTCGCATGAATAGAAATACGGCAGGTATTCTGGCTCATACATCGACACACCATCCCGCCTTCCCGGTTTACCAGTGGCTGATTGGGGCAGCGCTCCGTACTCACAGCAACGGACTTGCGCAGGATTTACACCTGCTTCCCTTTTCATCCGCAAAAGCGGAACCTGTATTCTGTTGTTTATTCTAAGCGAATTTCCTTTGTTTGTCAACTGAGGTGATCCACATGGACGTCCATCTGCGGGAAAGGGATGTTGATTCCCGCCTGATCGAACGCCAGCTTGACGTCCTCCTGCATTTGATAATACAGCGTATAATAGTCCTCTGTTTTGCACCAGACGCGAACGATCATCTGGATGCTGCTGTCCTGATGCTCGCCCACCGCAATCAACGGCGCCGGTTCCTTTTCAACCAGCGGGTTTTTCTCCGCAAGCGCGCAGAGCAGCGCCTTTGCCTGGGCAATATTGGCATCGTAGGCGATGGAATAGGTGAGATCCAGACGCCGGGTGGTCATCGCGGAATAATTGGTGATGGTACTCACTGTCACCTTCGAATTTGGAATAACGATTTCCTTGTTGTCAAATGTGCGCAGTGTGGTAAACATGATTTCAATCCGCTCCACCTTTCCCTCCACGCCATCCAGCAGAAGATAGTCCCCCACTGCAAACGGCTTGGTAAAGATAATCTGCGCGCCGCTGGCAATATTGGTCATATTGTCTTTCAAGGCCAGGCCAATCGTCACACTCGCCGCACCCAAAGTGGCAATAATAGAACTGACAGGCACGCCCAATTTAGACAGAGCGGTAATACAGACGAGCACCTGTACCGCGGCCTTTACAAGAGAACAGATAAACGAGATGACGCCTGCTTCCGCTTTTGTGCGGGACATTGCGCGCTTCATGAAACGGACGACAATTTTGCTGAGCCACCAGCCTAAAACCAGAATTACAATCGCACTGAGTATATCGCCCAATAAACCCGGCCCCGACTCCTCCCACCACTTCAGAAAAGATTCCCACAGCTTGGCGGACGCACCTCCCATAAAAACACCTTCCCCTGTCTATTTCATATTCTACTTCATTTAATATACTGGAAACGATCTCGAAAAACAAGCCCTTGCAAAGAGAATTCAGGCGTATTTTGTATATTATAACCTATATTATTGAAGTTTCTATTGCATATTTTAGAAACAAATGTTATAATGCAATTGTAACCAAAAGAAAATTCATTCCAGTAATGGAGAATGGAGGCAGTTTATGGAAAGCAGAGCAATAAAGATTAAATCCCCCAAAAACAGCAAAATATCCATCAGTGTGATCCCGGGTCATTTTGCAACGAACCACTCACACGTCAATTATTATATTGATATGACCAGTATCAAACACCGGCATGCGATGGCCTATGAAGCCGCCGCAACCATGGCGATGCGCTATGAAAACAACACGCCCATCGACACGATCATCTGTATGGACGGCTGTGAGATTATTGCCGCTTTCCTTGCGCAGTATCTGGCGAAATCCGGTATTATGTCGATGAACGACAAAAGTGACATTGCTATTATCACCCCGGAATTCAACAGCAACGGGCAAATGATCTTCCGCGATAATATTCAAAAAATGGTTTGGGAAAAGCGGGTTCTGTTGCTGGTCGCTTCAGCAACAACAGGCAAAACCATCAACCGCTCGCTGGAGTGCATCAAATATTACGGCGGAAGCGTCATGGGAATTTCGGCTATCTTCAGCGCGATTTCCGAGATAGGCGGCATTCACATTGACAGCATCTTCACCAGCAGCGATGTGCCCAATTATCAGACCTATCTGTTTAAGGATTGTCCGGACTGTCAGCAAAAGCGTAAAATCGACGCCATTGTCAACAGCTACGGATACTCAAAAATCTAATTTGAAGATTAACAAAAGCCAACCGGGAGTTTGCCTCCCGGCTGGCTTTTTTATGCCTATACTGAAAACGTACCTTTACTATAATAAATAAACATACTTTGCACCACGGTTCAATATCCGCGGTGTTTTTTTGATCTTTACGTTTTTTTAACTCCATTACCTGTTCCCCCGCAACCATCTTAACGGGGCGGCGCTTACAATAATAGTAGAAGAGAACGTAAAGGAGGAAGAACCATGAACACAAATATAATGGACATTCGTCATTCAGGCGATGCGAAAAAACGTCATAAATACAATGCAGAACATTTGCTCAGCCAATTTACCAGCCGTCATCCGTTCTTGTCGTTTTGGGCGGCTCTGGTGGGAATTCCCGCCGTGGCGCTCGGCGCGGTTGGCACTCTGGCAATCATCATTATCCTTCCTATCGCCTGGCTGATGGGCTGGCCTTTATAAAATCTTAATGCTTTTGCCTCGTCTCCTTATACCGAATTAAACGCGCCTGTATTAAACTGAAACGCAAAAGGAGGAAGACAACATGCAAATATTGATCGGCCTGACAGGCCTGACTGCCGTGGCATTGTTGGTCTACTATGTCGCGATTCTGATGAGAGGTGACAAACAATGATGGGAACGGTCATGCAGTATATCCTTTATCTGGCAATCCTCGTTATACTGGCAATCCCCCTTGGAGCGTACATAGGCAAGGTCATGAACGGTGAAAAAACCATTCTGTCAAAAGTTTTTGTCCCATGTGAAAATCTGGTATACAAAGTCATGCGGATTGACAAAAACGAGCAGATGAATTGGAAAAAATACACCGTCTGTACCCTGCTTTTTTCCGCTGCCGGTTTGGTGGGACTTTTTCTCCTGCAAATGCTGCAGGGCTTTTTACCCGGTAACCCACAGCACCTTCCCGGTGTTCCGTGGGACCTGTCCTTTAATACCGCTGTCAGCTTTGTAACCAACACCAACTGGCAAGCCTACAGCGGTGAAAGCACGCTCAGCTACCTAACACAGGCCTTGGGTCTGACGGTTCAGAACTTTGTATCTGCCGCGACCGGCATTGCCGTCTTGTTCGCGCTGATTCGAGGCTTGATTCAAGTAAAAAAAGAAGGCCTGGGAAGCTTCTGGGTGGACATGACCCGCATCCTCGTCCACATTCTGCTCCCTTTAAATCTTGTGATTGCAGTCTGCCTGGTGGGCGGCGGCGTGGTGCAGAATTTAAAACCCGCGGAGGCAGTCGATTTGCTCGAACCGATCGCGATAAGTGCAGAAGGCGAAATCATTGAAAATGCCGCAATTGACGTGGAAACCCAAATCGTTACCGCAGGAGGGAAAATCATCCCCGACGCGCAGATCGTCACACAGCAGATTGTTCCGCTTGGCCCCGCCGCCAGCCAAATCGCCATCAAGCAGACCGGTACCAACGGCGGCGGATATTTTGGCGTGAACTCCGCACATCCCCTGGAAAATCCGAATCCATTTACCAATATTCTGGAAATGATTTCCTTACTCTTAATTCCCGCCGCCCTCTGCTTCGCCTTTGGGCGCAATATAAAAAACAAAAAGCAGGGAATCGCCATCTTTATGGCCATGTTTATCTGCCTGGCGTTCGCCTTGTCTGTGGTTGCCGTCAATGAGCAGCTAGCCACGCCGCAGCTTTCGCAAAACGGCGCTGTGGACACCGCTGTTTCGCAGATGCAGGCAGGCGGCAACATGGAGGGGAAGGAAACCCGCTTTGGCATCGCCACCTCCTCCACCTGGGCAGTCTTCACCACCGCAGCTTCCAACGGCTCCGTCAACTCTATGCATGACAGCTACACCCCGCTCGGCGGTATGGTTCCCATGCTGTTGATGCAGCTGGGCGAAGTAATCTTCGGAGGCGTCGGCTGCGGACTCTACGGTATGCTCGCCTTCGCCATCCTGACAGTATTTATTGCCGGACTGATGGTAGGCCGTACACCGGAATTCCTTGGGAAAAAGATTGAACCGTACGAAATGAAATGGGCTGTGGTTGTCTGCCTGGCCACCCCTGTTGCAATCCTGATCGGCAGCGGAATCGCGGCCGCGCTCCCCAGCGTGGCGGACAGCCTGAACAACGGCGGCGCCCACGGCTTCTCTGAAATTTTATACGCGTATTCTTCCGCCGGCGGCAACAACGGGTCCGCTTTTGCAGGGTTTAACGCAAATACCGTATTTTTAAATGTTTCGCTCGGGCTTGTGATGCTGTTTGTGCGCTTCATCCCCATTATCGGTACCATGGCGATTGCAGGCAGCCTTGCATCCAAAAAGAAAGTCGCCACGACGGCGGGAACACTCTCTACCACCAATGCCATGTTTGTATTTTTGCTGATCTTTATTGTGCTCCTGGTTGGCGCTCTGAGCTTCTTCCCCGCACTTTCCCTCGGCCCGATCGCAGAATACTTTGGCAGCATTGCCTAAAGGAGGTTTTCAAAATGACAACAAAAACAAAAAGCCCCTTTATGGATCAAAAAATACTGTTGAGAGCCGTTCAGGATTCTTTTATCAAGCTTGCACCCAAAACGCAGGCCAAAAACCCCGTCATGCTGTTGGTTTACATCTCTGCAATTCTGACAACCATTCTGTGGGCCGTTTCTCTGTTCGGTCTAAAGGACGTAACTTCCGGCTACACGCTGGCCATTGCCGTTATTCTGTGGTTCACCGTGCTGTTTGCCAATTTTGCAGAAGCCATCGCGGAGGGGCGCGGCAAGGCGCAGGCCGACGCGCTGCGCGCTTCCCGGAAGGATGTAGAGGCGCATCAGATCCCCTCCGCCCAGCAAAAGGACGCTGTCACCTGCGTCCCCTCTGCCCTGTTGAAAAAGGGCGATTTTGTGATTGTCAAAGCCGGCGAACAGATTCCCGCGGACGGCGAGGTCGTAGAGGGCGCCGCATCCGTAGATGAAAGCGCTATTACAGGCGAGTCCGCGCCGGTAATCCGCGAAAGCGGCGGCGACCGCAGCGCCGTCACCGGCGGCACCACGGTTCTCTCCGACTGGATTGTTGTGGAGGTCACCAGCGAAGCCGGCCAAAGCTTTTTGGATAAGATGATCGCCATGGTCGAAGGCGCTTCCAGAAAGAAAACGCCAAATGAGATTGCGCTGCAAATCTTTCTGGTCGCATTGTCCATCATCTTCATTCTGGTCACGGTTTCCCTTTACACCTATTCCCTCTTCTCCGCCAGCCAGGCAGGTATTGCCAACCCCACCTCCGTCACCACCTTGGTTGCCCTGCTGGTCTGCCTCGCTCCGACGACCATCGGCGCGCTGCTCTCCGCAATCGGTATTGCGGGTATGAGCCGCCTGAATCAGGCCAATGTTCTTGCGATGAGCGGACGCGCGATTGAAGCCGCCGGTGATGTGGATATTCTGATGCTGGACAAAACCGGCACGATCACTCTGGGAAACCGCCAGGCAAGCGCATTTGTTCCGGTAGACGGCGCCACCGCCGAAGAACTGGCGGACGCGGCACAGCTCTCCTCTCTTGCAGATGAGACGCCGGAAGGCCGCAGCGTAGTAATTCTGGCAAAGGAACTCTTCCAACTGCGCGGCAGGAGCCTGCGCGATAAACAGATGCATTTTATTCCTTTCACGGCCAAAACCCGCATGAGCGGCGTTGACTACGAGGGAAATGAAATCCGCAAGGGAGCGGCCGATTCGATCCGTGATTACGTCCTGGAAAACGGCGGTACTTACAGCAAGGAATGTGAAGAAACGGTCCGAAACATCGCCGAGCAGGGCGGTACGCCGCTGGTGGTGGCAAAAAACCATAAGGTTTTGGGCGTTATTCACCTGAAGGATATTATTAAGCAGGGCGTACAGGAGAAATTTGCGGACCTGCGCAAAATGGGTATCAAAACAATCATGATCACCGGCGATAATCCCCTGACCGCCGCCGCGATTGCGGCGGAAGCCGGTGTGGACGATTTTCTCGCAGAAGCTACGCCGGAAGGTAAGCTCTCCATGATCCGGGACTTCCAGTCGAAAGGCCATCTGGTTGCGATGACAGGCGACGGCACGAACGACGCGCCGGCCCTGGCCCAGGCGGACGTCGCCGTAGCGATGAACAGCGGCACACAGGCTGCCAAGGAAGCGGGCAACATGGTCGATCTGGATTCCTCCCCCACCAAGCTGATCGACATCGTCCGCATCGGCAAACAGCTTTTGATGACTCGCGGCAGCCTGACTACCTTTTCCATCGCCAACGATGTGGCAAAATACTTTGCCATTATCCCTGCGCTGTTCATGGGGCTTTATCCCGGTTTGGCCACGCTTAACATCATGGGGTTGCATTCCCCGCAGAGCGCTGTGCTTTCTGCCATTATCTATAATGCGCTGATCATCGTCGCACTGATCCCGCTCGCATTAAAAGGCGTTAAATATCGCGAACTGCCCTCTGGGAAGCTTCTTTCCCGCAACCTGCTGCTCTACGGCGTCGGCGGGCTGGCGGCTCCCTTTATCTTCATTAAATTAATCGATATGCTGCTCGTCTTGCTGGGTCTGGCATAAAAAGGAGAGACAGATTATGAAAGCAATGAAATCCACCCTTTTACGCGCGGTGCTGTTTTTTCTGACTTTTACGATCATTTGCGGCGTGATCTACACCGCTCTGGTCACTGGCATTGCCCAGCTGCTCTTTCCCAAGCAGGCAAACGGCAGCATCATTGAAGTAGACGGAAAAAAATACGGTTGTGAACTGCTGGGGCAGCAGTATACGGACGATGCGCACCTTTGGGGCCGCATCATGAAAGTGGACGTCGGCACTTTCACGGCAGAGGACGGCTCTCCGCTGATGTATGCCGCCCCCTCCAACCTCAGCCCGGCAAGTGAGGAGTATCAGGCTTTGGTGCAGGATCGTATTGAAAAGCTCCGCACCGCAAATCCCAATATGGATGAAACCGCCATCCCGGTGGATCTGGTTACCTGTTCCGGCAGCGGACTGGATCCTCACATCTCCCCCGCCGCCGCGGAATACCAGGTTCCCAGGCTGGCAGAGGCCAACCAGATGACAGAAGACGAAGTCCGCGTCATCATACAGGACTGCACCGATGGAAAATGGCTGGGTCTGTTTGGCGAAGAAACCGTTAACGTGTTGGAAGTAAATCTTCGTTTGGATGGCATTCTATAAATCTTTATACGTTCTTAATACCCTTGACGCGACCCATTATGTCTCGTTAAGGGTATTTGTGTTATAATAACCTCACGCCGTAACCGGAAGCAGAGCTTCCGACGGCTGAGAGAACATTGAATCATGCCGGCTTAAAACTGTTCGTTAAATTGCCGTACGATACAAACTGTTCAGTATGAACGGCAGGATTGAATAACCTTACGCCGTAACCGGAAGCAGAGCTTCCGACGGCCGAGAGAACATTGAATCATACCGGCTTAAAGCTATTTGTTAAATTGCCGTACGATACAAACTGTTCTGCGCGAACGGCAGGATTGAATAACTTTACAAAGAAAAGAGGTGAGGTTCATGGACGACTTCCGCTCCGATCCCGACGAACTCCTTCGAAAGATCAAAAAGGAAGAACGTTCCCAACAGGTAAAAGGCCATCTGAAAATTTTTTGCGGGTACGCAGCGGGCGTTGGCAAAACTTACGCCATGTTGAAGGCCGCACATGCCGCCCAAAGGCGCGGTATGGATGTTGCAATTGGATATGTGGAGCCCCATTCCAGACCGGAAACGACCGCGCTCTTTGAAGGGCTGGAACGGCTTCCCGACCTCGTTGTTGCGCATAAGGATATCACTCTGCATGAGTTTGATTTGGACGCCGCCATACAGCGCAAACCGCAGCTGATTCTGGTGGATGAGCTGGCACACACGAATGCGGATGGCTGCCGCCATGCAAAACGGTATCAGGATATTCAGGAGTTGTTAAAGGCAGGCATCCACGTATATACGACAGTAAATGTACAGCATATCGAAAGCTTAAACGACATGATCGCATCCATTACCGGCGTAGCCGTGCGGGAGCGGATTCCTGACTCCGTTTTTGACAACGCCGATCAGGTCGAGCTGGTCGACATCGAGCCGGAGGAATTGATTGAGAGATTAAACGCCGGAAAAATATACCGGGAAACGCAGGCGCAGAAAGCATTGGGAAATTTCTTTGATATTAAAAATCTGACGGCGCTGCGGGAAATCGCTCTGCGGCGGTGCGCAGACCGGGTCAACCGAATGTCTGAAAAAGTGCGGCTGTCCCACCGGGACATCTATTACACAGACGAACACATTCTGGTCTGCATCTCCTCTTCCCCCACAAATTCCAAGATTATACGCACCGCTGCGAGGATGGCTAACGCCTTCAAAGGAACTTTTACAGCTTTGTTTGTGGAAACACCCAGCTTTCTTCAAATGAACGAAGAGGATAAAAACCGGCTGCGGGAAAACATCCGGCTGGCACAGCGTTTAGGCGCTACCATTGAAACCGTTTACGGGGACGATATCCCTTTTCAGATCGCGGAATTTGCCCGTCTGTCGGGCGTCTCCAAAATTGTCATGGGGCGCAGCAACATGCAGCGGAAATACATTTGGAGCAAACCGTCTCTGACTGAAAAGCTTATCACACTGGCTCCAAATTTGGATATCCACATCATTCCAGACCAAAACACCCCCATCTATAAAAGAAAACGTATGCGGCAAAAGAAGGGGCGCGTCATCCTGTTGGATGCAGTCATCAGCATTTTTCTGTTGGCTGCCGTTACGCTGGTCGGATTCGCATTCCGGCAGTTCGGTTTTTCAGAGGCCAACATCATCACGGTCTATATTCTGGGCGTACTGCTCACTGCCGCGTTTACAAACCAGCGCATCTACAGTCTGATTTCCTCACTGGTCAGCGTCCTGACCTTTAACTATTTCTTCACAGAGCCATATCTGACGCTGAAGGCCTACGACGAAGGCTATCCCGTCACCTTTTTGGTCATGTTCCTGTCCGCCTTCATCACCAGCACGCTGGCCGTGCGAATGAAACAACAGACAAAGCAGGCATCTGAGGCCGCGTTTCGCACCAAAATCCTGCTTGAAACCAATCAGTTGATCCAAAAAGGCAAAGGGAAGGACGAGATTGTTTCCGTTGTAGCCAGTCAGCTGGTTAAACTGCTGCGGCGCGACGTGATCTTTTACCTGACAGAGGAAGATCGTCTCTCCAAACCGATGCCCTTTACCGTCAACGGATCCTCCATTGCCCCTGAATATACCACCGCCAATGAACGCGCGGTCGCCTCCTGGGTCTGTAAAAACAATAAGCATGCCGGCGCCACCACAAATACGCTTGGGAATGCAAAATGCCTGTATCTCGCAATCCGCGTCAACGATACCGTGTACGGTGTTGTGGGAGTTGCTATGCCGGGGGAACCGCTTGACACATTTGAAAATAACGTTATGCTTTCTATTTTGGGTGAATGTGCGCTGGCACTTGAAAATGAAACGGCACTGAAGGAGCGCGAGCAAAGCGCCCTGCTGGCAAAGAATGAGCAGCTGCGCGCCAACCTCCTGCGTTCTATCTCCCATGACCTGCGGACGCCGTTGACCTCGATCTCCGGCAACGCCGGGATTCTGCTGGCCAACGCAAATGACATGGACGAGAAAAGCCGCAAAAAGCTCTATCTGGATATCTACGATGATTCTCTGTGGCTGATTAACCTGGTGGAAAACCTTCTGTCCGTTACCCGCATAGAAGACGGCACCATGAAGCTGCGCCTGTCTGCGGAACTGATAGAGGAAGTAATTGCGGAAGCACTTAGGCATGTGAATCGCAAAAGTGCGGAGCATAAGATTGCTGTCCGGCAGCCGGACGAGTTTTTGCTCACCAAGATCGACGCGCGTCTGATCATTCAGGTGATTATCAATATTGTAGACAACGCCATCAAATATACGCCGCCCGGTTCAAATATCGTTATTACGACCTCCGCGCAGGACAGCAGCGTTATCGTTGAGATCGCCGATGACGGAGACGGTATCCCCGACGATGCAAAGGCTCATATTTTTGAAATGTTTTACACCGCCAATAAAGGACTTGCAGACAGCCGGCGCAGCCTGGGACTGGGCCTGTCGCTCTGTAAATCCATTATCGCCGCGCACGGCGGCGAAATTTCCGTGCGCAACAACAATCCCAAAGGGACCATCTTCCGTTTTACATTGCCTAAAGAGGAGGTAACGTTACGTGAATAAACCACTTGTACTGGCCGTGGAGGATGACGCGGCCATTCGGAACTTAATCTCCACCACGCTGGAGACGCACAACTACAGGCATCTCACCGCTGCAAGCGGGGAATCCGCCATCATGGAGGCGGTTTCACACAATCCGGATGTCGTGTTGCTCGACCTGGGCCTTCCGGATATCGACGGGATTGAAATCATTCGGAAAATACGCTCCTGGTCCAATCTTCCAATCATTGTTATCAGCGCCCGCAGTGAAGAAACCGATAAAATAGAAGCGCTGGACGCGGGAGCGGACGATTACTTGACAAAGCCCTTTTCCGTGGAGGAGCTGCTCGCCCGGCTGCGCGTAACCTTCCGTCGGTTGAATTACTCCGCCAACAACACCGGAAACGAAAACGCAGTGTTTGAAAACGGAAATTTAAAAATCGATTACTCCGCCTGCTGTGTATATCTGGACGGAAAGGAGCTGCATTTGACCCCGATCGAATACAAGCTGCTTTGCCTGCTCTCCAAAAATGTGGGCAAGGTCCTCACACATTCTTTCATCACACGGGAAGTCTGGGGCAGCTCTTGGGAAAACGACGTCGCTTCCCTGCGCGTCTTTATGGCAACGCTCAGAAAAAAAATTGAAAAGGATCCTTCTTCCCCCCAATACATCCAAACCCATGTAGGGATCGGCTATCGGATGCTCAGGGTGTAAACGCATCCTGAAAAAAGTATTTGTCTCACCGCAGACCGTGTATGTCAAAAAGCTTATGGAACAAAGCGATTCCCCCTCCGTCGAAGGCAGAGGGGGAATCGCTTTGTTCCTGTCAATCATTTGTGCTAAACGTCCACAATGGCGCAGCCACTGTTTTGATTATTCCTGTTTAATTGCCGTTAAAGCGCTGATCTTTACGGCACGGTTTGCCGGATAAAATCCGGAAACCAATCCGATCATCGTGGCAAATACCAAAGCGCCCAGTGCAAGCCATGGCGGAATGATGGAAATGCTGGTTCCGCCCATTCCCATTCCGAACATGCCGCCCATTGAGCCTCCCTCTCCTCCGGCTGAAAACGTATTGATACCGAAGGAGATTGCGTAGCTGAAGGCGAGTCCCAATACGCCTCCTATAAAGCCGATGGTTCCGGCTTCCACCAAAAACATTGCGCGGATATTGCCGAGCACGCAGCCGAGCACCTTCATCACGCCGATTTCACGCGTCCGCTCATAGATGGACATGATCATCGTGTTGGTGATGCCAAGTGCCGCAACCAACAGGGAAATCGCTCCCAGCCCGCCCAGGATCATCTGGATGGTGCGCATCTGATCTTCCAGCGGTTTGCGGATACTTTCCATGCTGAAGGTATCGGAAAAACCCATTGCCTGAATCGCTTCCTGCACCTCCGCCACCGTCTCCACACTGTCTGCCTTAACGCTGACGTTCTGGTATCCCTGCGCCTGCTGCGCCTTATCCACCTTGATCTTATTGATCTTGTTATACTTTTCCTGCAGCTCCTTCGCAAAGGAGATATCCATGAAAACGGCGTAGCCCGGCGGCGGGCTGCGGCTCCAATCGTCCCCCATGACGCCGATGCAGTTCAATTTAATCGGTTTTTGTTTCTTGCTGGCCGTAGTGGTTCCGGGTGAACTGCTGTCCTGTTCATTGATCACCAGTTCCAGCTTGTCTTCCAGCGGATCCACATAAGGGTCCGGTATGTTACCCGTCACATCCGGCTGTTCAAAAATCATGTTATTACTGGTCTTCTTCGTGTTGTAAAAATTGTAAAGCGCGGAATGGCCAAAGAGAATGGTACTGGAATCGAAATCCTCTCCTGGCATTTCGCCCCGCTCTACGGTATACCCGAAATCAGCGAGCGCCTTCATATTGACGCCGTAAATCTGCCCCTGATACGCGTATTTGCCGCTGTTGATGGTCACCGCGTTCCAATCCAGATTATATACCGGCGTAACCGCCGCCACATGCGGCAGCGCCGCAATCTGCTCAACCGCTTTGTCATCCAGCGGATTGTCGGTATTTGTCTGGTTGTAGTTGTTAATCTGTATAATCGTCAGGTCTCCCATACCCTCCATCATGGTATTCATGCTTTCCCGAATTCCGATACCGAAGGAAACCATGACCACAATGGCGCAGGTGCCAATGATAACTCCGGCAACGGTGAGGAGCGTACGCACTTTGCGTTTAAAAAGGTTGCCCAGGCTCATACCGATCATATCTTTTATTTTCATATGATGAGCCCTCCTTTCCCAAACACCGATGGCCTCGTTTTATGGTTTCTCTTCATTGGCTGTCATATCGTCGTAATCGTCGTCCTCTTCCAGCATGCGCAGCTTTCTGGCCTTCACTTTACGTCGAATCAGGATGATAATGATAATCAACAGAATCGCGCCGCCCGCTATTACCAGACCGACCGCCCAAAGCGGCGGGCCGGAGGATTCCGGCGGGACATCGGGAGGCATTTCTCCCCCATCAATCCCCCCGTTCATATCCGGCAGCGGGATAACGTCGCACGCAAATTCTTTTTGTATTTCTTTTAACTCTCCATTGGAGTCCTCATACGAAAAGGTTGCTGTGCCGGACATCGTCCCTTCCTCCAGAGGCGTGAGCGACGCATCAAAGGAATCGCCGGTTCCGGAATCCACATTGCCGATGTAGGTAGAGGCTTCTGTAGAAGTAAAGTTCCCTTCCAGGGAAACGGACAGATTAAAGATTTTGCTCTTGCCCTTATTTACATAGTTAATGCTGAGCTGACCCTGGTCTCCCATATAAATCGGTCCATAGAGGTCCACCTGATTGACCTCAAAACGGTCCGGCTGTGTCAGCGGAATTGCAATGGTTTCCGTCCCCTTGAGGTCCGATTTGCGAACGTTGTCCACCACTGCCTCATAGGTATAGTCAATGGTGACGCCGTAGGATTTGGGCGCTGCATCCACTTTTGGATAGAGCGCAATTTTCTCCTGGAAGCTCCCACTGCCGCCCACCTTGGGAATAAAAAAGGTATTGGACGAATTGGCAGGCGTAAAGGCCACCACGCCTTCGTCGCCGTCGGGAGTAGCAGATACCGTCATCTTCAGGTTTTCAATGGCGACGTTCGGGCTGGTATTCTTAAAATTCATGGTCAGCATAAATTCCTGGCCGCCCGTGACAGAAAGCCCGCCGTAATCGTAATTCTGGATGATGATCTGCGGGATGCTGGTGGAGAGCTCGTCGTCCTTGTCCTCTTCGCTCACTTTGGTTCCCTTGATCGGGATAAACATACGCGGAGAGATATTGGACTCCGCCGCCAGATCACTGGACGAAAGCTTGATGGCAACCGGATAGCTTTTGTCCTCCATTTTAGTTGCACAGACCAGCGGATAGGTCAGCGTCGCCGTCCCCTGCGCCATCAGGGAATCGATATAAAGCGTATCGGTCGTCCCGCGCATGGAAATATCCGGTGCGTTGGTATTGTCAAACGCAGCCACAATGTTGTTGCAAACGACGCCGCTGTTGTTTTTAATCGTCACCTTCAGGTTAAACGGATCGCCTTCTTTGATACCGGTTGGCGGGTCCGTCTCATAGGAAACCACCGTCAAAATCGGCTTCTTTTCCTCATCCTCCGAGCTGGCCGCATCGCCAATCGGATCAAAAACTGTTTTTTGAACGGTGAAGGAATTCAGTTTTCCGCCATTGGAATTATAATACGTGATTTTAAAACGCAGCGTACCGACGGCGTCTCCAACGCGTTTCATATACTTCTCCGGAATGGTCAGCTTATAGGAAAAGTCGGATTCCGCCAGTGCCCCGGATTCCGTCGGGTCGGGCACTTCCACATCCTCGGTGATAATTTCATTTTTTTCCGTGGAATAGCTTTTCTTGCCCAGGGAAATCGCGCTTGTCACACTGCTAACGTCGATGTCAATCTTTTCCGGCAGCGTACCAATAAAATCGTCGTGATCAAAGATAAATGTCGCTTCAAACGGGGTTCCTTTGGTAACTGTCTGCTTATCGCTGTAGACCTTGGGATCCGGCTGATATTTCACGGTATCCGCAGCTACCGGCAACGATGAAATGACAACGCTGCAAACCAACACCAGCATTGTAAGCAGTGCCATTCCTTTTTTTACTGTCTGTCTCATAAGTTCCTCCTTATCCGTTTGCGGCGGCGGAAACCGGTTCCGCTTTGTCCGCAAAGGAAAGTATTGATTGATTGGGTTTGTCGCTGACAATGCTGCCGTCATGCAAGTTGATGATCCGGTCCGCATACTGTGCGATGTTGACGTCGTGCGTTACGATGATCAGCGTCTCGTGATACCGCTTCGCCATGCCCACCATGATTTCCATCACGTCGCGGCTGGTTTTGCTGTCCAGGTTGCCGGTCGGCTCATCCGCGAAGACGATCTTCGGCTTGGCGACAAACGCCCTGGCAATGCCCACACGCTGCTGCTGACCGCCGCTCATCTGCGTCGGCTTATGCATCATGCGGCTCCCCAGACCGACCGCCTTGAGCATATGAACCGCCTCTTTGGTTCGCTTTCGCTTATTCACGCCTTTAAACATTAAAGGCATCGCTACGTTTTCAATGGCGGTCTGCGTCGGCATTAAATTGTACGACTGAAAAACAAAACCAATATTTTGCTGGCGGAACCGCGCCCACTGCCTTTCCGAAAAGGAAGTGACAGTTGCTCCTGCAATGACGACCTTTCCCTTCGAGGGTTTTTCCAATCCCGCCATGATATTCAACAGGGTGGATTTACCCGAGCCGGAGGTTCCCAGAATGCAGCAGATTTCCCCTTGTTCGATCATAATATTGATGCGTCCAAGCGCGACGATTTTTTCGTCGTCCACCCGGTACACTTTTCGGATATCCTTTACTTGTATCAGGCTCACGGTCGTTCTCCTCTTATGTACAAACGTAAAATTACCACATTTTTGGCAAATTTCTATGTTATTATACCATACAACAGAAATAATTGCTCTATTTATGAAAAGACTGTAATTTTTTCTTCATTCTTTTCCGCCATATCTGTTTTCCCTGTTTTTTGTGCTGAAAACGCAAAACAGCCCGCCGGGCAGGAATATCTCTCCTGCCGGCGGGCTGCGCTGATTTCCATTTCTCTGCGGAAATCGTTTGCCGGTCCTTATCCATTCAGGAGTTTTTTAACATTCTCCATCTCTGTTTTGGTCTGCGCGTTATCCAGATACGCCCATGCGTACAACATAAAACCGTCGCATCCCAGGCTCCGTGCCGTCTGAATCTGACGGGATATGATATTGTTTGATTTCTCCCAACCGCCGGAGGTTGTACCCGCCTTATAGAGCGCAAGGCCGATATAAATTTTAACGTCCTTTGCCGTCACCATGCTCTTCCACTGTTTTGCCAGCTTCTCATAAGGAGCGGTCGGATGGTCGTAGGTCCAATAGATCTGCGGACAAATATAGTCAATATAACCGGGCGTGCTGCACCAGGTATACACATCCGCGCCCGCATTCAGGTCATTGGTGATATTTCCCTGCGGGGAAATGCCGAACACCACCTTGGGTTTTACCTCTTTAATCATCTTATAAACGGACGAAACCAGGCTGTTGATATTCTGCGTGCGCCACTTTCCAATCTCCAATGTGGAGCCGCTGGCTATGTAGGCCTGCTGGTCAAGCGTTACTTCTTTAGAATTAACGTTGAACGGATAAAAATAGTCGTCGAACTGTACGCCGTCTACATCGTATTTCTGGACAACCTCTTTGATCCCGTTGACAATATAATCCCGCACCTGCGAGTAGCCGGGATTCATATACACGCCATCGTCCTTGGTAAAGGTCCAGTTGGTTTTTGCCGCGTCTTTCTGCCACACGGTATGCGGGCTGGTGGACGCAAGCGTCGGCGGATAGTTGCCCTTCTTGATTCGCAGAGGGTTAAACCACGCATGGAACTCCATGCCGGCCTGATGCGTGGCGGAAATCATATACGCCAACGGGTCGTAGCCAGGTCCTTTTCCCTGCGTGCCGCTCAGAAAATGCGTCCACGGATAATAGCTGGACGGATAGAATGCGTCTCCATGCGAACGTACATGTACGACAAGGGCGTTTGCGCCGCTGTTCTTCGCCTTTGCTATAATATCATTGTATTTCTTTTGGAACGCTTCATAGCTTTTGTCAGCGTCTTTGCTCATGTCCAAGCTGAGAAACGGTACCCACACGGCCCGCATCTCTTTTGTCTGTGTCACTGCGGGAGCGTTCGTCTGCGGACTGTTCAACGTCCCTTCCTTCAGCTCCGTGTCCGGTGTTACAGTTGAGGGCGTTTTCTCCAAAAAGATCGGATTGGAGGAGGGCTCTTCCGAAATGGGTTCATGCGATACGACGATCTCCGGGGAACTGCTGCTGGGAAGCTCCGGCAATTCGGAGGACTCCGGCGCCAGCGATTCGCTGGAAACCGTACTGCTGGAGGAAACCGGCTCTTCCGGCGCCGGCGTGCTGGTACAGGCCATGCTTGTGCACAACAGGGCGGCAGCGGCAAAAGCCGCCAAAATTCGCTTCAATGGCTTCACTTTGGTACTCTCCTTTTCTCTACGTCTCACGGTCGGTACGTTTCTGCGCTTTTTATCAGTATTATGCGGAAGCGCTCACACATAAAAATTATGTATAGTATACAGGAAAAAAACGCCTATTTCAAGAAACACAGCTTAAAATATCCGCTTTTCCTCAAGTTAGGCACCATTCCAAAATATGGTTTTCCGCATAAAAAAGCGCCTTCCTATATAATACAGGAAAGGCGCTTAAAATCTTTCACACTTTGTACAAATAATTTTAAAATTTATGCCTTCTGCTCTTCCACTGCCAGCAAGTCGCTCTTTTCGGCGTGACCGGAGTATGTGGGCACCAGCCTATGGACAATTCCCATCATCTTCACGTTGTCAACGCCCGCCACTTCGCGCAACCCTTCAATCTCACTCAGAAAGCTGTCCTCATCAAAGGGAATAGGCTTGCCAATGTAGATCAATTCATGCGATGTTTTCTGGCAGCCGCCTTCGCTGTCCAGCAAAAGCTCCTCGTAGAGCTTCTCGCCGGGACGCAGTCCGGAATATTCAATCCGGATATCCACATCCGGTTCCAACCCGGAAAGGCGGATCAGATTGCGCGCCAAATCAACAATCTTGACAGGTTCGCCCATATCCAGGATGAAGATTTCCCCACCGCGCGCCATGCCGCCTGCCTGAATGACCAGGCGCGCTGCTTCCGGAATGGTCATAAAATACCGGATAATTTCCGGGTGTGTAACCGTCACCGGGCCGCCCGCCGCAATCTGCCTTTTAAAGAGCGGAATCACACTGCCGTTGCTGCCCAGCACGTTGCCGAACCGAACCGCAACATAATCCGTTACCTTGCTGTGGCGGCTGCAATACTGGATAATCAGCTCGCAGATACGCTTTGTTGCTCCCATAATATTGGTCGGATTGACCGCCTTATCTGTGGAAATCATAACCATTCGTTTGACGCCGTATTTATCACAGGTCTGCGCCACATTTAACGTGCCGAAAACATTGTTTTTTACCGCTTCCCCAGGGCTGAGTTCCATCAGCGGCACATGCTTATGCGCGGCTGCATGGAATACGACGTCCGGCTTGTAGACGGAAAAAATATGTTCCACACGCATCTTATCCCGCACCGAACCGATCAGTACGTCCAGCTTCAGTTTGGGAAACTTCATAAGCAGCTCGTTTTGCAGGTCATATGCGCTGTTTTCATAAATATCGAAAATAATCAGCTTTTTAGGATGGAAATGCACGATCTGGCGGCAAAGTTCCGAACCGATGGAACCGCCTCCGCCTGTAACCAGCACGGTCTTACCCTGCAAATAGCCGCTGATTTCTGCAACATTCAGATCTACTTCGTCGCGTCCAAGCAGGTCAAGAATGTCCACATCGCGGACGGTGAGGTGCTCCATGTTTTCTTCCAGGATTTCATACAGGGCGGGGATCGTCTTCAACTTGCAGCCAGTCTTTGCACATATGCTCAGAATATCCTGCCGGTCCTGCTTTTTTGCCGAGGCAATTGCCAGAACAATTTGATCTACATTGTAGCGCGCCGCCATACGCGGTATGCTCTCGCGCCCTCCGACCACTTTAACGCCGTGAATCCGGGTGCCGCGCTTGCTTTTATCATCGTCGATCGCGACCACCGGAATGCCCTTGCTCTCCGGCGCCGTTTTCATATCTTTAATGACCAGGGAACCCATCTCCCCTGCGCCGACCACCATGACGCGGTGGAATTCCTCCTGATCCGTCTGCGATTGTTTGCGTTTACGCCTGTGCCATAAACGGATGGCAAACCGCGATCCACCAACAAACAGGAACATCAGTGCCCAGCCCATCAGATACACAGGAATCGGCAGACGGTTGGTGTGGAAAACAGGCTCCGCCATAACAAAGCCCATTGCCATAATCAAAACGCTTGATATGGAGACGCCATAAAAAATTTGCAGCAATTCGTCCAGGCTGGCAAACTGCCACATCGTATTATAGAATCGTGCCAAAAAGAAGACCAGTATGCAGATGCCGGTTGCCCACGGAATCTGTTTTTGGAAGTACTCAAATTCCCACCAAGGTACATTTCCATCGAACCGCAGCATCAGCGCAATCCAATAGCTGAAATACACCCAGACGATATCAAAAACCACCTGGGGCAAGGCAGACCAGATGCTGGCTCTTTTTTGTCTCATTATCATTCCCCCAACTGTATCAATCCTGCGGACTCCCGCATCTATTTTATGGGTTTTTATCCCTGTTTTTAAACTAAATTTGTCCTATAGTCCGGCAAGATTCCATGTTCTCCCAGCCGTCGGAAGCTCTGCTTCCGTTTGTGGCGTGAGGTTATTCAATCATACTCGATTCTATGAGAAGCTTTTTAAGACGATTTTATTCTTTTTTCCAAGATTTCAGTATGATTCCATGTTCTCCCAGCCGTCGGAAGCTCCGCTTCCGTTTACGGCGTGAGGTTATTATAGCATAAATTCCCTCTATTTGGAACAAATTCTCTCCACACTCCGGAAAATCCGATAAAATCTACGTTATTCAACTACAGGTTACGCATGTATTCTCTCTATTCGCACAATTTTCAAAGGCGGCCCCTCCAAAAAAGCAATGCAATCCGCCATTAGACGCGCTTCCCCCAAGTCATGCGTCACTAAAATCTTGGTCTTTCCTTTTGTATGTGCACACAGCAGATCCATCATTTGCCGCCGGGTCCCCTGATCCAGCGCGCGAAACGGTTCGTCCAGCAGGAAAGGGTCTCCATCGTAGGCCAGGGCCCGCGCCAGCGCAACTCTTTGCCGCATGCCGCCGCTCAACTCTGCGGGACGTTTCTCCGCCGCGTCCTCCAGTTCGACCAGACGGAGCCACTCGATTGCATCCTCCCTATGAGGATGTTCCCAAACGACTGAAATATTTTCAGCTGCGCTGATCCACGGCAAGAGGCGATCCTCCTGAAACATATAGGAAATTTTCTTTCGATCCATCCCGGCGATTGTTCCGGAATCCAGCTTTTCTAAAGAAGCGATACATTGCAATAGCGTCGTCTTTCCACATCCGGACGGTCCAAACAGACAGACCGTTTTCCCCTTGGGGACAGTCAGAGAAAAATGGTCCAGAACTTTCTGTGATCCGTATGTTTTGCAGACGTCTTTTATCTGTAATTCCATCGTTCTCCCCTCAAGACAAGCTGTATTTTCGGCTGACGATACGCATGACATGGGTCATCATCCATTCCAGCAGCACGCTTAGCAGGATAACCACCACCGTCCATGCGAACAAGTCCGTTGTTTCAATATAAATCTTCGCGCTGTAGATATGCCCGCCGATCGAATATTTGGTATTGGCCAGCACCTCCGCCGCAACGCCCGCCTTCCATGCAAGTCCCATCCCCGTCGTACACGCTGCTGTGAAGTACGGCATGATGGAGGGCACATACACGCGCCGCACCGTCTTTGCCGCGCCAAAACGAAATACCTGCGCCATCTGCAAAAGATTCTGGTCCGTTTTGGCGATTCCGTTGGTGACATTGGCCCAAACCACAGGCAGGACCATCAAAAAGGACGTAAACGCCGGGACATGGGACGACTCAATCCAAACCAGCGCCAATAGAATAAACGAGGCAACCGGCGTCGATTTGACGATCGATATGACGGGACGAAATAAGTCATTCGCCAGAGAAGAAACAGAGGTCCATACCGCCAGAACGGTCCCTGCGAACACCGCTGCTAAAAAGCCGCTTACGATGCGGACCATGGAATATCCCGCGGACAGCCAAAATTCTGTTTCCCTCATCAGCTCTGTTAACCGGAGAAAAACGCGGACAGGGGATACAACCAGTATCTCCTGTTTGACCGCTAAATATAGAACCTGCCAGACTGCCAGCCAGAATAAAGCGATCAATATTTTTTGCACGACCCCCGCCGGATATGATTTCTTGCCAGTTTTCTTATTTTTTATAGTAAAAATCATCTCCGGGCAATTCCCCTCCAACGGATTTCGGGTTCTCGTTGTAAAGCACCATTAAAAAGTCCGGCATTTTCTGCTGCATCTCTTCGCCGTCAATATATACGATATTGCAGTTTGGTATCGCTTTCTTTGCCACTGCCGCCGGCATAATATCATATTTTTCAGAAAGTTCCGCCGCCTCGTCCACATGTTCGTTTGTAAACGCAATGGACGCCTTGTATTCCTCCAAAAAGGCATCGAACGCCGCCTTATTGTTTTCCGCAAACTCTTTGCGTACAACGAGGCAACCCATTGTGAGGACGCTTTTATCCCCCGCCACTTTGTTCCATTCATCCGTCAGATTCAGCGCCACTTTCAGCTCCTGGTTCTTCGTCGTCACCTGGGTAACAAAGGGTTCCGGCAGAACCGCCACCTTGGATTTGCCGGCCAAAAGGTTTGCCGCCAGTTCTGTATGGTCTGCCTTATACTCTATTGTAACGTCTTTTCCGGGCTCCAATCCGTTTTCCTCCAGGATATAGTTCAGCACATATTCCGGCGTTGCGCCCTGGCCGGAAGAATGAACGGTCTTTCCCTTCAAGTCCTGTATGCTGCCGACGGGTTCGCCATCTGTCACGACATACAGAACGCCAAGCGTATTGAGCGCGGCAAGCTGGACGCTGCCGGACGTTTTATTGTACAGGATGGACGCTGTATTGGAAGGAACCGCCGCCACATCGGCTTCCCCGCTGGAAATCATGGAAACGGCGGCATCCGGTCCGGCGACCACCGTCGCCTCATAGCGGTTCGCCGTTTTGTCCGCTTCGCTGTCGCTCATCAGCTTGACCATACCAAGGCCGGTAGGGCCCTTCTGCGCCGCAATCTTGATGGTCATCTTCTCTTCCGGCTCACCGGACGATACAGCTGCGGAGGAGCCTGCCGTAGCGGAAGACGGCGCCGTACTGCTATCCGCAGACTGCGGAGCACCGCAGCCAGAAAGAGCCAGTGCAAACAGGCAGAACGAGACAACCATTGCGGTAAATTTCTTAGTGATCTTCATTAAAAAATCCTTCCTTTTAAAAAACGTTTTTTCTCAAAAAAGCACCGCATCTGTATGATCAGATACGGTGCCTTCTATCTCTTTGGATTATGAATCTATAGAGGGCGCTGGCGGGGATTTTATTCGCAATCCTCGCAGCCGCAAGAGCAGCAATCCTCGTCGCACTCGTCGAGATCGAACTCCAATGTTTCGCCGCAGTTCGGACAATCCATCTGGCCGTCTTCGATAATATCCTCAGACAGGCAAATGGTCTCGTGACAATTCGGGCAGGTCACCTCATAGAAGCAATCTTCACCGTCCTCATCGTCTTCATCGAAATAAAAGTCCTCTTCCAGCGAACCCAGGTCCTCGTCAACCGCATCGAGCTGATCCGCCATATCATTGCAGGTATCCTCCAGATCGGACATGCTCAGCGCCAGATCGTCCAGCAACTCAATGATTGCATTCAGAACCTTGACCTCTTTTTTGCTCCCGTCGAGCTCCAGACCCTCCGCCAAACCGCGGATGTACGCAACTTTTTCTGTGTTCGTCATGACTTGTGCCTCCTTTTTAATGTAAGCTTCTTTATTATAAATTCCACGCGCCTTGGCACGCGGCAAAGCTTAGGCTTCCCTACCAAAAGATAGTGTGCCTTATGCGCGCTCCATATATTCGCCTGTGCGGGTGTCGATGCGAATGGTTTCGCCTTCGTCGATGAACAGCGGGACTTTGATTTCCGCGCCGGTCTCCAGCTTCGCCGGTTTTGTCGCATTGGTAGCAGTATCGCCCTTGAAGCCCGGATCGGTCTCCACGATGACAAGCTCCACAAAGTTCGGCGGCTCTACGCCAAACACATTGCCCTTGTAAGAAAGCACTTTACAGTCCATGTTTTCTTTGACAAATTTAAAGTTATCATTCAGAACACTCTTATTGATCGGAATCTGCTCAAAGGTTTCAGAATCCATGAAGTAGTACAGATCGCCGTCGCTGTACAGGTACTGCATATCCTTGCGCTCTACGAACGCGGTGGGGTATTTGTCGTTCGGGTTGAAGGTTTTTTCTGTAACCGAACCGCTGATTACATTTCTGATCTTCGTACGGACAAACGCAGCGCCCTTGCCAGGTTTTACGTGCTGAAACTCGATAATGGAATAAACATTGCCTTCCATCTCGAATGTTACGCCGTTTCTAAAATCTCCTGCAGATATCATGACTGTATCCTCCAATAACTAATTTACTATCCTTTAGTGTATAATATTTCCCGCTATTTTTCAAGACAAATTTTTACAAAACGGCAATCTGCGAAAAAACCGCTGTGGTTTTGTTTTATCCAGCTCACATCAGGTCTTTCAGCGCTGCCAATGCAAGAAAATAGCTGTTTTTTCCAAAGCCGGAAATCTGACCCGCACAAACGTCCGCAATCACGGATTTGTGACGGAATTCCTCGCGCGCATGGATGTTTGACATATGGGTTTCAACAAACGGAATCCGCACACAGCCGATGGCGTCGTGTAGCGCATAACTGTAATGCGTCAGCGCGCCGGCGTTGAGCACCACACCGTTATAGATTCCCCTGGACGCATGAATTTTATCAATTAAATCGCCCTCGTGATTGGATTGATATATGTCGCAATCATATCCAAGCTTTTCCGCATGCTCCAAAATCTGTGCGTTGATGTGCTCTGCCGTTTCGTCCCCATAGATTCCTTTTTCCCGGACCCCAACCATATTGAGATTCGGGCCCAAAAGAACAAGCACCTTCTTTTTCATACCGCTACTCCTTAAAATACTGCGAGCCACGCCCGATGCGTTCCGCCCGCCTGCGGATTGGCTGCTCCAGCGCACGGCGGATCCGGAAAGAAAGCGTATTTTCTAAATCGTCGGGCGCAAGCAGAATGGATTTCACGCCAGAGAGGTTGGCGCCGATTACATCGGTAAAAATCTGATCGCCGACCGCAACGGTCTCTTTCCTTCTCGCGCCGAGTTTCCGCATCGCACGGGTATATGCCATTGGAAGCGGCTTCATGGAAAAAGAGAGGAACGGTAAGCTGAATTTCTGTGCGAACGGCGCAACCCGCTTTTCAAAATTGTTTGACAGGATGATGATACGAAAGCCTTTTTGACTTATTTGTTTTGTCCACTCCACCGCGCCGGGAAACGGCTCCTGCGCGCCGTGAACCGCCAGGGTATTGTCTACATCCAGTAAAATGGTATTCACGCCCATCGCACGCAGCAGCTGAGGCGTGATATCCAAAATGCTCTTTACCGAGACAGTAGGCAAAAAGAAAGCCATTTGACACCTCCGTATGCAGCCCGAGCCTGCCCCGACCCGGATAACATCAAAAAAGCGGGCAACATGCCCGCTTTTTGTTAAAAATTCATTCTAATCCGACAGCCCTTATCTAAACTTACGTTTACGGGCCGCCTCGGACTTCTTCTTGCGCTTGACAGACGGCTTTTCATAAGCCTCTCTCTTGCGAACTTCAGCAATTACTCCAGATCTGGCGCACTGCTTCTTGAATCTTCTCAGAGCACTGTCCAAGGATTCATTGTCCTTAATTCTGATTTCAGCCATTTATTTCCCTCCCATCCGCCGAAAGGCAGGGGTTATGAGTAAGAGTCATATTACATAAAAGATATTATACAGACAGATTCCCCATCTGTCAAGTCTTTCCGCATAAACTATCAAAATTCCGGTCATGCTTTCAGAAAAACCAATTATCTCCTTATATAATATCCCTGACTACCAACTGAACGGATTTTATTATCTCATATTACAAAACAAAAAGCAATACGTAAATGCAATTTCATTCAATAAAGATTGCAAAAGCGCAAATATGTGCTATACTGGAATAAAACTTTATGAGGAGGCGTTTCCATGGAACTCCGGGAAAAGATCAAAAACCGGCGTATTGAGCTGCATCTCACCCTGGAAGATGTGGCGCATACAGTCGGCGTCAGTTCTGCAACGGTTTCCCGTTGGGAAAGCGGCGAAATCGCCAGCCTGCGCGGGGATAAGATCGCCCTGCTTGCCCAGACGCTTCAGGTAACGCCCGCCTATTTGATGGACTGGAGTACACAGAGCGCTGTTCCCAGCCAATTAGACAAGGTCTACTTTAATTTTGCACGCGAAGCACAGGAGAACGATATCGATCCGGACGACATCAAGCTGGCCATCGATATCATCAAAAAGCTGCGCCGGAGCTGAATGGAGGCCCTATGCACCATCATTGTACAAAAGCGGAGCTTTACCGGGAAATCCATCAGCTCTGCGGGGAATTGAATATCGCGCGGGACGGCTATCCGCTGGATATGATTCAATTTTGCCGGGAGCGGCCGGACATCGAGGTAGCCTGCCCCTGCTTTAAAACGCCCGGTTTGAAAGGGATCTCCTGCCTGTCGACGCAGGGGGAACCAAACGTCATCCTGTTAAACGGAACGCTTTCCTGGAAGGAAAACAATTTCACCTGTGCACACGAGCTGATTCACATCACACTGCACAAGAGCGGCCCGGCCAAGTCCTTTAACTGTTTTGAAAAGGCCAAGCCCAACCAGGACGCTTTTCTGGAATGGCAGGCCAACGAAGGCGCTGCGGAAATCCTGACGCCCGCCCATCTGCTTTTTCCATACATAGCGGAGCAATATCCGCAGCTCACCGCCTGGAGGGATTACGGCTCCTTTAAAGCAAAGCTGGCGTCCATCTTTTCCGTGACGGAAGCCGTCATCACCTACCGGTTTGAAAGCTTAAAATACGAAATCTCACAATACTTGGAGGGGACTCCCCTAGACCGCATTCAGTTTTTGTCCGCTTCCAGGCAGCGTCAGGCCGGTATCTCGGTCCGTTCGCTGAACGACCTGGAAGCAGAACTGCTGCATAAAGAAACCGCAACCTTTAAAAAGATTCATGACCGCAAGCTCAACCTGCGCTCCATCGACATCCATTCATAAAAAAGAGCAGTGTTTAAAGTGCATGTTCTACACACAAAAACCACATAGAGCAAGAGCAATCCCCCCGCCATGAACAGGTCCAGTAAAAACGGACAGAGACAAAGTACCCCCTGATGTAGGAAAATAGACTACATCAGGGGGTATTGTCATGGAGAAACGGAATTATACACAAGT
>NZ_JADPEG010000005.1:63043-200660 GCF_015667585.1 Clostridium sp. D33t1_170424_F3 | reverse complement strand
TCAATGGAAACGGCTTTACTCCGGCCTTTACAGTGGGTAACGGCAATGTATTGAAGACACAGGCAATTTCCCGCATCAGCAATCTGTATGTTTACAAGGTCTGGGCGGTTGGCGCGCCGGGCGAAAGCGCGGGCGTGTACACTACTCTGGCCGGCAATATGCCGCAGAAACACAGTACGGTAACGGTTATCTAATTGCCGCCACTGAAAATCGCCTTTTTCAAAACAGAGTCTGGCAGACTTCCCTTGGGGAACTGCCAGGCTCTGTTTTATTTATATAAATTTTTCTGAAAAAACCTCCATGGCTTATCCACATGGAACGGAACATCTTTTTTAATCACTGTATCGACGTTGGAACCCTTTTAGTAATAAAAATTAGATCCGTCGATTTTAAGCATCCTGCTTATTTCACTATTAAAATGTAATTATATAAATTACTCTCACAAAATAATTTAAACGCTTATTCTACACACTTTCTGTGTAAAAAACAATTTTGTTTTCTTGTTTATAAACCATAATAATTTTTTTATATTTCATAAGAATTTCTATTGCGAATTATGAAAATCTCTGATATGATAATTACAAAGAAATAATTTCCATTTTTTGCCGGTCGAGCAAAAAATTTTATGTGCTTTTGGAAAGTGCCCTTTGCTCCATTTCGCTTTTAGCACTTTTTTAGCAATGGAATGTTTTTCAAAGTGAAAAAAATTGTCCTTATAATCATCACTTCTTTAAAACCATTATAATAAGGATCATAAACAGTTTCTATGTGTAAAGGAGGCTATACCATGCCACATCGAATCACAGACCAGGCACTCACAAAATTCTACAAAACTTACAGCCCTGTGCTGATTGCAAATAATCTGGCTGGTATTCCCTCTGAAAAAGAATTGCAGGACATCTTCATTCCCCGCGAATTCGACGCAAGGATCGAATCCCTGATTGCCAGTCTGAACGACCGGTCGAACAACATTCCCGGTAAAAAATCCGGCAAGCGTACCATGATCATCCTGGTTGCCGCTCTTATTGCCGCCGCGACCGCGGTCATGACGGTTTCCGCCGCACGGGAATGGGTCATTCAAGTGGTAACGAAGGCGTTGAACACCCACACGTCAATTTCCGTATATGACGCGTATACGGAAGAACTCACCCCTTCCGAACCGGCTATTTTACCGGAGGGCTATCAGGTTTTTACAAAGCGGACAAGCGGCCAGACCGCCTATACGGTTTTTGCGAAGCCCTACGGCAATATCCAGCTGACAGAAAGCCTTCTGGCCACAGAATTGGAAACTCTGCCAAATTTGAAACATACCGATATAAACGGCATTTCGGTACAGTACCGTGAAGTCCCGGAAGACAACCTGAAACAGTTTTTCTGGACATATAACGGCTTATACTATACCTTAAATATTATTGACCAGACATTATCCACAAATGATGTGCTGACAATCATTGAAAGCATCGAATATAACAACTCGTACACCCCGCGTGTTGTTACCGAAGTTCCTGTTGCGGGCCAATTTGAACCTTATACCCTCACATATCTCCCTGACGACTATATTTGTACCGGTCAGGATATCAACCGTCAGCATCGGTATGCGAAGATCAGTTATCAGCTTTCGGAAAACACCGGTGCAAAAATTCAGCTGTCACAAATCGGAAAAGGACATTTTAAAATTGACAGCGAACATTTGGACGAATACGACGATTCCATCACCATCAACGGAGAAAGCGCAACTTATATGAGAAAAAAAGACTGTCAGCGTATTCTCTTTGATAATGGGTCGTATTTCTTCTCCGTTTTTATCCAGGACGGCTCTGTTGACAAAAAAACCGCCATCCGGATTGCGGAAGGAGTCGTTCCCACAAACGCTTCCTGAAACTGTAATAAAAAGGCGTACGGCCAAGCGCAAACTGCGCGGCCGTACGCCTTTTTCATGTTAATTTACACCTTCTGCCGATGCGCAGACGCCGCGACCAGCTCCACATAGCAGCGAACCAGCCCCTGTTCCGCCTGCGTCATCGACTCATACCGCTCAGCCAGCTGCTTTGTCTCCTCTGAATATTGGCTCTGAGGCCGCTCCAGCAATTCATCAACGGATATGGCAAAAAAGTCTGCAATCTTGACGATTTTGTCTATTCCGGGATTGACTGTCCTCCATTTATGAATGGTCCCATATCCAAATTCCAGCTCCCGTTCCAGCGCGGCTATGGTGGTTTTGTTTGCCCTGCAAAGATTTTTAATTTGATTGACCAGCATATGCTTCTCTCCTTTTATTCTTCCCCTGTTTGACTCAGGTTTCTTTTCCAAATGCTTTGCTGCATTTAAGTATCTTAAAAAGCTATCTATATTATAGTACATATGTTCTGAAAATGCAATAGTATCGAACGAATATTCCTATATTTCTTTTTCTACCCACGGTACAAAAAGAGGCTTTGACTTTTCACCTGCCTGGCATTACACTGTAAAGAGCGGGCCTTTCCATATCTTCGTAGGCTCGCCGTTTTCCAATGCCCTGTGGCAGGAAATCGTTCAATAACGACAAGTAGGTTGTATCAGATATGAACAAACAAATCGGATGCCTTTTTCTATCCGTTCTCCTGGCCTTTTTCTTTCCCGGATCTCTTTCCGCCGCGGCCGTCTCAAATCAACCCGCACAAGAAATTGTAACTGTCGCTTTTCCTCCCGCGGAAGGCATCAGTGAACTTGCCGAGGACGGCACCCGAAGCGGTATGTTCTACGATTTCATGATGGAAATCGCCAAATATACCGGATGGAACTATCAATTTATCGACGGGGACATTGAAACGCTGCTAACAGAGATAACCGCGGGTAATATTGACATTATGGGGGGCATGTACCACCAGAAGAGTTTGGAACCCTATATACACTACACAAAATACACTGCGGGAAGCAACAACACCCTGCTGTTTACCAATAAAGATGATCCTTCAATCAAAAACTTTGACTTGAACACGTTGAACGGCAAAACAATCGGTGTTTATGCGCGGTCGGAAGACCGTATCAACCGGCTGAAAAATTTTCTCTCCTTTAACAGTCTTGACTGTACCATCCGCCAGTACGACGATCTTACCGCCTATGAAAAATGCCTGGATAACCGGGAAGTAGACGTCATGCTCGGCAGCGACAACAATATAAAAGATACATACAACGTCGTTGCAAAGTTCAGCGGCCATCCTTATTACATCACCACTGCCAAAAGCCGGCCCGACTTGTGTGAGAAGCTTGACTATGCCATGGAGCAGATTTACGCGGCCAACCCAAACTACGCAGAAGAATTATATGAAAAATACTTTCCTTCCTTTTATAACACCTCTATCAATTTTTCCAATGAGGACCTTGCGTTTATTCGAGATGCCGAACCGATCCGCGTAGCGCTCATGCGGGAACGTTACCCCATTTACTTTTCGCGGGAGAAGGCGTATCAGGGAATCGCTTTGGATATTTTAAACCAGATTTCCGAGCGAACCGGTTTAAAATTCACCTATGTATACGCCGACACCTATGAGGAAACACTCCAGCTGACACAGGACGGTAAAGCCGATCTTTCCGGCTTCTATCTGAGTTGGGAGCAGTCCACAAAGAACGACAGCATGGTGCTGACCAAAAGCTATGCCAAATTGGATGAGGTGATCATTAAAAATAAATCTGTCGTTTATCCATCGGACAACCTGTGCCTTGCCATGGTAAAAGGCGGCAGCCTTCCCAGGAACGTACCCTATCAGGAAATTCTGTATTACCCCTCTGTTGAGCAATGCCTGGATGCCGTAAACAGCGGGGAGGCCGATTATCTCTGCACGCCCTCCGCTTTTATTGAAGACCTGTTTTACAAAAACCATTATTCGCAGATTTCTATTTTAGCAACCAATAATTCCTCCTGTTATGTCTCCTTTGCGATGGATGATCCTCTGAACATTCCGCTTTATTCCGTTTTAAGTAAGGCGTTGAACAGCTTGCGTGAAGATGAGATCGACAGCATCATTTCTAAAAACCTGGTTTCCATTGAGGAGCCGCACATGACGCTGCAATCCATGATCTATGCAAATCCAGTCGCATTCATCGTAATCTGCGGTTCTTTTTTATTTCTCCTGATGCTGACAGTTCTGCTGGTCTTCCATTTCCAGATGCGGAACAAGCTGATGCAGGTTGAGCTGGAAAAAGCACAGGAGGATAACTATGCAAAATCCACTTTCCTCTCCCAGATGTCGCACGAGATCCGCACACCAATGAACGCCATCATTGGTCTGACCAATCTAGCGCGTCTATCCGGCGAAGCAACGCCAAAGATTGATGCGCAGTTGGAAAAGATATTCACTTCCGCGCAATTTCTTCTTTCTCTGGTCAACGATGTGCTGGATATGTCCAAAATTGAAAGCGGGAAAATGCAGATCAGCCCCGAGCCGTTCTGTCTGCGCCAAATTCAGCAGCAACTGGAAAGTATCCTGCGCATTCAGGCGGAGGAAAAGGGTATTCAAATCTCTTTCAAATATAAAATGGAAGATATAAGCGTCGTTGGGGACGCGGTACGCATCAAGCAGGTGCTGACCAATCTGCTTGCAAACGCATTAAAATTTACCGATCCGGGAGGCAGCGTCTCCCTCACCATGGAAGAAACCGGACATACGGACAAAGACGTACAGGTCCGATTCCGTGTCGAGGACAGCGGCATTGGAATTTGTGAGGACGACCTCGAACGCATTTTCCAAACCTTTGAGCAGGCGGCGGGGAGCAACCGCAACCAGCAGGGCACCGGCCTTGGCCTGCCCATCAGCAGAAGCCTCGTACGGCTGATGGGCGGGGAATTGCAGGTGTCAAGCACGCCCGGCGTTGGCTCCACCTTCCAGTTCACACTGAAACTGCCGCTTTCTCAGGAAGCGCTGCCGGACCATGCTGATGACCCGCAGCCACATGCTCTCAGGGGCTCGCGTCTTCTTTTGGCAGAAGACAACGCGCTCAATGCGGAAATTGTCATCTCTCTGCTGAACATGGAAGGGGTCGACATTGAGCACGCCGAGAACGGCGAACAAGCTGTTCAGATGTTTCAGACGCATGCGGACGGGTATTATGACGCTATCCTGATGGATTTGCAGATGCCTGTCAAAGACGGCCTCACCGCGACCAAAGAGATCCGTGCGCTTTCCCGCTCCGACGCAAAAAAAATTCCGATCATTGCCATGACCGCCAACACCTTTCAGGAAGACCGGGACCGCGTTTTTGCGGCGGGCATGGACGCTTTCATGCCCAAGCCCTTCGATGTAGCACAGCTGTATCAGACACTGGAGAGGTATCTCCCTTCCTCCGGTGCAAAGGACGAATAAGGCATCACAGGAAGCATACACATAGTAGCATCACTTTGCAGCAGAGGAGACAATGAATCTATGAATCAATCGCCCATTCGCTATGAAAGAGCCGTCATGGAGGACGTTCCGGCCATTGTGAAAATCATACAAACCGCCAAGGACGGCATTGCCGCTGAGGACTGGTATGTAGCGGTCAATGAAGATTTTGTGCGGGAGAACGTGGAACAACGCGGTTTTATTGTGAAAGCAATGTCGGAGGATACAATCGCCGGTTTTCTGTTGGTCCATTACCCAATGGACGACGAGGACAATATGGGCGCATACCTGCAATTGGACAAAGTGGAACGCCGAAAAGTCGCGCACATGGATACCGCCTGCGTTCTTCCGGCTTACCGGGGTATGCACCTGCAGCAGACCCTTCTGGAAGAAGGAGAAAGGATTTTAAAGACTACGGCATACCGGTATTCCATGGCGACCGTCCACCCCGACAACCGGTACAGCCTGCGTAACCTGCTGGCAGCGGGATACTCCGTGGTGACTACGGTTCCCAAATACGGCGGGCTGCTGCGCCATGTGGTTTGTAAGGATGTAATTAAAACCTGGAGCGTTTGAAGTAAATCACTTGATTGGTTTCTCTACCAAGATTCCCGCGGCAGCGTTGTTGTCATTGGAGAATGCCAGCCCGCGGGTGTATCCCGCCTTGCCGCGACGTCCCGGCTTGAATCCCCTCCATTTCTTTACTCAAAACGCCCCAAACCGACAGGAGGAAGTAAAAAATGCCGTTTGACTACAAAAAGGAATACAAAGAGTATTATTTGCCAAAAAATAAACCCAGTATCATTGAAATTCCTGCTATGAACTTCGTGGCTGTCCGCGGAGAGGGAAATCCCAACGCAGAAGACGGCGACTACCAGAAAGCCCTTGGCCTGCTCTATGGGATCGCTTTTACCATCAAGATGAGCTACAAAGGCAGCCACAAAATAGACGGATTCTTTGAATACGTCGTGCCCCCGCTGGAGGGCTTCTGGTGGATGGACGGCATTTCGGACGGGATCGATTACAGCCGCAAGGACCAATTCCACTGGATCTCCCTGATCCGGCTGCCGGACTTCGTCAAAAAGGAGGATTTCGACTGGGCGGTTGCGGAGGCGGCAAAAAAGAAAAAGATGGATTTCTCAAAGGCGGAGTTCCTGACGTATCAGGAGGGCCTGTGCGTACAGTGCATGCACATCGGCCCATACGATGATGAACCGGCCACCGTTGAACAGATGGACCGGTACGCACGGGAAAACGGCTATCTGACCGACATCTCCAACACCCGCTATCACCATGAAATCTATTTGAGTGACGCCCGCAAATGCGCGCCGGAAAAGTTAAAGACGGTTATCCGCCATCCGGTGAAAAAAGCAGAAGCCTAAAAACACAAAGAAAAGAAGTCGGTTTACGCATAAAACCGGCTTCTTTTCTTTACTAACTGTAATATTATCTTTTCTATTACAAAAATCCACAGTTACAGGCAAAATCTGTTACAATCTGGCGCTAAAACCAGCCTCTTTTCAAACGGCTTCCCCATCTGCTCTGGCAGCAGGCCTCTTAAAAAGCCCTGTTACTGCCGGTCAAGATAGGCCTTCAACGCCAGGCCAATAAACTTTGACGCGCCCTGTCCATATTTTTGATCGGTTACTTTTTGATAAACCGGGCTGGAACAATAGGTCTCCGCCATGGAAGGCCAATAATTTTCTCCCATGTCGACGCCCTTGTTGCTCTCGTTGACAAAGGAGACCAGCTCCGCAACCATTTGCTGTACATCGGGAGACGCCGGGTCTTTGTTCAGGTCTGCCGTAAGACTCCTTGTAAGGGCGTCTCCTTTGTCCAGCAGGCCATCCACCTCGGACGGCGCGATGGTTGGGCCGTGCTCCAAAAAGCTTTGCAGATTCTGTTTCATGGCTTCCGTATAGTTTTCCAGGCTGCCGTACTGCTGCACCGCCCCGTCCGCAATCTCATGCTTATGGGATTCCAGTTCCGCAATCATCTCGTCAAACCGCTCCATACTTCCAAGCTGCTTTGTAATTTCAGCTGCATGCGTCTTTTTGAAGTCGTTCAACACACAAAAATATTGGCTCATATCAAATTCTTTGAAATCCATACATGTCTCTCCTTTGATTAATTTGTCAAGCAATTTCAATAAGGCGTCGAGGCGGTCGCGTTTGATTTGTATCAGTTCCTTCTGCTTCTGATACGCCGCCATCTTATCGAAGCGGGGATTTTCCATAATCGCCTTGATTTCCTTCAACGTGAAGGCAAGCTCCTTAAAAAACAAAATCTGCTGCAGCTTTTCCAACGCCTGGTCATCGTACAAACGGTAGCCGGCCTCGGTTGTCTGCGCCGGCTTTAATAATCCGATTTCATCGTAAAACTGAAGCGTCCGCACGCTGACGCCCGTCAGCGACGAAACCTGTTTGACCGTCATCATTCCTTATTGCCTCCTGTATCGCGGTTGTTTTTGTCTTTCCCTGTCTATTACTCTACACTATCACCATGCGTGAGGGTCAACCCTTTTTTCATATTTTTCCCCGCACACACATTTCTGATATTAAAAACCCGATCGCATGCAAAAATCCCTCCGGCAAACAGGAAAAGCCTGCCTGCCGGAGGGATTTTTCATGCAGGAACGCGCCGTTTTTTCAGCGCACACCATTATTTCTGTACCGCGATAACCTCTACCTCGCACAGCACGTTCTTCGGCAGCGTCTTGACCGCCACGCAGGAACGGGCCGGCTTACCGGTAAAATACTTCTCATAGACCGCGTTAAACGCGCCAAAGTCTCCCATGTCCGCAAGAAAACAGGTGGTCTTCACAACGTCTTCATAGCCGCAGCCTGCCGCTTCCAGAATCGCGCTCACGTTCTTCATCACCTGTTCCGCCTGGATGGAAATGTCCCCGTCTGCGATTTCGCCGGTCGATGGGACGATCGGGATCTGCCCGGAGGCAAACACCATACCGTTAACTACCTTTGCCTGGGAATACGGCCCAATCGCCGCAGGAGCTTTGGAGGTCACAATTGTTTCCATAGCAAAAACCTTCTTTCTTGAAATTCTGTTAACCGATATTGTACCGCTTTACAATGTGGTAACCCGCGTCCCCAATGGCCTTGCTGATCTGCTCAATATGATCGTGGTTGCGGGTTTCCATTGCAATGCGCAGGTAGCAGCCGTTGATGTCAGTATCCTCTCCGCCGCGGTCGTGGTGGACGCTGACCACGTTCGCGCCCAGGTCCGCGATCATTGCGGAAACCTCTTTGAGCTGTCCGGGCTTGTCGACCATCTCAATAATCAGCTCGGCAGAACGTCCCGCCTTTAACAGGCCGCGGTTGATGACCTTGGACAGGATCGTCACGTCGATATTGCCGCCGGAGAGCAGGCAGGCCACCTTCTTGCCCTTGATGTCCACCTTATTGAACATGGCGGCGGCAACCGCTACCGCGCCCGCCCCTTCCGTGATGAGCTTCTGCTGCTCGATCAACGCCAGGATTGCGGTGGCCGTCTCGTCGTCGCTGACGGTGACAATGCCGTCCACATACTTGCTGCACATCTCGTAGGTCAGATCGCCCGGGCACTTGACCGCAATGCCGTCCGCAAACGTGGAAACGCCGGGCAGCGCGTGCGGTTCATTCTGCGCAAGGGACTCCTTCATGCTGGCCGCACCGCTTGCCTGTACGCCGTATACCTTGCAGTTGGGGTTCAGGGATTTGATGGCAAACGCCACGCCGGAGATCAGTCCGCCGCCGCCCACCGGAACAATGGCGACGTCCAGATCGGGAACCTGTTTGAGCAGTTCCAGACCGATGGTTCCCTGCCCGGCGATCACGTCGGGATCATTAAACGGATGGATAAAGGTCATATTCCGCTCTTTTTGCAGCTTCACCGCACGATTGTACGCGTCGTCGTACACGCCCTTGACCAGCTCGACCTCCGCGCCGTAGCTCTTGGTGGCCTCCACCTTGGAGATCGGCGCGCCGTCCGGGATGCAGATCAGGGACGGGATGCCGTTTTTGGCCGCCGCCAGCGCGACGCCCTGCGCGTGGTTGCCCGCCGAACAGGCGATGACGCCGTGGCTCTTTTCCTCGTCGCTCAGCTGTGAAATTTTATAGTACGCGCCGCGCACCTTAAAGGAACCGGTCACCTGCAGGTTTTCTGTTTTAAGATAAATCTCGCTCTCCGGGTTGATCTGCGGCGCCGGGATCACATCGGTTTTGCGGATGACCTGCTTGAGCACATATGCGGCATGATAGATTTTATCCAACGTTAACATGATTTTACCCCCATCACAGTCATTGTATTTCCGCTTCCCGCATCCGCACCGGGATGGAGGGGAACCAGGTTCTATTTTACTTGGGCATCGCCATTGCGCCCGTGCGCAGGATCTTCAGCACATGGTACGGATTATAGAGCTCAATAAAGGAATTGATGGTTGTCGCGTCGCCGGTCAGCTCCAGAATCATGGAGGTAGCCTCCACGCTGAGGATGTTCGCGCGGAACACATTGGCCATCTCGACCAGCTTCTCGCTGTTCTGGACCGTGCGCTCCACCTTGATGAGCAGATGCTCCCGCACCACGGAAGCGTTCGGGTCCACGATGTCCACCTGCTCAATATCGACCAGCTTGCTGACCTGTTTATCCACCTGCCGCACAATGCGGTCGTCACCCTTGACGACGATCAAAATACGGGAGTACTCCGTATTCTCCGTCTGTGCCGCAACAATACTCAGGATATTGTAGCAGCGGCGGCTGAACAGGCCGGAAATACGCAGGAGCACGCCGGGGTTGTTCTTTGCAAGGATTGAGATGATATATTCTTTTTCCACTGGATACGCCATGTTCGCTCCTCCTATCACATTTCCAGAATCGGGTCTTCCACGGAAGCGCCTGCGGGCACCATGGGCAGGACGTTGACGTCCTTATCGATCAGGCAGTTGATCAGCGCCGGTTCGCGCAGGGCCAGCGCCTGCTCCAAAACAGGCCGCACGTCGTCTTTGGTGCGGATGGTAAACGCCTTTGCGCCAAAGGCCTGGGCCAACAGTTCAAAGTTCGTATTTTTATCGAGGTCCGTCTGGGAAAAGCGGCTGTCGTAGAAGAGCTTCTGCCACTGGCGCACCATGCCCAATACGGAGTTATTGAAGACGATTTCCAGCACGGGAACATTGTACGCCACAGCGGTGGAGAGCTCATTGCAGTTCATATGGAAGCTGCCGTCGCCCGTGATGTTGATGACGCGCTTTTCCGGGTTTGCGATCTGCGCGCCGATGGCCGCGCCCAGGCCAAAGCCCATGGTCCCCAGCCCGCCGGAGGTAATGAAGCGGCGCGGCGCACGGTAACGGTAGAACTGCGCCGACCACATCTGATGCTGGCCCACATCCGTGACGATGATCGCATTGGAATCGGTCAGTTCGTCCAGCGTTTCCAGAACCATCTGGGGCGTTACGCCGTCCGGGTCCGCCACGCTCTGGGAGAGCGGGAATTCCTTCTGCCATTTTGCAATGCTGGCCATCCAGTCCGCGTGATCCTGCTGCTCCAACCGGCAGTTCAGCTCCGCCAGGATTTCCTTTGCATCGCCCTTGAGTTTGAGGGCTACATCGATATTCTTGTTGAACTCCGCGGAGTCAATGTCGATCTGGATGATCTGGCAATGCTGCGCAAAGAGCTTTGCATTGCACAGCACACGATCCGAAAAACGGGTGCCGACCGCAACAAAGAGATCGCAGTCCTTGATCGCCAGCGCCGCGGTGTTGGTGCCGTGCATGCCCAGCATGCCCATATAGCGGCTGTCCGTCTGGTCGTAGCCGCCCTGGCACATCAGTGAGCAGGACACCGGCGCGTCCAGCCGGTCCGCAAAGGTTTTCAGCTCGTCAAACGCTTCCGCGGCAATTACGCCGCCGCCCGCGTAGATGAACGGACGCTTCGCCTGCTGCAGCATCGCCATCGCCTGCTCAAAGCGCTCCTCAATCGGGAACAGGTGTTTTACCTCCAGAACCGGATCGTTCCGGTGGGTAAACTCCACCTTCTGCGCCGTGATGTCCTTGGGAATGTCGACCAGTACCGGCCCCTTGCGCCCGCTGTTGGCGATTTCAAACGCCTGCCGCAGAACGTCCGCCAGCTTGTTGACGTCCTTTACCAGAAAATTGTGCTTGGTCACCGGCATCGTGATGCCTGTGATGTCGACCTCCTGGAAGCTGTCCAGCCCCAGCAGGTCAAGGTTTACATTGCCCGTGATGGCGACCATCGGCACGGAATCCATGTATGCGGTGGCGATGCCCGTCACCAGATTCGTCGCGCCGGGGCCGGAGGTTGCAATGCAGACGCCCGTTTTGCCTGTGGACCGCGCGTAGCCGTCCGCCGCGTGCGCCGCCCCCTGTTCGTGCGCGGTGCGCACATGATTGATACGGTCCCGATACTCGTACAGCGCGTCGTAGATGTACAGCACTGAACCGCCCGGATACCCGAACACGGTATCCACGCCCTGCTCCAGCAGACATTCCATGATGACCTGCGCTCCTGTCAATACCATAATTGATTCCTCCTGACATATCTTCCCTGTAATCGTGATAAACAAAAAAGCCTTCGTCTCTGATTAGAGACGAAGGCTATCAGCTTCCGCGGTACCACTCTAAGTGCTGCAATGCAGCCGCTCATGTGTATCTATCAATACACTCTCCTGTAACGGTGAGAAACCGGACGCGCCTACTTGCCCGCAAGGGGGTTCAGCCGCCTGCTCCGGGGTGATGTCCTGTATGCTCCGCACCGCCTTACACCACCCGGCGGCTCTCTGAAGCGGCTTACATACGCTCCGTCCCCATCATCGCAAAACCGTGCACGCTCGCAACGGTCTTTATTCAACTGTATTGTTACTAATATATCCCACAGGGTACGGTTTTGTCAACCCATAATGCAAAATTTTTCTGCAAGGCTGTTTGTCAGCAGATCCATTCCGTCACGCGATCGGGCAGGACAATGCCGTTCAGATGGTCGATTTCATGGCAAAAGCACTTTGCCAGCTCGCCCTCCCCGGTCAAAATCTGTTCGCAGCCGTTTTCGTCCAGCGCCTGCACAATAACCTTCTGCGGACGCACGGTTTTTCCAAAGCGGTCCGGAAAGCTCAAACAGCCTTCCAAACACTCCTGCACGCCGCTGCTGCCGATGATTCTCGGGTTTACCAGCTTCATCAAATGCCCGTCCCCCATGTCGATCACCACAAGCCGCTTGAGGATGCCGACCTGGCAGGCCGCCAGACCCGCGCCGTTTCCAAGCGCATACATGGTATCCGCCATGTCGTCCAGCAGCTGTCGGATTTTATCGTCCACCTCCGGCACTTCACGGCTTTTCTTCCGCAAAATTTCATCGTCCTCATACCGTAAATTCCGCAGCGCCATCAGCCTTCCCCCCTGCTCTTTTCCGCGCGCGATTTCTTTTCGCTCTCTTCAAACAGGAACACGTCCTCGATCCGGCAATCGAACACCCGGGCAATGTCGTATGCCAGCCAAATGGACGGTTCAAACTTTTCCGCCTCAATGGCGTGGATCGCCTGACGGGACGTCCCCACCAGCTTCCCCAGCTGTTCCTGCGTCAATTCCTGCGCCTCTCGCAGTTCCCGGATCCGGTTTTTCAAATGCCCCACCTCTGTCATGTTTACCTTACATCCATCATACAACGATCGCGGCGGAATGTCAAGACGGCACGGTTATTTCCTCTCTTTTCCACAGGATGGGCAGGTCGTTTCATGCATACACAACCGCTCCCCACAGGCGGAGCAGGTCCAGCGCGCATCCTCTTCCCGCAAGAACGCATCCATTCCTTCCGCTTGTATCATCCGCAGGTTTTCCAGCAGGCTGACATGGTACTGCTTCCGATACCGCCGGTCCAGCCGTTTCAATCGTTCACAGGGGAAGTCCGGGCAAGTTTCGCAGCGTCCGCCCTCTGTGCGCATCACCGAGCAGCTCTTGATTGCGCAGCTCCGGCAGTGGCCCGGTTTTCCCGCACTGCCGGCCCGGCAGCCCGGGCAGTTCTTTTTCTCCCGCTGATAAACGGCACACAGGGCGCAGTTCATCCCGCAGGGGGCGATTGTCTCCCGCTTCATCGGACAAGCGGCTGACAGGCCGGGCAGAAATACACATTGCCGCCCAAGTAAGCCTGGCGTACCAGCGGGCCGCCGCACTGTAAACAGGGATACTGCACGGTGTTTTTGGAGAGGAACGAACGGTATCCGCCCGGATTCCCAAACAGGTCTTTTTCTGTGTCTCTGCCGCCCTGCTCCGCCATTTCCCGCAGCGTATGCTTCACACTGTGAAACAGCCTGTCCCGCTGTTCCCTGTTCAACGCTTCCGCCCGCGACTTCGGATGCAGGCCCGCCCGGTACAAAATGTCCTGCAATGAACCGTTTCCCAGTCCGGGAATCCGCTGCTCCGTCGCCAGCAGTCCCTTGACGCTCAGCGTGGGTTTGATTCCGTTCCACAGGCTGTCAAAATACGCGCGGTCAAACGCATCGGTCAGCGGGTTGGGCTTTTCTTTGGCGACTGTATAATAAAAATTGTCGTTTTCCCCTTCCAAAAACGCCCAGATGCCCCCGTACATCTGGATGGTACAGACCAGAGCGGAATCATCCGTGAATCGGATACAGAGCTGGTGCTTTGCCGGGAGTTTCTCACCTGCGGCATAATAGCGGATATTCGCGCCGTCGCCAAACAACAGCCGTGCGTTGTCCAGCGTGATTTCCACCTGTCCCGCCAGCGCCTCCGCATTCTCCACCGTGCGGCCTTCCAGCAGGGCCGGGTATCCCTCCGGGTCCCCGGAATAAAATGCAAACCTGTGCGGCGACGCATTCGCCGCGACCGATGCGATCTGCTTCCCCGCAACGGTTTCACGCAACTGTCTGGCAATGGTATCGCTCTCCGGTATCTCCAACATATCTTCGCGCCTCCTTTTGATCCAGTATACAGGATGAAACTGGACAAGTAGCTGTCCTATATAAAATAACCCGTCCCACACTTTTCACCGTGCGGGACGGGTCTTTTTCACGTTTTTATTCGTTTCCACCACAGGGTTTCCGCTTCACGGTACTGCCGGAACGCACAGCGCGACAGTACGCGCCGGGAAGCGTCGTTTTCTGGTTCCGTCTCCGCCAGAATGGTACGGATACCGGGCTGCACAAAGGCCCAGCCGCACATCGCCTCTACCGCCTCCGTCATATATCCATTGTGTTCATACGCGGCGTTGAGGCCGTAGCCGATCTCCACCGCGCCGTCCTCGCCCGGCGGCGCTTTAAAATCCGCCGCGCCGACGACTACCCGGTCCTCTTTTCTGAGCAAAAGCCAGAACGTGTGAAACAGCCAGTTTTCCCTGTCGTTTTGCACCTTCTCCGCCTGCTCCCGCACAATCTGCAAAAACACGCCTTCCATCTTTTCGCCGTCGTATGTACAGCGAAATGCCTGTTCCAGCGCGGGAATGTTTTCCATCCAGTTTTTGATCTGGACTTCGTCCAGAGGAAGCAGGAGCAGCCGTTTGGTTTCCAGTTGCATATACATTCACCTTTCCATACGTTGGAAAGGCCCGTTGTCACTGTTCTTTTTCACCCTCTCCCGCAATGCGCAGGAATTTCAAAATCAGCGGGATGTAGGTGGCGACAAATACCCCCATCGCCGTAAACACCACCGGTTTCCTCACCTTCTGCGGGAGCGCCGTTCCAATCAGAATTCCAGCGGCACACAGGCAAAATTTGAGCAGTGCCAGGTCCTTCCAGTCTGATTGTCTGACATATTCGTTTGCATAGCCAAAGAGCCTTTTCATATTCTTCGCCACCTTTCCAGAGCGGTTTTCGTAAACAGGGGATACTGGGACGGCAATGCCGCAGCAGCCTTCCCCGAACGCTGAACTGCTGATCGTATTAACCTGAACCACTCTGATTGTATCATAGCAGAAATGCGGGCAAAATACCACTGAAAAACAAAAAAACAGCCCCGGCGGATTTTCCCATCGGGACTGCGTTTTTATAAAAGCTGATCCAGTGCTTTTTTTAGCGCCCGGTTAAAAAAGGTCCAGTCGTGGACGCCGTTCCACTCTTCATACATGGAATCAAAGCCCAGCTGCCGCAGGTCGCAGCAGAAGCGCAGGTTGTCCTGCCGGAACAGGTCCTTGTCCCCGCAGGCCAGATAAAATTTGGGCCGGTATGGCCCCTTTGCCGCCTTTTTGGCGAGTTCCAGCGGTTCGCAGTCCGGCCGCCAGTCCAGGTCTTCCCCGAACATCGCCTGAAAGTCCGTGGGGGTCTGCATGCCGAACCGCTGCTGCAGAGCGGAGAGGTCGCCCCGCTCCTGCGCTGCGCGCTGTATGGCGAGCGTTTCTTTTAAATACAGGCAGGCGGAGGAAAACGCCCCGCAGGCGCCGTACTGCTCCGGCCTGGACAGCGCGCATTTCAACGCGCCGTAACCGCCCATGGACGCGCCGATAACCGCCGTGTTTTCCCGCTCCGCCGCAATCCGGAAGACGTTTCGGCAAATCTCCGGAAGCTCCTCCGTCACATAGGTAAAAAACCGCTGTCCGTACCGCATGTCTGTATAAAAGCTGCGCGCAACCTCCGGCATGATGAAGACTGCATTGCTTTTTTCCGCGTAAGCGGGCAGCATGGTGTAATCCAGCCAGTCGCCGCTTCTTCCGCACAGCCCGTGCAACAGGTAAATCACCCGGTACGCACCGGAAGCCGGGGCAGCGCCCGGTACTAACACGGTAATCCCGGTTTCCATCTCCAACGTCTGTGAAAAGACGTGCCCTCGTAAAATCATCTTGATCCTCCCGGGCTGCGAATCGCCGCACCAGCGCCCCGCAGCCCTCTCTTTCCGTGAATGAAAACAACTGTATACTGTCACTGTCTATCGGCCAGTTTGCCTGCGCGCGTTCATTTTCATCATACCTGATATACTTTTTATCGCAGCGCAAACTGGGGGCTTTCCATCATATCTTTCATCTGGCACAGGCAAAAGGGGTGTCCGGCGGGGTCAAACAGCACTCTCCAGCCGTCGGAAAACTGTTTCTCCGCAATCGTCGCTCCGCACTGAACCGCATGTTGAACCGCTGCTTCCAAATCATTCACAGCGAAGTCCAAATGCACCATCTGCTGCTGTGCTCCCGGCTCCTCCGGCCACACAGGCGGTACGTACGCCGGATTCCGTTGGAACGTGATTCCAGGGTATGCCCCCTGCGCCGTTCCCGGAGCGCCGACACACGCCCAGTCTTCGTCATGGTATGCGATTTCCCACTGGAGCAGCGCCGCATAGAATTCCGCCAATGGATACGGGTCCTTGCAGTCCACCGTAAAGGCGTACATTTTTATTTTCATTTCAGGATGCATCATTCATTTCCTCCAAGTTTTCAATCGGTTGGCTCAGGGTTTCTTATATCCGTTGAACCACGCCCGCTCTGCAAACGGCTTCTTTGCCGTACCCGTCACGGGCTTTGCGGGTACGCCCAGCGGCAGGTAAACGGCGACGGTCAGGTCGTCCGGCACGCCGAGCATTCTGCCCATCTCTCTGGCCTTCTCCCCGCGGATCTGCCCTTCGATCCAGACGGACGCATAACCCTTCGCCGCAATTGCCAGCAGGACATTTTCCGCCGCCGCAGAGTAATCGTGCACATGGTAGGAAACGCCACTGGGCGACATGGTCTCTTTGGTCAGCAGCAATACCGCCGCCGCGGAGGTTTTAGCCCAATCTTTCCCGCAGATCTCCGCGAGCTGCCGGACCAGCGCCGGATCATCCACCCCGATGAACTGCGTGGTTTGCAGGTTGCAGCCGGAAGGGGCGAGCACGCCCGCCTCCAATATTTCTTCCAGATCGGCGCGGGGCACCGGTGCGTCTGTAAACAGATTGCGGTAGCTTTTTCTGGCGCGGATTGCCTCCATCAGTTCCATTAAAAATTCTCCTCTCTCATCTGCCGGGCCTTCGTCCGGTACGCTTTTTCGCAAAGGCATCACGATTTTTCTCCTCTTAGTTTAAACGCTGTTTTCATCAAAGTCAAACTTGACTTTTCAAAAGGATTGCGATAGCATCATTTTACGATAATCACACAAAACATGGAAAATGGAAAGGGCTCGCTTATGGACTGGAAAACACTGCTCGAAGACCCCGTTCTCTCAAAAAAGGCCATGCGAAAAATCCTGTTTGTCATTACGTTTACGGTTATTTTGGTCTACATTGTGTTCCATCTGGAGCTGACCGGGTGGTTCATCGGCTGGGTATTTTCCCTGATCAGCCCGTTTCTGATCGGCATTGCCGTCGCGTTTGTGCTCAATGTCCTGCTCAAGCTGTTTGAAGAGCGCATCTTTGGGTTCCTCAGGCGCAAAAATAGCCGCGTCTGGCGGAAATGCGGGCGGGCGGTCTGTGTGGTCCTGACGTTTCTCACGGTACTGCTGCTTCTGGGCGGAATCATCTTTTTTGTGCTGCCGGAGCTGGTCCGCTCCATGCGCGTACTGACGGACGCCGTTCCGTCCTACGCCCAAAGCTTTACGGAGTGGCTGAACCAGACGCTCACACGGCTAGACCTGGAGCAACTGAAGGACACCGTCATGAAAATCGACTGGACCAATATGCTTTCCAACGCGACACAGGCCACCACGGACCTGGTGGGCTCCATTGCAAACGCCACCATCGGCGTGGCGTCCGGCATCGTCACCTTTATCATGAGCCTGATTTTTTCCGTTTATATGCTTTTCAGCAAGGAAAAGCTGCTTCAAAACTTCAAGCGTGTGCTGTACGCCTACCTGCCGCGCCGGACAGCCTACCGGTTGATCGAGGTGGGCAGCCTCTCCAACAGCATCTTTGCGGGCTTTGTCACAGGCCAGTTGACGGAGGGCGTCATTCTTGGGGTGCTGTGCTACATCGGCATGAACCTGATTCAATTGCCCTACGCCCTGCTGATCAGCGTGATCGTCTCGCTGACCAGCCTGGTCCCCATTTTGGGCGCGTATCTGGGCGGCGCGGTGGGCGCGTTTATCCTGTTGATTATCAACCCGCTGGACTGCCTGTGGTTCCTCATTTTCCTTGTGGTCCTGCAGCAGGTTGAGGGAAACGTCATCTATCCGCGCGTGGTCGGCACCTCCATCGGGCTGCCCGGCATCTGGGTGCTGCTGGCCATCCTGGTCGGCGGCGGGCTGGCTGGCATCCCCGGCGTTTTAATCGGCGTGCCGCTCTTCTCCGTCCTGTACGCCCTGCTGCGCTCCGGCACAACCCGGCAGCTGCGCAAAAAGCGGATAACCAACGAAGACGTCCGGCGGAACGCGCCGCCGGAAAGGCCGGAACCTCCAGAAGAGGCCGCCGAGCCATTATTTAGCGATACTCCCTAAATTTCTTTTCCTCTTTTCGATTTATTTGTTGTTGCAGCTCGAATTGTTGCGAATCAGAATAATTCTCACAGAGATAACGTGTATACTTATCACATCTATCTTCATCGAAAATGGGAGTTATGTATATGAATGAGTCGATTGCCCGCAAAAGTATTAATCAGGAAAAAAGCCAGCTGATCAACCGGGCGCTGGTTGCGGACCTGCTCCGCCAGGAAGGCGTGTGCTCCCGCGCGACGCTTGCGCAGCTCTCCGGCCTGAAACAGGCGACGATCACCAACATCATCGGGGAATTTATCGAGTGCGGACTGGTGGTGGAAACCGGTCTGATGAGCGGCTGCAAGGGCCGTCGCTCCATCGGTATCACGCTAAACGACGATCTGTACAAAGTGATCGGCGTGCGCATGACGCGCAGCGCCTTCTACACCAGCCTTGCGGGACTGTCCGGAAAAATTTACGCCGTCAAGCAGTACAAAATCAGCCCGAAGGAGAGCGTGCAGGACACCATCACGCGCATTCGCACCGCCATTAAGACGATTATCCGGGAAAACGAAGGCGCCAATATCCCCGCCGTCTGCATGGCGATGCCGGGCCCCTACCGGGAGGACCGCGACCAGCTGCTGTTTGTCACAGAGCTGGCCGGCTGGCAGAACTTCCCCATCAAGGAAGCGCTGACCAAGGATTTTGACATTCCGATTCACATTGTCAACGACGCGAACGCCAGCGCCTTTGCGCAGCTCTGGTACCGCAGCAAGGACTATGGCATCCAGAACATGATCTACGTACTGGCCGGGCAGGGCGTCGGCTGCGGCATCATCACCAACGGCAAGCTGGTGCTGGGCCAGCGCGGCATCGCCGGGGAATTCGGGCACAGCACCATCAACTACAAGGGCGCTCTGTGCGAATGCGGCAACCGCGGCTGTCTGGAAAAATACTGCTCCTATCTGGTCTATTATGAAAACGTCACGCGCCGTTTGCGCGCAGGGGAATCCTCTTTCCTGAGCGAAGACAACCTGACTCCCGCCAGCCTGTCCGACGCGGTAAAGAACGGCGATCAGGTTGCCCGTGAGGAATACGAAAAGGTCTGTGAATTTCTCGCCATCGGCATTGTCAATCTCATCAACCAGTTCAATCCCGGGATGATCGTCATTGGCGACGAGCTGGCGGAGATCGACTCCAGGCTGATGCTTTCCATTGTAAAGGAGCACGTGCGCGAATGCATCAACCCGCTGATCTACAACGACGTCGTGATTGAGACCAACGCGCTGCCGGAAAGCCCCGCCCTGCTGGGCGCCGGCGCCATCGCGGCAAAAAATGTGCTTTCCGACCCGACCAAGCTGATGAAGCTGGCCCGGAGCGACGAATATTAATTCCACACCTTCGCAATATTCACAACGACAGAAAACGCCCGCGAAACCCATTTGCATATGGGGATTTCACGGGCGTTCTTTTTATGCAGTCATTCCAAGACTGATTTTTGCGTCATTCCATCGGATACCGGACGCCCCACGCTTCGCGCAGGCTGTCCATCAGCCCCATCATGCGCAGCGTTTCCGCGTGCGGCAGCTCCGGGCATTCGGTTTTCTTTTCCGCAATCGCTTTGGCACAGGCCCGCACCTCGTACTCATAGCCGCTGATCTCGACCGGCGCGGGAATCATTCTCGGCTCGTCCTCCCCGTCCACATACACGCGGATTTCCTCCGCATGCCAGAAATCTTTCAGCGTCAAATGCCCTTTTGTCCCGTAAACCGTCGCCTCGTTGCGGAAATTGCAGACCATGGAGCTGGTCAGCGTGGCGATTTTACCGTCCCGGTACTCCAAAACCATGCTGTTCTGCGCATCGACGCCGCGGTCGGTCTTAACCGCGCGGGAGGTTACGGAAGCAAGGTCGCCGCCGAACGCAATAGCGGCAAAGGTCAATGGATAAATCCCCAGGTCGAGCAGCGCGCCGCCCGCAAGCGCCGGGTCCACCAGGCGGTCGTGCCAGGAAAGCTCAAACCCAAAGCCCGCCTCCAGCGAACAGAGCGTTCCCAGGACGCCGCTGTCCAACAGCTCGCGCAGCTTCCGCGCAAAGGGCATGTAGCGCGTCCAGACAGCTTCCGTAATCAGCAGCCCCTTCTGCTCCGCAAGGGCGAAAACCTCCTCCGCCTGATTGCGGTTGACGGTGAACGCTTTCTCGCACAGGACATGCCGTCCGTGGTTCAGGCAGAGCAGCGCATGCTGGTAGTGGTGGGAATGCGGCGTCGCGATATACACCAGGTCCGTGCCGTCGTCCCGCAGCATCTCCTCATAGGAGCCATACGCCTTTTCAAAACCGTACTGGCTGGCAAACGACTGCGCGCGGTCCAGATCGCGCGCGGCGACGGCATAGGGGATTACATCGTCCATCCGGGAAAGGGTATCCGCCATGGTCGCGGCGATTTTTCCCGCGCCTAAAATTGAAACTCTCAAACGATCCATTTTTATTCTCCTTCATTTTGTCACCGGGCCGCCTGCCTCTCCCCTTATGTTTGGGAAACGCACCACCTGCTCCATCTCAGTGGGGTTCGCACGGAGACCGCGGCATCATCGGCTCTTTCTGTCAACCTGATTATATCATACACCACCGTTAAAAAGAACCTTTCCCTTCCTTTTCATGCGGTTGAAACCGTGCGTTTCCCCTCTTTATCGAAAAGAAAGGATTCCGGTTACCGCTTCTTACAGGTAAAAAAATCCCATTCTGCAACACCGCTCCACCGGCTCTGTTTTTCTTTTTCTAAACGGAATCTCTTCCTTTGCGCCGTCATATTTTTTAACAATGGTACACGCATTGGAACACAAGCCATACGAAAAAATCTGCTTATGATTCTATAAAGATTTCTAATTTTTCATTATGGTTTCTATGTGATAAAATGGAAAGAGAATCGGCAGAATATCCAAAAAAATGCATTGGAGGTTGAGCAGGATGGGATATACGCTCAATACGGCCCAGGCCGACCAGGCCCTGCAATCGCTCAGAAGGGACTACCGCGTCTTCGCGCCCCGGCGGTTTCCAAAGCAGGGCCGTTATTCCGACACAGACGTCGTCCGCTACGCCGAAATAGAGCGCTTTGGCGACATCGTCTGGGAGGAAAAATCGGATTATCCGGCCAAGGAAGTAATCACGCCTATACAGCAGTCGATTTTTTATTTCACAGAGGACGAGTACCGGGCCAGCAAGGGCCCGCAGAAGCCAATCCTGCTCCTTGCCCGGCCGTGCGACATCAACGCCCAGCATATTCAGGCGAAAATTTATGCCGGCAACGGCGGGTATGACGACTTTTATTACATGCGGATACGGGAACAGGTAAAATTTGCGCTCATGGAGTGCCCCGGCGGGGACGATACCTGCTTCTGCGTGTCGATGGGCACAAACCGGACCGACGATTACGCGCTGGCAATGCGCTTCCGCCCGGACGGGATGGAGGTCAAGGTTGCGGACGAATGCTTTGACCGTTACTTTGACGGTATGCCGCAGCAGGACTATACGCCGTCCTTCGTTGAGAAAAACACCCTGACCGTCAGCATTCCGGATCTTTCGGACCGGGAGGTCCGTCTGGCTCTTAAAAAGCACCCCATGTGGAAAGAATTTGATTCCCGCTGCATCTCCTGCGGAAGCTGTACGCTGGCGTGTTCCACCTGCACCTGTTTTACCACCCGTGATCTGATCTATGGGGACAATCCCGAGGTCGGCGAAAGAAGGCGGGTCAGCGCATCCTGCCAGATTGAAGGGTTTGACCGGATGGCGGGCCAGCGGGAACTGCGGTCCACCGCCGGAGACCGGATGCGCTACAAGGTATTACATAAGTTTCACGATTACAAAGCCAGGTTTGGAGAAAGCCATATGTGCGTCGGCTGCGGGCGCTGCACGCACCGCTGCCCCGAGCTCATTTCCATCTCCGCGACCGTCGCAAAAGTAAACGACGCCGTAGCGGAAATCAAGGCCGGCATGGCGACCAAAGGAGCGTGAGAAAGATGATCGATTCTGTTCAGCCGCAGCCCTGCACCATCCTCAGCGTCCAGAAGGAAAGCGAGCACGAGTGGACTTTCCGCGTGGAATCCGACGCAAAGGTTGCGCACGGCCAGTTCATGCAGCTTTCCATCCCCAAAATCGGCGAGGCCCCGATCTCAGTCTCTTCCCAGGGGGAGGGATGGCTGGAATTTACCATCCGTTCGGTCGGTAAAGTGACCGACTGCATTTTCAGCAAACAGCCGGGGGACCTTCTGTTCCTGCGCGGGCCGTACGGCAAGGGCTGGCCCCTCGACGCGCTAAAAGGGAAACATCTGGTAATCATCACCGGCGGAACCGGTCTGGCCCCGGTGCGCTCTCTGCTGCGCAAATGCGCGGAGGAGCCCGGCTTTGTGGCGGACGTCCATCTCATCTGCGGCTTCAAAAACGAAGCGGGGATCGTCTTCCACAAAGAGCTGGAGAAATGGCGGGAAACATTCCACACCACCTATGCGCTGGATACCGACGAGAAGGAGGGCTGGCGCACCGGCTTTGTCACCGCTTTCGTAAAGGAAATTCCCTTCGCGTCCTTTGACGGGAATTACGCCGTGCTGGTGGTCGGCCCGCCGCCCATGATGAAATTTACCGGTCTGGAACTGCTGAAATGCGGAGCGGACCCGGAAACCATCTGGATGAGTTTTGAACGCAAAATGTCCTGCGCCATCGGCAAATGCGGCCACTGCCGCATTGACGAGGTCTATGTCTGCCTGGACGGTCCGGTATTCCCCTATGCCGTCGCCCGGGACCTTGTGGACTGATTGAAAAGGAAGGAGAATTTCGGATGAATCAGGACATCAATATCAAGAAGGTTCGCCTCAACTGCTTCCGCCAGTCCAAGGTGCCCGGCCTCTTCATGCTCCAGATGCGCGTGCCGGGCGGCACGGTGGATGCAAAATATCTGAGTTACATCCAGCACATCGCCAAAACCTGGGGGGACGGCAACTTCCACTTCGGCACCCGCCAGACCTTTGACATCACCGGCATCAAATATGAGGACATCCCCGCTGTGGACGCCTATCTGGAATCGTATATCCGGGAGGTGGACGCATCCCTCTGCAATGTGGATATGGACATGGTGGCCGGCCAGCCGCGGGATTGGGACCCGGTCAGCGGCTATCCTACCATCGGCGCCCGCAACATCACCGCCTGTATCGGCAATTACCATTGCATTTGCGGCAACTGCAATACCTTCGAGCTGGCGCAGAAGATCGAACCCATCATCTTCCCCAGCCACTACCACATCAAAATCAATATCGCAGGCTGCCCCAACGACTGCAACAAAGCGCATCTGTGCGACTTTGGCATTATCGGCGTCGCCCGGATGGTCTACCATCCCGAGCGCTGTATCGCCTGCGGGGCCTGTGTGCGGGCCTGCGAAAAAGGCGCCACCCGTGTTCTCAAGCTCAACGAGGACACAGGAAAAGTGGAAAAGGACGCCTGCTGCTGCGTCGGCTGCGGCGAATGCGTGCGGGCCTGCCCCGCCAGCGCATGGACCCGGCAGGAGACGAAGTTCTACCGTGTGATCCTGGGCGGGCGCACCGGCCGCCAGACGCCCCGCACCGGCAAGATGTTCCTCAACTGGGCGACGGAGGAGGTCATTTTGAACGTGCTGCGCAACTGGCAGAAGTTTTCCGCCTGGGTCATGGACTACAAGCCCGAATACCTCCACGGCGGCCATCTGATCGACCGTGCGGGTTACAAAAAATTCAAGGAACTCATGCTCGACGGCGTAACGCTCAACCCGGATTGCCTGGTGGCGGAGGACATCTTCTGGCAGGAGACCGAGTACCGCTCCAACTTTAACGTCAAGCCTCTGGAAAAGCATCATACCGCCGGGCCGCAGGAAAAGGCCGCGCAATAAACGAAACAAAAAGCCGGGGAACCGTCTCGTTTGAGAATGGTTCGCCGGCTTTTTTAACATTCACCTTCAGAAAACAGGGGACATGTTTTCCTTTCAGGCAATACATAATCCATAAACAACACTTTTACATTTTTTCAAGCAAATCTTTCATGATGCGCTGTTGCTCGCTTGTCAGCGCAGACCAGTTGTCGAGCAGCTCTTTCTGCTCCCCGGTCAGGGAAATAGGATCGTCTCCCTCGGCAAAAAACTGGGACAGCGTAATGCCCAATCCATTGCACACCTTGTCCAAAGTCTGAATTGTGGGCGTCTGCTGCTTACGGTACCACGTCGATATGGTGGACTGGGACAGCCCCGCGTGTTTGGCCAACTTATATTCAGACCACTTCCGCTGTAAACGCAGCCTTGTAATCTCCTCTAGGACGTCCTTCATTGTCTCACCTGCCCGCTATGTTCTGTCGTTATTATACTTTATAAAAAACTTAATTTTTAGTTGTCTATACCGTATACTTTATTTGGTAAAAAACACCAACGAAAAAAAGCCAGAGGCAAAAAATAAAAGCCACAGGAATTATCAGAAAGGCAGATGAATCGGGGAAAATCGTACTTCAAAAGGAAATCAGAGACGCATTTCATATGCAGGAAAAAGACGTGCTAAAGATTTTCATTGACAGGGAGAACGAAGAAATCATTCTGAAAAAGGCTGCAAAGCAATGCATGAAATGCCAATCAAATGAGAATTTGAAAGATATCAAAAGCGGCGTTTATCTATGCGAAAGCTGTATCCGGAAATTGCAATAAAAAATAGCTGTGTTTTTCCAGCCCTTATCTGCTTTCCAGATAACCTGTCTGAATGAGATTTTTTGTTACGTTTAAAAGTGAAAAATCAAACGATTTTTTTGATGTAATAAAAAATAGCTGTGTCATTCCGGTTTCTGAGCGCGTTCCAGTTCACCTGGCAGAAACAGATTTTTTGTTACGTTCAGAGGTGGAAAATCTAACAATTTTCTTGATGTAATAAAAAAGAGCGCAGCTGCAACGCTGCGCCCCCTTTTGGGTACATAAAAAAACAGCCCAAAAGGGCTGCCCCTATTTCTCCATTTAATCACTGTGAAACATACGGCTGCATACCTATTTGATTACAAAAAGCAGTCAAACGGCAGTCAAAGACAAAAAGCATAAAGAAAAACCGCAAGGTCAACGCCCAAAAGGCTTAACCATGCGGTTTTTCTTGGTGAACCATCGGGGATTCGAACCCCGGACACCCTGATTAAAAGTCAGGTGCTCTGCCAGCTGAGCTAATGATTCATTTACAGCTTGTCTATTATAACAACTTTTTACAGTCTTGTCAACAAATAAATTCCTGCCCGCAAGCCTGGGCCACGGGCAGGCTTTTGGCTGGGCTGGCAGGATTCGAACCTACGGAATGACGGAGTCAAAGTCCGTTGCCTTACCGCTTGGCGACAGCCCAAAATATGGGGCACGGGACAAACGTCGCTTGTCCCGTGCTGCAAAAAAAGTATGGGGTGGATGATGGGATTCGAACCCACGGTCTCCAGAGCCACAATCTGGCGCTTTAACCAGCTAAGCTACAACCACCATGTATGGCGCGCCAAAAGGGACTCGAACCCCTGGCCTACTGCTTAGAAGGCAGTTGCTCTATCCAGCTGAGCTATTGGCGCACGCAATTGGAGCGAGTGATGGGAATCGAACCCACACGACCAGCTTGGAAGGCTGGGGTTCTACCATTGAACTACACTCGCATTTTAGCGACGGCTATAATTATAGCATAGTCCAACGGCATCTGTCAATAGAATTTTCCAAATTGCGCGGCCAATCCGCCCAGTTTTTCTCTTTTCGCGCCGTATTTCCGCCCGTTTCTCCGGGCTTTTTTTAATTACTGCAAAACATCCAGTTTGAGCTCCTCTTCCGCCGTGAGCGCAATGCCGAAAATCTGCTCATCGTAGCGGTCCACCAGTAGGGACGCGATCTGATCCTCCACCTTGCGGCGGATCAGGTTGCGCAGGTCGCGCGCGCCGCTCTTGCCGCCGATGGCATGCTCCGCCAGCCACTTGGTGGCGCGTTCGTCATAGACAAACTTCACGCCGCGCTCCTGCAGGGAGCCGACATATTCGTTCAGCATCAGGGCGGCAATTTCGTTGAAGTCCTCCAGCGTCAGCTGACGGAACACAATGACTTCGTCCACACGGCTGAGGAATTCCGGACGCAGGAAGTCGGACAGGGCCTTCATCGCTTTTTCCTTGGTGACGTCCGCCTCGTTGCGGGCAAAGCCCAGCGCGCCCTCCTTCTTTTCGCTGCCCGCGTTGGAGGTCATGACGATCACGGTGTTTTCAAAATTGACCGTGCGTCCATGCGCGTCGGTGATGCGCCCCTCGTCGAGAATCTGCAGCAGGATGTTCATCACATCGGGATGCGCTTTCTCAATCTCGTCAAAGAGCAGTACCGAATATGGGCGGCGGCGCACCTTCTCCGTCACCTGCCCGGCTTCGTCGTAGCCGACGTAACCCGGAGGGGAACCGATGATGCGGGACACGGAGTGCTTCTCCATAAACTCGGACATATCCAGGCGGATCAGCGTCTCCGGAGAGTCGAACAGCTCCTGAGACAGCACCTTGACCAGCTCCGTCTTTCCCACGCCGGTAGGGCCGACAAAGATGAAGGACGCCGGGCGGCGGCGGGGGCTGATCTGCACACGGCTGCGGCGGATGGCGGCGGAAATTGCCGCGACAGCTTCTTTCTGTCCAATAATCTTGGAATTGAGCACGCCTTCAATATCGCCCAGCTTTTTCAGCTCGTTTTCCTGTACGCGGCTGGCGGGGATCCCCGTCCAGAGCTCAATGACCTTGGCCAGATCGGTTTCCTCCACCTCAGCGCCGAGTGCGGCGGGGGCCAGCTCCTTGACCTTCTGATCCAGCTGGGAGATGGAATAGCGGAGCTTCGCCAGCTCCTCATAGTCGATCTCCGCGCCGTCGTTGGTCATGTCCTCTTCCTCCTGGCGCAGGCGCTCCAGCTCCGCGGCCGCCTTGTCGTATTCCGCCATGGGGAGGTTCCGCAGGGCGGCGCAGGCGCAGGCTTCGTCCAGCAGGTCGATCGCCTTGTCCGGCAGGAAGCGGTCGGTGATATAGCGCTCAGAAAGCACCACTGTGCGGCGCACCAGCGGTTCCGGCACGCGGACGCGGTGGTATTCCTCATAGTACGACTTGATGCCGTCGAGCATATCCACCGTCTCGCCGACGGACGGTTCCGCGATGGTCACCGGCTGGAAGCGGCGCTCCAATGCGGCGTCCTTTTCGATATATTTGCGGTATTCCACAAAGGTCGTTGCGCCGATCACCTGAATTTCCCCGCGGGAAAGCGCCGGCTTGAGGATGTTCGCGGCATTCATGGAGCCCTCCGCGTCTCCGGTGCCAACCAGGTTGTGCACCTCGTCGATGAAGAGGATGATGTTCCCCTCTGCCTTGACCTCGTCCACCAGGCTCTTAATGCGGCTTTCAAACTGACCGCGGAACTGTGTGCCCGCCACCAGCGCGGTCAGGTCCAGCAGGTGGATTTCCTTGGATTTCAGGCGCGACGGCACCTCGCCCGCCGCGATGCGCAGGGCCAGGCCCTCCGCCACCGCCGTCTTGCCGACGCCGGGCTCACCGATCAAACAGGGGTTGTTCTTGGTGCGGCGGCTCAGAATCTGCACCACACGGGAGATTTCCTTATCGCGCCCGATGATGCGGTCGATCTCGCCTTTTCTGGCGCGGGCCGTCAGATCGGTGCAATACGTATCCAGCGCTTTGCGCTTGGTCTTCGGCTTTTCTCTTTTTTCCCTTCTGGGAGGCTCCTTGGGGGTTGTATTTTCCTTCCCGCCCTGCGGGTTGGTCAGATCGGAAAAGATATTCTGCAAAAAGGGAAAGGTCGCCGCGCCTCCGGGCACAAAGCCATCCTCGCCGCTGCCTTCCTCGGTGTTCATCAGACCGCCGAGCTCGGACTCCATGGCTTCCATCTGCTCCTCGGTGATCCCCATCTTTTCCATCAGATCGTTGACCGGCTTGATTCCCAGCTCTTTGGCGCACACCAGGCAAAGCCCCTGGCTCTCCTTGGCATTGACCGTGGGCGAGATGAAAACGACCGCCGGACGTTTATGGCATCTGGAACACATCATCATAATGATCACTTCTTTTTCTATAGAATACGGCTGCAACAGATAAAACAACAACCGCCCGCAGCCAGGGGGGCGGTTTCCAAAATTTATTTGTCTTCCCGGGTTTTTCTGGCCTTCATATCGGCCTTCAAATCGATGTTGTCCTTCGGATCGTTGGAATGCATCAATTCCAGGAAGATCTTAAAGTATTGTACAAACGCATAGATCATAAACGCCGCCGTTACAGAGAGCAGCGTCACAGTAACCGCAAGGTTCTCTATATGGAAGAAGCCCTTGAGCGCCACAATGACAACAAAGGAAACATAGAAAAGGATCGTCGCCACCTTGCCGTACCATTTGGAGCCGCTGGGCCGTTTTTTCTTTTTCAGTACCAGGAACGACGCCGCGAACAGCATCAAAAGTTCCTTCAGGATAAAGATCGCAAGCAGCGGAATCAAAATCGGCTGCTCGATTGCCAGACAGATCGCCACCGCGCCCTGCGTGAGCTTATCCGCCAGCGGGTCGAGCATCTGCCCCAGTTCCGTAAACTGGTTGAATTTGCGCGCAATCATGCCGTCCAGCATATCGGAAATTCCGGAGAGCACCAGACAGACCGCCGCCGGGATGATCCGGTCGTTCAAAAAGAAATAGACAAACGGTACGATCAGGATGATCCGGGACAGGGAAAGCGCGTTTGGCACATTGATATTTTTGTTCCTGCTTTTCATGTTAAACTAGCCTTTCCGGGCCGTCCTTTCCTATAGAAACCCATATGGAAGAAGGGCGCCCGCCGTGAAAATTTCTGAGTTGCGCGCATTTACATTCCGGAGTCCTTCAAAAAGTCTTCCACGCGGAACAGGGAATAAACCGGATTGTGTGAAGAGATTGCCTGATATACATAAGAAGTTTGGAACAGCTTCTGCTGGTCCAGCGGCACGTCGTCCATTTCAAAGACCGGCGACGCCACCTGCACCAGACTGCAGAGAAGAAATACCAACACCACGCCTTTCAACGCGCCGAACAGCGCGCCAAGCAGGGAATTCGCCAGATTGAGCAGCGGCAGCCGGAACACCGCGTCCAATGCCGAAGCGGCGATGCGCACCACCATCTGCAGCAAAACAAATACAATCACCGTTGCAATCATCCGCAGAAAATAGTATTCCGCGGCAGAAGGCGAACGCGACTGCAAAAAAAATCCACAAATGACGTCCGTCACAAAGCCCGTGAGCACCACTGATGCGATCACCGCAAGGATGTACCCAACAAACTCCACCAACGTCCGGACCAAGCCGGCCCGATAGCCGGAGATAATCAGCCAGAGCGTGACGGCAGCAAAAACAACGTCCAATACCAGACCCACTTACATCCCCCATTGTCTTGTTGATTTACAAATTTTGGAGGAAATTCCCTCCAAACGGTATATAACTCCCCACGTAGGAATTAATATAGCACAAAAAAGAGATAAACACAAGTTTTGCAACGAATGTTCACATGGCGTTAACCAATCTCCACGCTGCGCAGCTCTGAAATCCCCAGTACAAAGGCACGGCTCTCACTGCTCTGCGCCACGGCCTTTGCATCGCTGCCGGCGTCCGCCGTGCCGACCGCGGCGCCGTCCGCCGCGGAATACGCGTACAGCTTACCGTCTGCCAACGCCGTCACGGTGTCCCCATAGACGGAAACAGAGCGCACCGCGCCCGGAACGCTTACGCTGGCCCGTTCCTTCCCGCCGCCGTCCAGCACCACCAACCGGCTGCTGGCCGCGCTGTCATACGGAGTCAGGCTCAGCGCCGTATTGCCGTTATCCACAGTATATGCCGTCAACTGCATGCCCTGATAATCATAATTTACCTTTGTCTGTGCCATCGTATTGATAATCGCCGTCATTTTATCCCCGATCGCGGTGACGGTCCCGTCGTTGCTCCAGTAGACGTCGAGCATCATATTTTCCGTATAAGCGGCAAACGGCTGCACTGGCTCCTTGCTGCTGAAGTCCAGCAGATAGATCGCGGAGGTCAGACCGCCGTCCTGCGCGGAGATTGCAGTTACCGCCGCCCGGGTGCCGTCCGCATTCAGTGCGACCGCCGTGGGATAGTAGTCGGCAAACCAGTAGTGGAACAGTTCCTTGCCGTCCGGCTTGTAGGCCGTCAGCTTACCGCAGTAGCCCTCCACCTGCGTGACAAACGCATAGCGGCCGTTGCCTGCCAGCGCGCCGGCAAAGATATTCTCCGACGTGCTCTTTTTCTGCAGCGTCTTGCTGCGGCTTTCCAGCTGGTAGCCCGTGCCGCCCAGATTGTAGATCAGGGTCCGGGAGCCGCTCACCTTCATGACCGGCTCGCTGAAGCTGTGCTGACGGCTTGTCAGCACCTTTGCGGTGCCATTATATACCGTAAGATCCGTATCGCTGACCATCACCAGCTCCTGATTGACAGACAGAAAATTTCTGGCTTCCACAGAACCGGAGAACTTCTGCGGGAATCCGTCGCCCACGCCGATGCCTACCACACGGTCCTGCACCCATTCCGCGATATTGGCGGGCGCAAGGTTCTGCCGGTTGAACCAGAGCAGCATCCCCACCACGCTCAACGCCAGAATCAGGATGACCTTATAGACCCAGCCCGGAATTTTGCCAAAGCGGGCCTTGCGGCGGCGGCGCTTGGCGCGCTTTTGGGCGATCCGCTCGGAGCGCCCGTCGTGCTTTGGCGCGTCGAATTCACCGGTGGCAAAGTGTTTTCCATCATTCATAGCGGTATTCCTCTCCGTAGAAGACGCGGCTCAGGTACAGACCGCAGGGCGGCGCGGTCGGCCCGGCCGCCTTGCGGTTTTGGGCAGCAAGAATTTCCGGAATCTGTTCCGGCTCCAGTTTGCCCTGCGCCACACGCAACAGCGTACCCACCATGATACGCACCATGTTGTACAAAAAGCCGTCCGCCGCAACAGTAAACAAAACCAGGCCGCCCTCCCGGCGCACCTCCGACTTTGTGACCGTGCGGCGCAGGTCGCCGCGCTCCCGCGCGTCCAGCGTGCAGAAGGAGGTAAAGTCGTGCGATCCCAGATAGTGGGCGGCGGCCGCATTGAGGCGGTCCAGGTTCAGATCGTACCAATAATGCAAAGCGCGGTGCTGCAAAAACGGATTGCGCACCGGCTCATTCCAAATCTTATAGACGTACTCCTTGCCGGTACAGGAATAGCGCGCGTGGAAGTCCAGCGGGACCTCCCGGCAGTCCTTCACCGCGATATCCTCCGGCAGGAAGTGGTTCAGCGCGTTGAGCAGCCGCTCACAGGGGATGCTGTGCTCCGTCTTGAGGCTGATGCAGTACGCATTGGCGTGCACGCCGGAATCGGTGCGGCTGCAGCCCTTGATATCCGGACGCTCCGCGATAATTTTGAGAAGCGCTTCCTGAAAAACCTGCTGGACCGCCACGGCGTTCTGCTGGATTTGCCAGCCGTGGTAACGCGTGCCGTCGTAGCAGATGGTCAGCAATAGGTTTCTCATGGGCGCTTCCCTTCTTTCTTCATTAAAATACAGATGGCAGGTAAAGATTCAACACCACGACCACCGCGCAGACCAGCACGGATACGGCGGCCGCCCAGCCGTCCCTTGCGGTGATATGCAGCTGCTTCATTTTGGTGCGCCCCTCCCCGCCGTGGTAACAGCGGCATTCCATTGCCATCGCAAGGTCGTACGCCCGGCGGAACGAGGAGACAAAGAGCGGAATCAGAATCGGAATCAGCGCTTTGACGCGCTGCATCAGCCCGCCGCTCTCCAAATCGGCGCCGCGCGCCTTCTGCGCGCTCATAATCTTATCCGTCTCCTCCAGCAGCGTCGGCACAAAGCGCAGCGCAATGGTCATCATCATCGCGATCTCGTGCACCTTGATGTGAAACACCTTGAGCGGCTTCATAATGCGCTCCAGCGCGTCGGTCAGCTCGGTCGGTGAGGTGGTAAATGTCAGCACGGCGCTGAACAAAATCAGGCTCATAATGCGGATTGCAATAAAAATGGCATTCTCGAGGCCGCTTGCCGTGATCTGCATGAAGCCGAACAGCGTCACCAGCGGCTCGCCCGTTCCGTAGAACAGGTTCAGCACCGAGGTGAACAGCACTACAAAAAGAACCGCCTTGAGGCTTTTGAAATACTGCCTGAGCGGCACGCCGGAAAGAAACAGCGTGCTCAGCAGCAGCGCGATCATCACCAGAAGCGAACCGAAATTTCGCGCCACAAAAATGAACACGATGAACAGAAATGTCAGGATAATCTTGACGCGCGGGTCCAGCCGGTGAATCAGCGATTTGCCGGGAAAGTACTGTCCCAGCGTAACGTCTCTAATCATCTGCCCGCCCCCCTTTTTTTCAGCAGCGGCATCAGCTGCTTGATCGCCTGCTCCATTGTGAGGGACGTCCCCACCGGGTAGCCCTTCCGGCGCAGGATCGACAGGATCTTTGTGACCTGCGGGACCCGCAGGCCCATCGCCTCCAGCTCCTCCCCGCGCGCGAACACCTTTTCCGTCGCGTCGAACATGGCGGCGTGCGCGTCGTTCATGACGAGGATGCGGTCCGCCGTGCGGGCAATATCCTCCATGCTGTGAGAGACCAGCAGCACGGTGTTATGCCGCATCTCATGATAACTCGTGATCTGGGAGAGCAGTACGTCGCGCCCGCACGGGTCCAGTCCCGCTGTGGGCTCGTCCAGGATCAGCACGTCCGGGTCCATCGCGATCACGCCCGCAATCGCGGCGCGGCGCTTCTCGCCGCCGGAGAGCTCAAACGGGCTTTTCTCCAGCAGCGTCTCCGACAGGCCGACAAATTTCGCGGCGTTCCGCGCGCGCTCCTCGATCTCGTCAGGCTTTAAGCCCATGTTCGTGGGGCCGAAGGAAATGTCCCTGAGCACCGTCTCCTCAAAGAGCTGATGCTCAGGGTACTGAAACACCATTCCCACCCGAAAGCGCACGTCGCGGATTTTCTTCGGCTCGGCCCAGATATCCTTCCCGTCCAGCAGCACCGTGCCGGAGGTCGGCGTAAGCAGGCCGTTCAGCAGCTGAATCAGCGTGGACTTGCCGGAACCGGTGTGTCCGATGACCCCAATGAACTCCCCCTTCTCGATGGAGAGGTTCACATGGTCCACCGCCATCTTTTCAAAGGGCGTGCCCGCGCCGTAGGTATATGTCAGGTTTTTCGTCTCTATGATTGCCATCACGATTCCCCGTACTTTCGTCAGATTTACGCCGGTCCTTATTTGGACAAAAGGGGTTCCAGCGCCGCCACACAATCTTCCACGTTCAGCACACATTCCGGCAAGGGAAAGCCGCTGGCGCGCAGGCGGTACACCAGCTCTGTGGCCTGCGGCACATCCAGCTTGTGCTGCTTGAGCAGTTCCACCTGGGAGAAAACCTCCTCCGGGGTTCCCTGCGTCAGGATGCGCCCGCTGTCCATCACGATGACGCGGTCCGCCTGCACCGCCTCGTCCATGTAATGTGTAATCAGGATAATGGTGATGTTTTTTTCCCTGTTCAGCTTGTGGATCGTGCGCAGCACCTCTTCGCGCCCGCGCGGGTCCAGCATGGCGGTGGGCTCGTCCAGCACGATACAGTCGGGCCGCATGGCGATGATGCCCGCGATGGCGATGCGCTGTTTCTGCCCGCCGGAGAGCTTATACGGCGCGTTCAGCCGGTAGTCGTACATCTCTACCGCCCGGAGCGCGTCGTCCACCCGCTCGCGGATTTCCTTTGGCGGCACGCCGAGGTTCTCCGGCCCGAACGCCACATCCTCCTCCACGATGCTGGCCACCAGCTGGTTGTCCGGATTTTGCAGCACCAGGCCGACGCGGCGGCGGATTTCATACAGCAGGGATTCGTCCAGCGTATCCATGCCGTCGATGTAGACCTTGCCGCCCGCGGGCAGCAGCATCGCGTTGAACATCTTGGCGATGGTGGATTTGCCGGAACCGTTGTGCCCCAGCAGCGCCACGAACTCGCCCTTTTCGACGCCCAGCGACACGCCGCGCAGCACTTTGCGCACCTGGACGGATTCGCCTTCTTCCGCCTCATCGTAGGTGAAGGTTAAATTTTCTGTCTGTATATAACTCATCGTATAATACTCTCCGTATTTTCACAAACCGCCAATTTTTTCTCTGGCATCTTCAGGATTCCCAAATCGCCGTGCTCCCACAGGGCAGCGTCAGCCCGCTTGCCGTCACCGGCAGGCCGATTTCTCCGGAGGAAACCTTTCCGCCAAAGCGCTTTTGCAGCAGCACGCCCAGCAAGTACTCCATGACCGCCGGGGACAGCCCCGTGGTATAGGAATTCAGGATGAAAAACAGCGGATTTCGGGAAAGGATGGGCAGGCACAGCTCCACCAATCCGTAGAGCTGCTCCTCCAGCTTCCAGACCTCGCCGTTCGGGCCGCGCCCATAGGAGGGCGGGTCCATGATGATGCCGTCGTAGGTGTTGCCGCGGCGCTGCTCACGCTGCACAAATTTGACGCAGTCGTCCACCAGCCAGCGGACCGGGCGGTCCGCCAAACCGGACGCGGCGGCGTTCTCCTTGGCCCATGCGACCATGCCCTTGGAGGCGTCCACATGGCAGACCTGCGCGCCCGCCCTGGCGCAGGCCAGCGTGGCCGCGCCCGTGTAGCCGAACAGGTTCAGCACTTTGACGGGGCGGCCTGCGCCTGCAATTTTCTGCATGGCAAAATCCCAGTTGACGGCCTGTTCCGGGAAAATACCGGTATGTTTAAAGCCCATGGTTTTGAGTTGGAAGGTCAAATCCCCGTAGCCGATCTTCCACATCGCGGGAACCTTTTTCAGTTCCTGCCAGCTGCCGCCGCCCGTGCTGGACCGGTAATACCGCGCGTGCGCCTGTTTCCACAGCGGATGTTCGCACGGGGTATCCCAGATGATCTGCGGATCCGGACGGATCAGGACAATATTGCCCCAGCGCTCCAGCCGCTCGCCGCCCGATGTGTCGATCAGTTCATAGTCCTTCCAATTTGCCGCTCTCAAACCCATTCCTCTTTTCTAAGATTATGCCAGCCGCTCCCGCAGGACGTCCGCGACGGAGTTCGCCAGTTCGTTGATATAGTCCAGGTCCTCGCCCTCGATCATCACGCGCAGAAGCGGCTCCGTTCCGGAGGGGCGCACCACAATGCGTCCGCTGTCGCCCAGCTTTTCTTTCGCGCGCTCGATGGCCTCTTTCACTTCCGCATCCGTGTAGAAATGCAGCTTGCCCTCCGGGCCGACTTTTACGTTGACAATGACCTGCGGATAGCGGGTCATCAGCGTCGCCAGGCTGGAAAGCTTTGCCTGCCGGCGGTGTACAATGCTCAGCAGCTGCGCCGCGGTCATCTGTCCGTCTCCCGTGGAGGCGAAGTCGAGGAATATCACATGCCCGCTCTGCTCGCCGCCAAAGTTGTAGCCTTCCAGCAGCATTTCCTCCAGCACATAGCGGTCGCCCACCTTTGTCGCCTCAAAATGCAGCCCAATCTCCTTGCAAAAGCGCGTAAAGCCCATGTTGGTCATAATCGTGCCCACGACCGTATCCTTCGCCAGCTTGCCGCGGGACTTCAAATCCGCCGCGCAGATCGCCATAACGAAGTCGCCGTCCACCAGCTGGCCCTTATCGTCCACCGCCAGGCAGCGGTCCGCATCGCCGTCAAATGCGACGCCCGCGTCGAGGTTGTGCTCCTTGACATAGCTCATCAGGTTTTCCATATGGGTGGAACCGCAGTTTTCATTTACATTCACACCGTCCGGATGATCGGACAGCATATGGCAGTTGGCGCCCAGTTCCGTAAACAGCAGCTCCGCCGTCCGGCAGGCCGCGCCGTTTGCGCAGTCCAGAGCGATATTCATGCCGTGCAGCGAGAAGGGTACCGTGCTCTTGATATGGTCCACATAGTCGCGTACCACGTTCGGCGCGGTGGTCACACTGCCAATGTCTCCCCCGGTCGGCGCGGGAGGCGTATCCTTATGGTCCAGAACAATTGCTTCAATCTGCTCCTCCAGCGCATCAGGCAGCTTGTTGCCGTCGCCGCTGAAAATCTTGATCCCGTTAAATTCGCACGGGTTGTGGGAGGCCGTCAGCATCACGCCCGCGTCCGCCTTGTATTTGCCCACCAGGAAGGCCACGGCCGGGGTCGGCACCACACCGAGCTGCACCACATTCGCGCCCACGCTGCAAAGACCCGCGGTGATCGCGCTCTCCAGCATGTCGGAAGAAAGGCGCGTATCCTTGCCAATTAAAATCTTCGGGTGGCGGTGGTTGTTATCCGTCAGCACCATCGCGGCCGCGCGGCCGATGTTCATTGCCATTTCACAGGTCAATTCCGAGTTTGCGACGCCTCTGACGCCGTCCGTTCCAAAAAGTCTGCCCATGTACCATACACTCTCCTAATCATGATCTTTTGTTGATTGTACCAAATCCCCAATGCAAACCGCGTCGCAAAAGCTTTGCATCCCCCACACGGCGCGGATTTCTGCCATTTCCATACCTTCCCTGTACAAGGGTAATGCCGCCTTTTAAATATCCCACAAGGGCAGCACATGAACAACCGGTTCCTCATATGGGTGCAGGCACTTGACCGTCTCCACCGCCCGCACGGCCAGTTCCGCCGGGCAAACCGCCTCTATTTTGCACTCCTCACCGCGGCTGAGGATCCCCACCTCGCCGTCGAACGGATCCGCCCCGGGCAAAGGCCGCCAGGTCCCCGCAACGCGCGACACGGATGTGCAGCAGTCATAATTTCCAATATGACAGGCGCCCAGCGCATTGAGCGCGTCCCGGATGGAATCCACACAGGACTCCGGCGCATAGATTTCCAACTTTACTCTGGTAATTTCCATGGATAGGCCTCATTTCCGATCCTGCATTTCAAACAGGTTCTGCTGCTCCGGTTTCACTTCCCCCGGCGGCGTCAGCCCCAGATGCAGGTATGCCGCCCGCGTGGCGCAGCGGCCGCGCGGCGTGCGGTTCAAAAAGCCGATCTGCATCAGATACGGCTCGTAAACGTCCTCAATGGTGACAGCCTCTTCTCCGATGGCCGCCGCGAGCGTTTCCAGCCCAACCGGCCCGCCGTTATAGAACTGAATCAGCGTGGACAGCATCCGTCGGTCGTTGGCGTCCAGGCCGATCTCGTCGACCTCCAGGCGGTCAAGGCCAATTTTGGCCGACTGGAAGGTGATGACGCCGTCCGTCATCACCTGCGCAAAGTCCCGCACGCGCTTGAGCATGCGGTTCGCGATACGCGGCGTTCCGCGGGACCGGGAGGCGATTTCCAGCGCGCCGTCCGCCTCGATCGGGATGCCCAGAATTTTCGCGCTGCGGGCGACGATCTTCGCCAGTTCCTGCGGGGAATACATCTCCAGACGCAGGACGACGCCAAAACGGTCGCGCAGCGGCGCGGAGAGCTGGCCCGCGCGCGTGGTCGCACCCACCAGCGTAAACTTCGGCAGCGGCAGGTGGTAGGAAGCCGCCATCTGTCCCTTGCCCGTGATAATATCCAGCGCAAAGTCCTCCATCGCGGGGTAGAGAATTTCCTCCACGCTGCGGGAAAGGCGGTGCACCTCGTCGATAAACAGCACGTCGCCGGGATTCAGGTTCGTCAGCAGCGCCGCCAGATCGCCCGGCTTTTCAATTGCCGGGCCGGAGGTAATGCGCAAATTGACGTTTAATTCGTTTGCAATGATGCCCGCCAGCGTGGTTTTTCCCAGTCCGGGCGGGCCGTACAGCAGCACATGGTCCAGTGACTCCTTGCGCTGTTTGGCCGCTTCTATAAAAACCGCCAGGTTTTCCTTGACCTTTTCCTGGCCGATGTATTCTCCCAGTGTCCGGGGACGAAGCGGGTTTTCCACCTCCGCGTCCTCGGGGGCATACTCCGGCGCGACCATCCGGTTTTCAAAGTCCATCTCGTTTTCGTATTCATAATCCATCGGCACGCCTCACCGCCCTTTTCATCTCTTTCATTTTTCTATCTCGCCTTGCCGAATTCTTTGAGCGCCAGGCGGATCAATTCCTCCGTCGGCAGGGAGCTGTCAAACTTCGCCACAACCGACGCCGCATCCGTGGGCGTATAACCCAGCACGGAAAGCGCGCTGACCGCATTGGCGGCGTTTCCGGCGGCATTCGGCGCGCCGCCCGCGGGCACAAAACCCTCCAGCGTACCGCCGCCCATCTTTTTGACCTTATCCTTCAGTTCCAGAACAATGCGCTGCGCCAGCTTTGCGCCCACGCCGCTGGCCCGCGTCAGGGACTTGCTGTCCCCTGCCGCTGCCGCCATCGCCACCTGCTCCGGAGAAAGCTCGCTTAGAATCGCCAGGCCGACCTTCGGCCCCACGCCGGAAACGCCCGTCAGCATTTTAAAGCAGTTCAACTCCATCATCGAGGCAAAGCCGAACAGGTCCAGCGCGTCCTCGCGCACATTTAAATGCGTGTACAGCTTAACCGTCTCACCCAGCTTCGGCATGGCGCGCTGGGTGCTCATGGTGGTCATGCATTTAAAGCCGACCCCGCCGCATTCCACCACAGCCAAACCCGGCTCCATGTGTGTCAAAATTCCTTTTACACTATAAAACATCTTGTATTCTCCAACTTTTTATCTTCTGCGCAGCATCGCCTGCCGCAAACTGGAGCCCGCCGCCTGCCCGTGGCAGATCGCCATAGCCAGCGCGTCCGCCGTGTCGTCCGGTTTTGGCACTTCCTTCAGGCAGAGCAGCCGGCGCGTCATCTCCATCACCTGCGGCTTCTGCGCCTGCCCGTAACCGGTCACCGCCAGCTTCACCTGCAACGGGGTGTATTCAAAGACGGGCACCCGCGCCTTCTGCGCGGCCAGCAGGATCACACCCCTCGCTTCCGCCACGCCGATCGCCGTCTTCTGGTTGTTCTGGAAAAAAAGCTTTTCCAGGCTGACCGCTTCGGGCCGCCATTTCTGCAGGACCTCCGCGATCCCGTCGTACACGATTTCCAGCCGCCGGTTGAACGGCTGCCCGGCCTTTGTAACGACCGCCCCATGCTCCAACGGGATGTATCTCCCGCGTTCCGTGCGGATGACCCCGTAGCCCACGATTGCGTAGCCCGGGTCGATTCCCAATATGACCATTTTTACACGTCCTGGTTTTTCTAAAATTATATCAATTTCAGTAATTGTTATTTCAGCCATTCGTTGGAAGCTCTGCTTTCGGTCACGGCGTAAGGTTATTCAATCGTGACCGTTTCCCTGCGCGGGGTATCCAACACCGCAATTTCGAGTCCTTTACTAGACCAGCATGATTCAATGTTCTCCCAGCCGTCGGAAGCTCTGCTTTCGGTCACGGCGTGAGGTTATTCAATCATGACCGTTTTCCCGCGCGGCGTATATAACACCGCAATTTTGTATCCTTCACCAAGCCGGCATGATTCAATGTTCTCTCAGCCGTCGGAAGCTCTGCTTCCGTTTACGGCGTGAGGTTATTATAGCACACCCGCGCCGAATAGAAAAGAGAAAAACGCCCTTTCTCACACAGCTTTCGGACAATTGTTCTATCGCATCCTCTGCTGAAAAACCGCACTGGTAGATCACACAAAAACATTTGCATTTTTATTTTATTAGTGTATAATTAGCATATATACCAATAAACGGAAAATCGATTCATTTTATTCTTCGTATTTCAAAGATTGCAAAAGGGGGTTATCCCGGTATGCTGGAAAAAGTCAATTTAAAAGCCTCTGTTACAAAAGAGGAATATAAAAAGGAAGCGCCCGTTTTGGAAGCGGAGCTTTCCGCCCTGCAGCAGACGATCAAACAGGTCAAACTGCCGGTCATCATCATTTTTGAGGGCTGGGGCTCGGCGGGCAAGGGCGGGCAGATTGCCCGGCTGACACTGAATTTTGATCCGCGCGGCTCCAAGGTTTATTCCAACGTAGCCCCTACGGAGCTGGAAAAACGCCACCCGGACCTGTGGCGCTACTGGAAGATCATTCCCGGCGGCGGCGAAATCGCCACGATGGACCGCAGCTGGTATCAGGAGGTTTCCACCCTTCGGCTGGAGCAGGGAATCGACGATGTCACAAACCTGCGCCGCATGAACAGCATCAACACCTTTGAGCGCCAGCTGACGGACAACGGCTATCTGATTATCAAGTTTTTCCTGCACATCAGCCAGAAAGACCAGAAGGAGCGGCTGGAAAACCTGGCGAATTCCAAAAACACCGAATGGCGCGCCACTGAGCAGGACTGGAAGCGCAATAGGCAATACGACCGTTACTACCGTGCGTTCGACGAAATGCTGGAATATACCAACACGACTTATGCACCGTGGCATCTGATCGCCAGCACCCACCGGCAAAACGCCACGCTGGAGGTCTACCGCACCGTTGTAGATTCCATCAAAACCGCGTTGGCGTTAAAGGAACACCGCAAGACGTACCCGGTCACGCCTGCCAACATTATTCTGCCGGGCAATTTTACGTTTGTCCCCATGACGCCGCTCGGACAGGTTTCTCTGGATAAAACCATTACAGATGAAAAATACAAGAAACAGCTTGATAAGCTCCAGGAGGAGCTGAGCGAGCTGCACAACAAAATATACCGCAAACGCGTACCGGTCATCGTCTGTTACGAGGGCTGGGACGCCGCCGGCAAGGGCGGAAACATCCGCCGCATTGCCGCCGCGCTGGACCCCCGCGGGTACGAGGTGGTGCCGATCGCCGCGCCCACCGCGCCGGAACTGAACCACCATTACCTGTGGCGCTTCTGGAACCAGATTCCCAAGGACGGGCACGTCGCCATCTATGACCGCACCTGGTATGGCCGCGTCATGGTGGAGCGCATTGAGGGCTTCTGTTCCACGGAGGACTGGCAGCGCGCCTACCGCGAGATCAACGAATTTGAACGCGAACTGTACGACTGGGGCGCGGTTATTGTGAAGTTCTGGCTGCATATCGACAAAGACGAGCAGCTCCGCCGCTTCACCGACCGCCAGAACACGCCTTCCAAACAGTGGAAGATCACCGACGAAGACTGGCGCAACCGTGAAAAGTGGGACCAGTACGAGGAAGCGATCGACGACATGCTGAAATACACCTCTACGGACTTCGCGCCGTGGCACATCGTGGAATCGCAGAACAAAAAATACGCGCGCATCAAAGCGCTGAAAATCCTGATCGACGCGATCAAAGACCGCCTTTAAATTGCAAGCATCTTTGGCTCTTATAAAAAAGGAACAGCTTTTTTCGTAAGAGTCCTGTTTTGGATAAGGATGGCATATAGGAAAAGGACCTGCTATTCAGCAGGTCCTTTTCCTATACGTGCGGTTCCGTGCGGTCGCCGCAGGCGTGCCACAGGCGCACCAGGGAGGAAACCAGCAGGATACCCAGCGCCAGCGCCCCGGCAATGCCCAGTGTGTGCAGGCCGGTTTCCAAAAACATCTCCGTGTTGCCCGCAATGCAGTATTCCATCGAATAATAGATGCCGCCGCCCGGCACCATCGGCAGCAGGGCAATCAGCAGATAGCCCGTCACCGGCACGCGGTGGATGCGCGCCATGATTTCCGAATACAGCGTGATAACGACCGTCGCAAGGAAGAACTGTACAATGTCGTTTTGCAGCGGGCTCAGCAGCAGATAGACAAACCAGCCGATCGCGCCGCCCAACGAGGTAAAAAAAATCAGCTTGCCGCGCATATTGAACACCAGGCAGAAGGCCGCGCAGGCGATAAACGCATATAAACAGGGCAGATACGCTTCCATCCGCTACACCCCCCAGATCAGCCGGGGCGCGAGCAGGGCCACGCCTGCCCCGATAGCGATGGCCGTCGCCACCAGCAGGGACTCCACAAAGCGGATCAGCCCCGCGATCAGGTCGCCCGCAATGACGTCGCGCATGAAGCTGGTAATAACAATGCCGGGCACCAGATTCATCAGCGCGCCGATGATGATTTTATCCGTATTTGCGCCGAAGCCGAATTGTACCGCCAGCAGCGCCAGCGTTGCCGCCACACAGCTCGCGGCGATGTTCATAAAAAAACTGTTGGTGGAAAAGCGGCCCATAAAGTCGATTACAAGGCGGACCGCCGCGCCGCAGACCAGCGCGCAGCAGGCGTCCGCAAAGCTGCCGCTGTAAAACAGCGTGAAAGAAAAGGCGATCAGCGCATACGCCGCCACCTGCGTCCAAAAGCCGTAGACGGGCCGTTGGTCGATACTCCTGACCTCTTCCCGCACCGTCTGAAAGTCCGGCTTTTGATAGCAGACGATCCGGCAAAGATCGTTTGCGCGCTCCACCTTGTCCAGATTCGTCACACGCGCATACAGGCGCTTAAAGCCGGTGACGGGCTTCCCCCGCCCGGTTTCCACCGTTGCAAAGATGCAGGTGGGGATCACAAACACATCCCCTGTTTCCACGCCGTACGCGCGGAAAATACGCCGCATGGAATCCTCCACGCGGTAAATCTCCGCCCCGTTGCTCAGGAGCAGGTAGCCCACTTCCATGGTGGTATTGACCAGCTCGTCGTAATTCATCGGCACGCCCCCTGTTCGCTTTGATTCGAGTGCAGTATAGCACAAAACCGGCGCGGAAGAAAGATTATCCTGTAAATGCATCCAGATAGGCACGGAAGGCGGACGGCAAAGCATAGACCTCCAACAACTCCCCTCTGCCCGCCCAGGAAAAGCCGTTCGGTTTTTCCTCCAGCTCCACCCAGTAGCCGGTCATATGCCACTCTACATGAGTAAAAATATGTTTTGCGGCGGGCAGTGGTTTTAATTGGAGCGGATGGATTCCCCAGTCCTGCAACACCTCACCCGCGCCCTCCGGGGAAAGGCGCCCTTCCGCGGACGGCAATTCCCATAATCCGGCCAGCAGGCCGCTGTCCTCACGCCGCCGAATGGCCAGCTCGCCGCTGTAAACCAACAGAAAGACCGTTTTTTCTTCGATGCGGCGCGCTTTTTTCTTCGCCTTGACGGGCAGCTCCCGCGCAACACCCAAGCGGTTTCCTTCGCACAATCCCGCCAACGGGCAGACCAGACAGCGCGGTTCCCCGCCCGGGCCGCAGACCGTCGCGCCCAGCTCCATCATGGCCTGATTGAAATCGCCCGGGCGATCCTGCGGAATAACCTGTCGAATCTGCTCTTCCACCGCGCGCTTAACCGCCGGCTCACTGATATTATCCCGCGAGGCGGTCAGGCGCATCACCACACGCAGGACATTGCCGTCCACCGCCGGGGCTGGGATTTGGAACGCAATGGAGGCCACCGCGCCCGCCGTATACGGCCCGATTCCCGGCAGACGCAGCAGTTCTTCGTAATCCGCGGGAAGTTTCCCGTCGTATTGTTCCACCAGCACCTGCGCGGCCCTCTGCAAATTGCGCGCGCGGCTGTAATAGCCCAATCCCTCCCACAGCTTCATCAGCTGCTGCTCCGGCGCGGCGGCAAGGGCCGCGACAGTGGGCAGCTCCTCCATGAAGCGTGCAAAATATGGCTTGACCGCCTCTACGCGCGTCTGCTGCAGCATGATTTCCGAAACCCACACGCGGTACGGCTCCGGCCGGTCCCGCCAGGGCAGGGAGCGGGCGTTCCGATCGTACCAGTTCAGCAGAGGACGGACTATCTCCTGTAACACGCTCATCGGCTCGCCTCGTAGACCGCCCTGCCGTCCTTAATGGTCGCCAGTACGCTAATATCCTTAATATCCATGGGATTGACCTGTAACGGGTCGCGGTCCAGGATGACAAAGTCCGCCCGCTTGCCGGCCCGGATGGAACCCTTTTCATCCTCCTCAAAATATTGGTATGCCGCGTTGGTTGTGACCGCACGGAGCGCCTCCAGCGGCGTAACGCGCTCCTCTTCCCCCATCACCATACCATTCTTGCTGATGCGGTTCACCGCGCACCAGATTGTCTCCAGCATATTGGGCTGGATCACCGGCGTATCCTGATGAAACGTATATATCACGCCGCTTTCAATGGCGGAGCGCGCCGGACTGATCCGGATCGCCCGCGCTTCCCCAAAGTTCTGTAAATGCACGTCGCCCCAGTACCAGGTATGCGCCACAAAAAATGAAGCGATCATGCGCAGCTTTGCCATTTTTTCGAGCTGGTCCTGACGCACCAGCTGTGCATGAATCATCACCGGCCGTATCTGTTGCTCCGTCCGGCTTTCCGCAAGGACCTTTTCATACGCATCGATCATCTGCTGCGCCGCCGCGTCGCCGTTGCAGTGCACCAAAAGCTGCATATCGTCCCGCAGGGCTTCCCTCATAAAGGATTCAACCTGCGCGTCCTGATAGATGGGATACCCCTTGTATCCCGCTTCGCCGTTTTCATACGGCTGGGTCATCCAGGCAGTGCGGCCCTGCGGGGAGCCGTCCAGAAAAATTTTATAGCCGCCGATTTTCAGGCGGTTGCAGTACTGCTTGCAATAGGGCAGATTTTCGGCAGCCAACGCACGGTTATCCTTTAAATCCGGATAGGCGACCACGTCCGCTTTCAGGCGGTTTTGTTCCGCAAGCCCCTTCAGCATCTCCCACCGGACGGGGACGGTCAGGCCATCCTGCACAGTTGTGATGCCATTCTGTAAATAAATGTCCTGCGCCAATTCCATTTGCCGCAGCAGCTGCTCCTGTGACGGCTGGGGAATCTTTGCGGTGAAAGAACTGAAGGCTGTCTCCTCCAGATAGCCGTTCGGCGTTCTTCCATCCGCTTCTCTGCCGACCACGCCACCCTCCGGGTCCGGCGTCTCCGCGCAGACGCCCATCTCTTTCAACCCCAGGGAATTTGCCGCTCCCATGTGGCCCGAGGCATGCGTCACGATCACAGGATATTTGATTTGGTCGAGCAGCTGCCTGTCCGGATGGCGCTTTTCCGCAAGGAAATTATTGTCGTAACCAAACGCGGTGACCCATTGCCCCGGCGCAGGTTTTGTCTTTTGAATAAACGCCTGCAGCTTTTGCACGATTTCTGCAAAGCTTTTCGCCCCGGTCAGATCGACGGAACCGAGTGTCTGCGCCAGCGCCGTGATATGGCTGTGCGGGTCGATGAACGCCGGCAGCAGGACCGCCCCCTGCAAATCCATCTCTTCGGTCTCCGGCGGACACCCCTGCCGCAGCACGCTCTTTTCTCCCACGGCGCGAATGACGCCGTCTTCCACCAGAACCGCCTCCGCGTAAAGCGGCTCCTCCATCGTGAGGATGGTTCCGCCGCTGTAAATGGTCATGCTCATCATATTCCTGCCTTTCGTCAACGAATAGAAAGAAACTTCCAAAACAGCGTTTGGAAGTTTCGGTTCCTTTTTATTTTATGCCGCTTTCCTGTAAATATCGATCTTACAGGTGCAAACGCCGTTTTAATTCCTGCAGCATGTTGCCGCCCTCAAAAACCATCAACGCCACCAGAGAAATCAAACTGCCCGCCACACAGATCAGCGACGGATAGACCACCTGCAGCATCCCCTTGACATAGAAGATAATGGGGATGACGCCAAACAGTGCGGCGATGATCGTATAGATGATAAAGCTGCCGAGGTTCAGCTTGAACACGCGCGCCGTGATGGACAGCACCAGCAGCGCCACCACACAGGCGATGGGAAACACATAGTCCAGCGACCAGCCGTGCCAGCCCGTAAAATAGTCCCAGAGCATCGTCAGCACGCAGATCAGCACCACCTGGTACAGCACGCTTTTGGGAATATTGTTTCGTTTGTGGACCGCTACGGCCAGGCTGAGCCACATGCAGGCCAGCCCCGCCAGCACAAAAAGGCTCCACCAGCCGTGCTGCGGCAAAATCAGGTTGACCGTCACGCAGATAATCGCCGCCACAGCGGAAACCAGAATCAGGATTTTAAAAAACAGGCTGTGCTTATGCAGCACCGTCGGAATCTGCGGAAAAATCTCCCCGCGCGGGTCCGGCGCGCCGTCCTCCCGCAGAGGCCCCTGGCACAGCGGGCATCCCGGCGGGCTGCCCGTTACTTTTACCTTACACTTGTCGCATGTTTTCATTCCGGCGCCTCCTCTTCGTCCGGCAGGCGGCTGGCCGTGATCTCCACGGGAATTCCCATGCCCGTCAATGCCCGGAAGAAATGCTTTTGAATATCCGTACTGACCAGCGGCGTTGTGAAGCTGATGGTCAGGTTGTCCCCAAAGGAACACATACAGATTTGCAGGCGGTCCGTACTGACAAACACGTCGAACAGGCGGATATATTCCGCCAGCTCCGGCGGCATCTGGATTTTTCCCACGTTGGAGATGGCGGCGGTCTCCTTCTTTTCCGCCAGCTCGTAGCCGATGCGCATGCCGAAGTCTTTGACCACCAGCGGCGCAATGCGGGCAACCGGGTTAAAATCGTATTTGACAAACTGGCAGAGGCGCGCCTCCATTTTATCCTGCGTCAGCTCCCGCTCAAAATCGCGGTTCAGGCTCTGGATCACGTCCTCCAGCCGGTTCGACTGTTTTTTAAAATTATAGCGCACCTGCATAATGCTGAAAAAGTTGCGCGCGCTCTCCGAAGGAAAATAGTTGCGCAGGTTGATCGGCACCGCCAGCACAACCGGACGCTTTTTATACCGCACCATCATTTCCTGTTCGATGGCGCACATCAGCAGGGCCGCGCACAGCACCGTGAGCGTCGTCCCATACTCGCGCGCCTTTTGGAGGACCGCTTTAACCGGGACCACGCCTTCGATCACGCGCACACGGCTTTCCGGCACGCGCGTGCCGCGCAGGTGGTAGGCGTTCGGCGCTTTCTCCGGCGTCTTTCTCTTGCGCGTATAGTATTTTTGAAAGCTGTTGTTCATCTTCTCCGTAGCGGACGCGTCATAGTCCATCACAGGCGCATTTTCCGCAAACCGGTCCGCATGCCGGATCAGCAGATAATGATACACCAGCACGCGCAGGAACTGCAGCGCGCCCGTGCCGTCGGTCAGCGCATGGTAAATCTCCACGTTGATCCGGCAGCGGTAATAAGTCACATTAAACAGCAGCCCCTTCCGGTTCTGATCGTAAATCGGGCTGCACAGGGGACGGGTTTCCTCCCGCACCTCCGGCCGTTCCACACTATCCTCCAGGTAATACCAAAACATCCCCCGTCGCAGTACACAGCGGTACCCGGGAAAGACCTCCATCGCGCGGTCCAGCGCCTGCTGCAGCGCCTGCGGGTCCACAGGCTCCACAAGCTCGCAGGCAAAGCGGAACACCTTGGCGTCCGCTTTGGTGCTGGTGCACGGGAAAATCTTTGCCGCGTTGTCCAGCCGTCTCCATTCGGCAGATTTTTTCGGTTTCACGGTTGCGGCACCTCACTTAAAAAGCGATTGATAAGTTCATAGCATTCCTTGACCTGGGGAAAGCTCGGCGGCAGGGAAAAGAAGCCGTGCAGCGCGTCCTCGATGCGGTGCAGCTCCACCCGGTTTCCGAATTTCTCCAGCTTGCGGGCGTATTCCTCGCCCTCGTCGCGCAGGGGGTCATACTCCGCCGTAATCAGCAGCGTGTCCGGCTGGTTGGACAGATCCTTTGCCAGCAAGGGCGCAAAATAGGGATTGTGCAGATCCTCCGGCCCGCTCATATACAAATCCATATAATCGCAGACGCGCTTGGAGGTCAGCAGGTAATCCGTCCCGTTGTCCCGGATGGAATCGAAGAGCGAATGCTCCGAGTGGTCGTTATAAGTAGCGGGATAGATCAAAATCTGTTTGCCGGGCAGAAATTCGCCCCGGTCCCGCGCCATCAGGGAAACCACGGCGGCCAGATTGGCCCCCGCGCTGTCCCCAATCAGGGTGATGTCGCTTGCAGGCGTATCCAGCAGCGCCGTATCCAAAAAGATTTCGCGCGCCACGGCGTAACAATCTTCCGGCGCGGCGGGAAATTTGTGCTCCGGCGCAAGCTGGTAATCCACGGAGACGACAAGCCGCCCCGTCAGGCGGGCCATATTGGCGCACACCTTGTTATAGGAATCGATATTCCCCAGCACCCAGCCGCCGCCGTGGAAGAAGAGCAAAATCGAGTGGTTTTCCGCTTCCTCCGGCGGGGAGAAAATGCGCACGGGAATCTCGTGGTCTCCGCAGGACACCTTGTGATCCCAGGTCTTGTAAAAGGGCTTTAAGTAATGGTAGTGCGTCACGTTGACCACCTGACGCTCCCACCAGTAATTTTTTTTGATGTCAATATCGGGGTAAGACAGGGCTTTCAGGGCCGCCATCATAAATTTATTGATCGCCATGGATCATCCCCTGCGCCCAAAGCGCGTCTGTCCCAACGGCTGGTCGACCGGACGCTTGCGCGCGGGCTCCGCCTTGCGGATGGGCTCCAGCTTTTGCATGGGTTTTGCATCCCGTTTCTGCATGCCGCGTCCGCCCGGGACCGGGTCCCTTCTCTGGCGCGGCTTTTTGCCGCCCTCCGTTTTGCCGTAGAGCGTCGGGCGCTGCTCCGGCAGCAGGTCGTGCAGAGACGGGAATTCCGTCATCGGCGTGGTTTTTTCCGGCTGCGGCGCAGGTGTGCGCACCGGCTGCTTCTGCGGAAGCTTTGGCGCGGCGGGTTTTGCCGCCTTTTGCTGCCGGTTTTTCTGCGGCGCGGGCTTCGGCCCGGCAATCTTGGGCGTTTCCGCCTTCTTCTTGGGTTCCTGCTTTCTCTGCGGAGCCGGCTGGGTTTTCTGTACCGCCGGCTGCTGCGGACGCTGACCGCGGTTGCGGCGCAGCTCGGACTTGGGCGTCGGCACTGTAATCAGCATCGGATACGGATGGTCCGTCACCACGGGGACGTCTTTGCCGATCAGCTTGACAATGCGGGCGAAGTCGGCCTTCTCGTTGATGTCACAGAAGGAAACCGCGATGCCGGAAAGCCCCGCGCGGCCGGTCCGGCCGATGCGGTGCACGTATGTCTCCGGCACCTCCGGGATGTCGTAATTGATCACATGGGAAAGTTCGTCGATGTCGATGCCGCGCGCGGCGATATCCGTCGCCACCAGCACGCGGGTCACGCGCTTTTTAAAGTCCCCCAGCGCCTTCTGGCGCGCGTTCTGGGACTTATCGCCGTGAATCGCCGCGGCGCTGATCTTTGCACGGGTCAATTCGCGCACCACGCGGTCCGCCCCATGTTTGGTGCGGGTAAAGACCAGCGCGGAGGTAATCTCCGGGTTTTGGAGCAAATGGATCAGCAGCTTCCGCTTGTTTTCTTTGTCTACATAATAGACGCTCTGGTCGATGGCCTCCACCGTAGTGGCGGGCGGCGTCACCGTGATTTTTTCCGGCTGATACAGGATCGTATCCACCAGCTCGCTGATTTCCGGCGGCATGGTTGCGGAGAACAAAAGTGTCTGCCTTTTTTGCGGCAGCTTTGCAATGACCTTTTTCACATCGTTGATAAAGCCCATGTCCAGCATGCGGTCCGCCTCGTCCAGCACAAAAATCTGGACGTCCTGCAGTTTGATAAAGCCCTGGTTAATCAGGTCGTTCAAACGTCCCGGCGTGGCAACCAGAATATCGACGCCGCGCTTGAGCTGCTGCACCTGCGCGTTCTGCGGCACGCCGCCGAAGATCACACAGGATTTCAGGGAAAGATAGCGTCCGTAAGCCGTAAAGCTCTCGTAAATTTGCAGCGCCAGCTCCCGGGTGGGCGTGAGGATCAGGGAGCGGATTTTCTTCGGCTGCACAGCGCCCTGTTCCGTCAGGCGCTGTAAGATCGGCACAGCGAAAGCCGCTGTCTTTCCTGTGCCCGTCTGGGCGCAGCCCAGAAGATCCTTTCCCTGCAGCACCGGGGGAATCGCCTGCTCCTGAATCGGCGTCGGCGACGCATAGCCCTCTTTCTTCAGGGCGTTCAAAATGGATGGGATCATGCCAAGTTCTTGAAATGTCATACTGTTTCCTTTTCTATATTTAATGGGCGCGCCCTTGGACACGCCTGAAAACGGAATCCCGGCGCGGCGCTCTCCCTGTTAAACGGAAAGCCCGCGCCCGGGGACGGAGCAATACCGCCCTTTGGGGTTCCGCAGACCTGCTGTATACACGGACGATCGTCCGTTTTGTTTATTATAGCGCATAACCGAAAAATATTCCACTGTATTCTATCTTGTCCCTGTTTTATCGTAAAAAATACGGCCCGCATTTCCTATACGGGGACGTTTATGTTATACTTATTAAAAAATTGACGGACAAGGAATGAAGCGGAGCATGAAACAGGAGCGGAACTATCCGCGGGTGGAAGTCACCCGCAAAGCGGAAAATAGTATCAAGGCGGGGCATCCATGGATTTACAATACAGAGCTGGGCCGGGGTGAAATGGCCTGCAAGGACGGCGATCTGGTCGATCTGATCAGCCCGCGCGGCAAATATCTGGGCACGGGTTTTTACAACCGCCATTCCAAAATACGGGTGCGGCTGCTCTCCACCAACGCAAACGACCGGTTCGACGAATCCTTCTGGGAACGCCGCCTGCGGTATGCGTGGGACTACCGCAAGACGGTGATGGGAGACGACCTCTCCTGCTGCCGCGTCATCTTCGGTGAATCGGACGCGTTCCCGGGCCTGACGGTGGACCGGTTCAGCGATATTCTGGTAACACAGACGCTCAGCCTGGGCATGGAGCAGCGCAAATCCATGCTGTTCCCCCTGCTGGCGCGCATCCTGCGGGAGGATGGGCAGAAAATCTCCGGCGTCTACGAGCGCAACGACGTGGCGATCCGCGAGCTGGAGGGCATGGAGCAGGGCAAGGGCTTTTTCCCGCTGGACGGCATCCCCACGCCCGCATCCACAGAGACGGAAATTGTGGAAAACGGCATCTGTTACGGCGTGGACTTTGAAAACGGCCAGAAGACCGGCTTTTTCCTCGATCAAAAGTACAACCGGCAGGCGGTGGCACGGCTGAGCCGGGGCAAACGCGTGCTGGACTGCTTTACGCATACCGGCTCCTTCGGCCTGAACGCGGCGATGGGCGGCGCGGCGCACGTCCATGCGGTGGACATCTCGGAAGCCGCCGTGGCGATGGCGGAAGCGAACGCAAAACGCAACCATCTGGAAGGCACCATGTCCTTTGAGGCGGCAAACGTCTTCGACCTGCTGCCCTCCCTGCCCTGCGGCGCAAAAGACGGCTACGACTTTATCATTCTGGACCCGCCGGCCTTCACGAAGTCGCGCCAGACGGTGGAACACGCGATGCGCGGCTACAAGGAGATCAACCTGCGCGCCATGAAGGTGCTGCCGCGCGGCGGCTACCTGGCCACCTGCTCCTGCTCGCACTTCATGACGGACGCGCTGTTCCGCGACATGCTGCGCAGCGCGGCGTTCGATGCCAACGTCTCCCTGCGGCAGATCGAGGCCCGCCAGCAGTCCCCGGACCATCCCATCCTCTGGAACGTGCCGGAGACGGACTATCTCAAATTCTATCTGTTCCAGATTGTGTAACGGTTAACAATGTCGATTAAACGGAAGTTATCACATGGTTCTCTTTATAACTATTTATAAAATGCAACGGGAAAAAGCGCTAGCATATAACCAACTTCATTTTATGGATTCTTTTTTAAAGTAATTGATAAAGAGTATGTCTCGATTCACAGTAAATAGCAAAATATAAAAAGTCCAATTCCCATGATCCATTTCACTTTCATCAAACTTTTAAAGGATGAACAGGTATGTATAAAGAAAAATCCAACATTCTCTGGGAACGGCCCGGATTCTACCTTGCCGCCTTGCTGTGTCTGCTGATCGGTTTCTCCGCCGGTGTGATCACCATGATCAACTATATGAACGATCACAAGGACGTTCTTACGATCTCCGCCGAGGAAGCAAGGGAAGAAGGCCTCAGCCTGATCCGCGCGGAAGTCGCCAAACAAAACCCGGACTGCCCGTGGAATGAAACCACGACCATTAGCAAGTCTATCGCGTTTCGTACTACTTATTTGCTTTACGTCAATACGGACGGAGTCGATGCAGGCGCTATTTTTGTGTCTGAGAGAGACGGGAAAGCATACGGCGATATTTACAGTTACGATGCGGACGCCGCCAATATAGAAGAAGGGAAGCGCCGCCAAGGCGTCACTCTATTCGGTTTGTTGGGAATTGGAGCCTGAATGGAAAGGAAACTGTACCATGCCGGAAATTATTCTGCTCTGCGGCCCGTGCGGCTGCGGTAAAACCCATTATGCACAGCGCCTGCGGGAACAGGGCGGAACCGCCATCCTTTCCAGCGACGACCTGATGCTGCGGCTGTTTGACGCCTGCATCGGGCCGGAACGCCACCAGGACATGCTGCGCCGCTGCAAGGCGTTTCTGCTCCAGCAGGCGGAGGAGCTCTACGCGCTGGGGCTCACCGTTGTGCTCGACTTCGGCTTCTGGAGCCGCGCGGAGCGGGAGGAAACCAGGTCCCACTTTATTGCAAAAGGACTCCCCGCGAAACTGGTTTATCTGGACGCGCCATACGATGTAATTACCCGCCATCTGGAGATTCGCAATCGGGCAGTTGAACGCGGTGAGCTGTGCGCCTACCACATCGACGCGGAAAAGCGCGCGCGGTTTGACTCGTGGTTTGAAGCGCCCGGGCCGGAGGAAATCGATGAGAAAATACCCATCACGGAATAAACAAAAAAACACGCGGACGGTTGTAATCGTCCGCGTGTTTTTTTACATCATGAAAACCGTCAGATTTTCTACTTTTAAACGTGGAAACCTCCTCCACGCCGGGTTAAACGGAAAGCACTTGGGGATGGGAAGACACAGTCACCGTCCGCTATTTTACGGTTTCAGCGTCGCCTCGACCAGCTCCTGATGGGACAGACCGGAAAGCGTTTTTACCCTCTCCAAATCCAGCCCCATCGCCTCCGTGATGCGCCTGCCGTATTCCTCGTCCGCCAGATAGCAATGCACCGCGTGGCGGTATTTGACGTTTTCCGTAACCGGGGCGATGTTCCGCGCGGTGTTTTCGATCAGCAGCGCGCGCTTGTCCTCCGTCATCACCCGGTACAGGTCCCCGCCCGCGCGGAAGCAGTCGTCCGTTGGATCGTCCTTCGGATCATAGGCATACATGGCGCCGGAGAGGTCCAGCGGGGGCTCCATCACACCGGGCTGCGCGGACCAGTCTCCCAAGCTGTTCGGCGTATAGGCTGGCCGGCCGCCGTAGTTTCCATCAACCCGCATCAGGCCGTCCCGATGATAGTCGTTGACATCACATTTTGCGCGGTTGACGGGAATCTGGTTATAATTGACGCCCAGACGATACCGCTGTGCGTCTCCATAGACAAACAACCGGCCCTGCAGGAATTTATCCGGGGAAAACCCGATACCCGGCACCACATGGGCGGGCGTAAACGCCGCCTGTTCCACCTCCGCAAAATAATTCTCCGGGTTGCGGTTCAGTTCCAGAACGCCGACTTCGTGCAGCGGGTATTCTTTATGCCGCCAGATTTTGGTGATGTCAAACGGGTTTTCATAGTGGTTCTTCGCCTGTTCTTCCGTCATAATCTGCACATACATGGTCCAGCGGGGATAATCGCCGCGTTCGATCGATTCAAACAGGTCGCGTCCATGGCTCTCACGGTCCGCGGCGATCCGCGCTTCCGCCTCCGCATCGGTCAGGTTCCGGATGCCCTGCTGTGTGCGGAAATGGAACTTGCACCAGACGCGTTCATTCTTTGTATTGTAAAAACTGAAGGTATGTTCGCCATAAAAATGCATGTGGCGGAATGTGGCCGGAATGCCGCGGTCGGACATGACAACCGTCGTTTGATGGAAGGTTTCCGGGAGAAGCGTCCAGAAATCCCAGTTGTTCTGCGCGGAACGCAGGCCCGTACGCGGATCGCGTTTCACCGCACGGTTCAGGTCCGGGAAATTATGTACGTCCCGGATAAAAAACGTAGGCGTATTGTTGCCCACCAGATCCCAGTTCCCTTCTTCCGTATAGAACTTGCAGGCCACGCCGCGGATGTCGCGCTCCGCATCCGCCGCGCCGCGTTCGCCCGCAACCGTGGAAAAGCGGACGAATACATCGGTCTTTTTGCCCGGTTCAAACACCCTGGCCTTTGTCCACTGCGTGATGTCGTGCGTCACGGTAAACGTACCGTAAGCGCCCCAGCCCTTTGCGTGCATACGCCTCTCCGGAATGACCTCGCGATCAAAATGCGCCAGCTTCTCCAGCAGCCAGACGTCCTGCATCATCACCGGTCCCCGCGGGCCCGCTGTCAGGGAATTCTCGTTTTCCGCCACCGGCGCGCCCACTTCATTCGTCAATTTTTTCTGTTCCATTTTTCATCCCCCTGTCTGTTAAATTTAAGAATAATTCTTACCTCTATTTTACGCTTTCGGGACCGGCAAAGCAATTAAATAGTAGCCAAATTCACCCGCCTGTTCTTGACAGAAACAACAAAACAGCAGCCGTCCGGCCATTCCGGACAGCTGCTGTTTTCAGCGGTTACCCGCCAGATTTATATGAAACTTTCCGGTCGTCTCACATGCGCCTCCAAACAGGAGAAGGCCATGCTGAAACGGCATTTCCGCCGCGCCCTCCCGACTTCCGAAAAGAACCTGCGGTATCATTCGCTCCGCAGCGCGTCAATCGGATTCAGTTTGGCGGCGCGCCGTGCCGGCATGTAGCCGAAGATCACGCCGATGCCCGCCGAAATGCCGAACGAAACCAGAATCGCCGCAGCGGACGGCGTCGCGTCCAGGCCGATCAGCCCGCCGACCACCGACGTCACCGCACAGCCCAGCGCAATGCCGACCAGGCCGCCCATGGCGCTGGTAACGCCCGCCTCGATGATAAACTGCTGTAAAATGGTCCGGCGCTTTGCGCCCAAAGACTTGCGGATGCCAATTTCCCGCGTGCGTTCCGTTACGGAAACCAGCATAATGTTCATGATGCCGATGCCGGCCACCAGCAGGGAAATCGCCGCGATGCCCACCAGCAGCAGGGTCATCATGTCCGTCATGGAGGTCACCATTTCCAGCATCTCGGAAAGGCTGGTGACGGTGTACAGGTCCTCATTTTTAAATATTTCGTACAGCTCGCTTTTCAGCACGGTTTTCGCGGTTTCCATGTCGTCCACGTTGTTGACGATAAAGGTATAGCTGGATATATCCGCGCTGAAGGAAAGCTTGGTCGCCACAGAATAGGGCAGATAGACGCAGTCGTCGGAGGAGCCTTCCTCCGAATCCGCCTTCTCCTGCAAAATTCCGATCACTGTATATGCCTCGCCGTTGATTTTCACCGTCTGGCTGAGCGCGTTCTGGTCCGCAAACAGGTCCTGTGCCACATAAGAACCGATCACACAGACCTTCTGCCGGGAGACGATGTCGGAATACTGGATAAAGCGCCCTGCGGAAAGCTCCAGCGCTTTGATCTGCATGTAATCCTCGCCGACGCCGGTGATCGAGGTGGTGGTCGTGCTCTCCGTCCCCTTTTTCAGGGTGGCGCGCACGCTGACGGTGGGGCTCATATTGGCAAACAGCTCGCTTTGTTCGTCTAGAAACGCATACATGGTGTCCACATCCACGTTTCGGGTATCTGTATTGGTCACGGATACGCTCACCTGGTCGGTGCCGAGATCGGAAAAGCTGTCTGAAATATAGTTTGTCATCCCCTGCATCAGGCTGACCAGAATGATGACGGACGCCACGCCGATAATAATGCCCAGCATGGTCAGGAAGGAGCGCATTTTGCTGCTCGCGATGCTCTTGATCGCCAGCCTAAAGGATTGACTCATAGGCACTCACATCTCCGTCAAAAATAATCTTTCCGTCGTGGATTTTGACCACGCGTTCGGCTTCCATGGCGATGGAATTGTCGTGGGTGATGATGACGACGGTATTTCCCTCGTCGTGCAGCTGTTTGAGAAAGTCCAGCACCTCGCGGCTTGTTCTGGAGTCGAGCGCGCCGGTCGGTTCGTCCGCTAGGATCAGGGAGGGGTTCCCCACCAGCGCGCGCGCAATGGACACGCGCTGCTGCTGTCCGCCGGAGAGCTGCTGGGGAAAGTAGCGCCATTTGTCGCGCAGGCCCACCCGTTCCAGCGATTCCAGAGAGCGCTCCGTGCGCTCTTTTTTCCCCACGCCCGCATAGACGAGGGGCAGCTCCACGTTTTCCAGCAGGTTCTGCTTGGGCAGCAGGTTGTACTGCTGGAACACAAAACCAATGGTCTTGTTGCGGACCTCCGCCAGGCTGTCGTCCCTCATACAGCTGACGTCCTGCCCGTTGAGGACGTATTTTCCCTCCGTCGGGACGTCCAGCGCCCCAATGATGTTCATAATGGTGGATTTGCCGCTGCCGGATTTTCCCACAATGGAGACGAATTCTCCGGGATAAATATCCAAAGAGATTCCGTCGTTGGCGCGCACCACCATATCGCCCATGTTATAGATTTTATAAATCTCCTGCAGGGAGATCAACGGCTGTTCGGTCTGTGTGTTCATCAGAATCCACCTCCTGGACGGCCGCCGCCACCGCCGCCTGTGGGCATGGCTCCGCCACCGCCGGGCATACCGCCGCCTCCGCCAGGCATGCCGCCGGGCATACCGCCCATGGCAAAGGTTGTCGTTTCCGTGGAAGAGGTCGGGTCAATATAGACCACGTCTCCCTCGGAAAGGCCGCTCTTGATTTCCACATAATCCTGGCTGATTAAACCGGTCTCCACTTCCACGGAGCGGAATCCGGCGGGCACCCTGCCCTCCGCCTCTTTGACGCTGTCATCCTGTATGTAAACGGTATTTCCGCGCATCAGCGCCTGTGCGGGGACTGCCAGCACGTTTTCGGCCTCTTCTATAATGATTTCGCCGTTGACGTTCATGCCGGGCAGCAGCTCGCCGACCTCATCCATCTGCACCGTGACAGGGTACTGCGTCACGCCGTTGCTGGAGGTGCTTTGCAGGCTGACATTGGTTACTTTGCCGGTAAAGCTCTCCCCTTCAAAGGCGTCCACGGTAACCTGTACCTTCTGACCAACCTCGATACTGAGAATATCCAGCTCGTCGACGTTCATATCAAAAGTGAGCGCGGACATATCGTAAATGACCGCCATGGTTGTAGCATTGTTGCCGCCGCTGTTGAGCGTATCGCCCGCTTTTGTATTCTTTACAATCACCTGGCCGGAGATCGGCGCGGTGATTTCATAATCGCTGAGGCTGTCTTCCTGATTCTCCAGACTGGTCTGCGCGTCCTCCACGCTCTGCTCCGCGGATTCCAGCTGGTCCTTCACGCTTTTCAGCGCGTCGTCCGCAGACTCCCGGGTCAGGGTAAAGAGCGCCGCTCCCCGATGCACGTAGCCGCCTTCCTGCACATGGACGGAGGCTATGTCCCCGCCGTATTCCGCCGTGATGGTTTTTTCCAGCAGGACGGAGAACGTCCCGTCCCCGCTGCAGGAAACGCCGTTTACCGTTGCGGACGCGGTACTGGTGGTGGAAATACCGCCCGGATTCTGCACCTGAATGGTGACCATACGCACCACGCTGCCGCCGCTGAGCGTCTGCTCCATGGCGTTGACGGCGGTCACGGAACCCTCCAGCGTCTCATAGGTTTCCAGAATCTGTACCTGCGCGGTGCTGCCGACGGAAATTTTCTCCGCGTCTGCGCTCAGGAACGGAACCTTCAGCACCATGGTTTTGTCATTATACACGTCTGCAATCTTATCGCCGCTCTTAACCGTGTCCCCGGCTTCCACATACAGCGTCTTGATGTAGCCCTCTTCCGGAGAGGAATAGTCAAGGGACTGGTAATCCTGCGCCGCGTCGTTGTAATTTTTCAGCGCGTCCTGATATTTCTTCTGCGCGCGCTCCAGATTGGTCTGCGCGGAATCGATCTTCTGATCGACGGAATCGGTGTCGATCCGGTACAGAACGTCGCCCTTCTGCACCTCGTCGCCCTTTTCAAAATCGGCGCTGATGACTTCTCCGGAAACCAGGGACGTGATGGTATAGGTGTCCAGCGCGGCGAGCGTTCCGGAGGAGGAAATGGAAGACTGGATCGTCTGCCGCTCGACCGTCGCCGTGCGCACCTGTTCCTCCCCGCTGCCGGCGTCACGCTTCGTCAGGAACCGAAACGCGGTAAAACCGATGGCCGCAACCAAAACCAGTGCGATCCCCACGCGAACCGCTCTTTTCCACCCCGGTTTTGCACCCGGCGTTTGATCTTTTTTACGGAAAGGATTGCGGAAACGCTTTGGTTTCAGCCGTTCCAGCTCTGTGGTGTCAAACTTATCCTTTTCATCAGTCATCGAGCAGATACCCCTTTAATGTATAGTTGTAATCGGAAGAATCCTCGCCGCCCGTGGAGTTGTCGTCGTACACGACTGTAATCTCATTGCCCACGCGGACCTTACCCAGTGTGGAGAACGCATACTGCATCTCCTCCGTGGCCAGGCTGTATCTGGTACCATCCACATAGACCGCCACAGGCGTCATGGAGCTGGAATTATCGTAGGCGATGCCGGTGACCGTGCCGCTGTTCCGGTTGTCCTGATAGACCCAAACAGTACGGGTCTTGCTGCTGTAATAGACGACGTCATCTGTATCCACGCTGTTGTAATCCTGATTCTGACCGACTTCACCGTCAAAGATATAGGTTGCATTCTTTTCGCTGAAGGGCAGAATCTTGGCGATGTCCTTGCTTTCCGTCACGCGGACCGGACCGGTGATGTTGTTGTCTGCCAGCTTCATATAGTTAATTTCCCCGTCGCTGTCCAGCTCGCAGTCAAAAAGCTTCCCGTACATTGAACCATTCCTGGTGTCCGCTTTCAGCACGTTATACAGAAGATCCTTGCAGTTTGTCAGCGTCATGGCCGAGTCCATGGTTAAGAGAGAAAGCCCGTCATCCAACTCTTTGGCATAGTACAGGGAGGTACGTCCCGCCGTCTGATCGCCCGTAAAGTCGGCGTTTGTGTAGCCCAGCAGCGCCAGGACGCCGTAGACCGCCTCCCGCAGCTTGACCGGCTGGGTGGATTTGAACGTGCCGTCCAGGTAGCCGGTCATCCAGCCCTGCGACGCCGCTAAGTTGATCGCGGAGGCATAGGCGGTATCCGTACCGACGTCGCTGAACTTGCGGTAAAATACCGTGCTGCCCGCTTTTCCCTTATAGGAGGACGCGTTTAACAGCATCTGTGCAAATTCCCCGCGGGTAATGCTAGAGGTCGTGACGATAGAGTCCGTAAACCCCAGAGAGGATACCACCTTATCCGACATGTCGGTTACGGCGGCCCCGGCGTAGGCCGGCAGGGAGGATGCCAGCATACTGACTGCCAGCAGCATGGATATGGTTTGTTTTAAGGATTTCATTTGATCACCTCATTGATTATTTCCGTTCGATTTTTCTGCGTTTATCCTGCCGCAAGCCACAGGGTTCCCAGAATGCCTGCCGCCAGGACGACTGCACCGATGGCAGCGGACAGGACCGTCCACCGGTGCGCCGCCCAAAAAGCGGGAATGCGTTCTTTCATCCGCTCACCTCCGTATCTCAGTCTTGTGTCCGGGTCTCATTATACGAGTCAAAGCTTAACTGAACCTGAAAAAACATCCGATTCACACAAGTTTAAGACCCGCTTCACACACCCGTCACACTTCCAGTGAGGACGGCATGCCTCCGGCGGGGACGGGTGCGGGCGGAAGTCTTGTCCTAATCGCGTCCCCGCATGGCCGCGACGGAAACCACCTCCGGTGGAGGGACAGCGCGGGCGGAAGTCTTACTCAAATCGCATCCCCGCATGGCCGCGACGGAAGGTACACGCTCCCGTGGTTTTGTTGGCCGCAGCTTTTGGCGCTTGTTCTTTCGTTCCGACAGCATGTCTCTCAATTTCAGGTATGAAGGCCCTTATGGCAGAACAGGGGACATAGTTCTTTCATACAACGCGTCCTGGGGATCTCGTCGTTTTTGAAAAAATGTAAAAAGACTTTGTTTCGATAACGCTTAATACTGAAAAAACCGCGGATGTATCAAATAGTTTGTGTCCATGTAAGACATTTCGCGTTCGGGCTGCAAGTTCAGGGATTGTTCACATGGCGGGCAGGGGGCGGTCACTTTTGCGCGATAGGATAGTGTTATAAAATGGGATGGGAGGAACTTTTTATGAAACTGCTCCTGGTGGAAGACGAAAAACCGCTGAGCGACGCGCTCTGTCAGATTCTCAGCAAAAAGCGGTGGGACGTCACCGCCGTTTATGATGGAGAACAGGGGCTGGACGAAGCGCTCACCGGCATTTACGATATGATTTTACTGGACATTATGCTGCCCAAACTGGACGGGCTTTCCGTTCTTCGCCAGCTGCGCGCCGCGTCGGTCTCCACACCGGTTCTGCTGCTGACGGCAAAGGGCGAGGTCGGCGACAAAGTCTTGGGTCTGGACAGTGGTGCGGACGATTACCTGGCAAAACCCTTTGCCACGGAGGAACTGCTCGCCCGTATCCGTGCCATGACGCGCCGCTATGGGGAAATCCTCCCGGACTCCATCCTGCGGGCGGGCGACCTCGCGCTGGACCTTTCCAACTACACGCTGGAACGCGATGGGCAATCCGTTCAGCTGACCAACAAAGAATTTGAAATTATGAAGCAGTTCTTCCTGCGCCTGCATGGTATTGTCAACAAAGAGGAGCTTTTGACCAAGCTGTGGGGCTTTGAAAACGCGGCGGCAGGCAATAATTTAGAGGTGTATATTTCTTTTTTGCGCAAAAAGATGGCCTATCTCGGCTCGCACATGCGCATCGCCTGCATCCGCAATGTGGGCTACCGATTGGAGGAACCGCCATGTTCCGCAAACTGAAATGGAAGCTGGTCCGCTTTAATATGGCCCTGCTCTCCCTGGTATTTGCAGCGATCTTCGCCGTAACGGCCGCTCTGATGATCGTCTCCAACCAGCGGCAGACGGACTTTATGCTGGACCGCGCTTTTCACATGCAGAACGGCCGCCGGGAACCGCCGCTCATGGGCGTCATTATGGTTCGCCAGAACATCTTCGGAGAACTGGAAATCCTCAGCATGCCGCCGGATATTTCTACGGAGCTGGTGGAGGAGGCCGCCGGTATCGCCGCCCAGTCCGCCGGGGAACGCGGGGACTTTACCATGGACGGGTACGTCTTTGCCTATGCCCGGCAGGACAACAGTTCCCGTATCGTCCTGCTGGATCAGACCAACCAGCGCACTTTCCTGCGCAACACGCTGCTGATTCTGTTGTGCGTCAGCGCCCTCAGCCTTCTGCTGCTGTTCGCTCTGAGCGTCCTGTTTGCCAACCGGACGGTCAAGCCCGTCCGGGATACCTTTGAGCGGCAGAAAAACTTTGTCGCGGACGCCTCTCACGAGCTCAAAACGCCGCTGGCAATTTTGAGCGCCAACCTTTCCGTCGTGGAAGGAAATACCGATGAAACCGTGCACGACCAGCTGCAATGGCTTTCCGCCATGCGGGTCCAGCTCGACCGCATGAGCGGGCTCGTCAACGACATGCTGACGCTGGCAAAGCTGGACCACGAGCAGGACGGCGAACCGCTCCGCACGCTGGACTTCAGCCGCCAGCTGACCGGCTGCCTGCTCTCGTTTGAGGCGGTCGCCTTTGAAAAAGAGGTGGAAATTCACTCTTATATTGAAGACGCCCTGACGGTTGCCGCCAACCCGGAAAAACTCTCCCGCCTGATTTATATCCTGCTGGACAACGCGGTTAAACACACCCCGCCGCGGGGCTGGATGGAAGTCCGCCTGTACCGGGAAAAGAACCATGCCGTCCTGCGCGTGGAAAACTCCGGTGAGGAGATTCCTGCGGAAGCCCTGCCCCACGTATTTGACCGCTTTTACCGCGCGGACAGCGCCCGCGCCCGGGAAACCGGGGGTTACGGCCTGGGTCTCGCTATTGCAAAGGCCATCGTGGAGGAAGCGCACGGAAAAATCCGCGCGGACAGCGGCGACGGACGCACGGTTTTTACCGCCGCTTTTCCGCTCGGCAGCACATAAAAAGCAAAAAAATCCCATTCGAAAGCTATAAAAGCTTCCGAATGGGATTTTTATATTGCAAAGTATTTATCCTGAAATCCATGAGACGCCGATCGCGTCCAGGCCGATATTGACGCCCAGGACCGGCCCCAGCGTGCCGCAGGTAATTGCCGCGTGCGGCAGCTTGGCGCGCACTTTTTCCAGCAGTGCCGGCGCCGCTGTGCTGCCCAACGACTGAATCAGCACCTCAGAGGCGTTCTCCGGCACCTGGTCCGCCAACGCCTGCATCTGCGCGCTGCGCCCGCGCGCGGTCCCGCCGGACACCAGCGCCCCCTCGTCCTTATCCAGGAGCAGGATGGGGCGGATATTCAGGATGGTATTGACCGATTGACGCACGACGCTGAGCCGCCCGCTGCGGCGCAGGGAATCCATACTGCTTACGGAGAAGGCCGTTCCCGTGCGTTTGCGCATCTGCTTGACGCTGTCTGCGATGTTTTTCAGAGAAACCCCGCAGCGCGCCAGCTTCGCCGCCTGCTTGAGCAGCAGCGTCAAACCGCCCGCTGTGGTGCGGGAATCCACCACCGCGATTTTCTGCGGCGAAACCGACAGCGCCGCGATGCTCGCGCTGCTGTATGCACCGCTCAGCCGTGAGGAAATCACCAGGCAGAGCGCCTCGTCCCCCCTGCCGACCACCTCCTGAAAAACTTTGGTAAAGTCCGAGACGGAAGCTTGCGCCGTCATCCCGTCGTTCTGCGCCAGCAGCGCTTCAAAATTACCGTTGCAGTCTGAAAAGCTCTCCAGATAGGACTTCCCGCCGATTGTATAATGCATCGGCACCAAACGGATGCCGAAAAGCTCCGCCTCCGCCCGCGTTATGCAGGCGGTGCTGTCTGTAATCAATGTAATCATAAACCGTCCGCCCCCATTCTGCGGAATCTGTTATAGCGCTTCTCCAACAGCTCTTCCATCGGAAGCTTGCCGTTGCGGACCAGCGTATCGTACAGATCCGCCTTCAGGATGCGGTACACCTCATCAAAATCGCCGCGGCCCTCCGGGATAATCTTTTCAATCACGCCGAAGCGCAGCAAATCCTCCGCCGTCATGTGCAGGCAGGCCGCCGCCTCCTTGACCTTGGCGCTGTCCTTCCAGAGGATGCTCGCGCAGCCCTCCGGCGAGATGACGGAATACACCGCGTTTTCCAGCATCCAGACTTCATCCGCCACAGCGAGCCCCAGCGCGCCGCCGCTGCCGCCCTCCCCGACAAACACGGAGAGAACCGGCGTTTTCAGCGTCATCATTTCCATCAGGTTTTCCGCAATGGCCTGCCCCTGCCCGCGCTCCTCCGCGGCGATGCCGCAGTACGCGCCGGCGGTATCCACAAAGCAAATCACCGGACGGTGGAACTTCTCCGCCAGCTTCATCTGGCGCAGCGCTTTGCGGTAGCCCTCCGGATGCGCCATGCCGAAGTTGCGGAACAGCTTCTCCTTGGTGTCGTGCCCGCGCTCCAGCGCGATCACCGTCACCGGCATGCCGTTGAGCCGCGCGATACCCGCCACAACGGCTTTATCGTCGCCGAAACGGCGGTCGCCGTGCATCTCCATGAAGTCGTCAAAGATATTGCGGATGAAATCTGTGCCGGTCGCACGGCCTTTCGCACGGGCCGCCTGTACTCTGTCAAACGCTTCCAATATCCGCACCTCCTTCCGGGGCCGCACTGTGCAGGGCCAGCAGCTTTGCCAGCGCATCCTTCTGCACGTTGCGTTTGACCACCTGGTCCACAAAGCCCTTTTCAAACAGGAATTCCGCGCGCTGGAAGCCCGCGGGGAGCTTCTGGCGGATGGTCTGCCGGATCACGCGCGGTCCGGCAAATCCGATCAGCGCGTCCGGCTCCGCCAGGATAATATCCGCCTCCATGGCGAAGCTGGCGGTCACGCCGCCGGTGGTCGGGTCCGTCAGCACCGCGATATACAGGTTGCCCGCGTCGCTGTGGCGCTTGACCGCGCCGCTCGTCTTGACCATCTGCATCAGAGAGAGCGTGCCCTCCTGCATGCGCGCGCCGCCGGAAACCGTAAAGCCCACCACGGGCAGGGAATGCGCCGTCGCGTACTCGAACAGGCGGGTGATCTTCTCCCCCACCACGGTGCCCATGCTGCCCATCATAAAATACGGCTCCATCACAAACAAACAACAGGGCGTTCCGCCGATGCGCGCCGTGCCGCAGACGACGCCCTCTTTCTCTGCGCTGTCCAGATAGGCGTGCTTGAGCTTCTTCTCATAGTTGGGAAAGTCAATGAGGTTGCGGGACCGCATCCCCGCGTCGCGCTCCGCAAAGGAGTCGTCGTCCGCCACCATGCTGATGCGCTGGCGCGCATTGACGCGGAAGTGGTGCCCGCACTTGGGGCAGATATGGAAGTGCTCGTTCAGCTCGCCCGTGAACAGCATCGCCTTGCAGCTCGGGCAGGCGATACACATCTCATTGGGGATATCCGGCGCCGGAGATTTTGCGTATTTATCGTACGATTCCAAATCGTTCTTCGGCTTCTTAAACATGTTTTTCGAAAGCATGCGTTATCCCCTCTTTTCCCGCAACTCCATGAAGTTGGTAAAGTAGTCGCCCGACCGAAACGCCGGGTCGCTTAAAATATCCATGTGCAGCTCCGTATTGTGGTCCACACCCTCCACAACCAGCTCACAGAGGGCCGCCTGCATCTTGCGGATAGCTTCCTCACGCGTGGGCGCGAAGACGACCAGCTTGCCGATCAGCGAATCATAAAACGGCGGCACGACGTAATCCTGGTACAGCGCCGTGTCGAACCGCACCCACGGTCCGCCCGGGATGTGCAGCAGAGAGATCTTCCCGCAGCTTGGGCGGAAATTAAGGTCCGGATTCTCCGCGTTGATGCGGCATTCGATGGCATGGCCGGACAATGCGATTTCCTCCTGCGTGAAGGCAAGCTGCATGCCGGACGCCACGCGGATCTGCCATTTGACCAGGTCGATGCCGGAAACCATCTCCGTCACGGGATGCTCCACCTGCAGGCGGGTATTCATCTCCATAAAATAGAAATTGCCGTCCCTGTCGTACAGGAACTCGATGGTTCCCACGCCGGTGTACTTTGCCGCCCTCGCCGCCTTGCAGGCTGCTTCCGTCATTTTGACGCGCGTCTCCTGCGAAATCGCCGGGGAGGGGCTTTCTTCTATCAGCTTCTGGTTCTTACGCTGTACGGAGCATTCGCGCTCGCCCAAAGCGACGACGTTGCCCTGCTGGTCGCACAGCAATTGCATTTCAATGTGCTTGGTGGGCGAAAGGTATTTTTCCAGATACACGCCGCCGTCGCCGAACGCCAGCAAAGCCTCCTGTGAAGCGGCGCGGAACGCCGTTTCAAATTCCTCCGGTTTCCGGACCAGGCGGATTCCCCTGCCGCCGCCGCCCGCCCGCGCCTTGACCAGCAGCGGGTAGCCGACGCGGTCGGCCTCCTGCTTCGCCTTTTCCGGGTCCTCCACCATATCGCAGCCGGGAATGACCGGCACGCCTGCGGCAATCATCGTTTTGCGGGCGGCGTCCTTGTCGCCCATCAGCGAGATGACTTCCGAAGACGGGCCGATAAACGTGATGTGGCATTCCTCACAGAGCGCGGCGAATTTCGCGTTTTCCGAGAGCAGGCCATAGCCCGGGTGGATTGCGCCCGCGCCCGTCGCCGCCGCCGCGGAAAGGATGGCCGTCATATTCAGGTAGCTGTCCTGCACCTGCGGGGAGCCGATGCAGATGCTCTCGTCCGCGAGGCTCACATGGAGTGCGTCGCGGTCCGCCTCTGAAAAGACTGCCACGGTCAGGATGCCCATCTCTTTGCAGGCGCGGATGATGCGCACAGCAATTTCCCCGCGATTGGCGATCAATATTTTTGAAAACAAGGATTCCACCTCTTACTCTTCAAATTCGTTCAGAGCCTCAGGTCACGGCAAAGGAAAGCTCCGCCTTGACCACCAGCGTGTCGTTTACAAAGCCCTCGCCCTGCGCAAAGTAAAAAGGGCCGCGGTGCTTGACCGTGCTGCAGCGGAACACAACGGTGTCCCCCGGCTTGACCTGCCCTTTAAAACGCACCTTATCCAGCCCGCCGAAGAGCGGCGTGTGGCCCTTGACTTCCTCCGCAAAGAGCACGCAGCAGGTCTGCGCCATCATCTCGCACTGGATTACGCCCGGCACCACGGGGTTCCCCGGAAAATGGCCCTGTAAGAACCACTCGTCGCCGCGCACGGTATATTTTCCCTCCGCCAGGTTTTCACCGGTCAACGAAGCCTCGTCAAGCAGCATCATCGGCTCCCGGTGGGGGATAATCTGTTTCAATTCCTCTTTTGTCATGTGTAACGCCCCTCTTCTTCCCTGCCAATTAAAATATCTTGTAAAGCACCTGGCCGTATTCCACCAGCTGCCCGTTTTCCACACAAACGTCCACGATCTCGCCGTCCGCATCGGCTGTGATCTCGTTCAGCAGCTTCATCGCCTCCACCACGCAGAGCACATCGCCCTTTTTGACCTTGCTGCCCACCTTGACGAACGGCTCCGCCTCCGGGGAGGGCGCTTCATAAAACACGCCCACCATGGGGGATTTGATCTCCTTGAGGCTGTTAAAATCCACCGGGGCCGCGTCCTGCGCCGGAATTGCCTGCGGAGCCGATGCGGGAACCGCTGCCGGAACCGGAAGCGTCGGCGATGCCGCACAGGCGGTTTCCAATCGGATGCAGTCTTCCCCCTCCTTGATTTCAATCAAGCCGAGGCCGCTTTCCTGCATGATCTGGGCCAACTCTCTGATTTCCTCTATTTTCATGGGGACGCCTCCTTAACCGTTGTACTTTTTGAAGGCCAGGCAGGCATTGTGGCCGCCAAAGCCCAGATTGGTGGAAAGCGCGTAATCCAGTTCGACCCTGCGCGCTGTATTCGGCACATAGTCGAGATCACACTCCGGGTCCGCCTCCTGATAATGGATCGTCGGCGGTACGACGCCGTTCCGCAGCGCGAGCGTACAGACGATCGCTTCCAGCGCGCCTGTCGCGCCCAGCATATGGCCCGTCATGGACTTTGTGGAGCTGATCGGCGTCTGTCTGGCGCGTTCCTCGCCCAGCGCCTTTTTGAACGCCAGCGTCTCCGTCTTATCGTTGAGCGGCGTGCTGGTGCCATGCGCGTTGATGTACAGCTTTGCGTCCTCCGGAATTCCGGCCTCCTGCATGGCCTGCTTGACCGCGTTGGCAGGGCCGACGGCCTCCGGGTGCGGCGCGGTGACGTGGTGCGCGTCGTTCGTGTTGCCGTAACCGCAGACCTCCGCGTAAATCTTTGCGCCGCGCTGGACGGCGCGCTCGTATTCCTCCAGAATCAGAACCGCGCTGCCCTCGCCCATGACAAAGCCGCTGCGGCGCTTGTCAAACGGCATGGAGGCGTTTTCCGGATCGTTTGTGGTACAGAGCGCCATGCAGTTGGCAAAGCCCGCGATAGCCATCTCATTGATGGTGGCTTCCGCGCCGCCCGCGATCATTGCATCCGCATAGCCGTGCTTGATGGCGCGGAACGCTTCGCCCACCGCGTTGGCGGAGGTGGCGCAAGCGGTCACGACGCACATGGACGGGCCCTGCGCGTTGTGCTTGATGGCGATGTTGCCGGACGCGATGTTGGTGATCATCTTGGTGATAAAGAACGGGGAAACGCCCTTCGGCCCCTTGTTCAGCAGCTTGGTGACCTCTTCCACAAAGGTGTCCATACCGCCCACGCCGGAGCCGACGTAGACGCCCAAACGCTCCGGATCCACCGTGCCTGCAATCCCGCTGTCCTGCATCGCCTGATCGGCGGCGGCCAGCGCGTATTGTGTAAACAGGTCCGTTTTGCGCACCTGCGGTTTTTCCATGTAGAGCAGCGGGTTAAACTCTTTTACCTCCGCCGCGATGCTGACCTTGCTGTTTGTGGTGTCGAATTTGGTGATGGGACCGATGCCATTTTTTCCGGCGACCGCGTTTTCCCAAAAGGTGGGTGCGTCGTTGCCGATCGGCGTCACCGCGCCCAGTCCCGTAATGACGACTCTTCTTTCCATTTTACTGCCTCCCATTCTTTACATGCCCAGGCCGCCGTCCACCCGGATCACTTCACCCGTGATGTAGGAGGCGCCTTCATCCGCGAGGAACAACGCCAGATTGGCCACATCCTCGGGTTTTCCCATATGCCGCAGCGGAATGGATTCCACAGCGGCTTCCTTAACCTTATCGCTCAGCTTGTCGGTCATGTCCGTTTCAATAAAGCCCGGCGCAATCGCGTTGCAGGTGATGCCGCGCCCGCCCAGCTCCTTTGCAACCGCTTTGGTCAGGCCGACCATGCCCGCCTTTGCGGAGGAATAGTTCGCCTGCCCCGCGTTGCCCATCAGGCCGGAAACCGACGTGATGTTGATGATCCTGCCGCATCTGCGCCGGAGGAAATGCCCGTAGCAGTGCTTAATCATGTGGAACGCGCCCTTGAGGTTTGTATCGATGACCGCGTCAAAATCCGCTTCCTTCATGGAGCGGATCGTGCTGTCCCGCGTGATCCCCGCGTTATTGACCAGAATATCGATCTGTCCAAAGTCGGCCAGAATCTGGTCGACGGCTGCCTTTGTCGCCTCATAGTCGGAGACGTCGCAGCGGTATGCCTTTGCCGTGACGCCGGTTTCCGCCAGCAGGGCGCAGGTTTCGTCGGCGGCCGCCTCGTTTCCGGCGTATAAAATTGCAATGTTCGCGCCGTTTTCCGCCAGCTTTCTGGCGATGGCCCTGCCCAGCCCGCGGGAACCGCCGGTGACGACGGCTGTCTGATTGGTCAGCAAAAAAATTCCTCCCTTATTGTTTCAGCTGTTCCACCGCCGCGCGCAGCGTCTCCGCGTCTTCTACGCGGCAGACCGTTGCCTTGGGCAGCGTTTTCTTCACAAGGCCGCTCAGCGTCTTGCCGGGGCCGACTTCTACAAAAGCGGTAAACCCTTCCGCGTCCAGTTTGCGCAGGATCGCCTGCCACGGCACCGGATGGTTTACCTGTCTGGCAATATTTTCTTTAATCCCGGCTTCCTCCGCCGGGTAGTGGGAGGCCGTATAGTTGGCGTACAGCGGAAGTTCCGGCGCGTGAACAGGAACCTGCCGCAGCTCCTCCGCCATCCGGTCCGCCGCGGTATCCATAAACGGGGAGTGGAACGCACCGCTCACCGCAAGAGGCACCGCGCGGCCGCCCGCCGCCTGCACGTCCCTGCACAGGGCGTCCAGCTCCGTCTTTTCACCCGCCACAGAAACCTGGCCGGGGCAATTGTAGTTGACCGGGTACACATTCTGGTGCGCGCGGCAGAGTTCCTCCACCTGTTCGTCGCTCAGCTTGAGTACCGCCGCCATCCCGCCGCCGGTCTGCTGCGTCGCCTCTTCCATAAAGGCGGCGCGCTTGCATACCAGCTGGAAGCCGTCCTCCGGTGTCAGCACACCGGAAAAGGTCAGCGCCGCGACCTCTCCCAGGGAAAAGCCTGCAACCGCGTCCGGGGCGATCCCCTGCTCCTTCAGCGCTTCCGCCGCCGCCAGATCCACACAGTAGACGCAGGGCTGCGTATTCTTCGTCAGGGACAGCTCTTCTTTTGTGCCGGCAAAACACTGCTCCGCCGTGCCGGGGCGCATGCGGTCCGCCAGATCAAAGACGGCTTTTGCAGCGGGGCTCGCCTCACAGAGCGATTGTCCCATCCCCGGATACTGCGCGCCCTGCCCGCTGAACAAAAAGGCTATTTTACCCATTTGGCCGCACCTCCCAGAACTTCCTCTGCCTGTGCAAACAGCTCTGTGACGATTTCTTCCGCCGTCTGCTCCTTTGTGACCATCGCGGCCACCTGTCCCGCCAGGAAGGAACCGCCCTGTACATCTCCATCGCGCGCCGCCTTGCGCAGCGCGCCCGCGCCGAACTGCTCAATCTCCTCGTTGGAAATGCTGGAGTCGTACTCCATGCGCGCAAATTCACGGGTAAACGGCGTTTTCAGCGCGCGCACCGGGTGGCCCAAACGGCGGCCCGTGCTGATCGTATCAATGTCCTTTGCCTTGAGGATTTTCTCCTTATAAACAGGGCTGATGGTGCATTCCTTCGCCACCAGAAAGCGCGTGCCAATCTGCACGCCCGCTGCGCCGAGCATGAACGCGGCCGCTACCTGACGTCCGTCCGCAATGCCGCCCGCCGCGATCACCGGAATCTTCACCGCGTCGCAGACCTGCGGCACCAGCGCCATCGTCGTCAGCTCGCCGATATGGCCGCCGCTCTCGCCGCCCTCCGCGATGACCGCCGTTGCGCCGCGCTTTTCCACCAGCTTGGCGATGCCGATGGAGGGAACGACTGGGATCACCTTGATGCTCGCTTCAATCCACGCCGCCATATATTTGCCGGGGTTGCCCGCGCCGGTCGTCAGAACCGGAACCTGTTCTTCCACAACAACGCGCGCCACCTCCTCCACAAAGGGGCTCATCAGCATCACATTGACGCCGAAGGGCTTGCCGGTCAGCTCCTTGCATTTGCGGATTTCCGCGCGGAGCTGTTCACCGTTGGAATTCATACCCGCGATGATTCCCAGCCCGCCCGCATTGGAAACGGCGGAGGCCAGGCTGGCGTCCGCCACCCATGCCATGCCGCCCTGTAAAATGGGATATTCGATCCCCAGCAGCTCACAAATCGGTGTCTTGATCATTTCTGAAAAACTCCCTTCTATCTTAAAACGATTTCCCTTTATTTTCTCGCTGTCTTTGCCGTCCATTCGATCACACAGGCGCCGGTGGTCAATCCCCCGCCAAACGCGGAGAGTACCAGAACGTCGCCCGGCCGGAAGGCACCCTTGCGGTTCATCTCATCCATCAGAATCGCCACACCCGCGCCCGAGGTATTGCCGTACCGGCTGATATTGACGCAGAAGCGCTCCGGCGGAATCTGCAATTTTTTCTTTGCCGTCTCAATGATGCGCAGGTTCGCCTGATGCGGCAGCACATAGTCCACATCCGCCTCCGTCAAACCCGCATCCTCCAGAACGGCGCGCACATCGGTGCACATGGCGTTCACCGCAAACTTATAGACCTCCTGCCCGTCCATAAACAGAAACGATTCCTCCGCTTCCGTCCGGTCAAACGGGGAATTCCCCCGCACGTGCGGGATGCGCAGGGCGTCGGTATTGCCGTCCGTCGTGATGCGGATGGAACGCAGCCCTTCGCCTTCGCCCAGAACCGCCGCGCCCGCGCCGTCGCCAAAGAGCACGCAGGTACTGCGGTCCTCCCAGTCCAGCAGCTTGGACATCTCCTCCGCGGCGATCACCAGCACCTTTTTGACCCGATCGCGCGCGAAATAACCGTCCGCCACATCCAGCGCGTAAACAAAACCGGAGCACGCGCCGTTGATATCGAACGCGGGACAGGTGGCGCCCAGCATTTTCTGCACCACACAGGCCAGCGCGGGCGTAATATAATCGCCGCGCACCGTGGCGCAAACGATCAAATCCAGTTCTTCCGCGCAGACACCGGCATTTTCCATTGCCCTGCGGCCCGCTTCCGCCGCAAGGTCCGCCAGCGTCTCCGTTGTGCAGACAAACCGGCTTTTAATCCCCGTCCGGGTGGAAATCCATTCGTCCGACGTGTCCAGAAATGCGGAAAGGTCGTCGTTTGTCTGTGTGCACGCGGGGTGCGCGCTGCCGGTTCCTAGGATTTGAAAGCTCATATCGGGCACCATACTTTCTATGTTATAGACTCGTTTATCCTGAAAAAAGGAAAGCTGAAAAATACTTCAATTTTTTTAATTATATTGCAAATCCAATTTTTGTCAAGCGGAAATTATTTCTCTCTGAGACACCAAAACATCCCTCTGCCATCACAAAAACACACAATCTTTCTATATCATGCAAAAATCCTTTTCGCCCCGTTTCCTTTTTAAGCAATGTCACGACAGCCTTGCTAATTTTAATTCTTTATAAATACCATAAATGTACACCTGCAAAAGTTTACAAAAATGAAATCTCTGCCTGTTTTTACAGAACAGAGGAACCCCCAGCCCTGACCGGACCGGGGGTTCCTCTGTTTTTTGATGGGGATTTTACTGGTTCAATTGGCTTTCATTGATCAGCCAATCGTTCCCATACAGGTTTTTAGCCGATTGTCACTGTGCAGTGCTGCTGCGCAGGCTGGCCTGTCAGGGTCGTATACACGCCCGTGCTCTGGCCCGGTGTGCCGACTGCCCATACTCTGTAATAGTAATCGTTGCCGATCTTCGCGACAAACTGGGTCTTGAGCACGCTGCCGTTGCCGACGGTGAAACTCGGGACCAGATTGTTGCCGTTAACAACGGTCATCTTGAAGCAATACGCGCTGCCTCTCTTCAGGGTGAAGTTGACAGTCGTATCGGATACGACGGTCGCCTTACCAAGGATGGCCTGCGCTGCGCCGACAACCGCAGTTCCTTCGTTGCCATAGCTGTTACCAGCCTTGGCGGAACTGCTGCTGGAAGAAGAGCCCTTGTGGGAGTTGGAGCCGGTATTACCGGTATCCGGCGTCTTGTCAACCTGCACCAGGCCGTTTCTTGCTGTTGCCAGCGTATTCGCCGCGCCGTTTACGTCTTCCTCCGTCGCATTCAGGTCGTTCAGAACCGTCAACGCCACGTTGTAAGCCGCTCTATACGCTGCATAGCTCGCCGGGGTGTACTCGTCTTCGTCGATATCCTTGTCGCCGTCGATCAGATCCTGCAGATAGCTCTTATCCGGGATCAGACGCAGGTTCATGATCGCAACGATCAGGCGTTTGACCATCTTGTCCAGTTCGGTCTGTGTCGGCTCTTCCTTCGCCAGAAGCGCTTCCGCTTCTTCGATCAGAGCCTCAAAGCCCACCTGGCTGTCCGGGGTATATTGGCTCAGGTCATAGCCCTTCGCCTCTTCGATCCGCGCTTCCAGCTCGCCCTTGTCCGCCGGAGTCTCCAGCGCTTCAAATGCATCGGTCAGAGCCTTTGCCGCATCGTCGACATCCTGCACCAGCGCGTTGTCGTCTTCATAGACTTCCTGTGCTGCCGCCAAAGCTTCCGCATACTTCGCCCAGCTTGCCGCGGTGAAGTTTTCTTCTCTCAACGGCTCGTAGGTCTTGAAGAGCAGCTCCAGCTTGGTCTTGTCGCCCTTTTCAAAGGCCAGATAGTTCATTGCCTTCGACATGGCGACGGTCGCTGCGTCTACTTCGTCCTGCAGAGCGGTTTCGTCCGCTTCCACTTTCACAACTGCCTGATAGGCCGCATCAAACTTGTCTTTTGCCCACGGGATCAGATTCTTGTACGCCTCGGTCTCCATCGCCTCTTCCGCGCTTGCGATCGCATTGCGCAGCAGGGTCTTCCAAACCACGACGGAGGTGAATTTCACGGTCGTCGCTGCATTCGGCATGGTCAGGTCATAATAAGCAACCGTTCTGTCGCCGTCCTTGAAGGAGGCTTCCTGCGCCGTGCCATTGACATCCAGAGCCGCCGTAACGAACTCTCTGTCCTCGTCCTGATGGGTAAAGGTCAGGCTGAGGGTATCCTCTGCCATGACGTTCTTCTGGGTGTAAACGCCGGCTTTGTCGGCCAGCTCCTGGGATTCGCCGTTCACGGTCAGCGCAATCTTCGAACCGTACTCGACGCGCAGGTCATGCGGACCCGGCACATAGTTGTCCAGACCGTCGATTGCCGCCTGGAGGACATCCAGAGCATTCATCAATTCCGCGTCGGTTGCCTCTGCATTGCCCAGAACGGTGCCTGCCGCCGCATACGCTTCTTCAAATGCATTCCAGGTATCGTCCGTGTAGTCGCCCTGGCCCGCACTCTTAATCGCAGTCGCTTCCTCATACAGCGCTTCCAGTTTCTCATGCGGGGTCTTTTCCGGAGCCGCAACAACCGTTGCATAGGTCTTTGCGGACATGCCTTCCACGCCGTTGATATTGGTCGCCATCACGCGGATTCTGGTTCCAACCGGAACCGCTTCCGTCACAGCAACGGTCGCTTTGCCCGCATCCTCCGCATTCGGAGTGATAGTTGCGCCTTCGATTTCACGGCCGAAGGAATCCACGATGGACCACTCTGCCGCAGTTACTTCATAAGTGTCGTCCCATACAAGGCCTTCCATAGCCGCCTTCAGCATGTTGTAAGCCGCCTCGACGACTTCTTCCGGCGCCTCAAACGGGAAGTCCAGAACGGTGCTCGCAACGTTGATCGCCGCCTTAAAGATCGCCACGCTGGACTCGGTGTAGATGCTGGTGTCGATTGCCTCAGCCTGCTGCAACAATGCCTTCAGATCATCGATTGTCGCCGCCGCATACGCGCCGGCTGCCTTTGCCCTCGCGGTGGGAGCAGCCTTCACAATGGTGAATTCCCTGCTGCCGCCGGAAATGATCTGCGCATCCTTCGGGGAAATGGCTACATCACTGTCTTCGATCACCGGAGCGTCAACATAGTCGATGTCGGAATAATTCAGCCACATGACAACATTCTCATTGTTCGGAGTGATTGCCGGCTGTTCCGCTTCGCCTACGTCGTAAGCGCCCTGCGCGTTCAGCTCTTCCACTGTCAGCGCTTTGTTATATACACGGGTATTCGCAAAGGTGTTGCTGTTGGTTCTCCCGGTTTCGGGGTCATAGCCGATATGGAACTTGGTTGTGCTGGCTTTCAGACCCTTGCCGGAGGTATCGGAAACTTCTGCAATAATTTTGTCGTTCATATAGACATACAATTTGCTTCCGTCAAAGATACCCGCCAAATGGATCCACTTTCCAAGAGTTTCGGTCTTCGGCACCTGCGCCTCAATGGAATCCCAGGCGTTGTTGCCGTTTTTAATAAAGAAGTCGATAGAGGAATCGGTGGAACTCTTGCCGTTTCTAATGCGGAAACCGAAGTTGCTGTCGCCCTTGCCCATGAACATATCATAATCCTGGGTATTGTTGGACGGTTTTACCCATGTTTCCACAGTGAAGGGATTCTTGCCGACAAAGAGCTCGTCAAACACGTCCGCGCCATCTGTGCCCTTGTCGTTCGGAATTGCCATCCAGCCGGTCAAGCCTACGTTAAACTTGCCGTCCATGACAAGCTTTGCATTGCTGCCCAGAACCGGATCCATCTTATTGCTGCTCAGGTCTGTGACATTGTTGGGAGCAGTGCCCTTGAACGCCATAACGTCTTCCAGAGCTTTTTCCAATTTTGCATAATTGGTAACCAGCGCCTTCTGGGTATCGGTCAGGTTTTCATAGCTTTCCTGGATCGCTTCCAGTTCCGCCTTCTGTGCATAATCGAAGACATAGATGGAATCAATCGCGGTCTGTACGGCTTCCGCCTGCTGCTTGTCAAACGCATCCTGATCAAAGCTTGCAAAAGCTCTGTACGGTTTGCTCAGTTCCATCGGGTCCGCTGTCGCAGCGTCAAACGGAACGATGGTGTACTCGAAGGAATACGCCTTGTTGTTCGGAATCTTGTATTCATCCAGCGTATCCGGTCCGCAGCTGCGGTTGCCGATGCCGCGGGAAATCAGATCGATGTTGACATAGGTTTCCTTGTTCGGCGCTTTCAGCTGATACGGATGCTTGGCAGCGTCCAGTTCGTCGATGCTGAAGTGCAGCGCGCTGGTTTCCAAATCCTGCTTGCCAGCAACCAGGATGCCGGTCGCCTTATCCGCGCCGGTCAGCGTCATCCACTTTGTGCCGTTCTGCGTGCCGGTTTCCTGGGTCTCCAGATAGGGATAGAAGGAATCGGTCACGGTGTTGGTGTACAGGCCGGTCATCGCATAGGAACCGCGGTCCCAATAGCACTCGGTCGGTCCGTTGCCGTAACGGGTGATGTCCTCATAGCCTTCCGGCAGAACCATATTGGAACCGACCTTCATGATCTGGCCCATGCTGGTGCCGGTTGCATCCAGTGTAAAGCTCATGGTAACCGCGCCGGAACCGTCGATGGTGTAAACAACGGTTTCCTTGGCATTGGCTGCATTCGTCAGCGTCAGATTGGTGGTAATCACGGTTCTGCCGTCTTCCGCTTTTGCAACGGTAATGCCATCTTCGTCTACCGTAATGTTCTTGTTGGCGTTCTTCCAGTTGTTATCGACGTCGCCGCCGTCGTTGTTGATCTTTGCTCTCCAGAAGTTCGGCGCCGGGCCGTCCAGGATGACGGTCTCGTTGTTATAAACATACTCGGACATCGCGCCGGAGGCCTTATCCAGCTTGAAGCTGAAGTTTTCGCCGGAAACCAGCACGTAGTCTGCATCGCTCTCTGTGTCTACCGTTACAGCGGTGTTGACAGTGATCGGAGCAACCGCCGGTACGGAAGCCGGAACCGCAAACTGCTCATGCGCAATTTCGTGTCCTGCATCCGCCCAAAGGGTGTCTTCCTTGAGCAGTACGTTGATGTTCAGGTAGTACTCCGCACCTGCCGGGCGGTCCGCCGCTGCGGGCATGGTGAACGGAATGACCAGGGTCTTTGTCTGCTTCGGCGCAACGTCCGCATCCGCCAGGATGCCTTCGTCGATCACTTTGCCGTCTTCCAGCAGTTCCCACTTGACGTCGTACTCATTCAGGTTGGTGAAGTTGCTTTCGTTGTAGACACTGATCTTACGGTTTGCGATTTCATTTTCAGAAGCGGTCATCCAGTAGTTCTGGTACTGGTACTTGACTTCATACAGCTCCGGCTGCGGATCTCTGTCCGGAGATACCAGGCCGTTGACGCAGAAGTTTCCGCTGTTGTTCTTGTCGCCCCAATCGCCGCCGTAACCGAAGAATCTGCCGTCCATTTCCTCATCATAGAGGTCCTGTTTCGCATAATCTTCCGCATAGTAATCCCAATAGACGCCTTCCTGCTTGGTCAGGCCCTTGGAATAATCCAGCCATACGAGAACGCTCTCGTCGTCCGGTCCGATAGCCGGCGTCGCGCTCATCTGCGCCTTCAGCTCGTCCGCGGACAGAGCCTTGGTGTAAACGCGGCCAATGGAGATTTCACCGTCCACGCTGCGGTTGTTCTCTTCATCACGGCCGATGCCGAGCGGATAGCTGTTGGGCCGGATATCATATTTGCCGTTTGCGCTGCCCTTCAACTCGCCGTCAATGTAGAGACGCAATGTGCTGCCATCATAGGTACCGGCGACCTGGTGCCATTTGCCAACCCAATCGCTTGGCAAATTGCAGGTTGCAGAATACCAGTTGCCGTTGTAAACGAAGAATTCAAGGCCGTCGCCGTTGCTCTGTGTCTTCAGCGCAACCTGGGTATCGCCCTTGGCAATCAGGACACTGTTGCGCGCGGTGGAGTTCGGCTTTACCATAACTTCAAAGGTGAAGTTCTTGCCTTCTCCGGACAGCGCTGCGTTATAAGCGCTCATGTTTGCGTCGTCCAATACCGCATAGCCGTTGTAGGACTTACCGGTCAGGGACTCTGCCGCCGCGTCGATCAGTTCCGTGGAACCATGCGCGGTTGCCGTTGCGCCAAGAGAGCTCAGTTCCTGAATGCTGCTCTGCGCCGGCAGAGAATCCAGATCGATGTAGCGGGACTGATCAACCCAGTCCCAGATGAAGCCGCCAAGCATATTGTCGGAGCTGCGGATCGCGTCCCAGTACTCCTTGATATTGCCGACTGCGTTGCCCATCGCGTGGTCGTATTCGCACATGACATAAGGCATTTTGCCTTTGCCCGCGTAGCCCCATATGGTGCCGACGGTCGGATACATGTTGCTGCCCATGTCGGTGCCGCAATCCTGGTTCAGGCCTTCCGCATGGACCGGGCGGGTCTTGTCGCGGTCTTTGAAATACCAAACCATTTTTCCGAAGATGTTATCACCGCCGTGACGGTCATAGCTCATCTCGTTGCCGATGGACCACGCCACAATCGCCGTATTGTTTTTGAGCGTTTGATAGGCGGTGACGGTTCTGTCCATGTACAACTTGCCGTAATAGTTGTTGATGTTGTCATTCTGGCCCATGATGGCATGGCACTCTGCGTTGGTTTCGCCCATCATATACAGGCCGTACTTGTCGCAGAGGTAGTACAGATACTCATCATTGGCATAGTGGGACGTACGGATGGCGTTCAGGTTCCATTCCTTCATGGTCTTGACGTCTTCCTCATAGACTTCCTTCGGCACATATTTACCGTAGATCGGATCTGTGTCATGACGGTTAGTGCCCTTAAACAGGAGCGGCTGGCCGTTGATCGTGGTCGGCTCAAACGAATTTGTCGTGCGGTTATAGTTTTCGTCTACTTCCGTACGGGTGAACTCGATCTCACGGAAGCCGAGCTGCTGGGAGATACTCTCAAAATGGCGGCCTGTCGTCTTGTCATACAGGGTCATAACGAGGGTGTAGAGGTTCGGGTCCTCCGCGGACCAGAGCTCCGGGCTCTCCACCAGCTTGCTGGCGTCCATTGTCACTTCACCGCCGACAGCGATATCGCTCACGTTGAAGCGCATCGGATCGTTTGCAAAAACGTTGCTGCCGTCCGCATCGAACAACTGCACGTCGATCGCATAATTGGCAATCGCCTGCTCGCTGTAGTTCTTGACGGAGGTGCTCAGTTCGAGCTGCGCGTTGGTGTAAGTCTCGTCCAGATCGGTGATGACGCGATAGTCGTTGATGTGTACAAGCGGCGTGGAGTACAGGTACACGTCTCTGAAGATACCGCCGTCATAGATCATATCCTGGTCTTCCATCCAGGTGCCGTCGCTGAACTTATGTACTTCCACTGCAAGGGTATTCACCTGGCCCTGGGGGTTCAGGTAATCGGTGATGTCGAAATCATGGGGACGATAGCTGTCCTCACTGTAGCCGACTTCCTTGCCGTTAACGTAAACATAGTATGCGGACTCAACGCCCTGGAAAGAAATCAGCACGCGGCCGTTGTCCTGCATGAGGGTATCGTCCACTACAAAGTCTCTGCGATAGAAGCCTACCGGGTTGTACTGCACCGGTGCGTTCGGCTGGGAAACGCTCTCACCCTGCCAAGGCATCTGTGTGTTGGTATAAATGGAGTAGTCCCAATCGCCGCAGTCCTCGTAACGGGTCCAGCTGCGCGGTACGTCGACGGTATACCAGCCGTCTTCCTTGCTTGCTTCGTACTCCGGGTTCATAAACCCGTCGTCCAGATACTTCTGGCCCTTTTCGGCATTGGAAACCACGACGAGCTCCCAATCCTTCTGTCCGATGCCGGACAGCATCTGCACGTAGTTGGAATCTTCCTTCTTGTAGTCCACAGCGCCGACGACGGCCTTTTCTACGGACTCATACGGGATGGTTCCCGTTGCATGGGCGGGTTCGCGGTTGATGCCATAGATGTCGCAGGCCCGAACTGTTTCCTTGGTGATTGGGTCTGTGTAGTTTCTTCCGGTGTACTCCATACGCGGATTCGCGAATTTCTGAGTATCCGGAGCCATGGCTGATGCCGCCCTGGTCAGTTGAGGCCACGCGGCGCCGTCTTTCCAGGCGCCTCCATCGCTTCCGTTATCGACTGCAAATGCGGGCTGAATGCCCACGCTGACGGTCATAACGGCCGCGAGGAGAATGGAAATGAGCTTCTTGGATTTCATACACTTCTCTCCCCATCTTTAAAAATAATATTAATAAAGAGCGCCCAAACGCGACAAAAGGCCTGTCCGAAAGAAATCCTTAACCCCACGCACTTCTTACGGTCAGCCTTTCATGCATTTCCGGCATCTCCTTATTTACACCATCAACAGTTTCACAAGCCGAATTTTCAGCGGACGATTTAGCTATTTTTACAGTTTTGTTCCGTCCGTTTTTATGCAGTTCTACTGTGTATCTCATTATAGCAAATAACCCGGTGCTTTTTCTAGTATTTTTTTTGGTTTTGCTGGGAAAATTTTCACGAATTGGCCTTACAATTGGTACTTTTTTTAGATGGTAACCATAATTTACCAATCAAATTACCGGCGGCAAAAATTTCTGCCGCCGGTAAAATGTTTCAGATATAGAATCAGGAATGTTCCATTTCCGCTTCCCCGCGGGGCCCTTCCTTCAGGCCGGGGTTCTTTTTACGCATGCGCAGCTTATTGACGCCCGCATACAGCACCGGGATGAAGACAAGGGTGACAATGGTGGAAAGCATCAGGCCAAACATGACCGCAATCGCAAGCGGACGCTGCATCTCCGTGCCTTCCGCCGTGGAGACCGCCATGGGAACCAGGCCCAGCACGGTGGTCATCGTCGTCATCAAAATCGGGCGCAAACGCGTGGAGCCCGCCTTTTCCAGCGCCTCATTGCACGCCATACCGCGCGCCATCAGCTGATTGGTGTAGTCCACCAGCACGATGGCGTTGTTGACCACCATGCCGACCAGCATGATGAAGCCCATGAACGCGGTCGCCGTCACAGTATTTCCGGTGATGAACAGGCCCAGGATACCGCCGGTCAGCGCGATCGGCAGGGAGAACATGATAATAAACGGATGGATAAACGATTCAAACTGCGCCGCCATAATCATATAGACCAGCAGAATCGCAACGATCAGCACGATGAACAGGCTGGCAAAGGTCTCCACCAAACTGTCGAGCGTACCGGTGAAGGAATAGTCGTATCCTTCCGGGAAATTGTAGTTGTTCAGGATGGCTTCCATATTCGACTTTGCCGTCGCCGCGTCCAGCCCGTTCGTATTGGCACTGATGGTGATATAGCGGTGCTGGTTGGTGCGGGTAATCTGCACCGCGCCGTCCGCGATTGCAATATCAGCCACCTCTGTGAGCGGAACCGGCGTACCGTTCGCCGCCGGAACCGTGATGCCCTGCAGATCGTCCATATAGCGGACGCGGTCCTGATCCTGCATGATGCGGATATCCAGCTCGTCGCCGTTTACTTTATATTGGGTGGGCACGCTGCCGGTGATCGCCGTACTGACCGCGGACGCAATGGAGCCGGCGGTGATGCCGTAGGCCGACGCCTTGGTCCGGTCGATCGTGATGCTGGCTTCCGGGACCGCGTCGTCCAGCGAGCTGCTGGCGTCCAGCGCCCACGGCTGTGCCTCAATCCGCGCCACCAGGTCGTTCCCGATCGCGCGCAGCTGCTCCGTACTGTCTCCGTTGAGCTGGAACTGAATGTCCGCCGAGGAGCCGAAGGAGCCCATGGCAGAACTGGAGGCGGAAACGGTAATCTCCGCGCCCGCAATATCTTTTACCTTGCCGCGGACTTCGTCCACGACGTCATCCGTGGAACGGCTGCGCTGTTTCTGTTCCACCAGATTGATGGTCAGGCTGGCGGAATCGGTGGACGAGCCGCCGACCGAAACATACCATTCTTCAATCTCCGGAATATCCTGAATCTGCGCCGTCACCTGATCCACCACCTTGGAGGTTTCCTCCAGAATGGTCCCCTTGGGCATGGCAATGGAAACGCTGGCGGAGCCCTGGTCCATGGACGGCATCAGGTCGACGCCCACCACGGGCAGCAGACCCAGCGATGCGATGAAGACCAGCAGGACCAGCGCGACCACGCGCTTTTTGCAGCGCAGCGCCACATGCAGCAAACGGGAATACCCGCGGTCCAGCGCATCCAGGGCGCGCTTCCAGAGATTCAGGAACGCGGCCATCCGCGGATGCTTCTCCATTTTCTCCGTATCCGTGCTCTTGAGCAAATGCGCACAGGCCATCGGTACAAAGGTCAGGGAAACGACCAGGGAAACCAGCAGCGAGAAGCTGACCGTCAGCGACAGGTCCTTAAACATCTGGCCGATCATGCCCTGTACAAACATCAGCGGGATAAACACCGCCACTGTGGTCAGTGTGGAAGCCGCGACGGAGAGCGCCACCTCGGAGGCGCCGACCTGCGCCGCCTGCCTGGCAGGCATGCCCTCCTCATGGTGCCGCGTGATGGATTCCAATACGACGACCGAGTTATCCACCAGCATACCGATGCCGATGGTGATACCGCCCAGAGAGATGATGTTCAGCGACATGCCGCACGCATACATCAAAGCAAAGGTCACAACAACGGAGGTTGGGATGGAAATGCCGATGATCAGCGAGGATTTGCCGTTGCGCAGGAACAGGAACAGCACGACGACAGCCATCAAAGCCGCCTGGACGGCGGTGCTCAGCACGTTGCCGACGGAAGTTTTGATATAGTCCGCCGTATTGGTCAGCATCGTGATGTTGAACTCCGGGTTCTCCGCGGAGATTTTATCCAGTTCCTTTTCAATCTTATCAGAAATATCCACCATATTGGCATTGGACTGCTTCTGGATGGTGAGGATGACGCTCTTTTCGCCGTTGATCAGCGCGTACGATTCCTCTTCCTTCTCCACCTCGTTGATCTCCGCCACGTCGCGCAGGTGGATCAGCGCGCCCGTCGGGGTGGTCAGCGGCAGGTCGCGGATTTCGTCGATCGTCTGGAACTGCCCCACAGAGCGCAATTGCAGCCTGGTATCGCCCTGCGCGATCTTGCCCGCGGGCAGGTTCATATTTTCCGCCTGCAAAATGCCGGAGATCTGCTGCACCGTCACGCTGTAGCCCTGCATCTTCTCCGGGTTCAGGACGACCTGCACTTCCTTTTCCATACCGCCGGTCAGGTCGACGGACGCAACGCCGTCGATGCGCTCCAGCCGGCTGACCACCTGTTCCTCCAGCTGGTCCGTCAGCTTGGAAAGGTCCATTTCCTTGCTGTGAACGCCAATCTGAATGGTAGAAAGGGAGTTCGGGTCCATCTTTATGACCATCGGGGCCTGCGCCCCTTCCGGCAGCCGGCTCTTGGTCAGGTCGATCTTTTCGCGCACGTCGATGGCCGCCATGTTGACGTCCGTGCCATCCACAAACTGGATGATCACCAGGGATGAATTCGCAGAGGAGGTGGACATAATGGTATCCACGTTGCTGACCGTTCCCAGCGCTTCTTCAATTGGCTTGGTGATCAGCGTTTCGATTTCCTCCGGGCCTGCACCGACGTACACCGTACTGACGGCGGCAATCGGCACGTTGACGGAAGGCATCAGGTCCAGATTCAGGCCCAGCAGGGAAACGACGCCCGCCAGGATTGCGATCAGCATCACCATGACGGTGGTGACCGGCCGCTTGATGGCCGTTTTAATGGGCATCGGTTACGCCTCCTTCCCGGAATCGGAGACGTTCACCGTGTCCCCGTCCGCGAGGAAGGCCTGGCCCTTGACGACCACGCTGCTGTTCTCCTCCAGGCCGCCGGTCACCTCCACCTCTTTGCCGGTGTCGATGCCGATGGTGACGAGCTTTTTCCGGGCAACACCGTCTTCATTGACAAACACGTAATTTTCACCGCCGGAGGTAATGACCGCCTCGCGCGGCAGAACGATGACGTCCTCTTTCTTTTCCTTTATAAAGCGCACCTCTCCGAACATACCGGATTTTAAAGCGCCGTCCGCGTTGTCCAGTACAATCTTGACCTCGTAGGCGCCGGTCTGGTTTGCAGCGGGGTTGACGGTATCGATCGTCCCCTGCAGCGGCGTTTCGGATACCGCCGTAATTTTAACGTCGACCTTCTGGCCCGGCTTGACGCGGTTGATGAGCTGTTCGGAGATACTCACGTTCATATGTACGCTGCTGGTGTCGCTGATGATGAACGCCGGACCCGCCGCGCTGGAATAGAGCGTTCCCTCCGTCAGGGTGCAACCGGTCACCACGCCGGCGATCGGGCTCTTGACCGCTGCGTCGCGCAGGGCCTTTTCCGCGCTGGCCATCTGGGCTTCCACCGCCTTCTGGCTGGCCTGTGCCGCCGCCAGGCCGTCCTGCGCCTTGCGCAGGTTTTCCTCCGGCATTTGATTGGCCACCAGATCGTAGCTGGTTTTCGCCTGATTGTAGGCGAGCTCCGCGTTTTTCATGCCGGTCTCCGTCTTATCCATATCGCTCTTGGAGATGATCCCGGCTTCATACAGCTGTTTGTTGTTTTCATAGGTGGTCTTCATATCGTTATATGCGATTTCCGCCTGCTCCAGCCCAGTTTTTGCCGACTGTATCTGCGTCTGCATCGCCGCGCCGTTGACCAGCTCCACGCCGGTCTGCGCGGAACGCACCTGCGCCTTGGTCGCCTCCAGCTGCGCCTTCAGTACGGTCAGGTTGTTTTCAATGTCCTCAGTCCCCATTTGAAACAGGACCGCGTCTTTTTCCACCGGATCGCCAACCTGATAGTTGATCTGCTGAACAGTACCGGCAACGGTGCTGACAACGTTCGCCTCGCCGATCGGTTTCACTTTGCCGGAATACAAATATTCGCTTTGTATGTCGCCCTTCTTCGCCGGGGCAACTTCAACGGCCACCGCCTCCTTGACCGGCGGCGCTTCCTCCGCCGTCCCGGCGCTCTGCGCGCAGCCGCTGAAGAAAACGGACAGCGCCAGCATGACGCATACAGCCGTCCACTTGATTGATTTTTTACCCATTGTCTTCCTCTCCATTTCTCCTGGTCTGATCTGCCTGCCGGGAGCCTTTCCCCGCGGGCACGGTAAAATTGAATGGAATTGCCCGATCCGAACGGGTCAGGATGCGATAATGCCGAAGTCCAGCGCCCACTTATACTGCTCGATCGCGGAGAACAGGTTGGTTTCCGCGGTCTTCACCTTTGCGGTCTGCGCGTCCAGCTTATCCTGTGCGCTAACCATGGCGAGCTGCGACAACATGCCCAGGTCAAATTTCCGCTTTGACGCCTCATAGTTCTTTGTCTCCAGCGCCAGCGTGCTCTGTTCCTTCTCCAGCAGACGCTGCTTGTCGCCGATATTCTCATAGAGCTTACGGAAGGATGCGCCGAAAGAGCCTTTATTTTCATCGAAGTTTTCATTGTTGCTGGGGATGGAAGCGCTGCCGCCCCACGCGCTGTTGTTGCTGACCGCATCCTCCAGATCGTCGGAGAACTTGATTTTAGCCACATAGACGGTGTCGGGCCTGGGCAGCGATTTGATGGTCAGCGACTGGCTGTAGTTCCGGCCGATCAGCGTATTGAAGCTGCGCCGCAGAGCCGTAATTTCCATTTCCATCGTATCAAGGCCGCTGTTAATGGTGTTGCGGCTCGCTTTCATATTTTCCAGATCCAGCGCCGTGATCATTCCCAGCTCGTACTGTTTTTCGTATGCAGCCATGTTCTGATCGAACACGTCGAGGCTGCGCTGCAGTTCCCGCTGCTGGTCTTCCAGAGAATTATAGGCGATGAAGAGATTTTTGGCGCCGATGACAATCTGGTCGCGCGCCTGATCAATCTGCACAGAAGATTGGCTCATGCTGTTGCTGCTGCTCGCAAGCTGGCTGTTGAGCGAACCGGTCACCAGCTGCATGCCGCTGAGTACGCCGGCCAGCTCGGACCCCTCCGGCAGTTGCGCCTGTGCGTTCGCCAGCTGCTGGGAAAACTGGTTAAGCCCCTGCTGGGTCTGCTTTAACGCCTGCAGCGCCTGGTTGAGCGCTGCGGCCTGGCTGGAAAAATCAAGGCTGCCGTCGACGATTTCTTCAATGCTGTCATAGGAAATGACGCGGGTTTCCCAGGACTCTTTTGCGGACGCCGTCGTTCCGCCGATCAGGCCGGCAGGGCCGCAGAGCAGCACAGCGGCCAGAAAAATGGATACCAATCGTTTTTTCATATGTCGTTCCTCCTGCTTCTTGGACACACTTTATCATTATATGTTGGCAGATTCCTGCAACTGCTGACAAACTTTGGAAAACGACCGGCTCAGGCGGATAAACTCCTGCGCCTCCTGCTCCCCCAGTCTGTCTACAATCCGATTAATCCGCTCCAGCACGGTTTGCCGGGCCTCTTCCAAAACCCGTTCGCCCTCCGGCGTCAGGCAAATGTATGTGCGCCGCCGGTCCTCCCGGTCGTTGACGCGTGCCACAAAGCCGCGTTCTTCCAGAAAACCAACCGCTTTGCTCACGGCGGGTTTCGTCACCTCCATGGTATTGCTCAATTGGGACGATGTAACGCCGGCTACGCCGGACTTTTGTTCACTTTGCTCCGACTCCTGATGGATGACAGAAAGCAACAGCATCGTGCTCCTCGTCACCGGACCGACGCTGCCAAAGTCCTTCAAACTCTGCATCAGCTCCATCATGGACCGGAACAGTTCTCTACCCAGCTGCTCCATTGTTTCCCTTCTTTTTCGCGTTTTACGACCCAAATAGTTAACCAGGTTAACCGATCGCATCGCTAGTTTAAATCAGAAACCGGCTATTGTCAAGACGAATGTTAGAAAGTTATCAAATCGTTCACAATTGTACAACCATGCGAAAAAAAGCTTCGGCCTGCACGTTTTGCAAGCCGAAGCTTTTTCATTTTTATTTCTTATTCCTAAGTAAATCCATAAAATTCGCCTCACACACGGGTCTTCCAAACAGGTATCCCTGCATAAAATCCAGATGCATCGTTTTGACGATGCCGTATTCTTCCTCCTGTTCGATGCCCTCCAGACAGACCTGAATGTTAACATCGTGGCACAGCGCCACGATAAACTCAATGAAGGTTGCGTCAAACCGGCTGCTGCTGATATCCTTGACAAAGGCGCGGTCCACCTTGACAATATCCGCCGGGCTCTTCTTCAGGATTTCCAATGAGGAATAGCCCGTTCCAAAATCGTCCATGGCGATGCGCACATGCAGCTTGCGGATATTGGCAAAATCTTTCGCCAAATCGTCGATATTGGATACAATGCAGCTTTCCGTCAGTTCCAGGATGATCCGGCTCGGATCCACTCCGGACGCCTGGATTTCTTTTTCCGCAAACGGGATAAAATCCGGTTTGGATAACTGAAGATAAGAGAGGTTGATGCTCATTTCAAACGCGGGATTCACTTTGGCACAGGCGGCGCATACGCGAAGCGCTTCCTTAAAAATCCAGCGCCCCACCGGATGGATCAAACCGCTTTCCTCCAAAAGGGGAATAAACTCGTCCGGGCCGACCGGCCCGTACTTTTCGCAGCGCCAGCGGGCAAGCGCCTCCGCCCCATACAGGGTGCGGCTGTCCGCATTGACCACCGGCTGATAATACATCTCAAAGCCTTCAAAATGGTTCTCCACGCTCTCGCGCAGCAGCTCCGTCAGCTCCAGGGAACGTTCCCGATGCAGCAGCGTCTGCCTGGAGAAGATTTCCATGCGGTTTTTGCCCTTCCGCTTTGCGGATTCCATTGCGTATTCTGCAAATTTATAAAGGTCCTGATAGTTGGACGCATTCTCCGGATAAGAGGCGCATCCGGCGGACAGGGTACAGTAATATTTCTTTCCCTCGTGCTCCTGTTGATGGGAAAAATACCGGTGGATTTTCCGATAGATTTCCTTTGCCTGTTCCGGGCTCCCGTCGATCAGCACGCAGAATACGTCTCCATCCAGCCGGTAAACCTTCGCACTGCCCGATATCAGGCTTTGGACCTTCTGTGCGATGACGCGGAGAACCTCGTCGCCGAACCGGCGGTTGTACAGGTCGTTGATATGCTGAAATTCATCCAGACCAAGGATCATGACCGTCAGGTTCTGCCCAGGCCGCTCCGCAAGGGCGTTGGTCGCCTCCTGCTCAAACTCATATTTATTGTACAGGCCGGTCACATGATCCAGCCGGTTTTTCTTTCCCAAATTGGTGATCATCCCCGCAAACAGGCGGGGTTTTCCGCCTGCGTCCCGCTCCACATGCCCGCGGCAGCGCAGCCAGACCCATTCCCCGCTGCGGTTGCGCGCACGGTATTCCACATAGTGGGAGTTGGAACGGCCGTCGACAATCTCCTGATTTGACTGCACAAAAATTTTTCTGTCGTCCGGATGCACCTTTTCTTCCCAGACGGCTGCCGCATTGGGAATTACCTCTCCCGGCAAGGCAAATTCCTCCACCATGGCTTTGGGATATAAAAACGTCCCTTCACTGTCCTGCATGTTGCAGAGATAGATATAATCATCCGTGCTTTTGACCAGCGCGTCATATAAATATTCCCGATCAAAGAAAAACGGTTCTGGCTCCGTCCCGGGTTCTTTACGCAGCCAACGGGATCGTTCGGCCCTTTCAATATGGGAGCGCCGCTTCTGTTCATACATGCGGCTGTCCGCTTCCGCAAGAATTTCCTTCATACTCATACCGTTGTCCGGCGCGGTTTCAAAAATACCGCAACAGAATTCAGTGCGGTACGGCCTGCCGCACTGCAGGTCATCCTGGGCCAGGAGAGTTCGCACATCCTGCACAACCCGGCCGGTATCGTATTCCGAAAAATCCCAACAAGCCATGATAAACTCGTCGCCGCTCAGACGGAACAGCAGGTCGGACGGCCTGATGCATGCCTGGAATTCCAGCGCCAAACGGCACAGCATCGCGTCGCCCTCCGCGTGGCCGTACAGGTCGTTGACCTCCTTCAGCCCATTGACGTCAAACAGGCAGACCGTTACCGGAACATTTTCCCGGATTGACCGGCTCAGCATGCCGCGCAGCGCTTCCTTTCCCGCACGGCGGTTGAGCAGATTGGTCAGGTCGTCCATCCTGGCGGCCCAACTCAGCTTTTTGGACTCCGTAATATCAATGGACTGCTGAAAATGCACCAGGGAACCATCGATCCAGCGCATCAGGCTGTCGTAATTCTGGTAGGTGTGTCCGTTTAATGTGTTACACTCTTCCCACATCACAAACGGCGTATTTTCCATCCCGGACCGCAGGGTTTCCACCGGACAGAACGGACACCGGCCCGTCATCCCCTTCTGCAGGACCTGCCAGCAGATCTTACCCTCGGGATTCTCCAGACGGAACGCTTCTTTCATGGTCTTGTTCATGAACAGAATCTGATCCGTACGGACGTCCGTCACATACAGGTTCGCACGCATACTGTCCATAATGGCGTTGAACGCGCAGTTCTGCATCAGGTATTCCTCGTTAAATTGCCGGTTCGCAAAGGAGATGCCGACCAGCGTCGACAGCGGTGCAAGGCGTTCTTTTTCCTGCGGCGTCCATGGGCCGCGCGCTGTTTCCTTCCCCACAAAGATGAACCCTGTGAGCGCTCCCTCGTCTCTGACCGGAAGCATGGACGGGAAAATGGGGGCTTCCCCGGACCCAAACAGCATTTGTACCAGCTTCTCGTCCTCGATTTCTCCGCCGGATTGATCGATTTCAATCAGCTGCGGCAGGCACTCCTCCACCAGCTTTTGAAAAGCGCCCTCTCCGCAGTTGACCGCATCCTTACAGGCGGCGCCTTCCAGCACGGTCTTCCGGGCGGACAGACGCACCAGCGCCAGGCAGCAAACCGGAGCGAAACGGCGGGCGAATTCCGTCAGGTATTCCACGCTTTCCGAAAGCGATTTCGCGCCGACTAAAAAAGGTTTCAGGCTGTTCAGGTGCGCATGCATTTCCTGGACTGTTTTTCCATTCCGGTCATTCCGCCCCATATTGTCCACTCCTGTCTGTACCGTCCTTTGCGGCCGGTTCCTGTCGTATTTCAAGTATTTATTATACTATAGCTCCCTGTAAACCGCAATTTGGTTTCTTACTTTTCCCATTTTATTGGTAAATTTCCAGAGCATACCACAGCCTAAGAGGTCCGCCTGCAAAACGGGGACCGGATCCCAAACCGCTCCCCCTGATACCGCGCAAAGTGCTTCCACACCACGACGGCGGAAAGCAGGATACAGCCGCTTACAATCGCGCGGTTTTCCACCAATTGCAGGCAGCAAATGCTGAACAGCGCAAAGGTGACGACCGAACGGTAAAAATGCGGTGTGATCACAACGATAAGGGAGAACAGCAGGTAAAAAAACGCCAGCAGCAGCACGGGCCTCCATTCCGGAACAAGCCCCAGCAGCACGCCGAACGAGACGGCAATGGCCTTTCCCCCGCAGTCCCGCTTCCACCACGGGAACGCGTGGCCCAGCACCGGCGCCGCCATGACCAGCCCAAACAGCGGCTGGCGCACATCCAGAAACCGCGCCGCAAAAAAGACCGGGAGAAAGCCCTTGCCCAGCTCCAGCAGCAGCGACGCGATTCCCACGGGAATACCGGCGTGCAGAAAGGCGTTGGCCGTCCCGGGGTTCCCATCACGGCTGCATGCCGTCACATCCACATGGCAAAGATATTTCGGCAGCAGGTATCCATAAAGAACACTGCCGGATAAATAGCCGATAACCATCCAAAACAGAATTTTCACTCGATATCCTCTCCACTTAAACGAAGCAGCAGGCGGAAGAGCCTTTCCGGCGCTTCCGGCGAACAATATTCCCGCTGCGCCGTCAGCATCCTTTCCCGCCGGTCCGCCTGCCACGCCAGTTTGCGTCCCAGTGCAATCTGCTCCTGAAGACGTTCCGCCGTCACAGACATGCCGCGGCTGGTAAAAAACGCCAGGTTCTTTGTCTCACATCCCGGAATCGGCGTGGTGTGTACAATGGGAATCTGTTTAACCGCCGCCTCTGTGCTGGAAAGTCCCCCGGGCTTGGTAAAGACCACGTCGCAGGCGTCCATATAATCCGCAACCTGCTCCGTGTAGCCCAGAATGTGAACGCACGGATTTTCGTAAAACTGCTCCCGCAGCGTCTCCCGCAGACGGTCGTTACTGCCGCAGATGACGACAACATCTTCCGCGCCGTGGCTCGCCCTCGCAAGCGCCTGCACAAACGCGGGCATTTTACCAAAGCCCATGCTGCCGTTCATCACCAGCACGGAAGGACGATCCAGCGGCAGGCCGAGGCTCCGTTTGACCTGCGTTTTTTCTTTTTTGCGCAGGAACGCCGCACGCACCGGGATTCCCAGGGGGAGCAGTTTCTCCCGCAGCAGCCCTTTCTGCACGTACTCCTCTATCAGGTCGTCATGCGGCAGAATGTAAAAATCGCACTCCGTCTCTTCCCAAAAGGGGATGCAGGTATAATCCGTCGTCACCGCCACCACGGGCTGCCGCAGCAGTTTTCTGCGTTTTAAACAGGTCAGCGCCTCCGCGGCAAACAGGTGCGGCGTCACGATCACATCAAAGGCATGCTGCGCCAGATACTGCTGTAACGGCTTGCCGAGCAGCGTATTGGCATAATAGACCGGGGATTTCCGGTTGGCGGAGCTTATGAAATCGCCCGCGCGGTACAACGCGTGGAACAGTCCGGGCACATGCTTGACCATCTCCACATATGCGCCGCCCACCGCCCGGGAGGTGCGTTTTCCCGCCAGAAGCATGATATCCGTCATAACGGCTTCATGCCCCTGTGCCCGGACGCATTCCAGAACCGCTTTCCCGGCGGCATTGTGTCCCTCGCCGGTGTTACAGGATAAAATCAGCACTCGCATGGTATTACAAATCCTTTTCGCTTTTTGGATACCATTATATCACACTTTCTGAAAAACGAGCGGGAAAAACAGCGGACGGCATTCCCGCCCCGCCTTGCCCGCCCGGTCAACAACACAGTTCCTCTGTCCAGATGCTTTGCCTGCGATCCATCCCGCACACAATGGACTTTCTGCTTGCAGGGCTATACCCGTTCTTTTGGACCGCGCTTCCACCGGCCTCCGGCAGCCTGGTTCAAACAGGTAAATCCCAGGATCAGGACCGCGCCCACCGCCTGCGCCGGGAGAATCGGTTCCCGGAAAAACAGCGTGGAAACCAGGATGGCGACAAACGGGTCGACATAGCTTAAAATGGCGGTCTGCTGCCCCGGCAGGTCTTTAATCGAGGAAAAATACAGCCAGTAGCAAAGCCCCGTGTGAAAGACGCCGACAATCAGCAGATTCGCAATACTGGGGACGGACGCCGCACCAATTTGGAAGCCGCCGCGAAACAGCAGGAGTACAAACAGCAGGGCGACCGCCCCCGCGAACTGGAGCATGGTGCGCTCCAGCCCGTCTCCCTCCCGGACGAACTTGTTCATCAGGACGATGCCGGCATAAAAGGACGCCGCGCCCAGCCCATATAAAATACCGCGCAGGTTGTCGCTGCCGCCGGCGCTTCCTGTGCCGATGACCAGCACCAGACCCAGCGTCGCCATGGCAAAGCAGAAAAACTGGAACAGCGTCATCCTTTCCCGGAACAGCAGCGGCGTCAGTACAATCACCAATACCGGCGCAAAATAGTAAGCCAGCGTGGCCACCGCCACGCTGGTGTGCTCGTAGGCCATAAACAGCAGCGCCCAGTTCAGCCCTACCGCCATGCCGGAAAGGAACAGCAGCCCCTTCTGCCGGGCGGACATGCGGGCAGCCTTCTTTTTAGAGAGCAGGGTACGGATCAGCCAGAGGACTGCCAGCGCGATCGCTCCGCGCCAGAATGCAATTTCCATCGACGGGAGCGCGACGCCCCGCACAAAGATGGCGATGGTGCCGAACGCGGCCATGGCAAGAATATTTTTCAGCTGCGGCGTCATAGAAATTCCCCTATGTATCTCAGATTTTCTCATTTTATTGTATCTTTTCTAAAATCGGCGTCTGTCTGTTTTTTCGCATCTGTTTGCGCCCATACATTCTGGCGTCAGCAATCTGAAGCAGGATTTCCACATCCCCCGCCTCTGAGAAAAGGCATTTGCCGATATCGACATCCATTTCCATTTCGGGAGCGAACCGTGCGCTGTCAACATCTTGCACCGCCCGATACAACAGGGCTTCCACATCCCCGCCGTCGGCTTTATGCAGCACCACGAATTCGTCCCCGGCCAGCCGGGCCAGGACATCCGCCGGCTTCATTACGGCTCGCATTGCCTGCGCGACCGCGACCAGCGCGGCGTCGCCCGCCTTATGCCCAAAGGTATCGTTGATCTGTTTAAAGCCGGACAGATCCAGAAACAGCAGTTCAAAATCCTCTCCTCCGGATTGCGCCCGATCCGCCCATTCTTCCAGCACTTTGCTCAGGCAGCGCCGGTTGTAAAGCCCGGTCAGATCGTCATAGTGGGCCAGGTAGTCCAGCCGCCTCTGCGTATTTTTTAATTCGCTGACTTCGTTCATGCACAGGATACATACGTTCAACCCCCGTTTCCGGGAAACAAGGCGGCTGACAGAGCAGATCACCGGGAATCCGCTTTGCAGTTCCAGATTCAACGGAGGGCTCTTGCTGCTCCCGGAAGCGAGAAATTCCTTCAGCTGTCCGCGGCTTTCCGGAACCAGATACGCCAGGAATCCCGCGCCTTCCCGCCAGTCCGCCCCCAGCAGTTTCTGCGCCTCCGTATTGACGTAGAGAAGGAGGCATTCCTCGTCCATCACAACCATCGCATCAATACAGCTTTCCAGCAGATATCCGGGATTCAGCGCCAGCTCCACATGGAGAAAATCATAGTCGCGCAGCCAGCCCCAGTACCAAACCCCAAAAATCAGGGTGGCGATACAACCCGCAGGCGGGAGATACGAAGTAACGTACGGCAATACGAAGATCGACACAAAGCCCAGCGCAACCACAAAGGAATCCAGAACGATAAAGCCTTTTGCCAATCGCCGTTTACTGCGGCTCGGCACCCTTTTCTGCCAGCGGTCCAGGCCGAACAGCGCGCCTCCCATATAGAACACCAGATAGGCCAAAAAGACAAAGGGCCATATGGTCTGATAGCGCTGCACGTAGGTCCAGCCCAGCCCGCTGGCGCTCTGCACCAAATCCTCTGCAAAGGCGGTGGGGCTTGCCAGCAGAAACCGCAGTACCAAAAGCAGCGGTGGAATCCAAAAAATAATTTTGACAGGCGTTTTCAGCTTTTGATCGGCCCCCATCATGACCACGAAATACCATGCGGTGACCGCGATAAAGCCGCACCAGCCGGGCGCGCCCAGGCGGTGCCAGAACCAGGCAATTTCCTTAGTCTGCGCCACATAGAAAAACGCGTCGCACAGGTTCCACCACGCAAGGCTTGCCAGCACCAGAATCGTCCAGACGTTGAGCTTGTCCGTTTTGCTGACCGTGACCCGCTGGTAAATCAGCATTCCAAAATAGACCGCCCCCACCGTGGCGATAAACGACAATAAATTCATTCTCCCACCCCCAATCATCATACCGTTCCGCATCGACGGCATTATTTCAAAGAACGCTTTAATCGCACAACCGTCTCCACGTGATTTGTATGCGGGAACATATCCACCGGCTGGATCGCCTCCACGCGGTACCCCGCGCGGACCAGGAATTCCAGATCACGCTGCTGCGTTTCCGGATTGCAGGAGATATACACCACCTGTTTGGGTGCGAGCGCCGTCAGTGAGGTCAAAAACTTCTCATCGCTTCCGGCACGCGGCGGGTCCATCAGCACGACGTCCGCCGTCTCGCCCTCGTCCGCCATGGCGGACATAAATTCGCCCGCGTCGGCACAGTAAAAATAGGCGTTTTTGATTTTATTCGTCTTCGCGTTGACGATCGCATCGCGGACCGCGTCGCGGTTCAGCTCCACGCCGATGACGTTGCCCGCCTGTTTGCTGGCGATCAAGCCGATGGTACCCGTGCCGCAGTAGGCGTCGATCACGGTTTCCGTTCCCGTCAGACCTGCCAGCTCAATGGCCTTTTGATAGAGCACTTCCGTCTGAATCGGATTGATCTGGTAAAAAGATTTTGCGGAAATACGGAAAACGCATCCGCAGAGCGTCTCTTCGATATATCCCGGGCCGTAAAGGACTTTTTCCGCCTCTCCCAGCACCATGCTGGTGGCGCGGTTGTTGACATTCTGCAAAATCGTGGTGATTTCCGGATGCTCTTTGCGCAGCGACTTGACAAAATTATTCTTGGCGGGCAGGATGGGGGACGCAGTCACCAGTACCACCATGACCTGGCCGCTGACAAAGCCGCGCTTAACCAGCACATGCCGCACCAACCCGCGTCCAGTATCCTCATTATACGGTTCCATGCGGAAATCCTTCATCAGCTTCCGGATGGTGAGTACGATGCGATCGGCGGTTTCATCCTCAATCATGCAGCTTTCCACGGGCACGACGCGGTGTGTGCTGGCCTGATATACGCCGGAGATGATCTTCCTGCTCCGGTCCAATGCAAACGCCGCTTGCACTTTGTTGCGATAATGGTACGGGTTTTCCATCCCGATGATGGGACTGACCGAGTGAAATTTCCCCAAAAGCTTTTCCACGCGCTCCTGTTTCCAGCGCAGCTGGCGCGGATACGACATATTTTGCAGCTGGCATCCGCCGCATTTGCGGTACAGCGGGCAGGGGTTCGGGTTGCGCTCCGGCTCCTGCCGTCTATTATCCTGTTCCTTTTGTTCCATAAAGAAACTCCTTATCTCTATTTATAGCATTCTTTCCGGCGGCAAATTGGACAAGCTTGTTCCGGCACAGCCGCAAACACCAGAATGCCGCCCGCCACAGCGTGCGCCATACTTCTTGCGTCACAGCCTGTTTGCCGCCAAGATCACAATCGATCATCTGTCGTACCGTATATTATAGCCGGGATTCCTGTAAAAAGCCAGACTTTTACAGCATGTAAAAAGACGCCCTCCCGAAGGAGAGCGTCCCATATTATTTCCATTCTTCCTTTATGCGGCCTTTAATACCACATTATGCTCCGTCCCGGTCGCATTAACCTGGAAGGTTGCGCTGTACGCGGCGCTGCCGTTTTTCGCACCAATGTAGATGCGGTAAGTCCCAAACGGAATATTCTCCAGCTCATAATGCCCGTCCGCATCTGTATGAACGGAAAACGCTTCATTCGTCCCCAAATTGCGCAGGGAAATGGAATAATTTGCTGCAAACGCACCATCCGCAGTGGTTACCGTCCCTTTTAATACCGGCTCCGCCACTGCAACCGGCGCCTTGGACTCCAGTGCAATGTCGCGCACTGCAACACCGTCCACGGTAAAGTCGGCAAAATAGCCGTAATGGTCGTCATTCTGCGCGATATACAAACGGTATTTTCCCGCCTTTAAATCACCAGATGTAAACTTTCCATCTGCATCCGTCGTCAACTTCATGGTGTCGTTTGTATCCAGATTTTTCAGGACAACCGGATAGTTTGCAAGCGCTGCACTGTTTAAAACAACAGTACCGGAAACGGTCACGATCTTTTCCCACTGGGCGGCCAGCGTCACGGCCTCGCCCGGCATGGTAAAGCCGTCCTTTTCCGTTCCCGCGCGGTAAATCTCACCGTCCGCGCCCTTCCATCCCAGGAAGCGGAAGCCGTCGCGGCTGGGTTCTTCGGCAGGAATGGAATAGCTTTCACCCTCCACGCAGGTGGTGTTCTCCGGCATGCCGGCCACGGGTTCGCCGTCCGCGTTGCCGGCAAACAAAACGTCGTACGATTTCTTTGTGCTGACAAACTGGATGCCCTCCCACAGATTGCCGGAGAAATTGGCATAGGTCAGCACGCGGTTCGGCACACAATCCTGCGGCGCATAGATGACGGACGGGCCGACGCCTGCGCTCCGGCTGCCTTCATAACTGATCGTCGCCCTGGTGGGCGGTCCCGCATAGCCCGCGGTATTGGTCAGGTTGACGCCGTCCACCTTGTAGAACGCATATTTTCCCGCGCCATCCTGGCTGACGGGTGCGCCGTTGATCGTCAGCACCCAGCAGTCTTTGGTCTGGTTCAGCGGGTCTTTACCCCAGGCGTAGCCGATGGTAAAGGACTCCTTGCTGTTAAAAAAGATAGTCTGTGTGGTCTTGTTGCCGTCCATATCGGTCACTGTAAATGTCTTGTACGTATCGCGCTGCCACTCTTCCGGCGTGGTGGTATTCTCTTTCCATTGCGCGGTAAGCGTTACAGAACGCTCCGGCATGGCAAAGCTGTCTCCCGGATTATACGCCTTGTTCCCCGCCGCGTCCAGCCAGTTCAGGAAGGTGTACCCCTCGCGTTCCGGCTTTTGATTGGGAATCACAACGGTTTTGCCGGCTGTATAAACGCCGTTTGCCGGCAGATTGGTCACCGCGCTGCCGTTTGCGCTGTAGGTCAGCGCATATTCAGCGGGCGCGGGAGCCTGGTTGAAGTTCAGCGTGGAGCCGCCCTGCCAGCCGTAGCCCGAATAGGTGATCGTCCCGGCAGGGGTACAGTCCTGCGCCGCGTAGATGACGGAAGGAGCAGTCCCGCTGGTGCTGCTTCCTTCATAGAGAATGGTCGCCTGAGACAGGTTCCCTTTCAGCGGATCGACGCCGTTCACGCCGTCAACCTTCATAAAGGTGTACTTTCCGTAGCGCTGGACGATCTGTGCGCCGTTGATCGTCAGCACCCAGCAATCCTTGTACTTGTAGTTGGGGTCCTTTCCCCAGGTGTAGCCGATGGTAAAGCTTTCGCCGCGCGCAAAATTGATCGTGCCGGAGCTGGTCTTTCCGCTTGGATCCGTCACCCGGAACGTCGCGCTGGCATTGCGCCCGCCCGAAGCGGCAAACGCCGTCAAGCCGCAGGAGCACACCATTGCCAGCGTCAGCAGCAGAGCCAGCCATTTTTTCATACCTCTCATAAAAAATATCCCACCCTTTCATCGTTCTCCCGGCTGTTTGCCGGGTTATCCATGTTCTTTAATGATACGGGAATAGGAATTTATTGTCATATATACAGGTGAATTTTGGAAAATATTTTTTATTTTATTAAGAAAACTTGCAGGATTTTTTCAATTTCAAAGCAACAAAAAGTCCTTTTTTGACAGATCACCTGGAAAGTACGCAAAATTTGGGAAAACACACCATTTTCATGTTCTCCACATCCGCGCCGCAGATAACATGGCCACCCCACCCTGCCCCATGCCGGTTCAGAAGCTTTGCCGCTCCGCCCGGAAAAGCAGATGCGGCAGTTCCATTTGATAATACTGCTTGACGATCCGACCGACCGGCCGCATTCCGTTTCTTCTTGCCACCGCCTGGGAAGCGAAATTGTTGTCCCGGATGATGGAGTACACCTCTTCCGCATGCAGCGTTTCAAACGCATAGCGCTTACAGGCAATGGCGGCTTCCGTCGCATACCCCTTATGCCAAAACGATTTCTTAAACAGATAGCCGACCTCGACCACCTGTTTTCCGCCCGCGTCCTGCATGGTCAGGCCGGTCTGTCCGATCACTTCCTTCGTCTGCTTGAGTACAACCGCCCACAGGCCGAATCCGTCCTCCCGGTAGCGGCGCTGCTGATTCTCCAGCCAATCGCGCACTTCCTGCTCGCTGAAAGCGTGTTCGTAGGCGGTCATCACCTCTTTGTTCTGCAAGATTTCCCGCAGGTCCGGCAGGTCCTCTTCCTGCATCTCCCGCAGGAGCAAACGGTCTGTTTCCAAAATGACAGGGGGCTTTCCATCGAGCGACTGCGGCAGACCGTGCGCAAGCATTTCGCGGCAGTCCTCGTACCGTTCCAGCGTCTGCATCACGGCGGGCAGCGGCTCCGCATAAATTTCCGTATAATCCTTTTCATCGTACGCCGGCCGCACCGGAAACGCGACTTGTTCCCGCAGCGGATCATCCATATAAAATTGTGCGTTTTTTACACCCGTATTGCCGCGCGCGTCCAGCCGCACCCAGCGGTCCCATCCGGAGAGATATACCGCGTTCAGCGCGTGGATACAGTATCCCGTTTCGGGCGTATCGCCCCGTGTCAGCCGCTGGTAACAGATCCCCGCTGGAATCCCGGTGCTGCGCAGCAAAGCAGCCAGTAAAGCGGATTTCGCATAGCAGATGCCCTCCCGGTACCGCAGCGCTTCCGATGCGGTGCGTGTAACGCGGCGGCTCCTGAGATCGCCGGAATGCGGTATTTCATCACGCACAAACAGGAAAGCGGCGTTGATTTTTTCCAGTTCACCGCCGCAGTCCCTGAATATCGATTCTGCCTGCGCCTGAATCAGCGGATCGGTAAAATCGATGCTGCGGCTGGATTGCAGATATGCATCCAGACAACTGTCTTTCTGTATCCATTCCATGATTATTTTATTCCTTTTCCTGATTGTTTTGTTCGATCCCGTTGCGGTTCCTTGCAACCAGTTTGATCAAATCTTCAAACGGCACCGGCTTGCTGAACAGATACCCCTGATAAAACACGCATCCCAGCTCTTCCAGCACGGCGCGCTGTTCTTCCGTTTCCACAAATTCCGCGATCACCTGGAATTCCAGCGATTCCGCCAAATAGATGATGGAGGAAATGATATCCCGGCTGCGCTTGTTGGTCAGCACATCCCGCACCAGACTGCCATCCAGCTTGACTACGTCGAACTGGTTTTCCCGCAGGTACATCATGGAGCTGTGCCCCATGCCGAAGTCGTCCATAATCACCTGCATTCCAAGGCCGCGCATGTTCTGGAGCTGTTCACTGATTTCAGGAGAAATCTGCAGGGCTGTCTGCTCCGTCAGCTCCAATCCCAGCTGCTTTCCTTTAAAACGGTGGGCACTGATCTTATCCCGGATTTCCTGCAGCACGTTGCCGTCAGAAATCTGTCCCGCCGTCAGGTTGATGGAAATTTCCATGCCGTTGCCGAACAGACAGGTCAATTCTTCCAGGTCGGCGCACGCCTGCTGGATGATGAAGCTGCCCAAATCGTCCATTTGTCCGGTTTCCTCCGCGATGGCAATGACCAGCGGCGGATAAAAACACTGCCCGTTCTCACGGCGCCAGCGCAGAAGGGCCTCCGCGCCGACAATGACGCCGTCCCGGTTCACCTGCGGCTGATAGTGCAGCTGTACCTGTCCGGCACGGATCGCGCGCCGCAGATCTCCCGCCAGACCTTTTGCCGTCATGCCCAGCATGTCGGTACGGGCCGTCAGCGGCTGGCGCTGGCCGTGCTGCTCCATCGCCCGGACCTCATCCGCCAAGCGGCTGATATTTTCCTCGCGGTTCCGGTGGTGCAGCTTTTGCGCCAGGCGCACAAACGGAAAATAGACGGCTGTGCCGACCGCCAGATTAAAGAGCTGCAGCAGGCTGCCCGCCACGGAACCGGTCGCCACATAGCCGCTCAGAAAGATGGGCGTGGTCCATTCTACAGAGTGCGTAACGTAAGGCACAAAGCCCCAAACCGTCGCAAAATAGCTGATTGCCGCCAGCAGCAGGGGCGCGCCGACAAACGGGATCAGGTAGACCGGATTCAGCACAATTGGAAGGCCAAAAATCATCAGCTCGTTCATATTGAACAACGCGGGCAAAAACGCCGCTTTGGTCAGCCGCCGGATATTGGTTCGGCGCTCCGCCAGCAGGATCGCCAGAATCAGGCACAGCAGCGCGCCGCAGCCGCCGAACAGCGCAAAGGTGTCAAAAAACGGCTTGCTGATCACTTCGGTCGGCGCCTGCCCGGCAGCGACCAGCTGCACATTGACGTCCAGACCGGCATTGAACACGTTCCTTGCCACGTCATCCAGAACGTTGCTGCCGTGAATACCAAAAAACCACATCAGGTGCATCAGAAGCAGAAACAGCAGACCGCTTCCCAGGTTCCGGCCCAGATGGTCAAATACGCGGTTGCCCGACTCCCAGAATACCGTCTGGATGTTCGACGTGCCGAACACGCTCATCAGCAGGCGGTTGCACAGCGCAAAGGCGGCGATCACCGCCGCCGCAGGAATAACCGCATGCAGCGCGTACTGGAACAGATCGTCTTCCCCGTCCGTGTAGATCCGCCCGCCCTCCGGCAGGCGGCCCTTCAGCCAGACAAAGGCGGCGGACGAAACCACACCGCAGAAAATAGCGTGAAACAACCAGGTGCTTTCAAAGATGGTAAACGCCATCTGTTGGTCTCCGCCGGCCGTAAAGGCTACATAGGAGCAGAGGCTGACCATTGGCACGACGCCGCGATAGGGCAGGCGGCTCAGCGATTCATAGCTGATGCTGGTGGTTACCAGAATCACGAAGGAAATCATTCCCAGTGTTGCACCCTGTACGGTGGAGAGGAACTGACGAACCGCCCCTCCAAACAGGGTGGACAACAGCTCCTGATAGGCCGGGATCGGGATGCTGAGCAGCAGCAAAGCCACAGCCCCCGTCATAATCAGGGGAACCGCCAGCATCATGCCCTGCCGGATAGACAGCAGGATTTTATTTTCTTCCAGCCAGCGGTAAACCGCCTGCCAACGACCAGTTTGATTTTCTTTCATTGGTGCAACCCCGTAACAGGCGATCCTGTTTTCTTCTTCAAGCCCATTTCTTCATGGTAATATGCCGCGCAATTGCGTCCATTCTCCTTGGCATAATACAGTGCGGTGTCCGCCTGCTGAATCAAATCAATATAGGATTCTTTCTGCGGGCAGGCGTCCTGCGCCACGCCGATGCTGATGGTAATGTAGCCTGTGGCGCTTCCCTTCCGTTCAATTGCACACTGCCGCACACAATCCATAATTTCTTCGACAATCTGCTCTGTCTGCCTGACTTGCCGGCCCACCAGGACCAATGTGAATTCTTCTCCCCCGTAACGGGAAATATATATGTCGTTCTCCGCAAAGACATCGTGCAGCGCCTGCCCCAGCAGGGACAGGCAGGCGTCCCCGGCCAGATGTCCATAATCGTCGTTGTAATCTTTAAAATGGTCGATGTCCATCATAAACAGGGCGATCGGCTGCTTTTTCCGCCGGCATTCCGCATATGTCTGTGCAATGTACCGGTTGAAGTCGCGCCGGTTCGAGAGCCCTGTGATCTCGTCGATCAGGCTGATCCGCTCCAGCTCACGGCGGACGTCGTTTTCCCGAAGGCGCAGGTCCAGAATGAGATATGTAAAGGCAAATCCGATCACCCAGGCTGTCACCGAAGCAAAAATATCATAGGAATAGCCGTCCGGCGTTTTAAACAAAAGAACCAGCACTACAAACACCGCCTCAATTGCCGACAGCAGCAGGTTTGTCTTCCACATGGGAAAGACAAACAGAACCGTCATGACCAGATACATGATGGGAAAAAAGATGGACGGTTTGGTAGGATACGGAAACACACTGATTACTATGATAAACGCCATCACCAGCACAATAAACAGCATACAGAGCGTTTGCATCGCGCGGTAAGATTTCCTGTGCTTTATGTAACAGTTCCTTGCTACAATGACAAACGCAACCGACAGCACCCAAAAGACAACATAGCAGCTGAGCAGCGTGGTATTCCGGAACATAAAAGTAGAAAGCACCGCATAAAACGTAAGCAAAAGTAAATAGATAATCCCGGCCTTGCGCAAAATAATAAAATTATTATTTGTGATATCCTCCCGGTAATGGGTAAAGTAGTCTGCACTTCTCCGATACATATTTCCTATAAATCCATTTGTTTTCATGATACCAATCCCCTGTTCCCTTTTTCCCTCTCGCGTCCCGCCATCTTCCCAATTGGAAGGGCAGCTTATCCGTTCCCTCTGGAGCACTTGGCAGCGTCGATCGCCAATACGATCATCAGGCAAAGCAGCGCGTCCTCTTCCCGCTCAATGGAAAGCGTGTATGTATCCGTCCAGTTCCAGACCTCCTTGCTGGCCAGCATCACCGTTCTCCCGCCCGGCGCGTCGACCTGGTAGTCCCACTCCAGAATATCACCTTTTACACTCCAGCCGTTGCAGTCCAGGGTAAAGGCCGGTTTAAAAAAGGTCAGCTCTTTTTTGATCTCCCCGATTTTCCGATCCTGCACATAGAGCGCAAAACGCGGTAAAAATGAGAGCACCTCTTCTTTCACGGTCCCCACATGGCGCCCGAGCGCATCATGGATTTCCAGCAGATGGCCCCAACTGAGCTTCCCTTCCACGGTATAGACGGTTTTCCCGTTTTCGTCGTAAATGTCGTAGCTGTCAAACCAGGAAAAAAAGCGCTGTTTAAAAAGCAGTTTCATATGGTTTCTCCTATTTTTTATTTCATGCTTTGCAGATGCGCGACTCTTTTTATCTATATTCCTATCTCATATTTAAAAGCACCACGCTTTCCACATGCGCGGTCCTTGGGAACATATCCACCGGCGTCAGTTCCTGCGGCTCGTAGCCGAGCTCCGCGAGGCGCTTCAAATCCCTTGCCAGTGTGGCGGGATCGCAGGAGACATACACAACGCGCTGCGGCTGCATCTGCGCCACGGTCTGCAGCAGTTCCGGCGCACAGCCCTTGCGCGGCGGGTCCAGAATCACCACATCCGGCTTTTCCCCACGGGCGCGCAGCTCTGCGGCGGCTTCCGCCGCATCCCCGCAGAAGAATTCCGCGTTTTCGATCCCATTGCGCACCGCATTTTCCCGCGCGTCTTCCACCGCCTGCGCTACCACCTCCACGCCGATCACCCGCCCGGCGCGGCCCGCCATGGACAGGCTGATGGTCCCTGTGCCGCAGTAGAGGTCCAGCAGCGTCTCTTTCCCGGTCAGGCCCGCGTATTCCGCCGCCTTTTGATACAATCGCTCCGCCTGTGTGCGGTTCACCTGATAAAAGGACAGCGGGGAAATGTGAAATTCCAGCCCGCAGAGGCGGTCTGTGATATGGTCCTGCCCCCAGACCACGCGGTTCTTTTTGCCCAGCACCACATTGGTCCGCTCGCGGTTGCTGTTGATCATCACGCTTTTCAGTCCGGGAACTTTTTCCCGCAGCCGTTCGACCAGCTCCGGTTCCTTGTGCACGCCGTTCCCGTTAACCACCACGCAGACCATCACCTCGCCGGTCGCGTCGGCCTGGCGCAGGTACAGGTGGCGCAGGCGGCCCTTTCCCGTCAGTTCGTCGTAAGGCTCGTCGCCGCTCAGCCGCGCCCATTCGCGAAATGCGTCCATCGCCGCCGCAAAGGCGGGCGGCTGCAGGCGGCATTGGTCGCAGCCGACGATCCGGTGGCTGTGGTTCGCATAGAAGCCCAGGACAATTTCCCCGTCCGGCCCCCTGCCGATCGGCAGCTGCGCCTTATTGCGGTATCCGTCCGGCTGTTCCGCGCCGAGAATTTCCCGGACCGGCAGGTCCGGAAAGCCGCCGATGCGCGTTATCGCGTCCTTGACGCGCTGCAGCTTGGCCCGTAGTTCCGCCTCATAGGAGAGATGTCGATAGACGCAGCCGCCGCACTGGGAGAAATGCGCACAGTCCGGCGCGACCCGCTCCGGGGATGGCTGTAAAATCTGTTCTATTTTTCCAAACGCGTGGGTTTTGGCCACTTTTAACACGCGCGTTTCCAAGCGGTCCCCAACGGCCGCCATCGGCACAAAAACCGCCATTCCCTGCCAGCGGCCTACGCCGCTTCCCTCCGCCGTATATCCGGTAATTTCCAACTCAATCCGGTCGTTCTTTTTGATCTGTTCCATGCGCGTATTTCAAGCCCCTTTGCCTACCGATTTGATTTTAGGTCTATTGTACCACATTTCAGGTAGAAATCGGAATGTTTCTATTTGGACGCATCATATTTTTAATGGAAGGACTCCGTTTTCCGCAAAACGAGACCTTCGGCGGTGTTGTTTCTACGATTTCTACACATCTTCTATTCATCTAAGTAAACTGATAAATCGATCGACATCCTCTTTTTATTACGAAAATCGTCGAAAACTTCATGTAAAAAATCGCTAAAAATCCCATTTGAAAAGTCACGTTTTGTCCAAAACAGAGATTCTATCCAACACATTTGTGAAATGATTGACAGTGCTTTTTCCCGGTATTATAATGGAAACCAGAAAAAGGAAAACAAAGCTTGATTATAAGTTCCGTGGCAAAGATTGTCACGCCTTTTCAATACAACTCCTCCCCAAAAAAGCGAAGACCGGTTATACCGGTCTTCGCTTTTTTACTGCTTATCTGCAAATAATCACGTAAAATTTTTTCACTATTTCGTCATGAATCCCGCCCATCGGCTATGATAGGATCAGGAAAAATATGCCAATCGGGAGGGTCAATGATGAAAAAACGCCTGCGCCGGTTCGGTGCGATTGCGGTCTGCTGGGCTGTGCTCACTGTCCTCGTCACGCTGTTGGGCGCGGCCAGCGGAACACAGGAAGACCTGCCAGACCTCTCCCGGATCGACAGCCTTTATATTCTGCCGGAAAACCAGACGCTGCTTCCCGCATCGGACGGCGGGTACTTTGCCGTCACCTCGGACGGCGTCTCCAAGACTTACCTGGCCAAGCTGACCGCGTCGTCCTCCGGCTGGCAGGTGCAGCTGTTACAGAACTTCTTCCCCGCTTACGAACGCGTATTGACGGCGGATGAAAGCCTGTACCTCCTGTTTTCCGTCACAGACCTGTTGGAAGAGGCGAGCGAAAAAACCGCGCCTGCGATCCAGATCACCCGCTGCCGGGTCGGAACCGGGGAGATCGAAGGCCGTATCATCCGCAACGCGGTCTGCGATTACACACGGGCCTGCCGCGCGGAGGACGGCGGAAGGCTCTGTCTGGTAACGGCCCCGCCCCTCGAGGAAATCACCGACGCGACGCCCATTTCGGTCTACCGATTCGACAGCGCCGATTACGAGCTTTCTGTCTCGGAAACGATGCCGCAGGAGGGCGGCGAAACACCTGACCCGGACTCCTCCGACCCTCCGCCGCCGGAATCAAGCGGTTCCGACCCAAATCCGGAGGACAGCAGCCTGCCGGAGAAGGACCCGCCGGTCGAATCCAATTTTCACCTGTTCGACGGGCCGGTCACGGTCACTGAGATGGAACAATTTTATTTGGAGCAGACCGGCGGTATCGTACAGGTCACAGCGGCGGACGGAACCCGCAAGCTGAAAGGACGCGTGGTTACCGGGGACGTTGTCGACGTATGGATCGGCGGCAGCCTGGATTCCCGGGTGATCGCCTGCATCCCCGGCGACCTCACGGGCCGCGGGAAAGCGGATTCCAACGACGTCCAGCGTTTATACGAATTTTTGACGAACGGCGTTTACCTGAGCGACGCCGCCGCAACCGCCGCAGACCTGAACCGGGACGACGTTCTGGACACCGGCGATTTGCTTCTGTTAAAAAATCTGGTCTACCAAAAAAGCTAAATGCTGGAATTTCCAACGGATTTCCATTGACCCGCGGGCAAACGGAAAATATAATAGAAGGATACCGGGCGCGCTGCTCTGCAGTCGCGCCCCCTTTATAGGAGGAGTACTTTACCATGACAGACTGTATCCGGATTGAAAACCTGTATGACCTCTCCCATACCGCGGCGGCGGACCTGATGAAGCAATACGATTATCCGTGGGAAGTCCTGCCCGAGATCGGCGGCTTTATCCTGAAGCTGGGCGCGACACTTTCCCCGGAGGAATACGACAAACGCGGCGACGATATTTGGGTCGCCAAAAGCGCCACGGTGTTTGGCACCGCCTATCTCCACGGCCCCGCAATCATCGGCCCGCACACGGAGGTCCGCCAGGGCGCCTTTATCCGCGGCAACGCGCTGGTGGGAGCGAACTGCGTGGTCGGCAACTCGACGGAACTCAAAAATGTGATCCTGTTCGATAACGTGCAGGTTCCGCACTACAATTATGTGGGCGATTCCATCCTCGGCTACAAGTCCCACATGGGCGCGGGCTCCATCACCTCCAATGTCAAGGCGGATAAAACGCTCGTCACCGTCAGGGTGGGCGACGCCTGTGTTGAAACGGGCCGCAAAAAATTCGGCGCGATGCTGGGCGACCATGTGGAGGTCGGCTGCAACTCCGTGCTGAATCCCGGCTCTGTGATCGGCCGCGGCAGCAACATCTACCCGCTCTCCATGGTGCGCGGATACGTGCCCGCCCACAGCATTTACAAGCGCGCCGGAGAAGTCGCGGAAAAGCGCGGGGAATAACCCGAATCCCGTCGGGAAATATTTGTTTTCTTGTTACATTTTTCGCCTTGATTTTACTTGCCGTTTCTCATAAAATAGGAAGCCTACGGCTGAAACGCACGGGTTTCAGCGTACAAAATACGCAAAGATAGGACCTTGCGCGGCAGGGCGCGCGAGGGGGGCCAAAGCGCCCCGGTAAATTGTAATGAGACAAAAAAGAGTGGCCGCCATTCACGATATTTCCGGTTTTGGAAAGTGCTCCTTGACCGTTATTCTTCCGGTTCTTTCCGCCGCCGGAATTGAGGCCAGCGCGATTCCGACCGCCGTTCTTTCTTCCCACACGGGCGGGCTGGGCGCATGCACGTACCGCGACCTGACCGACGACCTGCGCGCGTTTGCGGACCATTGGAAAAGCCTGGACCTGCGCTTCGACGCGCTGTATTCCGGCTTCCTCGGTTCTGAGGAACAGGCGGAAATCGTCGGCAACATTTTTGACCAGTTCCGCACCAGTGAAACGCTGGTCATGGTGGACCCCGTCATGGCGGACAACGGAAAGCTGTACGCCTCCTGCACGCCGCAGACGGCAAAGCGCATGAAACAGCTCTGCGCAAAGGCGGATCTGATCGTCCCCAACCTGACGGAAGCGGCGTTCCTTCTTGGCGAGGAATTTTATGACGGCCCTTACGACCGGCCCTACATAGAAAACCTGCTGGAGAGGCTGGCGGAGCTCGGCCCGCGTCAGGTGGTGCTGACCGGCGTGTGGTTCAGCCCCAGCCTGCTGGGCGCGGCCGGTTACGACAAGGCGACGGGCCGCGTCAGCTATGCGTTCTCCCCGCGCGTGGAGGGCTACTACCACGGCACCGGCGACCTGTTTGGCAGCGCGCTGCTGTCCGGCCTGCTCAACGGCATGCCGCTGAAAAACGCCATGCAGCTCGCGGTGGACTACACCTGCGGCAGCATCCGCCGCACCCGCGAATCCGAAACCGACCAGCGCTACGGCGTCAATTTTGAGGCCGGTCTGCCCCGCTTTATGGAAGAACTGGGGCTTCTGTGTCCCACGAATATCCGTCTGGCGCGATAAACGCGGCATAATGGATTGATACAAGAATCTTTGAGCATGGAAAAGCTCTTCCTGTTGGACGTCACGGGCCAACAGGAAGAGCTTTTTCTCTATGTTCTTATCGCACGGATGAACCCTTATTCAAGCTTCCGCACTCAATCGATTCCCTGTGTGATCAGGATTTCCAGCAGGGAGGACAGCAGGTTGTCTGCGGTAATCAGGGTAAAATCAGGGCCGTAGTTGTTCCGGTCGACGCGCAGGGCCTGCAAAACCGCGATCTGGTTGTCTTCCTCCGGTTGCAGCCTGACGTCGTATTCCGCCCGGTTGATCTTCATGTTTACCGTATAGCTCGCGTCCAGCGGCTCGGCGTGGGCATGGCGCATCAGAGAACGATGGAACCATGCAAACTGTTTTTCATCCAATTGCCGTATAATCATAAAAACGCTTCCTTTCTTTGTTCAACCGGCAATGCTTGAAAGGAGCCGCGGCGCATGGTATAATATTTACGCCGTATTTGCCTTTGGGTATTTGCCGGTATTGGGGGAAGTGACATGTCGCTTTAGGGAGAGACTGCCACTTCCTTATTTTTTATTGAGGCCGTCATATATCTGGTTAATTCCTTTTCGGACAATATCAGAGGTTGTTGTATCCAAAGCTTTCTTACAAAATTCCAGCTTCATCTTTGTATCATCATCCACTAATACAAAGATCCTGTCCTTCATGGGTTTGTCACCAGACGGAGGCCGCCCCATTTTCTTTGGCGCCACATGCTCACCCCACTTTCATGCGCATATATATTATAAATAATATGCGCATGAAAGTCAAGGCAATTGTTGGTACATACCGGCAGCGCTTGAAAGGAATTGCGGCGCATGGTATAATATTTACGCCGTATTTGCCTTTGGGCATTTGCCGGTGTGGGGGAAGTGGCATGTCGCTTTAGGGAGAGACTGCCACTTCCTTTATTTTTTGTTCAGATCATCGTGTATCCGATCAATTCCCCTGCGCACAATGTCAGACATCGTCGTGTGCAATTCTTTTGCACACTCTTCAAGCTTAGCCAGTGATACGTCATCCAGACGAACACGGAACATGGTGTGTTTGGAATTTGGAGATACAGGACGACCCATTTTCTTTGGCGGCATACACGCCTCCTTTCCGTCGCTACTATAGCGATATAGGAGTAGCGACGGAAAGTCAAGAGTCAAGATAAAATATAAAAATATGGCGTCCTCTCACGGATGCAGAACCGCAGAGAACGCCGCTTATTTATTTCTTCTGAAAAGGCTTTTCTGGATGCGGCCCCGGTTTTTTACGCTCCTTCAATGAAGCACCACCTCCTACGCAAGTGAATAATATATCTTGCGTTCCAATTATCGCGATAGAAAGAAAATGCTATTGCTTTTTAAACTTAGGAATTGCTCCATAGCTACCGTCAAAATAAGCCTTACAAACCTTTTTATCGAAACGCTCATTAAACTTGTCTAAAGAATAAATCGTTGACTTTCCATCTTCATCTTTGTCAATAAAACCAATTTCATCTTTTCGAAGCAGTTCGAAATCCATTAGTTTGGATTCATGTGTCGTTACGATTAGTTGGATATTACGTGTTGCAGCTAGTTTTAAATATTCCTCAATAAACTTATATGTGAGCAGTGGATGAAACCGCCTATTTATCTCATCGATAATATATATGCGTTCGCTATCTTTGCTCAATAATACCTCTATTAAATCCAATAAGCGAATGGTGCCATCCGATTCTTCCTCCAGTGAAAAGATTGCATTTGTTCTTTCATGCTTAAACTCTAAAGTCTTGCATTGCACGTTTTCCCCTTCTAACTCAATAATAAACATGGAGTTGTCTCCCATTGATCGAAGCATGACCGCAGGATTACTCTTTCTCCCTTTTTCATCGTAGAGTCTTTTCTGCTCATTAAGGCTTTCAATTATGTCCTGCATAATGTCTTTAGATGTCGTAGCCGTAACTTTCTCTAATGACACATTAGCAATTACAAACTCAGATACACCTGTTCCAAATGTTGATAGCCATTTACCTATTTGGTCAACTCTTTCAGCATCCATTAGATAGGAATAACTCGTTATCGGCCTATCAGGATAGTTCACACTCAATTTATACTTAATCCAGTTAAAAACTCGTTTATATATTTGAATTTCTGAGGCATCTGAGTATAGAGATTCTTTATTTTTGTTCATCAAGCTCAAGAATAGAATGGAGTCATCTTCTTTTACATCATCTGCATAGATTTTTAAGCGTTCGTTTATTGCGGTATCTTTAAAAAATGAATCGACTTCGTAATCCCCCACAGAAATATCTCTCTGAAAAACAGTTTTATGCAAAGCCCCTGAACGGCACTTTTTTAAATATTCTTTCACAAAGCGCCCCTCGCTTAGTATTATTTCAAATCCGTAAATATAACGTTCGTGTCCTAACTTGATTGTAAACTCAAAATGTGACGGCTTAAGCCTATTTTCCTCGCCCAGTCTGCAATAATTACTGCTGAAACCCGCCTGCATCCCTCTTACAATAACGGTTTGCGCAAAATTAAACGCGCTCACTAAGTTTGATTTTCCTGATGCATTTGAACCATATATAGCCATAAATTTGAGAAGCTTAAATCTTTTGTCTGTATATACACGGTCAATGTTATTTCTGACTTTACCAGCTTCCATAGAAAAAGTCTGTTCCTCATCAAAGGAAAGAAAATTACTGACTCTAAATTCCACTAACATATTATCCCCTCCAAGCTTATGTAATTGTAAATATAAACGAAATTGTCACGTTTGTCAATTAGAACACTTTTATTTCATCGAAAAGTTTCATCGATTATGAGAAAAAATCACATTTTCTTTCAAGATCCTCTTGACTGAACCTGCTTTGGGTGCTATACTTGCCTTAAATTAGCACTCGCATCCTGTGAGTGCTGAAGCGCCATTAATTAGTGGCATCACTATATTCAGGTGAGCAGACCACCTTTACTTGTCTGCAGAAAGGATGTTATATGCAGTTAAAAGCTCTTAGCTATTATGATGGGGACAAGGATACACGTTATGGGGATTGTATATTACTTTACGACACCACTTCTCTGGTCGTGTATGATTGCGGCCATATAAGGCACGCAGAAGCTACAGAAGCCCTTTTGCTGGAAAACCCTTCCATCAAACAAATACATATTGTGGTATCGCATAATGATAGCGACCACACCAATGGCGCCTGCGATCTGCTTTCATGGTTGGATTCCAAAGCCAAATATGCGGTAAGCGTCTATACCCATCAGTATTTGAAACATGTTGATACCATTCTTGACAAAGTCAACGACAAGCGGCGGACGCGAGAAAGCCTAAAAATAGCACTGTTAGAGGAATTCGATAATATTAAGGAAATTATCGAATCTGCAGAAGGGTATGGATTTTCCGCAGTGGAGGCATTAAAAGGTACGATAGTCGGGAACTGCACAATTGTTGGTCCCACAGAGGATGAGTTTACCGATGTTGCAGCCAAAGCGGTTGATAACCGCACTAATGATGTAATCGGTGAAGGACATGCCGAAGAGACGGTGATGAATGCAGCAAGTGTTCAGTTGACGTGCAAACTGAAAAATTTTGAGACTATTTTGCTCTGCGGGGACGCATCTCCCTCATATCTACATAGTATTGACAATTACGATATCATTCAATTGCCTCATCATGGGCAACTTGAGGATGCACAGGCTATTTTCGAGACGCTGAGAGATCCATATGCCAAGAAATACTTCATATCAGACAATACTGGATCTGGTGCAACAAGTGGTGGCTCTGAAAAAGTTACTAAGTACATGAACGATGAACGTCTAAGCTCCGCAATGAATACGAAAACGGGAGTCGTGAATTATCCAAAGGCTGGGTCCACAAATATGCCAAATAAACTGCAAGGAGTAACGCTTGGTGAGATGGATTTTAAGTGCTGATCCAAAAATTGCAGTCGATACAACTCAACTACAGGCAAGGCGCGTCTTCATTCAGGATGTGACCTGTGCGGAAGTTTCGGATTGGGGACATATGCAAATAAGTGTTTCAGATTCTTACGGTTTCTTCCAGTGCATCTCTAATGATGGAGTAGACGGTGTATTCATTACGGCGCATATGCCGGATGTACATTTTCTTTGTAATTTTCCACAAATTTACAACACAGAATTTATTGTTGCAAACACGTGCATATGGGAAAGACTTTCACATAAGTCGCTATTATATAGTCTCAGGAGCAAAAAGCAAGATGCCCAATTATGGTTTGCAAAACAGGAGTTATCTGTAGATGCCAACCACCTTTTTAGACAATCCACAACTTTGAATAATGTGGGCCAATTTGGATTTCAAACATCACTGTCGGAGCGGAAGCTGTTTATGCATCGTAAAAAAGGGCTCGTCAATGGAATCCAAGAGTCCTTTGATCGAGTATCACCAATTGTGTTTTTAGGAGAATAAGAGTTTATGAGTAGCATTCTGGGGAAATTAGATTCATATCAATTATTGACCAATTTATTGCCTGGGGCTTTCTTTGTATTTATCCTTAAAATTTTTTTTGAAACATCCTTCCCAACCGACAATGTCATGGAAGATATAGTTGTGTATTATTTCGTGGGACTTGTCATTAATCGAATAGGTTCCTTAGCTATAGAACCTATTCTGAAACAAGTCCGATTTATAAATCATGTGCCATATTCAAGTTTTGTCAAAGCAGAGCGCGTGAATTCGAAAATAACAACACTATCTGAAACGAATAATTACACACGTTCGCTTTTGACATCCGCAATTCTTTTTCCAATCATATGGATATTACAGACTTTATTTATAAAATGGCATTGGTTTTCTGCTAATTGGAAAGCGCTAGCTGCGATTTGTTTAATTGTGATTTTTCTCTTTTCTTATAGAAAACAATCTAAGTATGTTTGTGATCGGGTTGAAGCTGTAAATAGTCAATCTGTTAAAAGGCGGGCTAAACGCGGCAATCACGCTTTTGTTGTACAAACCCGTCGTGACTGCCCTGAGGAAAACGCGGCTGATCGACGAAGCTCACGATAAAGTGGAGCAAAAAAATAAGCCTGTGATTGTATTGGTCTCGCCCCTGCTGTTTACCACCTGTATCTTTTTTATGCTCGTATTAGAAGGCCTTGCGTAAAAAACAGCGTTCTCCGGCGGCAAGATTTGTCCCGAAGAACGCTGTTTTTTTTGCCCCCCATCCTTCCGGAAACACGCTTGCGGCGGAGTATTTCCCCTTCTCCGCAAGATTACAAAACCCTTACGAAACAGGGCATTCGGTTTACTTTGCATTTTTTTGCTAGTATAATAGCAGTGGTTTCACAGGAAAAGAAACGCGCGCGGTTTTTTCTCCGCATTCCGGTTCACAATAAAGACAACCGCGCGAATCTTCATCTGATAAAAAAGGGGGCCGGCCCATGCTGGACAATCCTGTGCTCCAGAATATTCTGTCCGTAGCCCTGTACCTGGTACGGATCCTTGTGCCGCTGCTTTCCATCTATGTGGTTTGCCGGTGCTTCCTCTCCCTCAAGGCGGGACGGCGGCGGGAAGAACCCGTCGTCATTTTGCAGGACATGGTCACCAAGGAGATCATCCCCGTCCTGTACTGGGAAAATTCCCTGGGACGCAGCCGCAGCTGCGACATCGTTCTGCCGGACGGCACCGCCAGCCGCGACCACGCCGTGCTGATGCGCCGGGAAAGCGGCTGGATCGTCGTCGATACGGAGTCCAAGGCGGGCACGCGCGTCAACGGCAAAAAGATCGATCACAGCGCGCAGATTCTGCCCGGGGACGTGATCTCGATGGGGTCCACCTCCCTGATGCTCAAGCGGACCAGCGAGGTCAAAAATTTAAAGCAGCCCAAACGGCGGCAGCGCCACGCGGCGTCTCCGCCCGGCCTGCTCTTCACCACCATGGTGATTCAGCTCCTGCTGTGCATCGAGGTCTGTTTTACCGGTGAAGCGTTCGACTACATGCCCCTGATCCCGCTGGGCGCGCTGGTTGTGATGGAATGGGGCCTTTACCTCTATTCCATGAAAGGGCTGAACCGCGTCAGCTTTGAGCTGGAAACCGTCGCGTTCCTGCTCTCCGGCATCGGCATTATGCTGATCGCCGGGACGGGCGTGGAGAAAACATACACGCAGCTGGGCGCGATGCTGCTGGGCATCGTGCTGTTCTGCGCGATGATCTGGTTCCTGAACGACCTGGACCGCGTCATGAAATGCCGTTTGGCCATTGCGATTCTGGCGCTGATCCTCTTTGCGGCCAACCTGGTGCTGGCGGAGGTCAGCCACGGCGCGCGCAACTGGATTTCCATCGGCCCGATCAGCATCCAGCCGTCGGAATTCATCAAAATTGCGTTTGTCTTTGTCGGCGCATCCACACTGGACCGTTTGCAGACGGCGCGCAATCTGGGCGGGTTTATCCTGTTCGGCGGCGCGTGCCTGGGGGCGCTCTTCCTGATGCGCGACTTCGGCACGGCGTGCATTTTCTTTGTCACCTTCCTGATTATCGCGTTTATGCGCTCCGGCAGCGTGCGCACCATCGTGCTGATCTGTTCCGCCGCTGTATTCGGCGTTTTCCTGATCCTCAAATTCAAGCCGTACATCGCCCAGCGCTTCGCCGCCTGGCGGCACGTCTGGGAATACGCCAACGAGACGGGCTTCCAGCAGACGCGCGTGCTCACCTACACGGCGAGCGGCGGGTTCTTCGGCGTCGGTTTGGGCAACGGCTATCTGAAAAACGTCTTCGCCGCCAACAGCGATCTGGTTTTCGGCATGCTCAGCGAAGAGCTGGGCCTGCTGCTGGCGCTTGTCGTCGTGATCTCCATCGCGCTGCTGGTCTTCTACGCGCGGTCCGACGTCACACGCAGCCGCTCCACCTTCTACTCCATCTCCGCCTGTGCGGCGGCGGGTATGATGCTGTTCCAGACCTGCCTGAACGTCTTCGGCGCAACGGACGTCCTGCCGCTGACCGGCGTGACGCTTCCGTTCGTCAGTCTGGGTGGTTCCAGCATGATGGCGTGCTGGGGGCTTCTGGCCTTTATCAAGGCCTCTGACGAACGCACCTACGCCGCACGGCGGCAAAAAGCCGCCCGCTGACAAATTCATATAGAAAGGCGGTGCGCCTATGAAAACAACGGGAACGCGTTCCCTGATTCTGTACCTTCTGACCGGCGGGTTCCTCGTCGGTTTGGTCGTCTTTCTGCTCTCCTTTGCCATGGAGGGCGGGAACTGGGCCTTCCAGCCGTACAATAAGCATCTGGCGGGCGGCGGGCAGCTCTCCTACGCAGGTATGGTCCTCGACCGCAACAACGTGGTGCTTGCCAAAAGCGAAAACGGCGAGCGCATCTACAACGGCGACGAGACCGTGCGCCGGGCGATGCTGCACACGGTGGGGGACACAAACGGATATATCTCCACCGGCGTGCAGTACAGCTACCGTTCGGAGCTGGCGGGATACAATGTCTTTACCGGGCTGGCGACGCCCACAGGCAAAACCACCGGGAACGATGTCAAGCTGACGCTGGACAGCAACCTCTGCAAAATCGCTTTACAGCAGTTCAACGGGCAAAAGGGCGCGGCCGTGCTCTACAACTACAAGACCGGCGAGGTCCTCTGCATGACCAGCAGTCCCAATTTTGACCCCGGCAACGTCCCCGGCGATCTCAACACGGATACGACGGGCAAATACGACGGCGTTTACCTCAACCGCGCGCTGTCCGCCTCCTATACGCCGGGTTCCATCTTCAAGGTCGTCACCAGCGCCGCCGCGATTGAGAACCTCCCCGATCTGGAAAGCCGCACCTGGACCTGCAACGGCAGCATTACCGTCAACGGCAACCAGATCACCTGCCTGAGCAGGCACGGAACCATCGGCTTCAAGGACGGCCTGGCCAAATCGTGCAATATTGTGTTCGCGGAGCTGGCGATGGAGCTGGGCGAGGAAAAGATGACCGCGGCGGCCGACGCAATGGGCTTTAACCAGAGCTTCACGCTCGACGGCATTCCCTCCAGCAAGAGCGTCTACAACGTCAAGGGCGCGGAGGCGAACGAACTGGGCTGGAGCGGCGTGGGACAGTACACCGACCTGACCAACCCGTACCACATGCTGCTGCTGATGGGCGCGATCGCCAACGACGGCACGCCCGTCAAACCCTACATGATCGATAACATTACGACGCACTTCGGCCTGACCACCAGGGCGGGCCATACGGAAAAGGGCGCCCAGCTGGTCAAGCCGGAAACGGCGGCCAAGCTGAAAGAGGCCATGCGCTACAATGTGACCAGCGAATATGGGGACAATCTGTTCCCCAACATGGCGGTCTGCGCCAAGACCGGCACCGCGGAGGTCGGCGGCGGCCTGAAGCCGAACGCCTGGATGATCGGGTTCTCCTCCGATGAAAAAACGCCCTACGCCTTCGCCGTGGTCGTGGAAAACGGCAACTCCGGTATCCGCGCGGCGGGCGGCGTCGCCTCCGCCATGATGGCGGAAGCCGTTAAAACCAAATAAACGGATAAAAACGAACCCCACCCCCGCCGATGGCGGGGGTGGGGTTCGTCCATTCAACCGGTTTTTATGCATTTGCGTACACAGAGACGCTTTCCTTCTATCTGCATCCGGCCTTTTCCCAGCGCATTCGGATTTCCCTGCAGTTTGTCTCCGGGTCCACGCGCGTTTCTTCCTGCAAAAACCCTTCGCGCCGGTAAAAGCGGACAGCCGGTTCGTTCTCCTCATAGACATGCAGGGCAAGCGCCAGATACAACGACTTTGCCTTTTTCAACAGCTGCCTGCCGATCCCGCGGGACCGCCACGCCTCCGCGACAAACAGGCCAGCAATATACCCGCCGTCGAGACCGATAAATCCACGCACCACGCCGTCCTCTTCCGCAACGTAAAGCTCCGCCTGCGGCAGCATCGTTTTTACCTCTGCAAAATGCGATTCCCAATAGCTGCGCGGCACAAAGGGGTGCGCCTGTAAATTGGCGGACAGCCAAATTTCCATCACCGGCTCCAGATCACGCTTCTGAAACGCCCGTATCATCTGTTTCCTCCCGTATTTCCTCATATAAGGCGGACAACCGGCCCAGATGGTAATCGTACACGGGCCGCAGGGCATCCGTCCGGGGCTGGCGGTCCAGCAGCGCCAGATCCTCCAGCTCGTGCAGCAGCTCCTCGTACAGGGGAAGCCGCTCGGAAAGCCGGTCGAGCTCCACCTCCTGCCGGCGCAGGTATTTTGTCTCCTGCCGGTACAGCTCAATTCCGCTGCGGAGCTGTTTCAATTCTTTCCGTGCTACAGCACTGTCCGCGTTGATCCCCTCCATGGCGTTGTCCACCGCTTCCCTGAGCAGCTTGTGCAGCGCGTCGCGGCTCTTTTGGACCCGCGCGCCCTGCCAGGGCGGTTTGACCAGCAGGTTGACCAGCACCGCTACCGCAATGCCGATCAGCGTATCCAGCATCCGGTTCCATACGAACAGCTGGGGATTCACGTCCGCGCCGTGTGAAACCGTGATGCTCATGAACACCACACAGGTGATGTAGGACGCCGTGGGTTTCTTCGCCAGCAGCGTGACGTAGATCAGCGGAATAATGACCAGAGAAACCAAGCCGTACTGCAGCAGCGGCAAATTGCGCGGGATAAACGCCCGCTCAAACAGCAGCACCAGCATGCCCGCACCCGCGCCGATCACGGTGCCGACCGTCCGGTTCCAGGCCACCTTAAAGCTGTTGGAAACCGCCGGCTGCATGCAAAGCACCGCCGCGATGGCGGAATAAAACGGCACGCCCTGCTGCCCGCGCAGCAGGTACACCATAAAGCAGAGAAACACCGCGAGCGCGGATTTTACAATCCGCATTCCAATTTTAGGCAGTTTGATAGAGGGTCACGCTCCTTAGTCGTCCTGCACCGTTTCCTCATACAGGCTGATCAGCCGGTTCAAATGATACTCGAACACGGGATACTGCGGGCTGTCCTTCGATACCGGGCGCGGCTCCAGATCCTCAATGCTGATCAGCTCGTGCAGCATCTGTTTGAAGTTGGAAATCTTGCAGGAAATCTGAAAAACCTCCCGGTCGCCGCCGCGGAAAATCCGGATCTCCGCCACATAGTGGTTGATGGACTGGGACAGCGACTGGATCATCGCATCGACGCCCGGTACGTCGATAGTATCCCCGGTGGAGGCATAGTCGATGGACTCCTCCACCAGATTGCGCAGGTTGGCGTAGGTCTTTTTGATCTGCGCCACATAGTTGGGCGGCATCACCAGCACGTTGACCAGCAGCGCAATCGTCACGCCGATCAGCACCTCCACGCAGCGCAGCCCGGCGTACAGCCAGGGATCCGGCCCCCGGTACAGCATCACGATGGTAAACACAATACAGGCCAGCGTCGGCGCGCCGTCCAGCTTGAAGAAATGGCACAGGTACAGCGTCAGGATGATCCCGATCCCGCACAGGCCCGCGTTCCCCGGCATGGCGGACGCAAACGCCGCGCCGATTGCCGCACCGATCGCAGTGCCCAGCACACGGTTTTTGCCGCCGCGAAAGGAAATCTCGATGGATTTTCCCATTGAGACGACCGTCGCCGCCACGGCAAAAAACGGGGAATCCAGCATCATCCAGTAGGCGACCACCACGCAGATGGTCGCCGCCATGCCGGTTTTGACAATGCGGAACCCCATGCTGCGGCCGCTGCTCAACAATTTTTTGAATAAATTCATGCGCGCCTCATCCGCCGTTTTGTACGAGGGCCAGCAGGTCCTCCGGCTTTTCTAAAATATAGTTTGCGTGGTTCTGTTCCAGCTCCGCGCGGCCGCGGAAGCCCCAGAGCACGCCCGCGGTGTCCATACCCGCCGCCGCGCCGGTCTTCATATCGGTGTTGGTGTCCCCGATATACAGGCATCCCCGGGGCGGCACGCCCAGCTCTTCCGCAATTTTCAGCGCGCCATCCGGCGCGGGTTTTTTCGGGATGCCCTCCCGCTGCCCGTAGCAGCAGGTAAAAACGTCCGATCCAAAAATATCGTGCACAATTGCGACGCTCCAGGCGTGCGGCTTATTGGAGAGCACCGCCAGCTTGACGCCGCGCCGCTTCAATTCCCGTACCGCTTCCTCTACGCCTTCATAACGGGCGACCCCATGCGTGGGATCCGCCGCGTAGAAGCCGTCGTACACAGACCGCAATCGTGCCAGTTCTTCTTCCGTATAGCTCCCCCGCACACGGGTCAGCATGCGGCGCATCTGCGTGTCTGCGCCGTCCCCCACGATTTTCCGGAAATCCTCCGGGGCAATCTGCGGATAGCCGCAGGCCGCCAGCGCACGGTTGGAAAAGTCCGCGATGGAATACAGGGTATTGGCCAGGGTCCCATCCAAATCAAAGATACAGGCGCGATACAAATTACCACCCTTTTTCTTACGGCGCTCCCGCGCCCTTGCTGTTATGTTTAACCTATTTTACCCAATTCATGCTATTTTTGCAACCCTGTGCAACTTTCCTGCACGTATCTTCCGCTGCTCCACGCAAAGACGCTTGCGCTTTTTTTCACAGATTGGTATACTTAGACTGCATCTTTTAAGAATCTACAAAAAAGGAGCCTAAACAGTATGGATTACGCAAAGGAAGCCCTGAAACGGCATGTAGAATGGCACGGGAAGATCGAGATCGTCCCTACCTGCCCGCTGGAAAACAAAGACGACCTCTCCACCGCCTATACGCCGGGCGTCGCGGAGCCCTGCAAGGAAATCAACCAGGACGTCTCCAAGGTTTACAATTACTGCCGCAAAGGCAATCTGGTCGCGGTTGTGACGGACGGCACCGCCGTCCTCGGCCTCGGCGATATCGGCCCGGAAGCCGGCATGCCCGTCATGGAGGGCAAGGCCGTACTGTTTAAGGCCTTCGGCGATGTGGACGCGTTCCCCATCTGCCTGGCAACCAAGGACGTGGAAGAGATCGTCCAGACCGTCAAAATGATCGCCCCCGGCTTCGGCGGCATCAATTTGGAGGACATCTCCGCGCCGCGCTGCTTTGAAATTGAAAAGCGTCTGAAAGCGGAACTGGACATCCCGGTCTTCCACGACGACCAGCACGGCACGGCGGTCGTCACCGTTGCGGCGATGCTGAACGCGCTGAAGCTGGTCGGCAAAGAGCTGTCCGAAATCTCCGTTGTGGTCAACGGCGCGGGTGCGGCGGGCATCGCCTGCACCAGGCTGCTGATGTCCCTGGGCCTGAAGGACGTTGTCCTCTGCGACCGCCAGGGCGCGATCTTCAAGGGCCGCGAGGGCCTGAACCCGGTCAAGGCGGAGATGGCGGAGATCACCAACGCCGCCTGCAAGAAGGGCAGCCTGGCAGACGTGCTGAAGGGCGCGGACGTCTTCATGGGCGTATCCGCTCCCAACATGGTCACCAAGGAGATGGTGCGCAGCATGAACCGCGACGCCATCGTCTTCGCCATGGCGAACCCCACCCCGGAAATCTTCCCGCAGGACGCGCTGGATGCGGGCGCGAAGGTCGTCGGCACGGGCCGTTCCGACTTTCCGAACCAGATCAACAACGTACTGGCGTTCCCGGGCATCTTCCGCGGTGCGCTGGACGCGCGCGCCAGCGAGATCAACGACGAAATGAAGATCGCCGCCGCGCGGGCGATTGCAGAGCTGGTCAAGCCGGAAGAACTGTGCCCGGAGTTCATCATCCCCAACGCTTTGAATAAGGAGGTAGCGCCCGCCGTGGCGAAAGCCGTGATGGAGGCGGCGCGCCGCACGGGGGTCGCGCGCGTTTGAGTATGGAACCGATCAAAGCCGTTATCTTTGATATGGACGGCCTGATGTTTGACACCGAACCCCTGTACGAGCGCACCTGGGGGCAGGCGGTCGCGGAGCAGGGCGGCGTCTTCACGCGGGAAATTCACAACCATATGATGGGCCGCAGCAAGGCGGACTCCGCGCAGATCCTGCGCCGCTTTTACGGCGCGGATTTTCCCGTGGACAAGGTGATCGAGCGGCAGAACCCGCTGTTCTTTGAGGCGCTCAAAACAGAGGATATCCCCGCCAAAAAGGGGCTTTTTCCCCTGCTGGACGAGCTGGAACGGCGCGGCCTGAAAAAAGCGGTGGCTTCCTCCTCCCGGCGGGAAAAGATCGACTTCCTGCTGTTGAAGCACCGGCTCTCAAACCGCTTCACCTGCACCGTCAGCGGGCAGGAAGCCCATGCCAGCAAGCCGGACCCGGCAATTTTTCTGCTCGCGGCGGAAAAGCTGGGCGAAGCGCCCGCCAACATTCTGGTGCTGGAGGACTCCAACGCCGGTATCCGCGCGGCGCATAATGGCGGCTTCCGCTCCGTACTGGTGCCCGACCTGTGCGAATCGGACGAAACCGCCCTGTCCCTCTGCTTCCGCAAGGTAAACAGTCTGGACGACGTGGCGGCGATCATCGACGAGATCAACGGTTGGTACTTTTAGGAACTTTTATCTTCGCCATCATTTTTGGCCAACAAAAACAAGCTGCGCTTTTATACGTTGCGCAATTCTATAAAACGCAAGAACAGCCGCCCTGCCTCAAGCCTTATTACAGGCTTTGAAGCAGGGCGGCTGTTTGTTTGCATTTACACAGAGAAGACTATTATTACAGAACGTATAAAAACCTAACAAAAAAACGCACAGTCTCCGACGTCATCCCTTTCACAATCAGGTTCGGGAGATTTTGCGCAAAATGCGTGTATCCCTCAAGCGTCCAGTCAAACGCATGTATTTTTTTACAGATACAATTCCCTGCTGTTTTCATCTAATGGGTCTTTGTCTGCCATTCCATTTCCCTGTTTTGATCGTTTCATTTGGAACTATATACGGCTGCCTCCGCCAACAGAGACAGCCGTTCTATCCTTTATTCCATTTATGCGTCGTGATACCGGGACAGGAACGCCAGTGTCCGCTCGTTCGTCGTGCTGTCAAACAGCTGCTCCGGCTTCCCCTGCTCCACAATCGCGCCGTCGTCCATAAAGACGACGTAATCCGCCACGTCGCGGGCAAATTTCATCTCGTGCGTGACGACCACCATCGTCATATGCTCCGCCGCAAGCTCCCGGATCACCTTGAGAATTTCGCCGGTCAGCTCCGGGTCCAGCGCGGAGGTCGGTTCGTCAAAGAAGAGGATTTCCGGCTCCATCGCCAGCGCCCGCGCAATGGATACGCGCTGCTGCTGCCCGCCGGAGAGCTGGAACGGATAGGCGTCCGCCTTATCCGCCAGGTTCATCTTCACCAGGAGCTGCCGCGCAGCCTTCTCCGCTTCCTCCTTCGATTTGCCCAGCACCCGGATGGGCGCCTCCGTGATGTTCCGCAGCACGGAAAAGTGCGGGAACAGGTTAAAATTCTGGAACACCAGCCCGATGCGCAGACCGATCTTGCCGCAGGCCGCCTTATCGGCGTACCGGGCCTTCCCGTCCTCGCCGTTCTGCACCAGCTTTTCGCCGCAGATGGTAATATCCCCCGCGTCCACCGTTTCCAGCTGCGTCACACAGCGCAGGAACGTGCTCTTTCCGGAGCCGGAGGGGCCGATGATCGCCAAAACCTCGCCTTTATTCACCCCGACGGAGATGCCCTTGAGGACCTCCACGCCGTCAAAGCTCTTGTATATATCGTTTGCCGTCAATATCTGCATAGCCGTCCCTCCTCAGCGATAGTACGCAAGACGCTTTTCCGCCACGGTGAAGCAGCGCGTCACAATGCCGTTCATCACCAGGTAGAAGACGCCCGCAATCAGGAACGGGGTCATATCGACCGCGGAGGAAACCCAGTTGGAGGTGATCTTCAGCAGCTCCACCACGCCGATTACCTGCGCCAAAGACGTATCCTTGACCAGAGTGATGAACTCGTTGCCCATCGGCGGGATGATGCGCTTGACCACCTGCGGCAGCACAATGCGGAAAAAGGTCTGCTGCCTGGTAAACCCGAGCACCTTGGACGCCTCATACTGCCCCTGCGGGATGCCCTCGATGCCGCCGCGGAAAATCTCCGCAAAATAGGCCGCATAGTTCAGAGCGAACGCCACCTGCGCGGCCAGCACGCGGTCCAGCTGGATGCCGAACAGCGGCTTCAATCCATAGAAGATAAACAACAGCTGCAGCATCAGCGGCGTGCCGCGCATAATCAGGATATACAGCCGGACCGGCAGGTTGATAATCGGATTCTTCGACATGCGCCCCAGGGATACCAGCAGTCCCAGCGGCAGGGAAAACAGCAGCGTGGAAAAAAAGATGCGCAGCGACATGAGCGTCCCTTCCAGCATCTGGGACAGTAAAATCTGATAATTCACGCTGCAACCACCTCCTTTTCCTTCGGTTTCACCAAACTCATTCCGCAGGGACCGTCGTGACGTCCTCGCTGAACCATTTTTCAGAAATTTCCTTAATGGTGCCGTCCGCGGCCATTTCCTTCAGCGCGCCCTCAACCTTCTCCTTCAGCGCGTTATCTGCTTTGCGGAAGCCGATGACGTAATCCTCCTGCGCCAAGGAAGCGTCCGTGCCGTCCTCGTTCTGCAGCACAACGTACGCGCCCGGGTTATTGGTCAGGTAATAGCGGGCCACCACCTCGTCGATCGCAATCGCGTCGATGGTGCCGTTCTGGATTTCCAGCACCGCCTTGGAATAATCGTCGATCTGCACGATGTCCTTCAGGGTGTTTTTGAAATCCGGATTGTCATTCAGCGCAACCTCCGCGGAGGAATCCGCCTGTACGCCGACGGTCTTGCCTTCCAGGTCCTTGAGGCCCTTGTATGCGGAATCGGACTTGACCAGGACGATCTGGTTGTTTTTCATGTACGGAATACTCAGGTTAAATTCGCGGTCGCGCTCTTCCGTCTTGCTGAAACCGTTCCAAAGACAGTCCACGTTGCCGTTGTTAAGCTCCGCGGATTTATTGTCCCAGTTGATCGGCTGGGTTTCCAGCTCAATGCCGAGGTGATTGCAGACTTCGCGCGCCACGTCAATGTCAAAGCCGACGAGCTCGCCCGTCTGGGTGTCGACAAAACCCATCGGCGGGAACGCGTCGTCCAGGCCCAGGATCAGCTTGCCCGCCTGCTCCACCTTGTCCCAGGAGGCGTCCGCTTCCCCGTCCATGCCAGAGGCCATCTCCTGCGAGTTATTGTTCAGTCCCGCCGCGTCGCCTCCGTTTCCCGCATTTGGGGAACCGCAGCCCACACAGCCGATTACCAAAATTGCCGTCAGCAAAAGCGCCCATACTTTTTTCATTTTCTTTACTCCCATCCTTCTTGTCAGATAAAACCCCTCCATACGTATGCGGGAAGATCCCGGCGTGCGCGGAGGGGACTATATGGTATTATTCTAACGGATTAGCAGGATAAAGTAAAGAGGCAAATCCGGGTTTTGTCGATTTTACAGGACAAATTTCCTTCCTGCCTTCCATTCCGCCGTTAACCGCGGCTGAAAAAAGCAGACTGCACATTTTCCCGCGCGGCTTATCCTCATATTCCGGCGCGCCGCATCATATATTGGTAGCGTAACTTGATTAGGGGGGCGTACCATGAAAGGAATTGTGGAAGAGCGCGCAGTGGAGCTCGGCGAATATATCATTGAAAATAAAGCGACGGTGCGGAAAGCGGCCAAAAAGTTCGGCGTGAGCAAAAGCACGGTACATAAAGATGTTGCGCAGCGTTTAAAATATGTGGACCCACAGCTCTACAAGGAAGTAAAAAGCGTGCTGGAGGTCAACAAAGCACAGCGGCACATCCGCGGCGGCATGGCGACCCGGCTGAAGTACAAAAAGGAGCCGGTCGGCGCGGGAACCGCCGGGCACAACGGCTGACCGCCGTTGACACCGCAAAAAAAGTGTGTTATCATGGGGAAAATTGCATAGCATGATCGTTTGCGGGGGGACTTAGCAATAAGTTGAGAAGGTAAAACCTGACCCTTTGAACCTGTCAGTTAACACTGTTGGAGGGAGCAAGCCATATTTTAAGAAAATTTTTGATTAAAATGGAAGCACTCGCTGAAAATGGCGGGTGCTTTTTGTTTTGCCCACCGCATGGCTACGCTTTGGGAGGTGAATGCATGCAGATCACAGTCAATGGAAAAGCGGAAACCCTGTCTGAGCCGGCGACGGTCGCCGGGTATCTGGCGCTCCGGCAGCTGCCGGGCAACGCCGTTGCGGTGGAGTGGAACGGGACCATTCTTTCGCCCGCCGCATTGGACCGCACCGCCCTTTCCGAGGGCGACACGCTGGAAATCCTGCGCTTTGTGGGCGGCGGCTGAATACGCCGCGCCGCATGATGAAACGATGGAATGGAGGAATATATTCATGATAAAGGAAGACGTTTTAAAAATCGGCGGACAGGCCCTGGCCAGCCGCCTGTTCGTGGGGACCGGCAAATTCGGCGACGACCGTTTGATTCCCGAGGTGATCGCCAGATCCGGCGCGCAGGTGGTGACGGTCGCGCTGCGCCGCATGGACTTTGAGGCCCCGGACCACAGCATGCTGCCCTATATTCCCAAGAACTGCATTTTGATGCCCAACACCTCCGGCGCGCGCACCGCCGACGAAGCGATTCGCATCGCGCGGCTGGCGCGCGCCGCCGGCTGCGGCGACTGGATCAAGATCGAAATTGTCTCCGACAACAAATACCTGCTGCCGGACAATCAGGAGACCATCCGCGCCATCGACGTGCTGGCAAACGAAGGCTTTACCGTCCTGCCCTACATGTCGCCGGACCTGATGGCCGCCCGCCGCATGCGCGACGCGGGCGCATCCGCCATTATGCCCCTGGGCGCGCCCATCGGCAGCAACCGGGGGTTAAAGACCAAAGAGCTTGTCAAAATCCTGATCGAGGAAATCGATCTGCCCATCGTGGTGGACGCGGGCATCGGCAAACCCTCCGAGGCGCTGGAGGCCATGGAACTGGGCGCCGCCGCCGTGCTGGTCAACACCGCCATTGCCACGGCAAACGACCCGGTGCTGATGGCGGACGCCTTCGGCGAAGCGGTCCGCGCCGGGCGCAAATCGTATCTGGCCGGGCCGGGCGGCGTGTCCGAATATGCGCAGGCTTCCTCGCCCCTGACCGGATTCCTCCGCTGAGTGGGAGGCGTAAAGATGAGTTTTTATACGCTTTACCGGCAGTACAAGGAATTCCCGTTTGATGAATTCCTGAAAAAAGCGGACGACGCAGCCGTTTTGCGCGCGCTGGGAAAGGAACATAAAACGGAGCTGGATTTCCTGACCCTGCTCTCCCCCGCGGCGGAACGCCATCTGGAGGCGATGGCCCAGCAGGCCAACCGCTTGACACTCTCCCATTTTGGGCGTACCATTACGTTGTTTACGCCATTATATTTGGCAAACATCTGTGAAAACGCCTGCATTTACTGCGGCTTTAACCGGCATAATTCTATCAAACGCTCCAAACTGACGATGGAGGAAGTGGAGCGCGAGGGACAGGCCATCCAGCGCGAGGGCATCAAGCACATCATCATTCTGACCGGCGAATCCCGTGCCGCGACGCCGCCCGTCTATATCGCGGACTGCGTGCGCATCCTGCGGAAATACGTCTGCTCCATCTGCATTGAGGTATATTCCCTGACGGAAGAGGAATACCGGATGCTGTACGACGCCGGCGTGGACAGCTTCACCATGTTTCAGGAAACCTACAACGAGGACCTGTACCCCACCCTGCACCCCAGCGGACCGAAGCACGACTACCGGAACCGGCTGGACAGCCCGGAGCGCGCCTGCCGCGCCAAATACCATGGCGTCAATCTGGGCGCGCTGCTCGGCTTGGACGACTGGCGCAGGGAAACCTTTTTCACCGGCCTGCATGCCAGGTACCTGACGGACCGCTATCCGGACACCGACGTCGCCGTTTCCCTGCCCCGCATCCGCCCCTGCCCCGGCGAGGGCGGGTTTCATCCCGCGTGCGATGTGACGGACGCGGCGATTGTGCAGGCCATGACGGCCTACCGCTGCTTTTTGCCGCGGCTGGGCATCACGGTTTCCACGCGCGAGGAACCGTCGTTCCGCGACAATCTGATCGGGCTGGGGGTCACCAAAATGTCCGCCGCATCCGTCACCGAGGTGGGCGGCCACGCCGAAGAGGCAAAAACCGAAGGACAGTTTGAAATCTCCGACGGACGGGACGTGGAGGAAATGTCTGACGCGATCCGCCGCAGGGGATATCAGCCAGTATATAAGGATTGGGATATTTTATCAAATGAGTGAGTATCTTTTCTGCCAGGGCCTCAAACAATATCTGCATGGCGCACAGCTCCAGCGCATCCGGCAGACCCGCGTCGGGATTGCCGGACTGGGCGGGCTGGGCTCTAACGCGGCGCACTTTCTGGTCCGCTGCGGGTTCTGCCGCCTGACGCTGGCCGACTTCGATTATGTGGAGCCGTCCAACCTCAACCGGCAGTTCTATTTTCCCGACCAGCTGGGAAAGAGCAAGGTGCAGGCGCTGCGGGAAAACCTGCTGCGCATCAACCCCGGCTTACAGCTGCGGTGCGAGCACGTGCGGGTCAACGCGCAGAACGCCGCCCAGCTCTTCGCCGGCTGCGACATCTGGATCGAGGCCTTTGACACGCCCGCCTGCAAAGCCATGCTGGTCCACGAGGCAAACCATCTGCGCAAACCTATTGTCACCGCTTCCGGCATCGCGGGTTACGGGCATACGGACACGATTTCCGTCCGCCGCATGGGGGACTTTCTCTATGTTGTGGGGGACGGCGTGTCCAGCACGGACGATCTGCCGCCGCTGAGTCCGCGCGTCGCTCTGGTTGCAGCCAAGCAGGCGGACGTCGCTTTGTGCATTGCACTGGGAGAAACCGATCAAATTTGTTAATTGTTCCATTGCTTTTTCTCCGGTCCTCCCGTATAATATTAATAATAATTATTAATTTAAGTTTGAACCCTTTCAAACAGAAAGGAGGACCTATGAACGAATTGCATCCCGCATTGCTCGCTTTGGCGGGCACGGGGTTCACGTTTTTATGTACCGCCGCGGGTGCGGCCATGGTCTTTTTATTCCGGGGTGAAATCAAAGCTTCCTTCCAGCGCATTTTTCTCGGCTTTGCCGCGGGCGTGATGATCGCCGCTTCCGTCTGGTCCCTGTTGATTCCCGCCATTGAGATGGCGGAGGACGCGGGCGGGATCGGCTGGGTTCCCGCCGCGGGCGGGTTTGTGCTTGGCGGGTTGTTCCTGCTGGCGCTGGATCGCCTGCTGCCCCACCTGCACCCCGGCAGCAGCGAGCCGGAGGGGATTTCCTCCTCCCTGAAGCGCACGACCATGCTGGTCTTTGCCGTCACGCTGCACAACATCCCGGAGGGCATGGCAGTGGGTCTTGCCTTTGCCCTGTCCATCCAGACCGGCAGCCCGGTCACCATGGCGGGCGCGATGGCGCTGGCACTGGGCATGGGCCTGCAGAATTTCCCGGAGGGCGCGGCTATCTCCCTTCCCCTGAAAAAGGAGGGGCTTTCCAACACAAGATCCTTTGTGTACGGCGCGCTGTCCGGTATTGTAGAACCGATCGGCGGCGTGCTGGCCGTGCTGATCGCGGGCTCGATCACCCCGCTGATGCCCTGGTTCCTGGCTTTCGCCGCCGGCGCGATGATTTACGTCGTGGTGGAAGAGCTGATCCCGGAAGCGCATCTGGGCGAGCACTCCCACGCGGGCACCGCGGGCGTCATGCTGGGCTTTCTGGTCATGATGATCCTCGACGTGGCGCTGGGATAAGATGTAAGAACGAACAAAAAAACCGTACCGCAGAAAACGCATTCTGCGGTACGGTTTTCTTTTTGCGCTTTTAAAAGAAAGTCAGGTAGGGAAGCAGGTTGATGCGGTCTTGCAGTAAGAACCAAATATGATACAGCAGGCCAAAACACAGCACAGCCCCCAGCGCATAGCGGTAATAGGCCTCCCTGCGCAGGAAGCGGCTCCTGCCCAGACGGTATTGCCGCAGCTGTTCCATGCGCTCTTCCCTGTTACTATTCTTAAAGTTTGCCGCTTCTATTGGAGCGGGCATTTCCACGCGGACCGCCTGTACCAGCTCCGGAACCAGCAGAATGGCGCTGATAAAAAATATATTGGCAACGCGCTGGAACAGGAAGTGCTTGCAGGTCATAATGAACAGCAGCCCGGCATACAGGGAAAAGTTTATCAGCACAACGTTTCCCGGCCTGCGGGCAAGCAGCGGCTTTTTCATAATCAGCGCCGCAAACAGCATTAAAACAGGGATCAGCGCGGTCTGCCAGCTGCGCCCATGCATAAAATAGCGCCCTGTCTCGCTGGCGTAGCCCTGGTAAACAAATTGTGTAACAAAGGTAAACAGCGGCCAGGAAAAAATCAGGACCAATACCGTCGCCGCCGCGTAAACGCTCACGCTTTTCCAATTGACCGGGATTTGCGCCAGAAAATAGACGGGGATCAATAGCAGCATGGATTTGTGGAAGGAAGATGCCAGCAGAACCAGCAGCAGGTAAGGAAGCGGCCGCCGGTTCTGCAGAAAGCGGATGGCAAACAGAAAGACACCGATCGCAAGGGATTGACGGATGAAACTGAGCGTATTGCCGAAAAAGTTGAAGCTGACAAAAACAAACATCCCCAGCCAGGGTATCGCACAATCGCGGTACAGCACAATCGCGGTCATGCCCACGATCAGCACGGCTACCGCCGTCATAAACACATGTACATTCCCAGTCATCAGGGAAAACAGATAATTGAGCAGGCTGAAACCGAATTCCACGCGGTAGGGATTCTCCGGGCCGGTCAGGAACGCCCAGCCGCCCGATCGCACCTGCTCAAAATAATCCTGATAAACGCCGTAGTCAATCCCGACCGTTTCCGACCGCGCCGCTGAAAAGAGCACGAGAATCACAGAAACCAGGCACAGGAAAAACGCATCCCTTTCGCCGCTGGAATTCCACTCGCACAGGAGCAGCCCCAAACCAGCAATATAAATCAATAACAACACGTAAGACAGCATCCGGATCCCTCCTCTATCCTGTTCATTATAACAATACTGGAATTTCTCTGCAATCCCCTGCTAAAAATCCACATAAAGTCGTTGTATTTTTATAAATACTTTCTCTTTCTCCTTTGGTATAGTAATTTCATATAGATGTAGACGCAAAACATCGATTGATTACAACAAGGAGTGGAAGCATTCATGAGAAAAGGAAAACTGTGGAGACGGGCGGCCGCCTGTGTCCTGGCGGTCTCCATGCTATGCAGCATGGCGCTGCCGTCCGCCGCTGCGGTCTCAGAAGCAGACCGCCGGGGAAACGCCAACTATCTTGCAAACCAGGGGGAACTGCTGGAAACGCCCCTGATTCAATTGCCCCTGGGCGCGGTTAAAGCGCGCGGCTGGCTGGAAAACCAGCTGCTTTTGCAAAAGGACAACCTTACCGGCAACATGCATCTTTATAACGACTACAACAAAGAAACCAGCCAGTGGCTGGGCGCCTCCAGCGGCGACGACTGGGAGCGCGGCCCCTATTTCCTGCGCGGGCTGGTCGCTCTGGCCTATGAGCTGGACGACGCCGGTTTAAAAGCCGAGGCGCAGGAGTGGATCGATTGGGCCATCGAGAGCCAGCGCGACAGCGGCCTGTTCGGCCCGCGCAACGACAGCTGGTGGTCCCGCATGCCGGTTTTGATGGCCATCCGTGACTATTACGAGGCGACGGAAGCCGCCGGGGAACCGGACGAACGCGTGCTTCCCTTCATGGAAAAATATTTCCGCTATCAGCTCGATGAACTCCCCCGCCGTCCGCTGAGCAACTGGGCGGACGCGCGCGGCGGCGACAACATCGACAGCGTGTTCTGGTTCTACAACCGCGTGTATGATCCGGCAAACCCGGATGCCAGCCAATGGCTGCTGGACCTGGGCACCCTGCTGCTGAGTCAGACGACCAACTGGGAGGACCAGTACAACAATACCACCGTGCGCCAGCACGTGGTCAACACCAGCCAGGGCATGAAGACCCCGCCGGTCTACTACCAGCTGGACCAGAGCGAGAAATACCGCACTGCCCTGCAGAACGGTATCTTTAACATGAGTCTGGACCACGGCCGCATCGACGGCCTGCCCAACTCCGATGAAGCCGCGCGGGACAACCGTTCCACCCGCGGCTCCGAGACCTGCGGCATCGTGGAGGGACTGCTCTCCATGGAAATCGCGCAGAAGGTTCTGGGCGACGCGTGGATCGGCGACCAGATGGAGCGCCTGGCCTACAACGCGCTTCCGGCGGCCTATACGCCGGATTTCTCCGGGCACACCTATTATGTCCTGCAAAACCAGGTGATGGCGACGCTGGGCAACCACGAATTCGACTGCGACCACGGCGACAGCTCCGCGTTCGGCGCGCCGCTGGGCTTTGACTGCTGCTATTCCAACTGCCACATGGGCTGGCCGAAATTCGTGCAGAACATGTGGATGGCGACCGCCAACGACGGCCTGGCGCTCGTGGCCTACGGCCCGAACAGCGTCACCGCGAAGATTGCAGACGGCAAAACCGCCAAATTTGTACAGGAAACCGATTATCCGTTCAAGGACGCCGTACATCTGACCTACAACGGCGACGCGGCGGAATTTGAACTGAAGCTGCGCATCCCGGCGTGGTGTGAAACGCCCGTCGTAACCGTCAATGGGAACGTTCAGCCCGGCGTCGTTTCCGGCGAATATTTCACCATGACCCGCGCATGGACGGCGGGCGACGAGGTCGACCTCCGCCTGCCCAGCGAGATTGAAACCTCCACCTGGTACAACGATTCCGTCGCGGTGGAAAAAGGCCCGCTGGTGTACGGCCTCAAGATCGACGAGGACTGGCGCACTTATGACAGCAACGACGCGCGCGAGCTCAAGGTCGAGCATCAGGAACAGTCCCCCCTGCGCGAAATCTTCCCCGCCAGCAAATGGAACTATGGCCTGATCGTCGATGAGGACGACCCGGCTTCCAGCTTTGTAATTGAGGAACAGGAAGACGTGGCATTGCAGCCGTTCAGCACGGACAACGCGCCCGTCGTGCTCAAGGCAAAGGGCCAGATCATCCCCGAGTGGCAGCTGGACGGCAACATCGCCGGCCCGCAGCCCTACGGCCCCACCCCCTACGACGAAAGCCTGGTAGAAAATATCGAGCTGATCCCCTACGGCTGCGGCCGTCTGCGCATCACGCATTTCCCGCGCATCGGCGAGGCGGCGGACACCGTTGTCCGGACCGCAGAGCGCGACTCCAAAAATATCCGCCACAATGGCGCAACCTATCAGGAATTTGACAACGTTGTGGTTCCCGCGGCGGCAAATTACACCCTGCGCGTCGCCGGACAGGGCGCGGGCGCCATCGTAATCAACGGCAAATACAGCAGCGCGATCGATCTTTCCACCGGAGAAGCGACCATTGAAAACCTGAAAAATCTGCTTTCCGGCGGTTTCTGCTTTGACGCAAAGCAGTACAACAACATCCGCTTTACCAGCGATGTGCAGGTGGATGAAATCGAAGTGATCCCGGTGGACCGCAGTATTACGGATATTCAGGTCGGTTCTTCCCGCCGCACCGGCGACAGCATCAAAATCGCCACGAACCTGGATCCGCAGGAGACCCCGTACCGCGTGGTTTACGGCACGGAACCCGGCGCGTACACACAGACCGCGCGCGGTTTCAGCTCCGGCACAGCAACCCTCACCGGACTGGATCAGGAGGCGACGTATTACGCCAGAGTGATCGCGCCCATCGGCGGCGTGGAACAGGAATCGGAAGAAATTACCTTTGAACCGGCCTCCTCCGGCGGCCTCAAGCCGAATCCGAACGTACCGGCGGCAACCTACAACGGCTTTAACTCCCTGAACTACATGGAACAGGATTGGAAATTGTACGATCCTCAGGGCAAGGTTGCGCTGCAGTCCAGCGAGGACGGCTCCAAAACCCAGATCCGCTTTGAAAAAGGCCCGGACGTCAAAGCCGTTCTGAATTTGCAGGATGCGGAAACCTGGGTCGACTACGTGGCAGAAACAGAGCTTTCCGTCGATCTCGTCAACAATAACAACTGCGGCATGATTCTCCGCGGCACACAGATCGGCAACGGTCCCGACAATTACCACGGTTACTTTGTCGGCATCGGCATGCTGAACGTCAACAAGCTTCCGGAAACCGGCAGTTCTTACAGAGGCCCCGGCCTGATGATCGGTTTTGCAAACGGCAACTGGAACGACCTCAAGCCGATGCGCCTTGACATCCGGCCCGGACAGACCTACAAGCTGAAGGTTGTGGTATACGGCAGCCAGTTCGCAGTCTATCTGGACGATGAACTGATTACAACCTTTGAGGACGAGCGCTTTGACAAGGGAACCATCGGCCTGCGCTCTTATAACGAAGCCTTCACCGTGCACAACGCGACGGTACGCCCGATCGAAGAAGCCGACCTGGCGGTCTTCTCAGAAGGCGGCGAAGAGCAGCCCTCCGACTGGCCGCCCTATGTGGAAGCGAATTTCTCCGACGACTTTACGAATGCGGATGAATCCAACGCCCACTGGACCAAAGTTGGCGACGCCGGCCTGATTCAGATCGCAGACGGGAAACTTTCTCTTGGCAGAAGCACCAACGTCAAAGCGACCGCGGGCAACGAAGCATGGAGCGACTTCGCTTATCAGGCGGAGGTACAGCTCGGCAACGGTGACGGCAACTCGGGCATCATCTTCCGCACCAGCCGGGAAGGCTCCGGAGCGGACAACTACTACGGCTATTACTTCGGCATCAGCGGCAGCAATTATGAGATCGGAAAAGCCAGCAACGGCTGGACCTCCCTGCGCAATGAATCCTATCCGCTGGACGCAGGCCCGCACACGCTGAAAGTTCTCGCCTATCACAACTATCTGGCCTTCTACATCGATGGCAAGCGCGTCACAACCCTGATGGACGACACGCACAAGACCGGCAAAATCGGCCTGCGCGGCTACAACCGCGCCTATGAGGTGGATCATGTGCTGGTCCGCCCGCTGACGGAGGAGGAGATCAAAGAGATCACCACCCAGACAGTGGACGAGAAGGAAATCACCGTCGATTCCTCCTGCAACACCCTGCGCATCTCCTATCCGAAGACCGGCAATGCCACATCCTTCAAAGCGCTGGTCGGCACGGAGCCCGGCGTATACACAGACGAATACGTGGACTTCCATTTCAACGGCTATAAGGGCTCCGGCCCCTTCACCGCAGACAAAACGGCTGTCAGCGTCCCGGAAAACGGCACTTATTATGTGAAATTCGTCGGTCTGAACGGTACCAGCACGGTCATGACCTCCAACGAGGTAAAAATCGCTTCCGATTACCGTGCGGATACCACCGAGGACCGCGAAAAGCTGGCGGCGATGCTGGCGGAAGCCAAATCGCTGGATACCGCCGCCTTTACGCAGACCAGTCTGGCCCGCCTTGAGCGCGCAATCTCCGACGCGGAAGCCATGCCGGAAAACGCCAGCCAGATGGACGTCGCCCTGACAACCCGTCTGCTCTACTCCGCGATGAACGCCCCGTCCTCCGAGGACTTCACCCCTGTTACCCCGCCGGAAACCGGCAAGGTCTCCGTGCGCTACACGGTCAACACAAACCTCACTGTCAACGGCGAGGAGCAGCCGCTCTCCGATCTGATCGGCCTGTATACCGCGGAGACGGACGAGAACCTGACCCTGACCTTTGTCCCGGCCATAGAGGGCCGCACGCTTCTCTCCGCCGCCTGCAACGGCAGGGACCTCTCCTCTCAGATCAACTTTGACAGCGAGACCGGAGAAAGCGCCTTCACCTACACCGCCAAGCCGGGCGACACACTGCAATTCACCTTCACTCTGGTCAACAAAATGATCCTCCGCCAGATCATCGAAACGGCGGAAGCGCTGCAAAACGGACCGGAATACGAGACGGCAATCGGCACGGTGCAGACCGCGTTCGACAACGCGCTGAAAAATGCACAGGCCGTATACGTTGACCGGACTGCCTCCCAGGAAACGGTTGACGATGCCTGGTCCCGGATGCTCAAAGCCATCCATCTGCTGAGCTTCGCGGAAGGCAGCACGGATGAGCTGGAAACCCTGCTGTTCATTGTCGACGCCCTGAACGAAAACGGCTACACCCCGGCAAGCTGGGCGACGCTGCAGACCGCCGCAGACGAGGCCAGAGAACTGATCGCCGATCCGGAGCCGCTGAAGGCGGATGTGGACAAGGCCTATAAAGCGCTGAAAGACGCCTTGATGAACCTGGTTGAGGCGAATGACAGGGAAATGCTGCAATATTACTTTGACACCGCTTCCGGCATCGACCTCGACCTGTATCTGGAAGCCGGAAAAGACGCGTTCCGCGCGGCGCTTGCCAATGCGGAAAAGGTCCTGAACAATGCCGACGCCACACAGGAGGAAATCGACGACGCGGCTTCCACACTCAGCGAAACCATGGCAAATCTGCTCCTGATCCCGAACAAAGACGCGCTGAAGGCTTCCGTCGAGAAAGCGGAAACCGTGGATACCAGCAAGTACACAGCGGCAAGCGTCCGCACCTTCCAAAAGGCGCTGGACAACGCCAGAAGCGTATTAAACAACCCGCAGGCGACCGAGCAGCAGGTGCAGTCCGCGGACAAACAGCTGACCAGCGCACAGAACGCACTGGCTGTCAAGAATACCGGCAAGAGCAGCAGTAAAACCACCCGCACCGCACCCGCCAACACCTACGGCGCGGAGGGCACCGCAGCAGTCGGCGCAGACGTGGCAAAAGCCGCGTCCGTCGTCTCCGACACCACCGTCAACTTTACCCTGAAGAGAGGCAGCGCGTACTGCTTCAAGATGACGGTCGTCAACGGCAGCGGCCAGGCCCCGAGCTTCACCGTGGGCAACGGCGATGTGCTCAAGACCCAATTTGTCGCACAGATCGGCAATGTCTATTACTACAGGGTCTGGGCGGTCGGCGCACCGGGCGCAAGCACCGGCGCCTACACCACTCTCAATGGACAGACCGTCCAGCACTGCGCGGTGACGATCGGCTAACCCCCTGCTGCAAACAGAACTTCTCAAAACAATGGTTCCAAGGCCATCCGGAATCCGCCGGGTGGCCTTATCCTTTTTAAAATAGTCAAACATTTGAACAAAACAATCATATTATCGCAAATACATCTCTTTTTACATTTGCTATACTGAAACTAAACAATAAGGCGGTTTAACCGCCAAAAAAAGAGGAGTGTGTACATGAAAAAGAGAAGCTTCCTTTGGAAACGGGCCGCCGCCTGTATCCTGGCGGTTTCCATGCTGTGCAGTATGGCGCTGCCGGCGGCAGCGGAGACAGCCTCCGCCGCATCCGGAAATCAGAACTACACGGCAAATCAGGGTGAACTGAGGGAAAACCCGCTGATTCAACTGCCGCTGGGCGCGGTTCAGGCGCGCGGCTGGCTGGAAAACCAGCTGTTGCTGCAAAAGGACAACCTGACCGGCAATATGAAAAAGTTCAATAACTACAACTACGAAACCAGCCGCTGGCTCAACCACACCAAGGGTGACGACTGGGAAAAAGGCGTCTATTTCTTCCGCGGCCTGGTCGCGCTGGCCTATGAGCTGAACGACGAAGCGCTGAAGGAAGAAGCCCAGCAGTGGGTGGAGGCCATTCTCAGCAGCCAGATGGAATCCGGCAACTTTGGCCCGACCAGCAGCCAGAACAGCTGGTGGTCCCGCATGCCCGCACTGATGGGCCTGCGCGATTATTATGAGGCAACCGCCCATCTCGGCACGCCCGACGAGCGCGTGCTCCCCTTCCTGGAGAAATACTTCCGCTTCCAGCTCCGTGAGCTGCCCGGCCGGCCGTTGAGCGACTGGGCGGACGCGCGCGGCGGCGATAATCTCGACGTGGTGTACTGGCTGTACAACCGCGTTTACGATTCCGCTGACCCGGAGGCCAGCGATTGGCTGCTGGAACTGGGTACCATCCTCAACAAGCAGACCTGGAACTGGCAGGATATGTGCAACAACGGTACCGTCCGCCAGCACGTCGTAAACATTACACAAGGTATGAAAATGCCTCCTGTTTACTATCAGTATAGTAACTCTGAGGCGGACAAGACCGCCTACCGCAACGGCATCTTCAATTACGGCCTGGACCACGGCCGCATCGACAACCAGCCTAACGCCGACGAGGCGTCCCGCGACAACCGTTCCACCCGCGGCACGGAAACATGCAGCGTGGTCGAAGCACTGCAGACTGCGGAAATCTCCGAGCGCATCTTCGGCGACGTCTGGACGGGCGACCACATGGAACGCCTGGCCTACAACTCCCTGCCCGCCTGCTTCACGCCGGACTTCTCCGGGCAGTCCTACTATCACCTGCAGAATCAGGTCATTTCCACCGTCGGCTACCATGAATTCGACTGCGACCACGGCGACGATATCGCCTACGGCGCGCCGGCCGGCTTTGAGTGCTGCTTCCCGAACTGCCACATGGGTTGGCCGAAATTTGTGCAGAACATGTGGATGGCGACCGCCAACGACGGCCTGGCGCTCGTGGCCTACGGCCCGAACAGCGTCACCGCGAAGG
>NZ_JADPEG010000005.1:0-62945 GCF_015667585.1 Clostridium sp. D33t1_170424_F3 | reverse complement strand
GTGCAGAACATGTGGATGGCGACCGCCAACGACGGCCTGGCGCTCGTGGCCTACGGCCCGAACAGCGTCACCGCGAAGGTCGCGGACGGCAAAACCGCCAAATTTGTGCAGGAAACCGATTATCCGTTCAAGGATGCTGTACATCTGACCTACGACGGCGAGACGGCAAGCTTTGAACTCCAGCTGCGTATTCCTGAATGGGCCGTTGCTCCGACCGTTACTGTCAACGGCGAAGCGCAGGAAGGCGTCGTCTCCGGCGAATACTTCACTGTGACCCGTGAATGGAAAGCGGGCGACGAGATCGACCTGCGCCTGCCCAGCGAAATCGAGACCTCCACCTGGTACAACGATTCCGTCGCGGTAGAAAAAGGCCCCCTGATTTTCAGCCTGAAAATCGAAGAGGATTGGCGCACCGAGGAATCCAACGACGCGCGCGATATCAAAGCCGCGCATCAGGAGCAGTCCCCCCTGCGCGAAATCTATCCCGCCAGCCGCTGGAATTACGGCCTGATCGTCGACCGGGCCAATCCCGCGGAAAGCTTTGAAATTGTCGAACAGGACGAAGTGGCGCTGCAGCCCTTCAGCATCGACAACGCGCCTGTCGTGCTCAAGGCAAAGGGCCAGATCATCCCCGAATGGCGTCTGGACGGCAACCTCGCCGGACCGCAGCCCTTTGGCCCCACCCCTTATAACGCAGAACTGGTGGAGGATATCGAGCTGATCCCCTACGGCAGCGGCCGCCTGCGCATCACACATTTCCCCCAGATTGGCGAGCCCTCCGATACCATTTTGAAACCCGCAGACGTATATTCCAAGGTTCTCACGGTCAACGGCGTGACCTATCAGGAATTTGACAACGTGGTCGTTCCCGCTGCAAAGAATTATACCCTGCGCATCGCGGGCAGCGGCGCCGGCACGGTCATCATCAACGGCAAATATGAGCAGGCCATCGACCTCTCCTCCGGCGAGGCGACAATTGAAAACCTGGCAAATCTGCTGTCCGGCGATTTCCGTTTTAAAGCAGGCCAGTACAATAACATCCGTTTCACCGGAGATGTAACCGTCGATGAAATCGAAGTCCTCCCGGTCAAACGCTCCATCGACAGCCTGCGCGTGATTCTGGCGAAGCGCTCCGGTACTTCCGCCACCCTGCTGACCAATCTGGACCCGCAGGAAACCCCGTTCTCCGTCTCTTACGGCGTGGAAGGGGAAGACTTTACCCGCACCGTCACCGGCTACGAGAACGGCACGATCGTGCTGAACGGTTTGGACGAAACCGCTGCCTACACGGTAACGGTAACCGCCATGATCCAGGGTGAAGCCGTCAGCGAAACGCGCGTCCTCGCCCCGTCCTCTGAAGAGGACGTCCTCAAGCCCGACCCCAACGCGATGAAGGCCTCCTACTCCGGCTTTGGCAGTGTGGAGGACACCCGGCGCGACTGGACAATCTATGACCCGGAGGGCCTGGTGGAAATCCAGCCCGCGGGCGACGACGGCTCCCAGATCCACTTTGGCGACGGGGAACGCGTCAAGGCGGTTCTTAATATCGACGGATCCGACGAATGGACCGACTACGTGGCGGAAGGCCGCGTGACCATCGATGAAAACAAATACAGGGACGTCGGCCTGATCTTCCGCGGCACCAAATTTGGCAACAACGCCGACGAATACCAGGGCTACTACGCCGGCGTCGGCAAGAACGGCATCGTCATCGGTTATGCGGACGGCGCATGGCACTACATCAAGACCATCGATCAGAAATTCGAGGCCGGCCAGACCTACACCATCAAAGCGGTCGTGCGCGGTTCGTATTTCGCCATCTATGTGGACGACGTCCTGGTTCACCGCTTTTACGACACCCGCTATGCGGTCGGCACCGTGGGATTCCGCTCCTGGAAAGAGGCTTTTGTCGCGAACGGTGTGGACGTCCGCCCGGTGACGGAAGAGGACCTGAAGGTCTTCGAAGATTTCCAGCCCGATACCGGCAACGGCGGCACAATCTACCCGGAGTACGTTGAGGCAAATTTCTCCGACGACTTCGAAGATGCGGACGATTCCAATGCCAAATGGACCAAATACGGTAACACCGACCGGATCCGCGTGGAAAACGGCCAGCTGCACTTTGACAGCAACGACAACGTCAAGGCGGCGGCGGGCGACGAGGCCTGGAGCGACTATGTCGTACAGGCGGACATCACGCTCACACCGGGAGACAACAACGCGGGTATCATGTACCGCAGCACAAACATCGGCAACGGCGCCGACGGCTACAACGGCTATTATTTCGGCATTGGCAACAATTTCTGGACGGTCGGCTACGCAAACGGCGGCTGGAACAGCCTGTTCAGCGATCAGGGAAACTATTCGGCCGGAAACACGTATACCCTTAAAGTAATTGTCTGGCACGACAAGCATCAATTCTATGTAGACGATACACTGGTCCGCGAGTGGGAAGACACCTCCCGCCGTTACAAGAACGGCAAGATCGGCCTGCGCAGTTGGAACCGTGCATTTGACGGGGACAACATACTGGTCCGCCCGCTGACGGACGAGGAACTGGCGGATATCCAAAAACCCGCGCAGATGAACGCAGAGATCACTTCCGCGCACAATACCCTTCTCATCGACTACCCGGTGGTCGGTGCGAACGGCTACAAAGTCCTGTACGGCACGGAGCCCGGCGTATACGCACATGAGGAAACCAACGTCCGCTACAGCGGCCACACAAGAGACAAGGTCGCTTTCAGCGTACCGGAAGCCGGCTCCTACTACGCGCGCATCTTCGCACTGAAAGACGGCAAGGAAATCGGCCTCTCCGACGAGCTGACGACTGTCACCGACTATATCGAAAGCACGGAAAAAGACCGTGAAAAACTGGCGGCGATGCTGGCGGAGGCCAAATCGCTGGATCCCTCCGCGTTCACCAAGACCAGCCTTGCCCGCCTTGAGCGCGCGATTTCCGACGCGGAAGCCATGCCGGAAAACGCCAGCCAGATGGACGTCGCCCTGGCGGTCCGTCTGCTCTATTCCGCGATGAACGCCCCGTCCTCCGAGGACTTCACCCCCGTCATCCCGCCGGAAACCAACAAGGTCTCCGTGCGCTACACCGTCAATACAAACCTCACCGTCAACGGCGAGGAGCAGCCGCTCTCCGATCTGATCGGCCTGTATACCGCAGAGACGGATGAAACCTTGACCCTGACCTTTGTCCCGGCCATAGAGGGCCGCACGCTTCTCTCCGCTGCCTGCAACGGCACGGACCTCTCCTCTCAGATCGACTTTGACAGCGAGACTGGAGAAAGCGCCTTCACCTACACCGCCAAGCCGGGCGACGAGCTGCAATTCACCTTTACTCTGGTCAACAAAATGATCCTCCGCCAGACCGTCGACACGGCGGAAGCGCTGCAAAACGGGCCGGAATACGAGGCGGCAATCGGCACGGTTCAGACCGCGTTCGACAACGCGCTGAAAAACGCGCAGGCCGTATACGCCGACCAGACGGCGTCCCAGGAAGCGGTTGACGATGCCTGGTCCCGGATGCTCAAGGTCATCCACCTGCTGAGCTTCGCGGAAGGCAGCACGGATGAACTGGAAAGCCTGCTGGCCATCGTCGACGCCCTGAATGAAAACGGCTACACCCCGGCAAGCTGGGCGGAGCTGCAGGCCGCCGCAGACGAGGCCAGAGCGCTGATCGCCGAGCCAGAGCCGCTGAAGGCGGACGTGGACAAGGCCTACAAAGCTTTGAAAGACGCTTTGATGAATCTGGTTGAAGCGACCAACAAGGAAACGCTCCAATATTATTTTGACACCGCTTCCGGCATTGACCTCGACCTGTATCTGGAAGCAGGCAAGGATGCGTTCCGCGCAGCGCTTGCCAACGCGGAAAAGGTCCTGGACAATGCCAACGCCACACAGGAGGAAGTCGACGCGGCGGCTTCCGCGCTCAGCGAAGCCATGGCAAACCTTCTCCTGATCCCGAACAAGGACGCGCTGAAGGCTTCCGTCGAGAAGGCGGAAACCGTGGATACCAGCAAATACACAGCGGCAAGCGTCCGCACCTTCCAGAAGGCGCTGGACAACGCCAGAATCGTATTAAACAATCCGCAGGCGACCGAGCAGCAGGTACAGTCCGCGGATAAGCAGCTGACCAGCGCACAGAACGCACTGGCCGTAAAGAATACCGGCAAGAGCAACAGTAAAACCACCCACACCGCGCCTGCCAACACCTACGGCGCGGAGGGTACCGCAACAGTCGGCGCAGATGTGGCGAAGGCAGCATCGGTCGTTTCCGACACCACCGTGAACTTTACCCTGAAGAGAGGCAGCGCATACTGCTTCAAGATGACGGTCGTCAACGGCAGCGGCCAGGCCCCAAGCTTCACCGTGGGCAACGGCGATGTCCTCAAGACCCAGTTTGTCGCACAGATCGGCACTGTCTATTACTACAGGGTCTGGGCGGTCGGCGCACCGGGCGCAAGCGCGGGCGTTTACACCACCCTGAACAGGCAGCCGGTTAAGCATTGCACCGTGACAATCGGCTGATTGCTGTCATTAAAAGATGTGACAAGTGCGATCCCACCGGAACACCGGTGACAATTGACTGAATACCGTTCGGATAAGGATTAAAAAACACCCTCTGCGCGAATTGTCGCGCAGAGGGTGTTCGTATGTTTCAGGGTTCCCGGGCCTGCTGTTTTCTTTTGGCGCGCAGCTCTTTAAAAAAGCTGGAAAGCTCGGCGGCACACGCCTCCTCCAGCACGCCGCGCACCACCTGCGGCGCATGGTTGTACGGTAAGGCAAACAGGTTGACCACCGAGCCGCAGGAACCGGCCTTCCGGTCCCCCGCGCCGTATACCAGCCGCGGAATCCGGGCGTTGATGATCGCGCCCGCACACATGGGGCACGGCTCCAGCGTCACATACAACTCGCACTGCCAGAGCCGCCAGCCGCCCAGCGCGCGGCACGCGCCGTCGATGGCCTCCAGCTCCGCGTGGCAGAGGGCGTTTTTGCCCGTCTCCCGCCGGTTGCGTCCGGTGGAAACGATGCGGTCCTCATGGACCACAACCGCGCCGACGGGGACCTCCCCTTCCAGCGCGGCCTGCCGGGCAAGCTCCAGCGCCGCGCGCATATAGGTTTCATCCCGTGTTTCCAGCACTCATCCCTCCATCCGGTATGCAAACGGCAGCAGTTCCTCCGCGTACTGTTTGAACATCCCGTCGTCCGTATCCTCCAGAATCACCGCACATTTGGGCGCGTAGTCCAACAGGATCTGCCGGCAGTTGCCACAGGGTGGGACCACTTCCTCCCCCTGCGCGCCGCGCACCGCTACAATACAGGTGAAATCCCGTTCGCCCGCTGTAATCGCCGCGCCGAGCGCCACCTGCTCCGCACAGGCCCCGTGCAGGGAATACAGGTTGACGCCGGTAAAGATCTGCCCATCGGCGCACCGTACCGCCGCGCCCACCGTATGGTTGAACTGGTCCGCGTCGTAATTGCGCGTAATCGCCTCACGGGCGCACGCGAGCAGCTCGTAATCCGCCGGTTCCAATTGCTTTTTCATCAAATTTCCTCCTATAGATACAGCATCAGGAAGCAGGACAGAATGCAATATACAAGCAGCACAATGGCTCCCGCATTGCCCACCAGTTTCCCAAATTTCTGCGAACCGCGGAGCGTGCTGGCAGAACGCTCCACCGAAAAGAAGCGCTGCCGGCGCACCGCCAGGAAAATCACCGCAATGATCCCCAGCACAATCCAGATATAAAACGCCAGCATATACAGGGCGTTGGCCATTCCATCCCCCATCTGCCGTTCCAGCAGGGTCACGGCCGCCGCCATCCCGTTGTTGATAAAGTGGATGACAATGGACACCCACAGGTTTCCCGTCTTGACCACGACAAACGCCAGCACCAGCCCGCACAGGAACGCGAACGGAATCTGAATAAAGTTGCCGTGGAACATGCCGAACAGAAACGCGGAGCCCAAAATGGCAAAACCATCGCCAAAGCGGCGCAGCCCGTGCAGAATTGCCCCGCGGAAGACCAACTCCTCCACGATGGGCGGGATTACCGCCAGAGAGATAAAATACAGGATTTGAATGGACGGCTCGCCGTTGAGCGGGGAATCCGGAAGCGTGCCGTTCACACCCAGACGGTCCAGCAGGTCGGCAACCCAGTTTGCCGGGTAATTCGCCAGCATGCAGACGCCCATCCCCAACCCGATGCAGGCAAGGGAGGTGCCGAATTTTGTCTTCTGGAACGGAAGCGCGGCGGCCAGAGGAACACGCTTGATCTTGAGATAAAACAACGGCGGGATCGCAAACGCCAGGATATAAGTGACGCCGTTGACCAGATAATACAAAAGGGGCGTGTATCCGCCGTACTCGTTATTTCCCAGCCATCGGAACCCGACCGATTGCAGAAACAAGTTGGCGGCGGAAGGAATGGACACCATCAGCGCCACAACAACGACCAGCATCCAACACAGGCCGCAGGCGGTTCTTCCCAGGCTCCGCTTCTCCTCCGGGTTGCCCAGGTCGCCGGGGACTGCCGGCTGCATATATGGATACGGCGCGGCCGGCGGCTGCACCGGATACGGCACATAGACGCGCTCCTGCGGAATCTGCGTGTTGGGCGGATATACCATAAGAAAACCTCCTTTAATCACAGGCCGGATAAACCGGATAAACAGGCAAATAACTAAATAAATTGTATTATAGCATACCCCACTCCGCGATGCAAACAAAACGTCGGTTGACCGCCGGGCCGCGCGGTGGTAAAATGCATGGGTGTGAAAGACCGCCGTGCGGCGGATTGGGAAAGGCGGATGATGAAACAGATGACAAAACCATACCAGGGCGCTGTATTTTTCGACGCGGACGGCACGCTCATCGACGGACCGGCCGGCGTGTTTTCCCCCACCCCGAAAACCTGTGCGGCCATTGCGCGCCTGCAGGAGCAGAACATCCTCACCGTACTTGCGACCGGGCGCTCCGAGTGTTACATTTTGCCGGACCTGCGGCGGTTCGGCTGCTATATCACCGCAAACGGCGCGCACGCCGAATGCGGCGGCGCGGTAATCCATGACCGGGCGATCGCTTCCAACGCATTGCGTGACCTGACCGCTTACCTCGACGGGGCGAAACTCAACTATGTGCTGGAAACGCCCGCTCTCTGCTACTGTAAGGATCTGAACGAACGCTGTTTTCACGGCATGATGCAAAAATACGGCTTCCCAAAAGAAAACTTCCTGCCGCTGTCCTCTCTGGATGGGCTGAAAATCAACAAGCTGATGGTCATGTACGACGCGATGGACAAGCGGGACCGCTTTCTGCGCGACTTTGGCGACCGGTACGACATCACGGACCAGCCCGGCAACCAGGCCTGCGACGTCGGGCAAAAGGGCGTCTCCAAAGGGTCAGGTGTGGAACAGGTCCTGGCGTATTTTCATATCCCGCGCGAAAGCGCCTGCGCATTTGGCGACGCGGACAACGACTATGACATGCTCGCCGCTGTGGGAACCGGCGTCGCCATGGGCCGCCACACAAAGCGGCTGGAGGAAGTCGCCGCGTTTGTAACCGGCACGGTGCAGGAAGACGGGATCGACACGGCGCTGCGCAAACTCTGCCTGATCTAAAATATGCTCCAATTTTTGCTTGACAGCGAAAACGGCGCATGATAGACTATATACATACCAAACGAATGTATGAAAAGAGGCGCCCGCATGGCACGCAACAAATACCCGGAAATCACCGAAAACCGGATTCTGGACGCGGCAACCAGGCTGTTCTGGGAAAAGGGATATGAACAAACCACCATTCAGGACATCGTAGACGCGCTGGGCGATTTGAGCAAGGGCGCGATTTACCACCATTTTAAATCGAAGGACGACATTGTCAATGCCGTTTGCGACCGCATCAGTATGGAAATCAATCCTTTTGATAAGATTAAAAATGCGCCGGGGTGGAATGGATTTCAAAAGATCCGTCAATTGTTTTTGCTCTCGCTGTCCAATAAAAAGCAACGTGAAATGTTTCATCTGTTTCCTTCCCTTTTAAAAAACCCGCGCTTCCTGACGCAGGCGCTGGAGGAATGTATTTCCATGGCGCCGTTGCTGCAGGAAATTATAGAAGAGGGAAACGCGGACGGCTCCCTTTCCATCGCCTACCCCCAACAGGCGGCGGAAACCATTTTGCTGTTGGTGAACATATGGATCAATCCCATTGTATTTTCCGTGAGCCGGGAGGAATTCTCCCAAAAGCTCCGCTATCTGGCGGATTTCCTGAATAACCTTGGATTGCATATTATTGATGAGGAAGTCTGGGCCGCAGCCATCGATTTTCGCGACAGCATTATTCCTGAATAGGCCATTCTTGTATGAATGGCTTTTCTTTTCTCTCTTTTCATACCTTCGTTCGGTATCTATCGACTGTTTCCAGCAATGAGAACCACATACTATATTACTTTGAAAGAGGGCGGTATCCTTGTACCAGAAACTCATGAACCGGGACTTCTCCCTGGTTGTCGTCGGACAAATCATTTCCCTGTTCGGCAACGCCATTCTGCGCTTTGCCCTGCCGCTGTATCTGCTGGACCAGACCGGCTCCACCGCTCTGTTCGGCACAGTGCTGGCAATCTCGATGATTCCCATGATCCTGTTTTCTCCTATCGCGGGCATGGTGGCAGACCGCGTCAACCGCCGGAACATTATGGTTGCGCTTGATTTCATCACCGCACTGCTGGTCGTCGCGTTCGGTTTTTTATCCGGTATCGGCAACGCGTCGGTGCTCATCGCCGTGATGCTGGTGTGCCTCTCCGTGATTCAGGCGTTTTACCAGCCGGCGGTACAGGCCAGCATTCCTGTGTTGTCCAGTGAAGAAAATCTGCTCAAATCCAACGCCATCATCAACCAGGTGCAGGCGCTCTCCAGCCTGCTGGGCCCCATTCTGGGCGGCCTGCTCTATACGGTCTGGGGCCTGACGCCCGTCGTGTGGGCCAGCGCGGCCAGCTTTTTTGTCTCCGCGGTGATGGAGATTTTTATCCACATCCCCTTCCGGAAGCTGGACTCCTCCGGCGGCGTGCTGGCCACCGCCAAAAACGACCTGAAGGAAAGCCTGCATTTTATGACGCGGGAACGTCCCATCATTTTAAAGGTGCTGGTCTTTGTCTCGCTGTTCAACCTGTTTCTGAGCGCCATGGTCACGGTGGGCGTCCCCTCTTTAATCAAGGTGTCATTACAGCTTCCCGACTCGCTGTACAGCCTGACGCAGGGCCTTTTGGCGGGCGGCGCATTGGCGGGCGGCATCCTGACCGGCGCGCTGGCGTCCCGCCTCTCTCTGCGGCAGATGCACCTGGTCCTGCTGGCGGCGGCATTGGTTCTATTGCCGATGGGTTTTTCCCTGCTGGTGGGCGCGCCTGCGATGGTCTCCTACGTAATTATTACCGCCTGCGGCTTCCTTTTCATGGCGATGGGCACGCTGTTCAGCGTCATGATGCTGTCCTTCCTGCAAAAGGAGACGCCCAACCACCTGATCGGCAAGGTCATCGCCTATGTGCTGGCGCTTGCCATGTGCTCCCAGCCCGTCGGGCAGGCGATGTACGGCTTCTTATTTGAGGCGCTGTCGGAGCACACATATGTCATCATTTTTGCCGGCGTGCTGATTGCCTCCCTGACCGCGCTGGTTTCCAAAAAGACCTTCAGCAACCTGTCTCAGCTGGAGACAGCCGAAGCCGGTTGATCTCATTATGATTCCGGACGCTGTATCAAAATAGAAAACAGTGCGGATCGCAGCGATCCGCACTGTTTTTTTACGGTTCTTCCGCCGCCGGGAATTTATAGCTTTCCTGGTAGAAAGCCTCTCTTTCGCGCACATACGCGGAGGGCGTCACCCCGCAGACCGATTTAAAATCACGGATAAAATGCGCCTGATCGTAATATTGCAGGCGGTGCGCAATCTCCGTCAGGCTCATGCCGCCGGATTGAAGGATTCGCAGAGCCTCGTTGACGCGCAGCAGCCTGCTGTACGTCTTGACGCCCATGCCCAGAGATTCCCGGAACAGGCGGTTTAAATGGCGCTCGCTGTAGCAGCTCTCCTGCGACAGCGCCCTGACCGGCAACGTTCCGTGCCTGCGCCGCAGCTCCGGCAGCAGCAGCGCGGGCAATCTGGCTTCCGGCCCCCGTTCCAGCCGGTTTAAAAAAAACCGGTCCGTCCGCTCCACCAGCTGCCGCAGATCCGCCGCCTGCTCCGCGATTTCTATCAGGCCGGAAAACGGCTGTATCACCTCGGAAAACATGCGCACATCGGTCAGTTCCCGCTGCGGGACGCCGGAGAACCGGTGCGCGCCGCAGGGAAGAAACTCCACAAAGAAGCGCTGCACCAGATCCAGGTCGTTTGTTACCTCCACCGTCTGGGTGGTCGGCCCCCAGAAGTGCCCTTCCACCTTCGCAGGACCAAAAGCGAACACCAGGCAGCCGCTTGCATCCGGAACCAGCCGCAGCGTTTTCGGCCCGCCCTTCTCCACCGCGTAGGAAAACGTATAGTGCGCGATATACGGCTGTAAAAGGGGATGGGGCCGGATATACAGCCGTTCGCTGGTTTTACGCATCAGCTGCGGTAAAGGCCGGTTCAGAAAATCCTGCATGTTTTTCTCCTGTTGTTCTCATAAAGGTAACCTGTTATTTTGCCAGCGCGTTCTCCAGCTGCTCCCGGATGCTCTGCGCGGAATGCCCATACCGCAGAGAACCGTTGGAGCCGATGTGAATCCCGACCAGCTCCCCCTTGCCATTCAGCAGCGGCGCGCCGCTCGCGCCCTGCGTGCTGAACTCGTCGCTGAGGATATAGCCGATCTCTTTTCCGTCGTCCTGCGTCACCACGCAGGGATACAGACAGTCGTCGTAATAGACGGAATTATCATGGTCCAGCCAGGCCGCCAGATAGATCACATCGCCCATCTCGCAGGGGTCCGCCGCAAACGGAATTCCGCCCATCGCACCTGCCCCGTCCACGTAAAACGCGGCAAGGTCCCTGTCCGGGTTCCCGTTTTCAGAAACGGATTCCGCATCCGGGATCGGCACAACGCCGGCCACCGTTCCTGAACTTTCACCCCCGTCGCCGAGGACGTCGTACAAATCGCCGCCCGATATGTAACCAGTCAAATCCCGCAGGTCCACGTCCATCTCATCGGATGTAAAATAGTGGCAGGCGGTCAATAACAGAGGCCGGTCGCTCAAATCGGTTTTGGCCAGAAACGACGTGCCCGCCATAAAGTCCCCTTCCACAGACTTCCAGTCCACGTCAAATACGGTATTCGGTTCCAGCGCCTCAAACTCCGGCAGCGGCAGATAATCCGTATCGGGAACGCTGCGCCCGTCGCTGTCCGTCAGCATATTTCCATCGCTCAAGTCGGACATGATCCGGCCGAGCGCCTGATTCTGGTCCGCGGCGCCGTTCAGCTTTACCAGGGACGCACAGCCCACTGTAGAAGCCATCAGCGCACAGGCCGTCAATACTGCAATCATCTTTTTCATGTTTTTCCCTCTCATTCTCCCTTTTTTGCAGGTATGGATTTCAGTATAGCATCAATTCGCGCAAAAGAAAAGCGGCCGCGCAGTACGCAGCCGCCGGAAACTATTTCCTGTATTACAGCACAAGGGAGGGCGCCGCATAAACGCGCGCCGCCAGCTCCGCATCCAGCATATAGAGCGATTTGGGATCGGATCCGTAGAGGTTCATCTTTTTCACCAGATCCTCCGCGTTTTTTTCTTCCTCGCCCTGCTCCTTGACAAACCAGTCCAGGAACTGCATGGTACGGAAATCCTTTTGGGTATATGCCGCGTCGTAGATCGTGTGGATCAATTCCGTGACATAGCGCTCATGAGCCAGCCCGGCCTCCAGAACGATCAGATGGTTCTCAAACGTCTGCACCGGGCGTTCCACCGCCTCCAGAACCACCTTTTTACTGTTGTTTTGCAGATATTTCAGGAACAGCATCGCATGGTCCCGTTCCTCCTGCGCCTGTACCTGATACCAGTTGGCAAAGCCGTCCAAACCTTCGTCCGTAAAGTAATTGGAGAAGGCCAGATACAGATAAGCCGAATAAAATTCCTTGTTAACCTGCGTATTTAAAAGCTCCGTCACTTTTGTATCCAACATTTTGCTCACTCCTTCTGCCGTTATTATAGCGCCGGCGTTTTGCTTTTGCAAGGGGTTGCTGTCGATTGATCCGCTGTCACGCTTTTTTCCGTGTGGAATAGAATGGAAAAAAGACAAAAGGCGGTGATTGCTTGGGCAATTCCATTTTTGCGGCGCTGGAATCGCTGGTTCTGGTGACCGCGCTTTCTGTAGACGCATTCGTCGCCAGTTTCGCCTACGGCGCCAACAAGATCAAAATCCCGTTCCGCTCCGTCGCGGTGATCACACTGGTGTGCAGCGCGATCCTTGCCGTTTCCCTGTCCCTCGGCTCATTGGTGCGCCCCTATGTTCCCGCCCATCTGGCAGGCGTCGTCTGCTTTGTGATCCTGTTTCTGCTGGGAATTGTCAAGCTCTGCGACAGCGCGCTGAAATCGATGATCCGCAAATCGCGGGGTCTGCATAAAAAGATTTCTTTTTCCGCTCTGCACCTGGATTTTATTCTCGACGTGTACGCCAACCCGGAAAACGCGGACTGCGACTGTTCCAAAACGCTCTCCCCCGCAGAGGCCGCGCCGCTGGCGGTAGCCCTTTCCCTGGACGGACTGGCGGTCGGCTTCGGCGCCGCCATCGCGAGCGTCGATCCCGTACAGGCGGTGATTTTTTCCCTCGCCGCAAACATCATCGCGGTTGGCTTCGGCTGCTTTCTCGGCAACAAGGTGGCGGAGAGGCTTTCTCTCGACCTGTCCTGGCTGAGCGGCCTGCTGCTGATGGTGCTGGCGTTCCTGAAATTATCCTGACAGCACATACCATTCGTATACGAACATAACACACCTCCAAACAAACGCCCCGGACGGAACGAATTCACGTTCTGCCCGGGGCGTTTTATGCGTCATCGCTTATCAGGCGATTGTAACCGTGCAATGCTTCTGCGGCTCACCGTTGGATATTTGGGTATACACGCCCGTGCTGGCGCCCGGTGTGCCGACCGCCCACACGCGGTAAGTGTATACATTGCCCATCTGGGAAACCGCCTGCGTTTTCAAAACACTGCCGTTGCCCACGGTGAAGTTTGGCGCAAAGCCGGTTCCATTGGAAACCGTGATCCGCATCAGCGCTGATTCGCCTCTTCTGAGCGTGAGCGTCTCCGTCGTATCGCAGCGGACGGACGGCGCGCCAAGCTGCACCAAAACTCTGCCGTCCGCGCCGTAGGTATTATACGCCACCGGTGCGGAACCGCCGCTCTTCTTCACCACAACCGGCTGCTTTGCTTCCAGAGCCGCCTTTGCCGCCAGAAGATTTTTGTAAGCCGCTTCCACATCCTGCTCCGTCGCGTCCGGATCGTCTGCGACTGCCAGCGCCGCGTTCCGCATGGAGCGGAAACGATTCGCGCTGGACGCTGTGTATTTGTCCAGACGCAGGTTCTCCGTCTCGCCCAGCAGGTCCTTCAGCGCATCCTTGTTCGGGATTCTCTGCAAAACCAGCATCGCCTTTGTGAGCGCATCCGCCGCCGCGTCGATTTCCTTCTGGGACGCTCCCGCATCCAGCTCTCTCGCCGCGTTCAGCGCGTTGCGGAAGGCCTTCTGGCCAACAGGCAGATACTTTTCCTCCAGGACTTTCTCAATCTCCTCCGCCTGTGCAAGCACCGTGTTCAGCATATCCCAATCCGCTTTGTAAACCAGGGAGACCATCGCCGCGTTCAGGTCCGACGCCGCTTCTCTGATCTCCTTGTCCATTGCGTCCGCGTCGTCATAGACCTCCTGCGCCGCCGCCAGAACCAGCTCATACGCCGCCCAGCTTTCGGCTGTGTAGTCGTCCTGCTCCAAAGCTGCCGCGGTGTCCAGCGCTTCCTTCAGGACGGTCTTGTCGCCCTTTGCAAAGCTCAGGTACTGGATGACGTTGAGCATCTTTGCCCATGCGTTGTCGATGTCCTTCTGCGATGCATCCGCCTGCGCCTCGACTGCAACCGCCTTATCGAGCGCCGCGTCGAACAGCTTCTGTACGGACGGCACCGCCGCGTTGTATTCGTCGCCATCCTTGAGTCCTTCCGCAATCTCGATTACGGTGCGCAGCACCTGCTTGTTCACAACGGTGAACGCAAAGTCCAGCGCGGTATCTGCGTTCGGCATCTTGCCGGTATAGGTGTAGGATTCCATATCTTTCAGGGCCGCCGGTTCCCCGTTCACGGTTACACCTGCAAACTCTCTGCCCTCCGCCGTGGGGGTGAAGGTCAACGTTACAGCGTCGTCCGCCATAACCGTTGCTTCGTACCTGCCAATCAGGTTGGCAAGCTTGACATCCTCGCCTTCAATGGAAAGCTGGGCGTGCTTCGACGGGAAGGTGACATTCAGCGTGCGCTCCACGGCAATGTCCGATTGGACGGCAACGGTGCATTCTGCTGTCAGGCCCTCCGGATTGGAAACCTGCTCCGTTGCCTGCAAGATCCCCTTCAGCGTATACGCACCCTCGCTCGCCGCATCATAGCCGCCAACCCATATCACGGACAGCGCGGCTTCCGACCCGTCGTCCAATACGACGTCAACCGTATCCGGCAGTTTCGCATCCGCAAGCGCGGTATGCAGGCCGACTTTCTTTGCCTCAACCGGCTTGACAGACTGTACCTGCCGCTCCGCCGCCGGCGCTTCTTCCATCGGCGTCAGGAACTTTGTATCGCCCCAGGAGCAGTGCGCGCTCCAGTCGTGCGCCACGTATTCCGCCTTGAGCGTGATGGTCTGCGCGGTTTCGTCAAGCGGGAGGTTGATTTCCGCCTGTTTCGTATAGCCGTTCGCGTTTTTCAGCTCAAACTTCACTTCGTCGTTGACCAGTACCGTAAAGTTGATATTCGGCTCATTCGGCTTTGTAATCTCCTGATCGATGCCAACAAAGGTATGGAAGCCGGTATAGCCCTTATCCGCCACATCATAGACGATCACAGAGTTGGCATGAATACCGAAGCCCTTGTCATAGGAGACTACGCCATCCTCGCCCAGCAGGCGGATCGCATTGCCGTCAAAGGATTTATCTTTCTGGATATTGCCCGTGTATCCGCAGGTCGCGCTCTTCCAATCCAAATCGGACAGATAGACCACGCCCGAAGCGGAAACCAATATTTCATACGTTTTAACGGATTGCCCATTCGGCGAGACAACACGCACATAAACGGGGTTTTCACCTTCGTAGAGGGTAATCTCCTGTTCAATGGAGCCGACCGCCTCATAGACTTCCGTTCCGCTTAAAACGGTGATCTTTGACTGCGGCTCAAACGTACTCGCGTGCAGGACCATCTTCCCGCTGTCCGCCTTTGCCGCATAGGAAACCGTGTTGGTATCAAACGCTTCAGACATCTTCGCCCCATCCAAAGAGAGCGCGGCCAGACCCGCGTCGGAATCTGACTGCTTGCGGACCGTCAGCGTGTAATATTTCGGTTTTTCCAGCGTTTCCGGCGTTACCTTAACAATGATCGTGTTGAGTCCGTCCTCCAACTGCACATCGGCGGAACCGGAGTCGATAAAGACGCCGTTTGCCGTAATGCTCACCCTGGCGTTTTCATCCGCCGGGGTAACGCGCAGCGGCAGGACGCCGTTTTCGTCCGCCTCAACGGTAACCACATAATCGGTCACAGACGGGTCAAAGTTTTCTACCGCGCTGATGGATGCCGCGTCCGCATTGGAGGAACCGGTGCGGAACACTACGGCGCGGTACAGCTTTGTGCTGCCGTCCTGCGCCCGCACAGTGATCTCCACCACGTTGCCGCCTGCCGCCAACGCAATGTCCTGTGTGAACTCGTTATCTTCATAGCCGGCGATCAGCCGGTTGTTTACCCGCACGGAAATTCTTGCTGTTTCCTCGGCTGTCTTTAAATGCAGGTTCATGGAGCGCTGTTCTGTCTCCGCCGTGGTCAGGTACGCTTTCTGATCCGCGGAGAAGGCCGGGAAATCCACGCCGTCGGCCTCAAAAACGGCCAGCCGCGCGTCGCTGCCGCCTTTGCGCACAACCGTAAATGTATAGACCTTTTTATTCTGTCCGTTGGGGGAGGTCACTTCCACCGTGAGGATATTCTCATCCTCCGCAAAGACGATTTCACCCGCCAGCGTACCAGTTCCCGAGGCTATTTCCGTTCCATTGAGACAGAGCTTCAGAGCCGCGCCCGGTTCCGCTGTAAATCCAAGCGGCGCGGAGGAAAGGGACGCCGGAGCGGTCATCTCATATGTCTCCCTGCCGGCCTGGAACGATTGATCCAGCACCAGTCCGGAGGGCAGGGATACAGATTCCAGCAGGGCGTTATCCGGCTGCGCTTCGCGGTCCGCAATTTTAACCGCCGCGCTCGCCACAGGCGCGCCCGCGGAACCGTATGCGTCCACCGGGACGACCTCTACGCGAAGATAACGGGAAGCGTCCGCGCTTTGCACCGTGTAGTCTTTTCCTGTTGCATTCGCAATTGGCTGGAACGGCCCTTCGGCGCTGTCCGCCGCGCTCCAGCGGTAAAGGGTGGCGCCTTCCGCGTCGTTTTCCGGATCGGAGAACACATAATCGGCACGCAGTATTTCACCCGCCGCCGGAACGCCGGCAATCGCCGCCTCCGCCGCGGATGGTGCGGTATTGTTGTCCACCAGCGGAATTTCCTTGCCATCCAGGGCAAAATCGGAGAAGGTATATGTCCTTCCGTTGTCCTTGTTGCCCGCATAGAAGCCGATCTTCAAACCGGAACCCGTCAGCGCGCTGTTGGAGGAGGTATCGCCCGTCTGGGTAATGGGCGTCCAGGTTTCTCCGTCCGCGGAATAGGAGCAGGCAAAGTCGGTTCCCGTCTTGACGATGCGCAGGAAAATATCCGTTTCCGCCGCATCGTTCATCAGGCTTTCCTTGGGACTGGCATTTATTTCATTGTTGACCGCCAGTTTTGGACTGCCCGCGTTGTTCTTACGAACCGCCGCGACGTAATTGTTCTGGTCCTTCATGATCACCAGGCCGGCTTCCTCCCAGTCGCTGCCGTTTCCGCTCGTCTTGCCGGCAAGCTTTACCGTCGCGGTAAAATCGCCCTCGGGCGCATCCGTAACAAACACGTTGCGCGCGCCGGTGCCGCCGGCCCACATGCCGCCGCCCTGGCCGGTAATGCTGACGCTCTTTTCTTCGGCATTCAGGCTCCAGCGCGCATCGTCGCTCTGCTGAATGCTCCACCTTCCATTCAGGCCCGTGCCGGAAGGCTTGCTCACCGTGACCAGTTTGGTTCCATAAACCGCGCCGCTGACCGCGGAGGTCGCTGTAACCTCCGCCACACCATAGGAAGTCGTGTGTAATACGCCGTCATCGCCTATGGAAGCAAACGAAGCGGTCTCCCCTGTCGCCGCGTCGCGCACGCTCCAGACAACCTCCTGCGCGGCGTCCGCCGGCATTACTTCCGCCACAAATGAGGCGGAACCGCCAGACGCCAGAACGTTTTGTTCGCCGCGAACCACAATCGCATCGGGAGCCTGATCCTGCGCCCCGGCGCCCGTCACAGTCAAAGCAAGCCTGTTCGATTCAAAAATACGGTCGCCGCAGGCAGTATACGCCCAGATTTCCACCGCACCGCTCTTCTTTGCATGCACCACGCCGTTGGCGTCCACCTCCGCAATGGACGGGTCAGAGCTGACATAGCTGACAGGCCCGGTACCCGGCAGCTGGTTCGCCGCGTTCAGCACGGTGTCTTCCCCGGTGATTGTTACATCGTCCGCCGTCGTGCCGTCCGCCGTGTTGGCGCGCAGGTTGAATCCCGCGTCATACACGTTATCCGCAATTTTTACGTTCTTGCAGGCTCGGAGCTGATACATCTGCGCGCTGTAGGTATTGCCGGACTTGTCCAGATCCGTCGCCAGGCTTCCGCCCGCCGCAAGGGACAGGCTGCCCGCAGAAAGGCTCATCTGTACGTCCGGGTCGTACCGCCGGAAGGTATTCCCTTCAATGGTCAGACCATTCACGCTCTTCGCGTTGATCGGATTGGGGCCGGAGAGATTGAAGATATTGTCCGTAATTTTTATATTCTGGTGAATCTGGTAATTTGGGTCGTTTGACGGGTTGGTCGGCTCGATCAGGATCGCGTTGCTCTGCGGCCGGTCAAACACGTTGCCCGTAATGGTGACGTCGCGTGAGGGGCCCGACTCATACCAGCCCTGTGCGTCACAGGAAATGAAGATACTGGCCATCCCCATACCGTCAAAATAGTTGTCCTTGATGAGAACCGGTTTCCGCGTGGTGACCAGTATTCCACGGGTGGGTGTTTCCACAAAGCGGTTTCCGGTGATCTCCACCTCCGGCGTGTAAGTGATGTTCTCAACCGCATAGCTGTTGTTGTCTCCGGTAATGCCCGGAATCGCCTTGTCCAGCGTGATCTTGATCTGGTTCAGGCTGCCTGCGTTGGGGCCGTCCACCGCGACGACGCGCGCCGTACCGCCCTCAACGGGGATCATTGTACCCTTGGTCACAAATTCGACTTCGTCGCCTACATAATACTGCGGGAAGCCGCCGGTTTCATTGTGCCTGTAGTTCAGCGTAAAGGTCTTGTTGTCCTCACTGACCGCGCCGACCGTCAGATAGGTGCCGTGGATATTGATCGGGTCGTCGTGCGGATTGGTGAAGGTACAGTTTTTGACCGTCACCTTGCCTTTGACAGAGGACATCTGGATGAAATCCGCAAATCCCACCGTGGTCCGGCCGGAACCGGGGCGCGGGGTAAAATCGACGTTGTCCAGCGTGATGGTATCGGAAAGCTGGCCCACCATACCGAAGCCGTGCAGAAAATGTACGTTGACGTCCTTAACCGTCACATCCTTGCTTTCCCAGAAAAAGGTGCCCGGCGTGGTGCGCGTCGTATTGCGCATCTGATAGCAGTATCCAACCGGCGGCATATTGCCTGTATTACTGTATGTAATTTTGACCCGATTGTCTCCAATGTCTTCAATCTTGCTGACATTGCTGAACAAATTGTTGGAGGCGCGCCAGGTTCTGCCGCTGGCATAATCGTAAATCTGCGTATAGGCAAGCCCGTTGGAACCGCTCCAGTAGGGCGCGCCGGTCACCGGGCTTTTTTCACCCTGCCAGCGGATGCTGGTCCCGTCAATGGTATAATTGTAGCACTCCGGGATGTAGGCGACGACGGAGGACCCTTCTCTGGATTCCACTGTCACGTCCACCACCGTCGGGCTGGCAAAGTCGAAATCAAAATTGGTAAACACGACGTTTTCCGAACGGATACTGGCAAAGGTTGTGATATCCCCATGGTACAGGAACATGGACCCGCCGCCGTCGATGGTCACGTCGTGCATATCCTCCACCAGAATGCCGATGTGCTTATCCTTATACGCCTGGTTGGTTCCCACCGTGTTGGAGACATAGAGTTCCCGCACCGGCGCATAATCCGACCAGAACCCATATTCACCCTTGGCGAACAGCAGACGCACCGCCATGCCCTGGTTTTTCTCCTGTTCTTCCTTAGCAAAGGCCAGCGCGCGCTCCACCGCGGCGGCAGAGTCCGTCTTGCCGCTCGGGTCCGCGCCAAAGGCCAGCACGTTTACCTCGATGGCGTCGGCTACAACGCGGCTGGTCCAGCCGTCGAACGTCTCCAAGACGTTTCCCTGCACCGGCGCTTCAGCCGCAAAAGCGATTCCGGTCCCCGCCGGAAGCGCCAGAATCATTTGTACCGCCAACAGAGCGGCGACGCTTCTTTTCAATTTTTTCTTCATTCTGCTTTTACATCCCTTTCCACTTTTCTCCACATTTTACTCCGATGTTAAACGCGATCATTAAGCTTTTATTTTAATAATTCTTAACATCAAAAGTATTATACAAGCAAAACTTATAAATAAAAATGTTTTCTGGAACGATATAAATGCCGGTATCACATTCTTCATTCTTGAATCTCATCAAGGATATTTTTCCTGCTGCGCATTCCCAACACAAAAAGTCCTTTTCTGGGACGATGCGCATCTGGTCGGTCCGGTACGGCTGTTGGATGACAGTGAGATGCTTGTCTATATGCACTATGTCTGGTACATTCGGAATATCAAGGGCAGGGCATTGCGGGAACTCTTATTAAAATGGCCAAAGAGAAGTACAAGGATTATTTGTCTATCGAGATCAGGCCGGAGAAAGCAAAAATGCCGCGTTTTCCAGAAACACGGTTTTCGACTCATGAAGAATGGCGTTGCCATACAGCTATGCAATTTCTCCGACCGCAATATAGGACAATGTTCTCCTTTCCAGTTTGAAGAATACGAAAACAAGCGTTAAAAAAATAGAACGGCCCTTCGGCAATCCGCACCGGGACGTCCCGTCAAATTCACAAAAAGAGCATTATGAACCATCTCAACCCTCACGATTTTCCTCTTGACCATAAAAAGTGCGGAGGCTGCCGCCAATTTTCCTGGCAGCAGCCTCCGCGCTTTTAGCAGTCGTTTGAGAGAAGCGGCGGGCCTCCCTGTTCGCGGCCCGGAAACCGCCTCTCCCGTAACAAAAATATATTTGCTCTTTTTCACCTGCATTCCACCCCTATTGTCCGCTGGCCCCATAGTTTGAAAGGACGCGGGCGGACGGATCGTTCACATCGCACCCGGCCCAGGCTTTGTTTGGCATCCAGAAATCGGAAACCATTTCGCTCTGGCCGGGATAATACTGTTCGAAGAGTTCCCGGTAAAGCAATGATTCCTTGGTAAACGGCCGCGCGTGGGTATACTGCAGGCGCTTTTCCTCAAACGCCTTATCAGTATACATACTGTCTGCATATGCCTTCAGGTCGTCTACCATGGAGTGGCCCACCGCGTCAGAAAACGCCGCCTTTTCCCGGTACAGGATTTCCTGCGGCAGATAATCGCCTTCAAAGGCGTGCCGGAGCAGATATTTCCCTTTTCCATAGCGGTTCCTTTTGAGCTCCGGGTCCACCGACATCACGTATTTGACAAAGTCCAAATCACCAAAGGGCACTCTTGCCTCCAGCGAGTGGACCGAAATGCAGCGGTCGGCGCGCAGGACGTCGTACATATGCAATTCCCGGAGACGCTTCTGCGCTTCTTCCTGAAACGCTCTGGCACTCGGCGCAAAGTCGGTGTATTTATAGCCGAACAATTCGTCGGAAATTTCACCCGTCAGCAGCACACGGATGTCCGTCTGTTCATGAATGGCCCTGCAGACAAGATACATACCGACCCCGGCCCGGATGGTGGTGATGTCATAGGTGCCCAGCGCGGCGATCACCTCTTCCAGAGAGGAAATCACATCCTCCCGGGTGATCAGGATTTCCCGGTGGTCGCTGCCGATATAATCCGCCGCCTCCCTGGCGTATTTGAGATCAATCGCGTCCTTGCTCATGCCGATGGCAAAGGTTCTGATGGGCGTTTTGCTTTTTCGGGCGGCAATGGCGCAAACCAGAGAGGAATCCAGTCCCCCGGAAAGCAGGAACCCAACCTTCGCATCCGCGATCAGGCGTTTTTCCACGCCTGCCACCAGCTTGTCATGGATGTTGCGGCACACCGTTTCCAAGTCGTCATGGCAAATCGTCTCCGGTTCGGAAATGTCGCAATAGCGGATGAATTCGCCGCCCTTATAATAGTGCCCGGGCGGAAAGGGCATGATTTTCCCCGCCAGCCCCACCAGATTTTTGGCTTCACTGGCAAAGAGGATCGCGCCCTTTTGATCATAACCATAGTAAAGCGGGCGGATGCCGATGGGGTCGCGGGCGGCGATAAACTCCCTGGTATCGCCGTCATAGAGAATGCAGGCGAATTCCGCGTCCAGCATCGCAAACATCTTCACGCCGTATTCCCGATAGAGCGGCAGCAACACTTCGCAGTCGCTGTCGCTCTGGAATGTATATTGGGAGGACAGCGCGGCTCTGAATTTTTGGAACCCATAAATCTCGCCGTTGCAGACGATATAGCTGCCATCCAGGCAGAAGGGCTGCATACCGGTGGAATCCAGCCCCATGATGGCAAGCCGGTGAAACCCCAGCAGGCCGTTCCCCGTATTGACGATCCTGCTGTCATCCGGCCCGCGTGAAAGCGTCCGGTCAAAGCCTTTTTGAAAAGCTTCCCATGCGGCGTTCGCGCCGCAGTATCCCATAATCGAACACATATCCATACCCTCCATTGTTGTTCTATACAGCATCCCGAAATTTGTTTCCACTGTAACGATTTCTTTCATAAAAACACAAAAAAGACAAAGACGCCGTCAAGGGATCACCCTCAAAGACGCCTTTGCCTTTCTGTTTGGGACTATACACCCATCAAACAAATTTGTCAACCCCCTTTTTGCAAGTTATACCAACTTTTTCTGCAAAACAAGGTGTTTTATCCAAATTATCCCTTGCAAAATGAATTTTACAAGGCATATCACTTGCATATAAAGAAAGTTGCCCACACATGGGAAACCCATTTTCTCCATGGATCGACACCTTTTACGGCGGCTCTGAAGCGGCACAAATAAAAAGCATGCAGCTTGTTGCCAAAAAATTGACAACACCCAACATGCTTTCCTGTTCCGTATTCAGTTTATGCAGATTCACCAGGTATCCCTTTTCCTATGCATTAAGCAAAACCAGTTTTCATCATCTATAACAACGATTAAAACCCATATTCCGGCGGGTCGTCCTCCAAGAGAACCGCGCGCACGGGAGACGCTTCCGCCCCTTTTAAAAACAACGGCAGAGCAACCAGAGTGTAATTCCCCTCCGATACCTGCGAAAGGTCCAGCCCCTCCAGGATGGGAATCTCCGCGCTGAGGAGTTCCATATGGGGCTCCGCCTCCGCATGCGGCGCGCCGATGCTCCACGCGTCGGTTCCCACCAGCGTCACGCCCGCATCCGCCAGGGCAAACGCGGCGCTCTGGGAAAGATACGCTGTTCCGTTCCCCTTCAGCAGAACGATGGATTCGCAGTACGGCATGATGCGGTCGATATCCGCGCCGGTCACAATCCCGCTCGCCGCCACAACGGTACAGCGGCCCATAAAACGGCCCGGCGGCAGCTCGTCGATCGTCTTTCCGTCGCTGATGAAGTGGCGCGGCGCGTCCACATGCGTCGCGCTGTGGCAGCCGGTATAGAAGCCGGAGAGGTTATAGGAATCCCCCAGCTCCATGCGCCGCACAATTTCCCGGCGCGGCTCCGGGTCTCCGGGATAGACTGGCGTACTGAACAGCTCCCGGGAAATGTCGACCACGCGCATACGCGTCCCCCTTCCTGTAAAAGTTTCAAAAATATTACAAAAGGATGAAAGAAATCGACCGGTTCCGTTGTTTTATATACAGCAGCCTTTGCAGATGCAAAGGGATAAAGCGCGCCTTTACGCGAGCTTTGCCAATTCCGGCAGGGCCCTGCACAACAGTTCTGTCGTCTGATGAGCGGCATACTCGGAAAACTGTTCGTAATCCGCGTCCGCGCCGTCGTCCGCATTGTCGGAGATACAGCGCAGCGCCGTGTATGCAACGCCGTTGATCGTACAGACCTGCGCGATGCTTCCGCTCTCCATCTCACAGGCGTCCGCGCCGAAGGTGGAGGCGATCCAATGCAGCTTTTCCGTGCTACAGATAAACTGGTCGCCCGAGGCGATGCAGCCCTCATGGACGGCCCCCGGGAACCCGCAGGCCTTCGCCGCGTCCGCAAGCGCCAAGTTCATCTGATGGGAGGTGGGCATTTCAACCAAATTGATTTCGGGAACCAATCCGGCCGGATCGCCAAACGGCGTTGTATCCACATCGTGCTGCACCGTGCAGCTCGCCAGGACCAGATCGCCGATCCGGATGCCCTTTTTGATGCCGCCGGCGACGCCGCTGTTGATCAGCATGTCCGGCGCATACCGCAGGATCATCGTCTGCGCGCACAGCGCCGCATTGACCTTTCCCACGCCGCAGCGCGCCACGACACAGTTTACGCCGCTGATTTTCCCGAGATAAAAGTCGATCCGGCTGACTGTTTCCTTCTCCGCATTTTCCATCTTTCCGATGATTTCTTCCACTTCAATTGCCAACGCGCCAATGATTCCAATCAACATTCTGCCCCCACCATTTCTTTACAATTGTACTTTTATTCCAATTATATCGGATGAAAGCTGGAAAAGCAATTACTTTACATAATCACTCATTTTTCTTGTGTTTTGCTCTTTTATATCATATAATATTTGTAATTCCATTTTTTTGAGAAATCAATTTCGTTATTACCGACGATTGACCGCCATAAAACCACAATTAAGTCAAAAGAAAAGAGGATGGAGCGAAAAAATGAACCGAACATGGAAAACCCTTCTTTCCGCAATTGCCATGGTCCTGACCCTGTGCATGGCTGCCGCCGTTGCCGGCAGTGCGGCGTCTGTCGACACGCAGCGCTATAACGGACCCAACGGGCGCTTTAAGGTCTACCTGAGCCCCGCCGCGCAGCCCTGGAATCCCTATGCGGATGGCAGCGGCAGCGAGGAATACTACATGCGCCAGGTGGCAAACGCCATGATCCCCTACCTGCAGGGCTATGGAATTGACTACATATTGGCCGGACCGCAGACCGGTGTTTCCGCCAATCAGAAGCAATTCCTGGTAAACCGTGCAAACGAGGCGAAAAACGGCGGATGCGACCTCTATCTTGCCATTCACTCCAACGCGGCGAACGGCAAGGCAAACGGCACCCGGATTTACTACTACACCAAGAGCGCGGAAAGCTTGCGCTTTGCCAAGGTTTTGCAGTCCAACTTCTGCTATCCGGATAAGTCGAATATCAAACTGGCCTATAACGACGCACTGATGGAAATGTACCTCCCCACCATGCCGCACGCGCTGATCGAGACAGCGTTCCACGACAATGCTCAGGACGTCGTCTGGATTAAAAACAACATTGACAACATCGCCAAGAGCATGGCGGCAGCCGTCAATGAATATGCGAAGGGTTACGTGGGAACCGCCGCTGGGCTCTCCATCGACCGCATCTTTGCCAATATGAACACCTCCACTGCCTTAATCCTGAATGTATCCTCCACCATGGGCGGCGCCGTGCCGAACCTGAAATGGAGTTCCAGCAATCCGGGCGTCGCTTCCGTTGACCAGGATGGATTTGTACTGGCGATGTCCGCCGGCGAGACGGTCATCACCGCCACCACGCCGAATGGCCAAACTGTCCGGTGCACCGTGACCGTGTCCGGCCCGACCATGCAGTATGGACTTGCAACCGGACCTATTGCCAACGCAGAGGGCGAATATATGCCCAATTCTACAGAGGAATCCGGCCCCATTACCCCCAGCAATTAAAGCAATCTCCCCGGCGCAATTACGCCGGGGAGATTTTTATGCTCACATAATGCACGCAGCGGGCCGCCGGTAAATTAACCGGCGGCCCGCTATTCATTTTACTTATATCAGAGCGTTACAAACGCCAACTTGCTTTTCACCGGCTGTCCCCTTTTTCGGAACCACACCCAATCATTCGGCAAATTCCTCCACAAGCGAAGGATCGGTTTCCAGTGTCTGAAAGACCTCCCACATGGTTTGAAGCTCCTGAATCTGCGGCGCGGGAACGAGAATCTCCCGGTCCCTGTCGCCGGAAAAACGAATCCGGACCTCCGTTGCACGAAGCATATCTTCCAGCATCGGTTTCAAATTGACCGCCCGTTTATACAGGCTGGAAGATTGCAGGGTATGGATGGCTGCATACCACTCAAGCACGCCGCCCCCAAACACCAACTGGCTGTTGCGGTCGTAAAAATCCACATGCAGCGGATATTCCCTGCCGTCACAGTCGACGGTAATCTCATCCATATAGAGGCTTTCCTCCTCCTGAAGGCCGAACAGCAGCACAAAAACGGCGCCTGTGGAATCCGCTGTGATGCGCGGTTCCATATTCCGGTTCTTCCCAAGGTTGATATACCGCGTGCTCAGTCCCTTCGGCGCAATCCTGTACGTCTCATCTTCCGCGTCGTAATAGACCGACAGCGCATTTTGGGTCTGGCTGAGCTTCCCGGCTTCCTGCTGCCTGCCGTATTCTTTGAGCTTCTCCGTCAGCTTATCGCTTGGAACCTCGCCGTTTGCCGTCTCCAGAAGCTGCGCCGCACGCTCCAGGTCGCCCTCTTCTGCGATATCGTCCGCCTCCGCGATTTTGGCTTCCGCAAATGCGGACGCAGCGCCGTCTGCAAGCTGAGAAATTTCTTCCGTCAGCATGGACGGGTCAAATTTCTGGATATATTCATAAACCGCCGCATACTGCTGTTTGTCAAACAGCTCTTTCGCCGTGGCGAAAACCTCTTCCGCCGCTTTTTCCCGCACCTCCGCCGTCAGCGCCTTTACGTCCTCGGACGCATACAAGGGGTCGATCTCCAACGCAGCCGTATATGCGCCAAAATAATCCTCCTGGTTTGCCTTTTGGCTGATCTTTGCATAAACCTGGTTGGACCAGCCGAGCGCGCACCGCTCCGTATATAATTTTGCATCCCTGTAGCTCGCCGTATCCTCCTTAAGCACCTCTGAAAAGCGCACAATCGCTTTTTTATAATCCTTTAACTCCATCGCGGCTTTTCCATCTTCAAAAGACGCCCTGGAAGCTTCGATCCGTTCAATCTGTTCCGCATATTGTTTCGTATCGATAATGAGGCCGACGGACTCCAATCCTGCCAGCGCACTTTCGCCGGATATTTCGCGGCTCTGATACGACTGTATCAGCTTGTCGACATACTCGCTGGCGGTGCGGCCCGCCCGGTCCATAAAGTCCGGATCGTTGGAATAACTCTGAAACACCGCCACAGCTCCCGCGGTATTTCCATCCTCCAGCGTCCTCTTAAACTGGCTGGCCGGCAAAGCGCGGTAATAAAGGGACAAAGCCGCGGCCGTCGCACCAACAAGCAGGAAGCCAACCACTGCCCCAATGACCCATTTCTTTCCGACACGTTGCTTTTTTGCCCGTTCCGGAGCGGCTTTTATACCTGCCGCCGCGGGCTGCGGCTCCAACGGGGCAGGTACGGCTGTAACAGCGTTTTCTTCCCTGGAAAGGGCGTTTCGGCAGCATCCGCAAAATACGCAGTTTTCTGGATTTACCTTTCCATATTTAGGACAATCCATCTTCTTCTCTCCCTTTACCCAATGATCTCCTCTTTTTTATAAAGAACATTCTTGACCGGCAGCAACTACATTTTCTCGCATAAAAACGCATGCATCTTTTCGTAGACAACTTTGATGTCCAGCGGCTTGGAAATATGGGCGTTCATGCCGGCTTCCCGGCTCTTCTGCTCATCCTCGGCAAAGGCGTTGGCCGTCATGGCAAAAATCGGAATACTGCGGGCGTCCGCACGTTCCATTTTCCGGATCATCCGGGTGGCTTCGTAACCGTTCATCCGCGGCATCTGGACATCCATCAGAATCAGGTCGTAGTAGCCTGGCTGTGACGCTTTAAATTGTTCCACCACCTGGCATCCATCTTCAACGGCATCCAACTCCGCGCCGGTGACCCCGATCAATTCCACGGCAATTTCCCGGTTGAGCGCGTTGTCCTCTGCCAGCAGGATACGCTTTCCATGAAAATCGTAATTGGCGGGGCCGTACGCTTTGGCGTCAAAGAGAGGCCGCTCCTGTTCAATACTGTTCAGGGCCTCCGCGACCGACGACCCAAACAGGGGTTTTATGACCACACCTGCGGCGCCAACCTCTTCCGCCGCCTGCTCAACCTCCGTCACATTGTAGGCCGTGATCAGCACGGCCGGACGTTTACCGTCCCCCGCGGCACGGAGACGGCGCACCGTCTCCAGCATGTCCGTATCCGGCGCTTTCCAATCCAGGATACAAACGTCAAAATCCGCCCCCCTGTTGTGCGCCGCTTCGGCGCACAGAACCGCCTGTTCTCCGCTTTCTATCCATTCCGCCCGCGCCTGCATCTGCCCCAGCAGCGCAGCGGTATGCTCGCAGGCGTCCCGGTCCTCATCTACCACGAGCACCCGCAGGTTCTGATAGCTGCCGGCAGCCTTCCGCTGTTCCGCTCTTTCAAACGGCAGTTCAACGGTAAATGTGCTGCCGGAGCCCAACTCGCTGGTCACCTGCACGCTGCCGCCCATCAGCTCGGTGAAACGCCTGACAATTGAAAGGCCAAGACCGGTGCCGCCGTATTTACTGGCCACATTCGAATTCTCCTGCTCAAAGGACTCAAATATTTTACTGTAGTTCTCCTCCGCGATCCCGCAGCCGGTGTCGGTCACTTCAAACCGCAGCCGCAAGGTCCTTTCGTCCTGAGAAATCTGTGAAATCCGCAGCAGAACCGAACCGCCGGACGGCGTAAATTTGATGGCGTTGGAGAGAAGGTTGGATAATATCTGGTTTAAGCGCAGGGAATCCCCCTTTAATTGTTCGTCTACCAACCCCACCAGTACGGTCTCATATGCAATGCCCTTCCCCTGGGCCTGTCCATAATATACGCTTCCAAGATTCTCCAAAAAGGCGCGGAAGTCAAAGCGCTCCTGCTTCAGCTCCACCTTGCCGCTTTCAATTTTGGACATATCCAGGACGTCGTTGATCAGCGCCAGCAGATGCCTGGAGGAAATGGATATTTTTGTGAGACAATCCGCCACCTTGTCCCGATCATCCAGGTGCTGCGTGGCGATAACGCTCATACCGATGATCCCATTCAGCGGCGTACGGATTTCATGGCTCATTCTGGAAAGAAACTCGCCCTTGGCACGGCTCGCCGCCTCCGCCTTTTCCAGATTACCCTGCATGACGGCGGCCCGGATCCGCGCCCGCCCCACCAGCAGCACAGCTACCATAAGAATCAACAGAATAACCGCCATAATGGACAGGGCAAGCATCGGATTCGCCATAAGGAATTCCATTAAGGAAAATTGATTCACGCCGATGGAGACCATATTGCGATTCAGCATAGCGGTCTTCTCTTCCGCAGAAAGATTGTTAATGGCCTTGTTGAGGATGGTCAGCAAATCCGGGTCCACAGGCCGCGCCATTGCCAGGCAGATATCGCTTTGATCGTTGACCAGCGTCACCGGCACCAGATTGGAAAATTGATACCGCTGGATATCCTGTTCCAGCCGGCTGGACAAGCCGTAGATAAAGTCCGCCTCGCCCCGGTCCACCGCCGAAAGCGCCTGCGTGAGGCTGGGATACACGCGCACCGACGCCGCAGGAATATCGCTGGGAAGCTTCTGGCCCTCTAGCACAGCGCCCACCAGCCCCGCATCCGGATAGCTGGACATCTTGTTGCGTACCACAATGTTGTTCATACGCACATACGGTGTGGAAAGCGCCAGCCCCATCTCGGCCGCGTCCTCCTCATTTCCCAGAAAAAACCCCAGAACGTCCGCCTTTCCCTGCTGCACCAGCTGCACCGCTTCTATGTAATTTTCGGCATATACATAACAAAACGTCAGGCCGGTAAAAGCCTTGACCTCCTCCAGCACCTCCGGAACCAGGCCCGGATGCAGTTCTTCCAGCAATTCCTGGCAGTATAACGGGTGCCAGCTCTTCGGAACGGCAACTGTAAGCGTCTGATTCTCTTTTACAAACGCCAGGTCCCGGTCGTTGAGCTGGATATCCACTAGGTGATCCGGGAAATTAGCGGCGTAACGCTCCGCGGCAAAATTGGGATTCGCATCTACTATCCGCTCCAGCGCCATATTCAAGCCGTCCAGTATCTCCTGATTTCCAGGGCGGGTCACAATGTAATACGGCTGCGAGTCGTAGGAAGCAACCACGCGAAAGGAGCTGCTCTCCGCCATATTTCCCAACAGCAGGTCTACTTCTCCGCTTTCCAGATACGGATAAAAATCTCCATTCTCCGAAAGTTCTTCGTATGTAAGATAACGCAGATTGCACTCCAAGCCGTTCATTGATAAAAATTCCTTGAGACGCCGGACATTCTCCACCGCACGATCATACACGCCGATGGTCTTTCCGTTCATACTTTCCAAATGAAAGCTGTGGACGCTGCGGTCATCCCAGCGGGCCAGGATGGTTGAACGGCTGTATCCCATATTATAATCTGGATAGGCATAATACTGTTCCATTCCAGGCAGATAATAGGCCCCGCCAATCAACTCAAAATCGCCGTTTTCCAATTCCTTCGACATGTCCTGCCCGGTTGTATCCACATATTCGTATTCCCAACCGGTATATTTGGCAATTTCATTGAGATAGTCCACAACCAACCCATAACGGGTACCGTCCGGCGCCGTCTGGCTCAGTCCCTTTACCTCCGGAAAGGCAACCCGAACCACGCGGTTATTTTCTTCCGCGTGAGCAGGTCCGCACAGCGCTAAAACCAGGAGCAGGCCCAGTAAGACGGATACGCAGCGATGCATGTGCTTTGTAAATGCTGTAATCATATATGAACCAGGCTCCTTATCAACAATCGGTTATACTCTCAGCTATTTTATCATTGTAACACAAAAACTGGTAACTGTAACGATAAAAAAACAGTTGTGTCTTCTCAGCTCCAGTCCGCTTCCCGGTTAACCCGGCAGGAAAGGGTTTTTTGCTACGTTTAGAGGTGGAAAATCCGGCGATTTTCTGAAATATGTAATAAAAAACATTTGCACACCGTCTGTTCCTTTTCCGCTGTATTTCTGCGGCGGGTTTGGAATCCAGACCCGCCGCGCCAATTTGGGAGAACCAGAATGCGGAACCCACGCCGGACGATTCCCGCCATCGAATGAAAATTGTTAAAATAAACAAATTTTCGACAGGAAATTTTATTGCGTTTCTGAATGTGATAATCTCATTATAGGGCGATTTAAATTTGATAAAATAATTTAATACAAACTGTGGACATCGATTGGATTGGTGAACATACAAAAGGGCAGCTGAATACGGTTGCCCTTTTGCCTTATGCCTTCATTTCTGTACGATTTGCATTTTGGGACGTTCTTTTGCCTCTGTGTCATTGCCAATCCAAAAGGTTTTTGTTATAGTTTAATTGGCATATGAGCAATACCGCCTTTCAGACTGTAATAAACGAACAAATCCTGAATCGGAAAAGTACCACATTCACATTTAATAAGAATTTTTTGTAAAAAGCTGCAGGGTCTGAAAATCACGCTGGTTAAAAGAGGTAGGAACAATGATCGCAAAGAAGAAAATTCTGGTAGTAGAAGATAATACGCTCAACCGCATGCTCCTGTGCCAGATTCTGGCCGACGATTACGACGTTGTGGAGGCGGAAAACGGGCAGAAAGCACTCGAAATATTGGAACACGAAGGAGAACGAATCTCCCTGATCCTGCTGGACATCATCATGCCGGTCATGGACGGGTACACCTTTTTATCCATTGTAAAGGCCAATCCCTCCTACTCCCTGATCCCTGTGATCGTGACAACGCAGAGCGACAGCGAATCGGACGAGGTTGCAGCCCTTTCTCACGGCGCCGCCGACTTTGTGGCCAAGCCGTACCGGCCGCAGATCATTCTGCACCGGGTGGCCAGCATCATTCATCTGCGGGAGACCGCCGCCATGATCAACCTGATCCAGTATGACAGTCTGACCGGGCTTTACAGCAAAGCGTTCTTCTACCAGCGTGTGAAGGAAACCCTTTTGCAGCGCCCCGATCAGGAATTTGACATCATCTGTTCGGATATCGTCAATTTCAAGCTGATCAACGACATCTTCGGCGTTCCTGCGGGGGATCGGATTCTCTGCGGAATCGCAGATCTGTATCTCGCGCTCTCGGGCAACAGAGCGATTTGCTGTCGTTTTAACGCGGACCAGTTTGCCTGCCTGTTGGAGCGCCGGTGGGAATACACGGATAAAATGTTTCAGCAGGCCTGCGCGGAGATCAACGCCCTGCCCCATGCGAAGAATGTGGTGATGAAGTGGGGCGTTTACCATGTGGAGAACCGGGATATCCCGGTTGAGCAGATGTGCGACCGCGCCATCCTGGCGGCCCGTACCATAAAAGGACAATATGGGAAGTACTTTGCCAAATACGACGATACCCTGCGCAACAAGCTGTTATGGGAACAGACGGTCACCAATCATATGGACGCCGCACTGCAGAAAAAGCAGTTTGAAATTTATTTGCAGCCCAAATTCCGAATCAAAGACAACCGGCTGGCCGGCGCTGAAGCCCTGGTCCGCTGGAACCACCCGGAGTGGGGCATGCAGTCCCCCGCCCAGTTTATCCCGCTGTTTGAACGAAACGGCTTTATTACCAAGCTGGACCAGTATGTGTGGGACCGGGCCTGCGAGGTCCTTCAGGATTGGGACCGCAAAGGGTATCCGCCCATCGCGGTTTCGGTCAACGTATCCCGGGCCGATATCTACAACGCGGATCTGGAGGATATTTTACAGCGCATCATAAAAAAATACGGACTTCCGCCCGCACGCCTCCATCTGGAAATCACGGAGAGCGCCTATACCGAAACCCCAACGCAGATTGTCGACGTGGTCGGCCATTTGCGGGAGCTGGGCTTTATCATTGAAATGGACGATTTCGGCGCCGGCTATTCTTCCCTGAATATGCTCAACGAGATGCCGGTCGACATTTTAAAGCTGGATATGAAATTCATCCAGAGCGAGACGGCAAAGCCGGCCAACCAGGGCATCTTGCGCTTTATTATCAGCCTAGCCCGCTGGATGTCTCTGAGCGTCGTCGCCGAGGGGGTCGAAACGCAGGAACAGCTGGAACGCCTCCGGGCGATCGGCTGCGACTTTGCACAGGGATACTATATCGGAAAACCGATGCCGGTCCAGGATTTTGAAGCGCTTTTGCGGCAGAGTCCCCCGCCGCTGGACTGCGCGGAGGAATCGATGCACCGGGCGCAGGACCGCCAGACCCGGGTTCTGCTGGTCGTCGACGAAGACCCGGACTATCGGCAGGAGGTACGGAAGGCGATGGGGAACCGCTTCCAGATCGTCGAAGCGGCGGACGGGAGAACCGCGCTGGCTTCCATCGCGGTATATGAGCGGCGGATTGCCGCCGCCGTTTTGAGCATGACCCTGCCGGAAGAGAGCAGCTTTGAAGTGCTGGAGGCATTGCAGCGGGAAAAAGCCTTCTGCCGCATTCCCATCGTCGCCACGGGCCCGGCGGAAATGCAATTGGAAGGGAAAGCCTTTGCCGCCGGAGCCGATGATTTCGCGGCAAAACCGCACCTGCAAACGAGCCTGTTCAAACGCATCCAGCATGTCATACATGCCAGTACATATGAAGAGGAGGCGCCCGGCACTGCGCCGGACAGCTGCGGTCTTTTAGGGGGGCGGAACAAATGAAATACGGTATGACGCCGGCGGAAACACTGGAGACATTCTGCCGGACCTGGTTTGAACAGCGCGACCTGGCGGGGCTTCTTCCCTACCTGTCGGAGGACGTGGACTTTGTCGGCACAGGCTGGAAGGAAATCGCCCGGGGCAAAGCGGAGATGACCGCCTATCTGCGGCAGGACATCCAGGAGATCATGGAACCGTTTACCCTTGATTTTTCTGTCATTCATGAACACTACCTTACAAAGGATATATGCAGCCTAGCCGTTAAAGCAACCCTGAAAAATCCTCTCTACGCCTGGCCGCTGCGGGGCTTTTTCACACTGTCCCAGCAGGACGGCGCCTGGCTGATCGAGAGCTTCCATTTTGCGGAACCGGGTCCCAGCCAGCGGGAAACCGAACATTACCCCGGTACGCTCGTGATGGAGAACATTGTCCGGCAGCGTCAGGAGCTGCTGAATGACTCGGTGCCCGGCGGCATGATGGGCGGATATATCGAAGAGGGGTTCCCTTTTTATTTCATCAACCAGCACATGCTGGAGCACCTGGGATACGCGGATGAGGCGGAATTTGTCGCAGACATCGGGGGCCTGATCTCCAACTGTATGCATCCGGACGACCGGGAACAGGTGGACGCGTCGGTCGCCCGCCAGCTGGAAACCGGTGATGAATATATCGTGGAGTACCGAATGCGCAAAAAAGAAGGCTCCTGCATCTGGGTACACGACGTTGGGCGGCGGGTAACCGACGAAACCGGACGTCCGGCGATCATATCGGTCTGTATGGATATTACAGCGCAGCGCAAAGCCCAGGAGGAGGTTCTGCAGCTTTACAACCACATTCCCGGCGCTGTTTTCCGCTGCCGGTACGACGCCGGTTTTTCCGTTATCGCCGCAAACGACGGCCTGTTTGATTTTATCGGCTACTCCCGTGAGGAGTTCGCCGCCATGGGCAACCGGATGTCCGCGGTCAGCAGTCCGGAGGACATCGCGGAAACAACGGCTACCATACATGCGCAGCTGCTCAAAGGAGACGCCATACACAACGAAACCCGCCTGATCTGCAAAGACGGGACAATAAAGTGGGTCTCCCTCAAGGCGCAGCGCGTGGTGGAAAAGGACGGGGAATCCTATCTTTACTGCGTCCTGGTGGACGTCACAGAGGAAAAGCAGCTGCAAAAGCAGATTCGCGAGCTCTATGAAAAAGAACTGGCCTATTTTGCGGAAATGGCCTCCGCGGAGGGCTGCATCCAGGGAAGCATCAACCTCACGCAGAACCGGGTGGAGAGCTATCTGGCAAACACAGACGTAGCGGTCGCGCACAATGGGGATTCCTACGACGAGGTAATCATGACCCTGGCGGCGACCGCCGTGGACGCCGCATACGGGAATGAAATCCTCAACACCCTGAACCGCGAGCGCGTACTTGCCGACTATGCCGCCGGCAAAGTGGATTATCATCTCGACTACCTGCGCAGAAGCCACGCCGGCGGGGTCTTTTGGGCAAATACAAGTCTGCGCACCACCCGGGACCCGGAAACAGGGGACATTATCGTCTTCTTCTATACGCTGGACGTCACGGAAAAGCGGCTGCTGGAACGGCTGCTCGACAACATCGCCCGGCTGGATTACGATATTATCACAGAAATCAATCTGACGCGCGGCTCCTACCGGTTGGTTGCCTGCGACCGTGAATGGGAACAGTCCGTTCCGTCTGAGGGAGATTTCCAAAAGGAAATCCGCCTGGTCGCAGACCGCTGTATGGATAAGGAAACCCGGGCGCTCTTCCTGGGCAAACTGGATTTTGCCTTTATGAAGCAGCAGCTGGCGGAGCGGGATTCCTACACCTTTATTGCGGAGCTTCTGGAGAAGGGCTGTGTGAAGGCAGTCAAGCGCTTCCAGATTTTTTATATCAACAAAGAAATGGGACGCGTCTGCATGACGCGCACCGACGTGACCGACGTCGTCCGTCAGGAACAGAGGCAAAAGGAGGAATTGGCCTCCGCCCTGCTGGCCGCAGAGCAGGCGAATGCCGCCAAATCCGACTTTCTCTCCCGGATGAGCCACGAAATCCGCACGCCGATGAACGCCATCATCGGCATGAGCGCCATTGCGGCACAGCATATCGGCGAGGACGACCAGGTGGCGGACTGCATCTCCAAGATCGGGATTTCCTCCCGGTTCCTGCTCTCCCTGATCAACGATATTCTGGATATGAGCCGGATTGAGAGCGGAAAAATGCTCATGAAAAGCGAAAAAATCCCCATCGAGGAATTTTTAAGCGGCATCAATTCCATCTGCTACAGCCAGGCCGCCGCCAAGGGCGTGGAGTTTGAGTGCATCGTCGATCCGGTGTTGGACGACTATTACATCGGCGACGCGATGCGGCTGCAGCAGGTACTGCTCAATATTTTAAGCAACGCGATCAAATTCACCGGAGAGAGCGGAAAGGTCACATTCTCCGCCTCCCAGCGCCGCAAAACCAAAAACGACGCCGGGCTGCGCTTCATTGTCAACGACACGGGCGTGGGCATGAGCGACGAATTCCTCCCCCACCTCTTCGAGCCGTTCTCCCAGGAATCCACCGGCACCACCTCCCTGTACGGCGGAACCGGGCTGGGCCTGGCCATCTGCAAAAACATCGTGGACCTGATGGACGGAAAGATCACCGTGCGGTCGATCAAGGGGATCGGCACGGAATTCACCGTGGACGTCAAACTGGGCATCACCGAGGAGGAGAAGCTTCGCCACAACCAGAAGAAGCAGCATTACAACTTTTCGCATCTGAAGACGCTGGTGGTGGACGACGATGTGGCTGTCTGCGAGAGCGCTGTCGTCACCCTGCGTGAAATGGGGGTTACGGCGGAATGGGTGGACAGCGGACGCAAGGCCGTCGACCGGGTAAGCGCCCTCTGGGGAAGAGGCGAATTCTACGATATGATTCTCATCGACTGGAAAATGCCGGAGATGGACGGTCTGGAAACCGCCCGGCGCATCCGCGGCATCGTCGGTCCGGAGGTCACCATCATCATCATGACCGCCTACGACTGGATCCCCATCGAGCATGAGGCAAAGCTGGCGGGCGTCAACCTGCTGATGAGCAAGCCGATGTTCAAAACCTCGCTTGTCTCCGCGTTTACAAAAGCGTTGGGGGAAAAGGAGGAACAGGCGCAGCAGACGGCCGCCATCGATTACAATTTCACCGGGAAACGCGTGCTGCTGGTGGAAGACAACCAGATTAACACCGAAGTCGCCATGGCGCTCCTGCAAAGCAAGGGTTTTGAGGTGGAAACCGCGGGCAACGGCCTGCGGGCGCTGGAGGTCTTCAGCAAGTCCTCCGAAGGGTATTACAACGCGATCCTGATGGATATCCGGATGCCTCTCATGGACGGTCTGACCGCCGCGATGAATATCCGGCACCTCAGCAATACCGACGCCGGCGCCATCCCGATCATCGCCATGACAGCCAATGCTTTTGACGACGATATCGAAAAGAGCAAGGCGGCGGGTATGAACGCCCATCTTGCCAAGCCGATTGAGCCGGACCGGCTCTTCCAAACCCTGTATGATTTTATCTTTGGAAAGGAGGTTTGAGGAGATGCAGGAATTAAAAGACGCCTTTGCCGTCTATGGCGCCGATTACGAGGCCACCATGAGGCGCTTTATGGGCAGTCAACCGATGTACCTGCGGTTTCTGGACATGTTTTTCCAGGATGAAAGCCTGCAAAAGCTGGGCGCTGCACTGGATGGCGGAGATCTGAACGCCGCCTTTGAGGCGGCGCACACCCTGAAGGGGATTTCCGGAAACATGGGCCTGGCTCCCCTTTACGCGGCGGTCTGCGCCATTGTGGAGCCGCTGCGCGCCGGAACGGTACGGAGCGACTATCCGGCCCTGTACCGGGTGATTCAGGAAGAATACCAGAAAGCGGACGCCTTCCGGCAAAACCTGAAAAGGGGGGATCCGGTATGACAGCGGGCGGTCTGTTTTCCATGGAGCAGATGACGGCGATACTGGACGGCGCGCCGTCCGCCGTTTTTGTTCACGCAGCTGTGGACGGAAATCTGCTCTACGCCAACCGTTTGGCAAAGGACTGGTTTCCCGCGATCAACGGGACAGAACCTACCGCGCAACCCTCCTTTCCCTGTTTTTACGCCGTCCCCGCGGGGACGGACGCATCCGCAGAACCCGTTCAGGAATACCGACATCCCGGCAGCAACCGCGTGTACCGGCGCACCGGAAAGCGCATCCAATGGGACGGTAAGGATGCTTTCATCACCTATCTGGAGGAAGCGGTCCGTCAAAAAGCGGAGGATCAATCGAAAGCAGCGCTCGAAGAGCCGTTGCGGGAAACCCTCGGCGGCCTCCCCTGCGGCCTGTGCATTTACCAGGTTGAGGAAAGCCGTATTTCCCCGCTTCTGCACAATCAGGCCTTTTATGAGATCATGGGCTACTCCGAAGCGCATATTCGCAGCGTGGAACAGGAAACCTCCTATTTGGGCGTCCACCCGGAAGACCTGGAGTCTTTGCGCAAAAAAACAGATGCATTGATCCGGCACGGCGGATTTTTACGGGAAACCTACCGGCTTTGGAACGATACCCGCGGGGAATACCGGTGGATTCAGCTATGCGCGTCTCTTCACATCCATAAGGACGGCAAAAAACGGCTTTACGGCGTTTACAGCGATGTCAGCGAACAGAAGCGGCTGGAGCAGGAATTGACCGACGCAAATAAACAGACATACGACATTATCAACGCGATTCCCGGCGGCGTCGCCATTTACAAGATCTCTGATATCTTTGAAACGGTATATTTCTCCGACGGCGTGCCGGAGCTCTCCGGATATACCATACAGGAATACCGGGAGCTGATCAAGGGCGACGCCGCAATCCTGACTTATCCGGACGATACTGGGATGGTGGTTGAAACCGTTTGGAAGGCGATCCGGAACCAGACCGTGGCAGATTTTGAATTCCGGAAACAGCACCGCGACGGGCACATTGTCTGGGTTCGCGCGCAGGCAAAGCAGATTGGCGAGGAGGACGGCTGTCCTCTGCTTCACTGCGTTTTTCATAACATTTCCGCGCTCAAGGAAACCCAGCAGGAACTGAACCACCTTGTCAATTCCATTCCGGGCGGCATTGCCAGCTACCGGATCGAAAACAATCACTTTGTCCCCGGCTTTTTCTCCGATGGCGTTGCCGCCCTCTCGGGCCATACCCGGGAGGAATACGAAGCCATCCTCCGCGGGGACGTGCTCAATACCGTCTATCAACCGGACCGGAAACGGGTTTTCACCGCGACAGAGGCCGCCGTCCGAAGCGGCGAGGCGCTGGACCTCTCTTACCGCACGCGTCATAAAAACGGAACCCTGATCTGGATTCACATGAACGGCCGGCGTATTGGCCCTCTTTCCAACGCCTGCCGCTTTTACGCCGTTTTTACCGGCATGCCGCCGGAAGCCCGCCTGTTCCAGAGCATCGCCAACGACACCGGCGATGAAATTTACGTCATTGACCAAAAGAGCTATGAGTTGTTGTATGTCAACGAATCCGAGCACGCTTTTTCAAACGGCAGCAACTGCATCGGGCAAAAGTGCTACGCGGCCCTGCAGGGTAAGGACGCGCCCTGCGCGTTTTGCACACTGAAAAGCCGCGCGGCGGACGGCGTGGAGCATCTGATGGAGATCGAGGATTCCAACCGGTTTTTCAGCACCCGTTTCCGGGAAATGGATTGGAACGGGATTCCCGCCTATGTAAAATTTGTGCGGGACGTCACCCAGGAGGTCCTGACCCACAGGGAAAAGGAGCGGCTGGAGATGTACTTCCGCACCGTAGTGGATGCATTGCCCGGCGGGGTCTCCGTCATTCACATGGAGCCGGACGGCGCAATGACCACCGAGTTTATCTCCGACGGTTTTGCCGCAATGGTTCGCATGAGCCTGGAGGAAGCGACCCGGCTGTACAAGCACGACGCCCTCGCGGGCATTCACCCGGACGACGTGGCGAACATCCAGCAGCAGCTGGAGCACTGTATTGCCTCCGGCGGCGATCGCTGCGAGCTTACCGGCCGCCTGCAGCTGGGCGGCGGGGGATATCTCTGGATCAAGAGCAATTTGTCCATCAGGAGGCTGAGCGACGGAAGCCTCATGCTTTATTCCGTTTATACCGACATCAGCGCGTCAGTGGAGGAAAAAGAGCAAATCCGCCGTCAATACGAAAACCTCCTGCTTCAGCACTACCGCATGGCCGGCCCCAACGAGCTTATCCTCGGGCACTGCAATATCACGCAAAACCGCATTTTGGAAATTCTGGACTACACCGGCTCGGATCTCCTGCAAACCTTTGGTACAAACCGCGAGGCGTTCTTCACCGGCATTGCAAGCCTCGTGGCAGACGAAGCCGAACGGCAGGCCTTCTTAAATCTGTATCTCAACAAGCCCGCTCTGGAAGCATTTTTCCGCCACGAAACAGAACAGATTCTCAAATGCTTTATCAAGCTGCCCAGGGAACCCCACGGACGCTACGTTCAGTTTAAGGTCAATCTGGTGGAAACGCCGGACACCGGAGATATCACCGGCGTTCTGACAGTGACGGACATCACCGAGCAAACCATATCCGACCGGATCCTGCACCAGCTCTCCGTCACCAGCTACGATTATGTCATCGATCTGAACCTGACAGAGGATTCCTTCACCGTTTTGACCTGCAGCCGGAACGCCCAATGTACGCCGCCCTCCCACGGATGCCATTCCGAACGGGTTGCCGATATGGCGCGGCAGGCGGTCGCGCCAAAGGACCGGGAACGGTATGCAGCCGCCTTGGGTCCGGATGAAATCCGGCGGCGTCTGCAGAAGGAAAACCCCTATACCATTTCCTATTCCCTGATCACCGAAAAGGGAGATATACTGACCAAAAATATGACCGTATCCGCCGTGGACCTGCGGCTCGGGCGGGTTTGTCTGGTCTGCTCCGACATTACGGCGTCTGTGCGCGAGGAACAGAGCCTCCTGAATATGATGGCCTACACGTTTGAACATATGGAGCTTCTTCACATCAGCAGCGGACGGTTTACCATGTATACCCGCCAAACGGTGCTGGAAAACCTCGCCCCTTACGTGATAGAGCGCTATGAGGATAACCTGGAAAGCTTTACCGAAAAATTCGGCACAGGAGAAAATCGGAAAGAAATCATCGAACAGTTCCGCACCGCGACCATTTTGCAGCGGCTTTCGGAACAGCCCGGCGGTTATGATTTTGTTTTCCCTTACCGATCGAAAAAAGGGCTGCGATACAAACAGATCAATATCCTGTGGGGCGATGATAACCACAGCATGGTTTGTATGGTACGCGCGGATGTGACGGAAATGCTTGCCGCGGAACGGCAGTCCAAACAGGACCTGGAAAACGCGCTCGCACTGGCAAAGGAGGCCAACCGGGCCAAAAGCGATTTTCTGTCCACCATGAGCCACGACATCCGCACGCCGATGAACGCCATTATAGGGATGACAACGCTGGCCCGCGCCCATCTGGACAATCCCAGGCGGGTGGAGGACTGCCTGCAAAAGATTTCCGTTTCAAGCAGGCATTTGCTGAGCCTGGTTAACGACATCCTGGATATGAGCAAAATTGAACAGTCCAAAGTCCCCCTGAATCATATGCCGGCTGACCTGCCGGACCTGATCGAGCAGCTTACCGCAATTATCGAACCGCAGGCCCGGGAGGCCGGGCTGCGTTTTACCGCGCGGATCGCGCGGGTATCCCACAGGAGCTTTCTCGGGGACGCACTGCGTATCAACCAGATCCTGATCAATCTTTTGAGCAATGCCGTTAAATTCACGCCGGAGGGCGGTCGGGTAGACTTTCTGGCGGAGGAGGTCCCGCCCGTCAAAAATGGATGGATCCGTTACCGGTTTACCATTTGTGACACGGGAATCGGAATGACGCCGGAGTTTCTGGATCACGTTTTCTCCCCCTTCGCCCGCGGACGCGCCGCGGCCCAGGTCGAGGGGACGGGGCTGGGGTTGAGTATCACCAAGGGTCTGGTGGAATTAATGGAAGGGACCATCTCTGTGGAGAGCCAGGTCGGCCGGGGCTCCACCTTCCGGGTAGAGCTGGAATGTGAAGATGCGCCGACTGTCCGGACAAAAACGTCCGGCATGAGCCCCTCAAACACAGTTAAACGCAATCCGCTGGCTGGCCGCACCTTCCTGGTCGTGGAGGACAATGCCATCAACGCAGAAATCCTGTGTGAATTGCTCAGCCTGGAAGGCGCCCAGGCGGTCGTCCGGACGGATGGCCTGCAGGCGGTACACGCAGTGGAACAAATGCCCCCGAATCGCTATGACGCGATCCTGATGGACATCCAGATGCCCAGAATGAATGGTTATGAAGCGGCCCGCGCCATTCGGAACCTGGATCGAAAAGACGCTGCGGCCATTCCGATTATCGCCATGACCGCCAACGCTTTCTCCGAGGATATCCAGGCGGCTCTGGACGCCGGCATGGACGCTCATGTTGCAAAACCAATCGATATGAACGTCCTGCAGGTCGCCTTGGACAAGGCGCTGCAAAAATGATAGAAGAGGCTGCACAGAGAATTTCCCTCTGGGACAAAAAAACGCCCGTTAAATCCAGCTGCAAACGGATTTTTCGGGCGTTTTGCTTTTGTTTTGGAGACTTCCTCATGCTTATTTGATTGCCGCATGGCCTTTTTCTTGAAACAGGACGCCTATCACACGGATTTCATCCCTATTCTTTCAGCTCTTCTCCGGAATCAATATCCTCCCGGCCTCCTCGACGCCCATCTGCACCAGATGCTCCGCCGCAAACCGGACTTCGTAAAGCAGAAGTTCCTCCAGTTTAGCGGAAAAGCGGGCTGCGTCGGAATGCTGCAGGCATTCCGTCATGAATTCATAATAGGGAGCATACAGCGCATTGACCGTTTCGGTATTTCCGTGCAACCCGCGCAGGGGATATCCCCACCAAAGCTGCTTTAACAACTCCGAATAGACGCTTTGGATCGCCTGATAAGGAGAAAACCGTGCAACCAAATCGAGGGTAACATAAACCAGCGAGACATACGCCCCCCTGTCTTTCAACATATGCCATTCCCGGTTCCATTGGTCAACCGCTTCCGCTCCCATCGTCTGAAGAGTCAGCATGCTGACCGCCTTGCAGGAGAGCGCAAGCAGTTGCAAGCTCTGGACAAAATCCATTAAACGGCCGCGTACGGAGGGCTTGGTGAAATTGCAGTTTTCCGCGCATTCCGTAGGAGAAAGAATCTGCGGCCGCGCTCCCCTTTCCAGTCTGACCACACCGATACACCGCAGAACGTCGAGCGCACGGCGCAGCGTAATGCTGGAGACATTCTTCATTTCCATCAATTCCTTTTGTGTGGGCAGACGGCTGCCAACCGGATACATACCGCGGCAAATTTCCACCAAAAGCTCCCACGCCAGAGAATAACAAAGCTGAGAAGGTTTTTTATACGTATTCCAGCAAAAGCCGATTTCCTGCTCCGGGGAAGGCATTGTCACTCCGGTTCTATAAAATTGCTCCAACGCACTGGTAATCTGGCTCTGAAACGCGTCTATATGGATTTGAAGCGCTTCCCAGTTTTTCTCGCGGCAGAAGCGCACGACGCCCGGCACGTAATCCGTCAGCGCGTCAAAGTACTGCAGGTTTTCCGTCAGGCTGAAAAACGGTGCCTGATAAAACATAAACATCTGCCAGGCGATGCGCATGAGGAGGTCATTCCCCAGGGACGCATACTTGTACGATAAATGCCGCAGTGCGGTATACGGCGGCAGAAGCCCGCATCGGGCGATATTCTCGATACAGCACAGCGTCTCTGGAGATGCGTTTTTGAGGCCCACCCACTGGGCGTTTCCAAAAAGAGGTTGTATGCATTTGCTCAGGTCGAGCAGCGCGCTTTTCCGGCTCGCAAAATAAGTTTGGATAAATCTTTCGACTTCTTCTTCTCTGTATCGCACCTGTACCCTTGCACCGACATTGGTGGAGAGGGAAATATACCCTTCCTCCTTCAGACGGCCGTAGGCCGGGCGTACGGTATCAATTGCAACGAGAAACCATTTACTTGCATCCATCAGGGTAGGAAGCGTGTCACGGTAACGATACACCCCAAATTGAATCTGCGTGAGCAAAACCCGGTAGACAATCTGGCGCGATTCCATATATTCACCTGTGTAATTTTCCAAATCTACCCCTCCGTGTATCCAACCATTTTGATACATAGTATAGCATTCTCCCCGCCGTATTTCTATATTTTCCGTTTGGCTCAGACAGTCATTGCTATTTTTTTCAACTCTTGCTATACTTATGATTAATTGTAATGTGATCTTATAATGTTCCCGCAGCCGGTCGTGTACGATATCTTTTTCTCTTTTGGAAACCTGTAAATCTGCGGTTCCGGCGTATCATTGTTTTACAACTGGTATCATTGTCATACATAAATTGTGATAAAGCTATTTCAAATAAGGAGAATGGTTCATGGATCATCCAAACAGGGCGGAGCTGCCTGAGAAACAGCCAAATGTATCCGGAGAATTCTGTAACATCTTGAATATAATGAATTTTGCGGCGATTGCCTTTCTGTTGGATGAAAATTTATCCATCCTGTGGGCAAACGAGCAGTTTCTTCATAAAACAGGCTATTTGTCAGAGGATTACCAGTATCACTTTCAAACGCTGCGCCGGTACTATGCAAAATACCCAAACGACTTTGCCCTACTGAAAAGCGAACTGGACCGCACCGCGAAAGACGGCATGGAGATGACAGTCCGGCTGCCGCAGAAAAACGGCCTCTTTATCTGGAGCTGTCTCTCAATCGCCTTTGTGAAAAACGACGCAGACGGTTCCACACAGTGCTATGCCGTCTGTAAGGACAGCGGCAAAGCGGCGGCCCCAGAAGCGGAAGAACAGCAGCTTTTGAAGAAAAGAGCATCGTACTTCCCCTGGATGCTGGACGAATACATGGGAAACGTCTATATTGCCGATATGCAAACCTACGAATTGTTGTACCTCAATCGATCTTCCTGCGAGGTCTTGGGCCTCCCTCTAAAGGAGGCGCTCGGCCGGAAATGCTATGAGGTCATCCAGGGCCGATCTTCTCCCTGCCCCTTCTGCACCAATAAACTGCTGACGGAAGACACCTTTTATGAGTGGGAATTCTTTAACCCTCTGTTGGATCGCACCTTTCTGATCAAAAACCGTATTGTGAACTGGAAGGGACACAGGGCCCGTCTGGAACTCTCTCACGACAATTACAGCCTGGAATATAAACTGACAAAGAAAGACCGGGAACGGGAGGCGATTCTCCGTACGATCCCCGGCGGGTTCGCCCGGGTTGACGCCCGGGACCTGCGTACCATTCTATGGTACGGCGGTGGATTCCTGCAATTGATCGGCTATACAAAGGAGCAGTTCGAATCGGAACTGCATTCTCAATGCACCTATATGCATCCGGACGACATTGACCGTGCAGTCAGCGCCATGCAGCGTTCAAGGGAAACTGGCGAACATACCATTATAGAAGGGCGCGTTGTGACCCGCAACGGAAACATTAAAATTCTGACGCTCACATATAGCTATGTGAGCAGCGAGGACATCTGGGACGGCATCGCTTCTTTCTACAGTGTCGGCATCGATGTAACGCAGGAACGCGAGGAGCAGGCCAGACAGCGCAAGGCTATAGAAGACGCCTATCAGGCGGCTCGGGTGGCAAGCCTGGCAAAAACCAATTTCCTTTCTTCCATGTCCCACGATATCCGTACACCGATGAACGCCATCCTGGGCATGTCCGCCATCGCACAGACAAACCTTCAGGCGCCGGAAAAGGTGCGCAACTGTTTAAATAAGATTGATACCTCAAGCCGGCATCTGCTCAGCCTGATCAATGAGGTTCTGGATATGTCCAAAATAGAAAGCGGCAAAATCGACTTGACGCTGGAAGAAGTCAATTTGTCTAATTTGCTGCAAAGCGTAACAGATATGTGCCGCCCCCTGATCGAGGAAAAACAGCATCGATTTGAAATCAGCATTGGCCAGGTGCGGCACGAAACGGTCATTGCGGACGGGGACCGCCTGCAGCAGATTTTAATGAACCTGCTGTCCAACGCAATTAAGTACACCCCCGAGGGCGGCGTTATCACGCTGCGAATCAACGAGTTGTACATGCAGGGGGCCGAAAAAAGCCAATATGAGTTCATTTGTACGGACAACGGTATTGGGATTTCCCGTGAATATCTGCCGCTGGTTTTTGAACCGTTCTGGCGGGCGGAGGACCCCCGCATCAGCAAGCTCCAAGGCACCGGACTTGGTATGACCATTACGGAAAATATTGTACGCATGATGAACGGGACGATCAATGTCCAGAGTGAACTGGGCACGGGAAGTACATTTACCGTATCGGTTCCCATGACATTACGCCTGGAAAAAGAAGCCTGTTGCAACGAGCTGCAGGGATTGCCCGTATTGGTCGTGGATGACGATCCCGTCACATGTGAAAACGCCGCGGCACTTTTGAATGAGTTGGGGATGCAGGGATCTTGGGTCCTGTCCGGGATGGAGGCCTTAAACCGTGTAACTGAGGCGCACAACCGGAACAATGATTTCTTTGCCGTCATCATCGACTGGAAAATGCCTGAAATGGATGGGCTGGATACTGTTAAAGCGATTCGGAAAAAGCTGGGTAAGGATGTCCCCATCATCATTATTTCCGCATATGATTACTCCGATATTGAAGAAAATTTCCTGCAGGCGGGCGCTGACGCTTTTATCACAAAGCCACTCTTTAAATCAAAAATGCTGCAGGTTCTGCAGTTGTTTCTCTCAACCGGCAGTTCAGACGCCACAGACTCTGAAGAGCAGAAAAGCCGCCCGATGCTATCCGGAAAACGGGTGCTGTTGGTGGAAGACAACGATATAAACCGCGAAATCCTGGTTGAACTTCTCGAAATGCAGAATATGATCGTGGACTCCGCAGAAAACGGCCAAAAGGCGCTGGATGCGTTTGAGGTCTCCTCTCCTGGTACATACGATGCAATTCTGATGGACATCCAGATGCCGGTTCTTAATGGCTATCAGGCCACCGAAGCGATCCGCTCTTTAAACCGCAGCGACGCACAGACCATCCCCATTTTTGCTTTAACCGCCGACGCTTTTGCCGCGGATGTGGCAAAAGCCCGCAACGCTGGAATGAACGGCCATATTGCAAAACCGATCGAAATCAATCATCTGTTGGAGGTTCTGCAAAAGTGGATTTGCTAAAACATACAGATGCATTTGTAACTGCAAAGAAACCCTTATTCAATCTTTCACACCGTCAGGATTTCCTATAAAACCGGCCCCGCCTTTCGCTCCGATGGAACGAAAGGCGGGGCCGGTCCATTTGTGCATCTATCAAAACTTCCTGTCAAAAGCGCTTCCTCTCACATGGCCTGCCGGCTCTTTCGACCTGCATCTGTGGATTCGCGCGCTTTATAAATTGTAAAAAAGCTGATTCGCCGTCTTTTCAAGCTGCTGGAAGAACAGGCTGATATGCGCCCCGTCATTTACCGCATGAGAAAACTCTCCACTGACCGGAAGCCGAACGCGCCCTCCCTGCCGCTCAAACTTACCGAACAGCGTAAAGGGCGTAAAATCCATTTTGGGACTCCCACCGAAGCTGAATGAAGAATACTGCAGTCCCGGGACAATGGAAATACCGCAGATATTTTCGGGCAAGCTTTCATCGCAAAGCAGCCTGCCGCACTCCTCGGCCAGCGCATAATCCCGCAGGAAGTCCGCATAAAACGCAGGAAAATCAAACGTGAACTCAGTACACTTCATAGAAAAAAGCATGCGGTTATTTTTTCTTGGCACGGTATAATAGGGATGCAGCAAATCCCAGACTCCCACGTTTTGCTGGTCATCGTATGCATACCGAAATTCCGGGTGTTGATTGATCACTTTTGCCGCACAGTAAACCAGCGCCGGGTAAAGCCGCATGCCGCGCTGCTGAACCTCTTTATATAGTGTGGATATATCAACCAGAGCTGTCATATAGATCGCCGTGTTTTGAAAATACTCCAGAAATTCTTTACGCTCCCATTGATCATAATCGATGCGCATAAAGGACAATTTACATTCCTCCTTTCTTGCTTTATAAAAGCTGTATTTTTTAATTCCCTTTAAAAATCGTTATCCAGATTTTAAAGCATGATAGCATATAGAAAAACCGCTGTCATTGCGGTCATCTTCGCAAAAGGCCGGTTTTTCACCAGCAGTATACTATTTTGGCTTTACTTCTACGCAAACTCGCCTATGACTTCGCTTTCTTATTTAAAGTATAGCAAAAAGCGACGGTCGCGGCAAGAATTTGCGTATAAAAATAAAGTGCCCTTGATTAGGATACTCAAATCCCATCAAGACACTTTGTAGTGGACGCGCTGAAAAAATAGCGCCGAGAGCTTGCGGAAAAGAAAAAGGCCCTCTATGCCGAGTACAGGTCGGCCCAACTGGAGATGCGGGAGGCCGTGGCGGTGAAGGCAAATATAGACCATCTGCGCGACCATACGGACGAGCGGAAAAATAAGGAACAGACGCGATAGCGGCGGTAACACAGACAAGACTTTGGGACAAAGTCCAGCGGGGTTTGGGGAACTCTCCAACAAGCGTTTTCACAGCCAGGCAGGGCGCGAAAATAGCAAGTGTGACCACACTTGCCCTGCTTGCCGGCATAATCAAGGCCGATAAAGATGGCAACTTTACCTAGGGTTGTATTTAGGGGAACGCCGCATTAGTCTAGTTAAACCCCGCCTAACCACCAAGTTTTATTGCGTTGCCATGCTTTTCCATAAATGCAACGCTACTTGACAGGAACAGAAATAGCTTATACAATAAAAACCAACGGTCGGTTTTTATTGTATAAGGAGGTATATGATGGCCAGAAAGAACAATCCCAAGCAAGCGATTGAAAATATTATCACCGTTTCTGCAAAGCTGTTTGCTGAAAAAGGATATGATAAAACAAGTATGCAGGATATTGTAGACGCTTTGGGAATGTCAAAGGGTGGGATTTTTCATCACTTCAAATCTAAAGAAGATATTTTTCATGCGGTTATGGAAAAGCAGTTTGAACAAATAATAGAAACTGTAAATCAATGGCTTGACGAAATGCACGGACTTACAGCAAAAGAAAAACTGAGAGGTTTAATTAATCGGAATTTAATGGATGAAAAGATAATTAAAGAGTCCAGTAACATGATTTCAAGTGCGATAGAAAGCCCACAAATTACACTAGCCTTTACACAGAACAATTTGGAAAAACTTGCACCAATAATAGCAGATGTTATACGAGAAGGCATAGAAGATAGAAGCATTTCTACGGCGTTTCCAGATGAATGCGCAGAGGTTCTTTTGCTGCTCCTAAATTTTTGGTGTGATACGGATGTATTTCAGGGCGATTTTCCCACACTTCATAAACGATTTCAATTTTTGCAATATCTTATGAGACAATTAGGCGTTGATATACTTGAAGATGAAACCGTAAATTCAATTAGCGACTTTTATAGAAAAGAAGAATATTCATAAGGAGGTATTAAAAATGCTGTTAATCACTCTTTGCTCACTGATTGCTGCTTTTATTCTGGCGTTTGTAGGTTTGCGGCTGATAGCCCCTGCAATTATACGAATGAGCCATAAAATCGAAGCTCCCGGCATAGACCGCATGGAAATGGTAGACATCGGCGGCATACAGCAGGCATTATATATCCGGGGACAAAACGTAGACAACCCCATCATCTTATGGGTGCATGGAGGCCCTGGTAATTCGATGATGCCACTTTTACATCTGTACCAGTATGCGTGGGAAAATGATTTTACTGTGGTGAACTGGGATCAACGCAACGTAGGCAAAACATACTTTGCGAACGATCCGGCGGCAGTTTTGCAGACCATGAGCGCGGAGCGTGTTCTGGAAGATGTCCAAGAGGTGACGGCATATCTGAAGCAACGGTTCAACAAGGAGAAAATTATCCTCGCAGGCCATAGCTGGGGGACGGTTCTGGGAACTATGGCTGTGCAAACCTATCCGGAGGATTACATCGCATACATTGGGATTGCACAGGTCATTAATATGGCGGACAATGAGCGCGTGGGCTATGAAAAGACGCTTGAAATGGCGAAAGCGGCAGGGAATCAAAAAGACATCAAGGCGCTGGAAGCTGTTGCGCCATATCCGCCATCGGAATACGGTTCAAGCTGTATGGCAGATATGATAACAGTAAGAACATACCAAAGCAAGTACGGACTTTCTGTAAATATGGGTTTAGGCGATGTAATCCGCATACTAGCAACCCCGTATTATTCCTTTAACGAGCTAAAAAATTCATTTATATTCAACCAGCTTAATGTGTTTCATTATCAAGGGGGCATAGTACAGTTTTTAATGAACGAAGCTGACATGAGAAATTACGGAACTGATTATCAAGTTCCAGTATACTACATAATGGGGGCAAATGATTATAACAGCCCTTATCTTTTGGCAAAGACTTTTTTTGATGAAATAGTGGCGCCAGATAAACAGATTTTTTCAATTCCAGACGCAGACCATATGCCCTTTCTTAGCAGCAAGGCAGAATTTGACCGCATATTGTTAGAGGAAATTGCGCCGAAATTAGCAAACTACCAGAATGGGGGCGTAGTATGAACAATGAGAAATGGTTGCTTTGCCCTGTTTGCCAAAGCAAAACCCGCACGATGGTTAGAGAGGAAACGGAGTTAAAAAACTTCCCCTCTTCTGCCCCGGTGCAAACAGAAAACCCTTATCCATGTGGAAAAGCTGAATATGACTCTTATTAAAGAGCCGGACGCTGGATGTAGATTTCAGGATAGGATGCTGTTGAGGGGATCTTTTTCGTAGCACAAACACATATCTTGTCATTCAAAAAACAGCGGTAGCTGTTTTGGATGTAACACAGTGCTGTTATTTAATATTAATTATAACAAAAATCTGCCGACAAAGCAAAACTGCTTTATTCGACAGATTTCAACATTTGTGTTACAGCTACAAAATAGATGCCCACTGAAAATGAGAATTTCAGGTTCAATATCAATTATTTTTTACATTGCGGTTTTTACTGTGGAATTCACTCAAAAAGAGTAACAGTTTAAGCGCAAGTTTGCAATACAGAAAAAAATGTTGCAAATTTGCGTTCATCTCACTTGTGAGTTCAAAATTTCGACAGTTCAACTATTGAATTGTCAAACACGCAATAATATATCCTTTCATACTATTCCATGTCTCCTGAAGTAATAGCGCATCCACAGGCTGCTCATTATGCACATATTGATTAAGCGCATCAATTAATTTTCTCTTTGTTACAGTATCTTTCCAAATCTGGACATCCTTGTGCTTATTACATAGAGGCTTTCCCTTTCTGCATTGATTTCTAAGATAGTTCAGCGCACTAACAATAGATGCTTCTAAGCTGCTATTATCAAACCTAACTTGAGATTGTTGTTGAGATAGATATTTTGTTGCACTTTCCAATAATGCTCTATACAAATATGCGTTGGAATGTCTATGAACCTGCAAGTCCAACTTAGATAATTCGAACGTCACGTTATAGATCTTATTACTCAAATCATCGTGATTTATGAGGGCTTTAATTACTGCACTTTCTGCTTTTGTAAAAACCAGATTTTTTTGTTCCAGCTTTTGCGGCTTATATACATTATCAGGTGAATATGGGGTACCCTCATTTCCCTGAGCTTCTTCTTCACTTCCATTTCCATTACTACCGGAATATGTAGACCCCGCACCTTCTTTCTCTTTATCGTCGCACTCATGACCTGAGTGTCCTTCAGCGTCAGCACCACTATCGCCTGTTGGTGTTTTCTGCTGCGGATCACTTTCTTGAGAATCAGGATTTCCTTGATGTGAATCTTCTTTATATTTTGGATTCTTATCAGCAACATCAATATTGAAAATTGCGAACATTACAACGCCTTTTAACAGGTACATCAATTTGCTATAGGTAAAATCTTGTATAAAATCTGCACGTTCATTGGAAATCTTTAATTTCTCTTCGTTTTCATTGAAGCAAGGGAAGTTAACGTAGCCGAAAACATTATGAGGCTTTAAACGCGTAACTTTTTTACGCTGAGAATAATCTGCAAGTCCTAACCAATCGTTTTCTTCAGCTAAATAGTTATATAATGCGAAATCATTAACATAAATATTCACGCCAGCCCCATAAGCTTTTAGTTGAGCACCAGCCATGCTTTTCTCATATACAAGAATCCGGCCTTCAAAATCAGGAACCGTAGTAAAATCCGAAAACGCAAGTTCGTTCGAGCGAGTCGGAATAGTCTCTTTAATTCCATATTTGACTAACATGACTTCTTGTAATTTCTGCAATTGGAAATCATCAAAAACCACTTCGTCCTCGCATATATTTTTTCCAGGAGACGCGCAATTGAAGTAAATGGCATGATTAGCTTTTCGATAATTGAAATGGACATCATACAACATAGAAGGAAAATCACAAAAAAAATTGATTTCTTGCGCAGGCTGCCCAAAGATATGTAACCTTATCGTAGGGAACGGCACCAAATCTTTTTTGTAAAGATAGGTACAAACATGACGCAACTTCCTTACTTCAGATTCAGATGAAAGAAAGTCTACAATTTCTTTATCAACATTTTTAAGAAGTACTTTTGTGAACTCCTTCTCAGAAGTTTGATCTGTTGTAAATTGTTCAACTGTTCCCTTTGCCTTATCGAGTATAATCTTATAAACTTTTTTATCTTTCGGTGCTGTAATTATTTCAGCACGCTCGCAAAGTAAAAATACAGATAGTAGGCCTAAACCTTTGCTTCCGGTTAGAAACATACCTTTATCATTCGTGAGATTAGTAGCCTGCTTTTTTGTTGAAGTGCCAGGATGTGATAGTTTCTCTATTTCTTCGAATGTGAACCCTTTATAATCGTTCTCTACGGCAATGGACTGCTCCTCTCGATCATAATAAATATCTATATTTTCGGCTGAGGCATCAACTGCGTTTTTAAGTAATTCTGAAACAACAATAAGAGGGCTCCCGACAGTTCCCATAATTTCGGCAATTTGAGATGAACTCATTATAAATTGTTGTTCTGCCATTTCATTCACTCCTTTTTCTATATATCTTTACATATTCCTTGCTCATTGATTTCACCGCGCCATGTTCTTTTATATTAGATACTTTACACGGCATTCTTTTCCCAACGATATTTCTGGTTATCGTTGAATCTAATTCCATACCATATTTATTGGCCAGCATATCATTAAAAGTATCAAATGGTATCTCCTTGTCATCCACACGGCGATTCCCAAGAGTCAAAACTAATAGTTTCCCTGGCTTTAGCGATTTTGCCAACAAGTTGAAAATATTTTCATAATCAGAAAGAAAGGATATGACTTTCTTCTGCTTATCAGCCGATATCCCCGAGACATATTCGCAATACTCGGCATCGCCGTCTTTTTTTCGTTTAATCTTCCCGCCTAAACTGGAAGAGTCTATCGCAGTAAACGTTTCAAGTAGCTTATCATCCCAGATCATTAAATCGTTCTTATCAATCCAAAGAATAGGCAAAATTGAGAATTGCCCATATGTAACAGTTGTATGATTATCACCATATGGGGGCGATGTGCAAATTAAATCGATAGATTCTTGTGGGATTAAATTTAGTAACTCTTTTGAATCTCCGCATCTAATACAGATTTCCCCAGCGTCGCTCTTTATTAACCTTGGGTAATTTTCTTGAATGTGGGATTTAAAATATTCAATGGAATCGTCTACAGTACTATCAATTTGTGCTTGCTCTTTGACATGGAGTTTAAATGTAGATGTTCTTGTATTGCTAAATTTTTTTACTGTTTCAGCAAAGCAACACCAAAAAAATCGTCTGATGCGACTGTTCGGTTCTCCCAGTATAGCTTGGCGAATAACACTCAAGGAAAGAATGACATCGTCATTAAACCACTTTTGTATGTTTCTAAAGTTAAAAGGGGTAACATTCCCTACTAAAAGAGCCAGCCGGGAATGTAGATTAGTTATACTAATAGGTGTTACATTGGCAGGTAATCCTTCTAATTGAACCTGGGTAATAAGTGTGGCCAATGGATTTATATCAAAGCCTGTCACATTAAGACCTAGTTTTTTCCCTTCTTGCAACACTATGCCAGAACCGCAGAATGGATCAAGTACCTCTTTAATTGTATTATCTGCACTAATAATTTCTTTAAGTATACAGGCCTGCATAGGGGCAACCATAACAGCTGGGTATCTCACAAGTGGAGTCACATTTCTATATTCAGAAAAATCCCAGTATTCTTCTGTATAGGCACTCAGCTTTTCTGCTAAAGTCATCGTCAATACTCCTCTCGAAAATCTTTCATCTAAAAATATAGAAAGCATATATCATTTTATAATATTAAAAGAAATAAAGCCTCGAAATAAATTATATTTAAAGTGTGGCGAAATCCAAGCCACAAAATCATACAAAAAGAATTCCACTCCATAAGTGCCGCCGTTTTTTCCCGCTTTTGAAACCAATCCCTTCGCGTTTGTGTTTATAATCCATTGCTTCGGAGTTAGAGTAAAGGAAGTTGTATGCAATCGTTTCTGTAACTCTCTTGCCGCTTTTCCATTAAAATCCGGATTATTTTCTTTTTCCCATAAAATCATGAATTCTATCGTTGTATCCTGGCGAAGCCAACTCTGTATTACATGGGCGGGCAATTTATCTTTGCATTTTAATTTAGAAGAGTGAGTAAGATTCCAGTATTTAATGCCATCTATTATCAAAGTATGATCATCCATGTGGCCACCTCTTTTGAGAATTATATCATATGGCGCTTGAAAAATCAAATATAAGTGATGTTTGTATTACACACTTTCGAGTAAAGTCAAATATATCTGATGAATAACAGCAAAAATAGCCTTGTATAGTACCTGAAACAGCGTATTTTAGGTGTTTTAAGCACGAAAAAGGACAAGTCACGACACTTTCTGTCGAAACTTGTCCTATGGTCGGAGTGACAGGATTCGAACCTGCGGCATCCTGCTCCCAAAGCAGGCGCGCTACCAACTGCGCTACACCCCGTTATATTCCAACTCTTTATATATTTTATCGTTGTGATGTCTTAAGAGCGGCCACAAATGAAACCACTCCTTTTGGCCTCTCCGATGAATAGCTTTTTTATTATATGCAAAATGCTGATAAAAGTCAATATCCCGTTGGGAAACAACTTCCCATGTCTGTATTTTTTATAGCCGGCATGCTATAATAGCAGCGATACTGCAACCGATTATCGGTTATTGAAGCATTATTTGCATCATACAGAACGATGTGATCACACAGTTTACAGATATAAGGAAAGGATGTTGCCCGCATGCCCAGATTTTTTATCGACTACGTTCCGGAGGAAACCGCCGTTTTAACCGGCGCGGACGGAAAGCACATCGCCAAATCCCTGCGGATGCATCCCGGAGAAAATCTGATTTTATGCGACAGCATCGGGACAGACTATCACTGTGAGATCGACCGTATCGATGGGGAAACCGTCACGGTGCGGGTTTTAAATTTCTGCCGCAGCGTCAGCGAGCCTTCCGTGCGCGCAACGCTGTATCAGGCCTTTCCAAAGGCGGACAAAATGGATACGGTTGTGCAGAAGGCGGTGGAACTCGGCGTCAGCCGGATTGTTCCCATAATGACCACGCGTTGTATCTCCCGGCCCGACGCAAAGGCGGCCAGGAAAAAAGGCGAACGCTGGCAGAAGATTGCCGAGGAAGCCGCCAAGCAGAGCGGGCGCGGCGTGATCCCGCAGGTGGCGGCGCCAATGGAATTCCAGGACGCGGTTCTGGACGCCACGCAGGAGGGCGTTTTGCTCTTTTTCTATGAGGGCGGCGGGGAAAGCATTGCCTCTCTGGTTCACCCGCAAGACCATTCTGTCTCCATTTTTATCGGTCCGGAGGGCGGCTTTGCGGAGGAAGAGGTCGCCTTTGCAAAGGAGCACGGCGCAAAAATAGCCACCCTCGGCCCGCGGATCCTGCGTACGGAAACCGCTCCCATTGCGGCGCTGGCCGCGATTATGCTGGCCAGCGGCAACATGTGAGGAGAGATTGGACATGCAAACTGCACTGATTACCGGCGGCGCGCGCGGCATTGGCGCGGCATGCGCACGGGGACTGGCACAGGACGGATTTCGTGTGGCGGTCAACTACCGATCCAGCCGTGACAAGGCGGAAGCGCTTTGCAAAGAGCTCCACCATATCAACGGACTGGAACACCTCGCCGTACAGGCGGATGTTGCCGACCGCACACAGGTAGAAGCTATGTTTACCCGCGTGGGCAGCGTAGACGTGCTGGTCAACAACGCGGGCATCGCGCAGCAAAAGCTGTTTACCGACCTGACGGATACGGACTGGGATCGCATATTCGCGGTGGACGTGAAAGGTGTATTTCTCTGCTGTCAGGCGGCGTTGCCCCATATGATCCATGAAAAGCGAGGTGCAATCGTCAACATCAGCTCCATGTGGGGACAAGTGGGCGCTTCCTGTGAGGTCCATTATTCCGCGGCAAAAGCGGCGGTGATCGGACTGACCAAAGCACTGGCAAAGGAGCTTGGCCCATCGCAGATTCGTGTCAACTGCATCGCGCCCGGCGTCATCGCCACGGAGATGAACGACCTGCTCGGCGCGGAAACCCTGGAAGCGCTCCGTGAGGAAACGCCGCTGGAAGCCATTGGCACCGCGGAACAGGTGGCGGACGCGGTCCGCTTTCTCGCGTCCGATCAGGCCTCCTTTATCACCGGCCAGGTATTGGGCGTCAACGGCGGTATGGTCATCTAATTGTTAACAAACTGTTGACCAGGGTTTACATTTGTGTAACGGTGGTTGCCTTTTCAGGCCGCGTTTCGTATAATACATTCATAAAAAACTTGTCAGAGCGGAGGAAGCACATTGAAACAAATAATTTGCAAACGCGGGCTTGCCCTGCTTCTGGCAGCGGGAATCTGCCTGTTTGGATACGGTTGTACAAGCCCTGAGGAAGACGTCTCATCCGGCGCTCCCTCTTCCGAAATTGTTTCCAGCGAGCCGGACATCATTGTTTCCTCCCAGCCGCCGAAACAGGAAGAAACGTCCTCCATTCAAGCGCCTAAGGTGACCGTAGTCAGCCAGACCGTGGACCATATCCAGCGTGAAGTGGTCACGCCGGCCTTTGCGGGCTTTGCCGGCGCGGAGGAACTAAACGACAAAATCCGACAGCAGCAAAACGCCGATCTGGAGGAAATCGCTGAGATTCTGGAGGATTATTTTGAGCCTCCGGAAAGCCCGTTTTTTTATCGGAGCGTCTTTGATTATCAGGAAAACGGCCTGCTCTCCGTCTGCATGCTGAACGAGGATTACACCGGCGGGGCGCACGGCATGCACTGGATCACGTCCTACAATCTGGATCCGGCAACCGGCGCTTTTTACGGCTTCCGCGATCTGTTCCGAAATCCGGACACAGCGGTGCAAACCGCTACAGCCAAAATTCAGGAAACCATTCGGAGTTTTGATCTGGATGAATCCATGATCGCCGGGGCGGTGCAGACCGTTCAGGAGCAAAACGGCGATTTTTCCTACTATCTTTCCGGGGATCAGCTGGTGATCTACTACCAGCCCTACGATATTGCGCCGTACGCGGCGGGTCTGATCCGCATCCCGATCCCGTTGAGCGAACTGGGAGAAACCGTCGTCCCTCTACGCCACACCCCGGAGCGCGGCAGCGTGCGCGTTAACGGTAAAGATACCAGCGTGAGCCGCAAACTGCTGCTCAACGAAAACGGCGATGCGACCGTTCTGCTCCCCATGCCGGAAATTGCGCGCCTGTGCGGCGTGGAAGCGACAATCAAAAACGAATCCTGCATGATCGCAGGCAAGGAATATGCCGTCACGTACGCCAACGGCGGCGCATACATCTCCCTCTATGACCTGTTGGACGCCATACAAAACGATGTGCCCGGGTGCCTGGTTGTCTACGGCCAGGACGAAGTGCTGCGCATGTACACGGAAGCATAACGAAACCCCCGCCGGTCTGGCGGGGGTTTTCCATGCCCTGTTTTAATCAGAACTGAATCTTTTTCAGGATGTAATGGGTCAGGTCGCTGATCTTCACGCGCTCCTGCTGCATGGTATCGCGGTCGCGCACGGTGACGCAGCCGTCGGTTTCACTGTCAAAATCGTAGGTGATGCAGAACGGCGTACCGATCTCGTCCTGGCGGCGGTAGCGCTTGCCGATGGAACCGGCGTCGTCATAGTCCACCATGAAATGCCTGGTCAGAGACGCATAGACCTCCTGCGCCTTCTCGTTCAGCTTTTTGGAGAGTGGCAGCACAGCGGCCTTAAACGGCGCCAGCGCCGGATGCAATCGCATGACGACGCGCACGTCGTTCTTCTCCGCGTCGACCACTTCCTCGTCGTACGCGTCGCAGAGGAACGCCAGCGCCACGCGGTCCGCGCCGAGGGACGGCTCGACCACATAGGGGATATAGCGCTCGTTGGCCTCCTGGTCAAAGTACTCCAGGCTCTTGCCAGAGTGCTCCTGATGCTGCTTGAGGTCGTAGTCCGTGCGGTCCGCAATGCCCCACAGCTCGCCCCAGCCGAACGGGAACAGGTACTCGATGTCCGTCGTCGCCTTGGAATAGAAGGAAAGCTCCTCTTTCGCGTGATCGCGCAGCCGCATGTTCTCTTCCGTCATGCCGAGGGAAAGCAGCCAGTCGCGGCAGTAGGAGCGCCAGAATTCAAACCACTCCAGATCCGTGCCGGGCTTGCAGAAGAATTCCAGCTCCATCTGCTCGAACTCGCGGATGCGGAAGATAAAGTTGCCCGGGGTAATCTCGTTGCGGAAGCTCTTGCCGACCTGCGCCACGCCGAACGGCACCTTGCGGCGCGTGGTGCGCTGAATATTGGCAAAGTTGACAAAGATGCCCTGCGCCGTCTCCGGACGGAGATAGATTTCGTTCTTCGCGTCTTCCGTCACGCCCTGGAAGGTCTTGAACATCAGGTTGAACTTACGGATGTCCGTAAAATTGGAGCCGCCGCAGTCGGGACACTTGATCTCGTGCTCCTTGATGAAATCCATCATCTTCTCGTTGCTCCAGCCGTCCGCGGACTCGCCGGTGAAGTCCTCGATCAGTTTATCCGCGCGGTGGCGGGTTTTGCAGTCGCGGCAGTCCATCAGCGGGTCGGAGAAGCCGCCCACGTGGCCGGACGCCACCCACACCTGCGGGTTCATTAAAATGGCGGAATCAAGCCCTACGTTGTAGGGGCTCTCCTGCACAAATTTCTTTTTCCAAGCATTTTTAACGTTGTTTTTGAATTCGACGCCCAAAGGGCCGTAATCCCAGCTGTTGGACAGGCCGCCGTAGATTTCCGAACCGGCGTAGACAAAGCCGCGGTTCTTGCAGAGCGCCACAATTTTTTCCATGGTTTTTTCTGTTGCTAACATGTAAAATCCTCCATTGTCCGGGGCGCTGGCTGCGCTCCGTTTTATTTTGCAGGGGAATGCGGGTCTTTGAAAACAAAGAGCTTGCTGAACACGTAATTTAACACAATTACAATGACGTTCATAATGACCTTCGCCAGCCAGTCGTTCCAGGAGAGAAGACGGACCAGCAGCCACATGCCCGCGGTATCCACCCCAAGGGAAAGCAGCCGCGCGCCTGCAAACGACGCCACCTCCCGCCAAAGCGTTCTGGCGGCAAAGCTTTTGCTTTGAAACACAAACAGCTTATTGGTGACGAATGCGAACGCGACGGAAAGCACCCAGGCGAGCGTATTGGCCGTCAGAAGCTCCCAATGCAGGACGTCCCGCAGCAGTCCGAATGAAAGGATATTGACGGCGGTGGTCAACACGCCGAATGTGATATACAGCACCATTTCCGGCGCGGTCAGAAAGTTCCAAAGCTTTTTGAGCCGTTCCACTTGCACCCCATCCTTTTCATATTCTTATAGTGTAGCATTCCAAAGCGCCTCTTGCAAGGAAAAGCGCAAAGTTTTCCATCGGCGGGCCGCTCCCTTGACGGACACGACCAAATATGCTATTCTGTCTGTACTATATTATATAATACAGATAACACATAGAACAGGAGGATTCCCCATGGTCTTTGGCATATTGCTGTTCGGACTGCCGGTTGCATGCGTTCTGTCCCTGCTGATTTACCTGCCTGTCTGTCTGGCGCACCGAAAGGAAAAGCTTCCCATGCTGCGCCATCTGACGGTTTACGCCTTTCTGGTATATTGCTGCATCGTCCTCTTCGCCACGCTGTTCGTGGGCGGCATCAATTTTAACCCGGGGTATTATCTCCTCAATTTACAGCCGTTTATCTGGATCACGGAGACCTATGAGATGGGCTGGGCGAGAATGATTGAGCAGCTGATTTTAAATATCCTGATGTTTGTGCCGCTGGGTTTCCTGGCGCCGATAGTCTTCAAATCCCTGCGCCGCCTGTGGTCTGCCGCAGCGTTTTCCCTGTGCTGCACGGTTTTCATCGAGACGTTCCAGTATTTCACCGGGCGTGCCGCAGATATAGACGACGTGATTATGAACCTGTTGGGCGGCGTCCTGGGCTTCCTTGTTTTTGCCCTGCTGAACTGCTTCCTGCGGGACAAGCCCTTCTGGAGAAAGCTGCTGGGAAATGCACCAATAAAAAATTTTGAAGAATCCACCGAAAACACTTGACTTAAAGTGCACTTTAAGGTCTATACTTCTTTCAGTGACACGGCGCAATCCGTGCGCCGCAGGAAAGGAGTCTTCATCTATGACATTTCGTTATTACATGCCCACACGCATCCTGTTTGGAAACGGGATGCTGAACGAACTGCACAAGCAGGAGCTGCCCGGCAAAAAGGCGCTCATCGTCACAACCAACGGCACGTCCGTCAAAAAGTTCGGCTATCTCAGCCGTCTGGAGGAACAGCTGGACCGCGCGGGTGTGGAACACCTGCTCTTTGATAAAATTCTGCCCAATCCCATCAAGGACCATGTGATGGAGGGCGGCGCGCTGGCCAAGCAGAACGGCGTGGACTTCGTGATCGGCCTGGGCGGCGGCAGCGCGATTGACGCGGCAAAGGCCATCGCCATCATGGCGGCAAACGAGGGCGATTACTGGGATTATATCTCCGGCGGCACAGGCAAGGGTCTCCCCGTTCCAAACGACCCGCTGCCGGTCGTCGCCATCACAACCACCGCGGGCACCGGCACAGAGGCCGACCCGTGGACCGTCACCACCAAGACGGAAACAAATGAAAAAATCGGCGGCGGCTATGACAAAACCTTCCCCGTCCTGTCCATTGTGGACCCGGAGCTGATGGTCTCCGTCCCCGCGAAGCTGACCGCCTACCAGGGCTTTGACGCGCTGTTCCACAGCACGGAGGGCTACCTGAACAACACCTCCTTTGCGATGAGCGACATGTACGCGCTGAAGGCGATCGAACTGATCGGCAAAAGCCTTGCCAAAGCAGTCCAGGACGGCTCCGATCTGGAAGCGCGCGGCGACGTGGCCCTTGCCAACACATTGGCGGGCATGGTGGAATCCACCTCCGGCTGTATTTCCGAGCACAGCCTGGCCCACGCGATCAGCGCCTATCATCCCAATTTTGAGCACGGCGCGGCGCTCATTTCCATCAGCAAAGCCTATTACACCTACTTTGCGAACACCGGCAAATGCGATGCTCGCATGATCCAAATGGCAAAGGCGCTGGGCAAGGCGGACGCCGCCAGCCCGATGGACTTTGTGACCGCTCTGGCGGAACTGCAAACCGCCTGCGGCGTAGACAACATTCAGATGAGCGGCTATGGTATGAAACGCGAGGAACTGGAAAAATACGCGAAGAACGCCCGTGAAACCATGGGCGGCCTGTACGCCGTGGACCCGGTCCCGCTGAGCGATGCGGACGCGCTGAAAATTCTGGAAGATTCCTTCCGGTAATCCATTTTATTTCAAAATATTTATATTCCATATAATAAAAAAGAAGCGGCGGGTATGATCCCTGCCGCTTCTCTTTTTGCTTTGCATGGCTCCGTATTCTGAAGAGAATCTGCCATTGACTGTTTTGTCCGTCTCCCCGTAACGAAGTGAAAACCCCTTTCATAAGATGACATAAGTACCAGAAAGGGGGATTTCACCTTGTATGACGATACATCCGGCAGTTCTTACGCGGCGGGAAAAGTCATTGTCGCCTTAAATCGTAACAGCGGTCCGTCCACCAGGCCCAGATACGACCTCCACCGCATTTTAGATGGGCTCGACTATGAAAAAGTGGAACTCCTGTTCCACTCGGAAAAGGTTTACGGGGAAAACGACACAGGAGACATCTTATTGGTTTATCTGAAAAACAAACATCCTTCGGCGGTCCTCGATGCAATTGAAACGCTGGCGGGTAATCCATCTATCAACTATGCGGAACCTGATTATATGGAAAACCTGCATGCTGTCCCCAACGACCCGCTTTACAACCAGCTTTGGGGAACACAGAAAATCGACGCGCCTTTGGCCTGGAATTATACAACGGGAAGTTCCAAAGTGTCCGTCGGTGTGATCGACACCGGTATCGATTTCCATCATCCGGACATCCGAAGGAATATGTGGGTTTCCCCAAACGGGCGGTTGACCAACGGGTGGAACTTTGCCGATAACAATCGGGATTCTATCGATACTGACGGACATGGGACGCATGTCGCGGGTACCGTCGGAGCCGTAGGAAACCAACTGCATCGGCATTACGGGCGTCTGCCAGCATGTAAAGGTCGTTTCCATGAAGTTTGGACTTGACGCGGCTTCCGCCATTGCGGCAATCTCTTTCGCAAACCGATTCAACATTCCTATTTTAAATGCCAGCTGGGGCGGGCGCGGCTATTCACGCGCTCTGAAGGACGCGATTGAACATTATAACGGCCTGTTTATCGCATCGGCGGGAAACTCCGCTGAGGACAACGATATAACCCCCGTCTACCCCGCTTCATATGACTGCGATAACATTATTTCCGTTGCGGCAACCACTCCGGACGATACCCTGGCCCGCTTTTCCAATTATGGGGCGGAAAGCGTCGATCTTGCAGCGCCCGGAACCGATATTCTGAGCCTAGGCCTGCAACGTGAATACAGCACGCAGAACGGGACCTCCATGGCGGCGCCGCATGTCGCCGGCGCGGCGGCTCTGTTAAAATCGTATCTGCCCAATCTGACAACTTCAGACTTGAAGGACATCATCTTATCCAGCGCGGTCAAGACGCCCTATCTTGCCGGTAAGGTATCGACCGGCGGTATGCTGAATGTGCACGCCATGTTTGAACGGATGAACCGGCTGCGGCGTTCGAGTATATGACCGTTAAAACCAACGGACTCCCTTTCAACTTCTCCGGAAGTGAATTATATCGCAAAATCACAGTATCCATTTTTGCCTTAGTCAGGACCCCCGGCAAAGCCGGGGGCTTGGGAAAGCCCTAGAAGGGCATGATACAGACAACGCCCCTGAAGGGGCCACGAATGGGTCGGCCAACTGCATTACTGACTCATGGCGGGCCCCTAAAGGGGCATTACTTTTT
>NZ_JADPEG010000004.1 GCF_015667585.1 Clostridium sp. D33t1_170424_F3 | reverse complement strand
AGTTGACCGACCGCGACTTTATTCTACCAGAAGGTTTTTTCACTATTTAATCTTTTTTACTCTCCCCGGCTTAGCCGGGGGTTCTCCTTTCGCTAAAGCTGATTAATGGAAGGCCTGTGCAAATTGATTTGCACAGGCCTTTGTTGTCTTACGGGTACGCCCTGATCGGACGGCATAAAAACGTCTCCGGATATAACGGCAATAAATTACGCCTGCATTGCTCAGCCGCATCCTCACCGGCAAACAGGCCGTACACGGCGGAACCGCTGCCCGTCATGCAGGAGCCGGCGGCTCCATCGCGTAGCATTTGCCGCCTGATTGCGTCCACCTCCGGCAAAGGCAAAAGATCAGAAAAGGCATTCCCCAGCGCATTTCCAATTTCAAAAAGCGCTCCCTGCTCTAAACTTTGCAAAACCCTCTTGGTATACAACGCTTTTCCTGTTCCACCCTGCTCGTCCGCTTTTGCATAGGCCTCCGCCGTATTGACGCCCAGCGGCGGTTTGCAGATGACGATCCGGCAATCCGGCAGCGGCGCAACGGGCTGCCATTTTTCCCCGATCCCCTGCACGCGCGCCGCGCCGCCAACCACGCAGAACGGCACATCTGCCCCTACGGTCAGAGCTATTTCGCAGAGCGTTTCCAAAGGCAGATCAGTTTGATACATTCGATTCAATGCGCGCAGCACCGCGGCGGCGTCGGCACTGCCGCCAGCCAGTCCCGCCTGTGACGGAATCTGTTTATCAATGGCAATCCGGATACCGGGCGTCAGTTTCGTATACTGATAAAAAGCCTCTGCCGCCCGGTAAACGGTATTTTCCGGTCCACAGGGGATTTCCTCCCTATCACAGGATACGGTGACGCCCTCCTTTTTTTCTGTCAGCGTCAGCGTATCGCACAGGGATACGCTGTGCATCACCATATCCAGCAGATGGTATCCATCCGCGCGCTTTCCCAGGATATCCAAAGACAAATTAATTTTTGCGTATGCTTTTACAATCATAATCTTCCACCTGCAACAAAGGAATGCCCTTGGGCATTCCTTTTCTTTATATTCCTATTACCATTTAAAAAGCCGAAACCGTTTAATATCGATCACATGCTGCGGGCACATTTCATGACAGCAATAACAGCGGATACAATCCTGATACTGGATTTCCGCTTTGCCGTCCGCCATTTGAATGGTATGCTGCGGGCAGCTCTCCGCACATTTGCCACACCCAACACACTCTGCCCTGCGGATTTTCGGCAAAGGCGTTGTCAGCTTTGCCGCCAAAGGCCGCAAAAACAATGGGATCTTCATCAGAAAATCCACATTTTTTGCATCCGGCTGGACAAAATCGGCCACCGCCAGCGTTTGCGGGTCCACGCCCCATAAGTCAATTTCTTCCAGGCTCTTCGGGCAGACGCCCCGGTCCATGCCCAGCTTTAAAATCAGATTGTGTGCGGGCGTCTGATGGATCAGTGTTGCACAGACGACGTCCGCCGCAAACGGGTTGCGGGAAGCAAGCAGCGCGCCGACAAAACGCGGCGTCCCGCCGCTCGGTCCGTTGCCCTCCATCGCCATGACGCCGTCTACCAGGTTGAGCTGCGGCTTCAGGATACAGCAGAGGTCCACCAGCATTTCCGCAAACGCAGTGCGCTCCGGAAAGCGGCAGTGCAGCTCCGGCTTCATCAGTCCGGGAACCGTGCCGAACATATTCTTGACCGCAGCGCTCAACCCCATCATGCCGTGCGTTTTCAGCTTTGCGATGTTGACCACCAGGTCGGCTTCCAGAATGGGGGCAATGCCTGTAAACAGCCGGGAACGCCGGCCTTCCGGCGCAGAAAACTCCGTATAGGAGCAATCCAGATTCAGCGCAAAACCGTATTGTTGCGCCAGTTCCGTATAGCCGCCCGCCTGATAAATGCCGCGCAGCAATGCTGGGGTATACGGCCCGCCGGGGCTTTCCGCCACAGTGACGCTCCCCGCACCGCGCGCTTTTAACTCCACTGCCGCCGCGGCAACCACTACGGGATGCGTGATCACCGCTTCCTCCGGCTTCGACTTGATGACCAGATTGGGTTTGATCACCACACGGCAGCCCGGGAAGAGCAGCCCATCCACTTTCAGGGCGTCAAACTGGCGGCACAGAATCGAGCGGACCTCTTCAAAGTCATACGTACGGCAGGCCGACAGGCATACCCGTTCTTTTTGTTCTTTGTTTTCTATCTTCATAGATTAAAACTGGCTGATAAAGTGGCCGATGCGGGAAAGCGCTTCCGTAATGTGTTTGATCGAATACGAATAGGAAACGCGGACAAACCCCTCCCCGCTCGGGCCGAACGCCGTCCCCGGCACCACGGCGACGTGCTCGTCATACAACAGCTTTTCGCAGAATTCCTCCGACGTCAGGCCTGTCTTCTTGATACAGGGGAACACATAAAAAGCGCCCTCCGGTTCAAAGCAGGTCAGCCCCATCGCATTAAAGCCGTCCACAATCAGACGGCGGCGCATATCGTACTGTTCCCGCATATAAACGATGTCCTCATCGCCGTTGCGCATTGCCTCAATCGCCGCATACTGGGCCGTGGTCGGCGCGCTCATAATAGCATACTGGTGCAGCTTGGTCATCGCGCCGATGATCTCCTTTGGCCCAACTGCGTAACCCAGCCGCCATCCGGTCATGGCAAACGCCTTGGAAAAACCGTTGCACACAATGGTGCGTTCCCGCATCCCATCGATGGCGCTGAAGGTGACGTGGCTGGTATCGCCGTAGGTCAGCGCGCCGTATATTTCATCGGAAAGGACGGTCAGGTTATATTCCTTCACCACCTCCGCGATTTCAACCAGATGTTTCCGTCGCATGACCGCACCGGTCGGATTGTTCGGAAAGGGCAGGATCAGCAGCTTGCTCTTCGGGGTGATCTTTGCACGCAGCGCCTCGGCGGTCAAACGAAATTTATCCTCCGCCTTGGTTTCTATGGTAACCGGCACGCCGCCCGCCATCTCCGTCAACGGGACATAGCAGACAAAACTGGGTTCCGGGATCAGCACCTCGTCCCCAGGGCGAATCAGAGAGCGCAGGCAAAGGTCCAGCGCTTCCGAGCCGCCCACCGTCACCAGCACTTCCTCCTTGGGGTTGTATTCCACATGATAATGACGCTTGAACCAGCGGGAAATTTCCTCACGCAGCTCTATAAAGCCGCGGTTCGGAGAATACCAGGTTTTCCCGTCCTCCAGAGAGTGGATGCCCTCCTGCCGCACATGCCAGGGAGTCGTGAAATCCGGCTCCCCGATCGACAGGGAAATCACATTGTCCATCTCGTTGGCAATGTCAAAGAAGCGCCGGATTCCGGAGGGTTTGATCGCCTGCACCTTATCATTGAGCACCGCTCTATAATCAATCACAGAGCACACTCCTTCTCTCGTCCTTCTCGTCTTCGGAATTGAGAATGACGCCGCCGTCCTTATAGCGGGTCAGAATAAAATGCGTGGCGGTGGAAAGTACGGAACCAAGAGGCGCCAACCGCCGGGCGACAAACATGGCGATGGCCTGCATGGTATCCCCATGCACCATCACCGCCAGATCGAAACCGCCCGACATCAGGTATACGCTGTCCACCTCGTCAAACTGCATGATGCGATGGGCAATCTCATCAAAACCGCGGTCGCGCTGCGGCGTCACACGCAGCTCAATCAAAGCAAACGCCTTATTGGCGTCGGCCTTTTCCCAGTTGACCAGCGCCTGATAGCCGCGGATGATTCCCGCCTTTTCATACGCTGTAATCTGGTTTTGTATCTCGTCCTCTGTTTTGTTCAGCATAACGGCAAGCTGCTGGTTGGACAGACGGGCATTTTGACTCAGTAACTCCAATAAACGGTCCATAACTTCCATTCCTCCGGTCCTGATTTCAAATTGTTTTGCCGTCAAAGACGGCGCTTTTTGAATAATAAGATATAGTATACATCAAATTCCAGCGTATGGAAAGCCATTACCTGCATAAAAACGCAAAAAAGAGAGCTCCCCCCTGCAAAAAGGGAGGAGCTGAAAAACGCACTATTCAATTGGAAGAAATTTAGGCGTATGATGGGCATACACTGTAAAATGGCTGAAGCCCGCCTTCTTAAGCAGGGCAAGACCCTCTTCCACGCCGCCGCCCACATCGGCCCAGCGGTGCGCGTCGGACCCAACCGTCACCAGCCTTCCTCCCAGCTCGCGATACCGTTCCAGAATCTTCCGGTTCGGCATGGTTTCCCCCAGCTTCTGCCGCAGGCCGCTGGTGTTGATCTCCAGCGCCTTGTCAGAAGCAATCAGCGCTTTTAAAGCCTGGTCTACTCGATCGTCAAATAAACGGTCGTCGATGATCAGGCCGTGCTCTCCCACAATGTAACGCCAGGGATACGTCAGATGCGCCAGGGAGTCAAAGCGGCCCCATTCGATCGTTTCCATGATCTCGTCGAAATACCGCATCAATACGTCGTTGAGCTGTATTTCCTTATAATCCAGCTCGTAAAAGTCGGCCATTCCCTTTACATTATGTACAGACGCCAAAACAAAGTCAAAATCACAGGCGTCCAGCACCTCATTTGCCGCTTCCAGATTCTGTATCGGCTGCCCGATCTCCACGCCCGCGCGCACATGCAGGCGGCCATGGAAAACCGCCGAAGCCTTGCGGGCTTCAAAGTACGACTGGCGGACAGAGCGGTCATACGCTTCTTCCTTATATACATTGCATTCACAGTGATCTGTAATCGTCAGCGTATACAATCCCAGCCGGCAGGCACTCTCGCACATCATGGACGTCGGATCCGCCGCATCGCGGGAACAGTCGGTATGCACATGGCTGTCCGACAAATACCGGTATTTCACTTTCAGTCACATCCTCTATCCTTTAAAACTGCTGTATAAAAATTCATTTTCCTTATAATGGTTTCAGTTTATCATACTTTACAAACGATTGATAGATGAATCCTCCCTATTTCAACTGCATAAATAACGTATAATTTTAAACAACTTTCCGAAGGTTACAAATTGCCAGTCAGATTTACACTGTCCTTTGTTTACTGCGCCCCTTTTTACTCCTTTATAAAACAAAGTACGCTTGACACAGCCATTCTTTCCGTTCATAATGGTTGAATAGAGTCGTATGTCCTCTTAAATTAAACTTTCATGGAGGTATTCGCATATGCGAGCAGTTGTCACAGTGATCGGCAAAGATATGGTCGGAATTCTTGCACAGGTTTCCGCGATCTGCGCCAAAAACGGCGTCAATGTTGTGGAGGTCACACAGTCCATTCTACAGGACCTTTTCGCAATGATTATGATGGTAGACATTTCCAAATGTGAAATTCCGTTCCAGAATCTGGTGGATGAACTTACCCAGGTGGGAGAAAACATGGGGCTGACCATTCATGTCATGCACGAGGATATCTTTAACTCCATGCATCGCATTTAGGGCAATTTCAGCAAATAAGAGCAGAAGATCAGCGGTTTGAGAAGGCCGCGGCATCGTTGTCCACCCTGCCGGGCGCCACGCCCGCGTTTTTCGTCCTGCCGCAGTTTTCCCATGTTTGCTTCCTTTCCTGTCCTTATTTACAAAAATTGTTCCAACATAGAAAGGGCGGATCTTTCTGCAAGTTGTCCGCTTCTCAGCTTCATTCTCCTGTCAGCATAACAAAATAAAGGAGTGGTTCTCAAACATGCTGAATTCCCACGATATTTTGGAAACAATTAATATGATCGACAATGAAAACCTGGATGTGCGCACCATCACCATGGGCATTTCCCTGCTGGACTGCGCGGACAGCGACGTCCAGTCTGCATGCCAGAAAATTTACGATAAAATCTGCCGGTATGCGGGCAACCTTGTCAAGACCGGCGAGGCCATCAGCAAGGAGTACGGCATCCCGATCATTCACAAACGTATTTCCGTGACGCCCATCGCCATGCTGGCGGCGGCCTGCCCGGGCAGCAGCCCGGTACATTTTGCAAAAGCGCTGGACCGCGCCGCCAAGGCGACCGGCGTCAATTTTATCGGCGGTTACTCCGCGCTGGTCCACAAGGGCTTTGGCCCCGGGGATTACGCGCTGATGGCAAGCATCCCGGAGGCTTTGTCCGAAACTGAGTTTGTCTGCTCGTCCGTGAACATCGGCACCACCAAGGCTGGTATCAACATGGACGCTGTGGCAAAAATGGGCGGCATTGTCCGCGATGTGGCGGAACGCACGGCGGACCGCGACTGCATTGGCGCGGCAAAGCTGGTCGTCTTCTGCAATGCGCCGGAGGACAATCCGTTTATGGCAGGCGCTTTCCACGGCCCCGGCGAACCGGACTGCGTAATCAATGTGGGCGTATCCGGCCCCGGCGTGGTGCGCGCCGCGCTGGCCAAAGCGGAGGACTGTGATCTCTCCGGCGTAGCGGACATCGTCAAAAAGACGGCCTTTAAAATTACCCGTATGGGTCAGCTGGTTGCACAGGAGGCGTCCCGCCGCCTGTTCGTTCCCTTCGGCATTGTGGACCTGTCCCTCGCCCCCACCCCCGCGGTCGGCGATTCCGTCGCCCATATTCTGGAGGAAATGGGCCTGGAAAGCTGCGGCGCGCACGGCACAACCGCCGCACTGGCGCTGCTGAACGACGCCGTCAAAAAGGGCGGCATCATGGCTTCCTCCCATGTTGGCGGCCTTTCCGGCGCGTTTATCCCCGTTACGGAAGACGCCGGTATGATCAACGCCGCTCGCTGCGGCGCGCTTTCTCTGACCAAGCTGGAGGCGATGACGGCGGTCTGCTCCGTCGGCCTTGATATGATTGCCGTTCCCGGCGATACACCGGCAGAGGTAATTTCTGCCATCATTGCGGATGAAGCGGCCATCGGTATGGTAAACTCCAAGACTACAGCGGTCCGCCTGATTCCGGCGATCGGAAAAACGGCGGGTGAGGAACTGAACTTTGGCGGCCTGCTGGGCGGCGGCCCTGTGATGGAGGTCAACCGTTACTCCCCCGCAAAGTTTATCCAGCGGGGTGGAAGAATCCCCGCGCCCATGCAAAGCTTAAAAAATTAAAAGCAATTCCGGCAGTTTACCAAAAAAACCTTGTGAATGTTCACCCATATTCTTGCAGAAAAATCGTTACATTTCGCAAATACACGCTTGAAAAAGCGGAAACCGAAGACTATAATGGGTACACAGTCATGCAGGAGATTTTCCTGCAACCTGCAAAAAGAATGAGGTTTCCCCCTTGGCCGCCAACATGGCTCCAAGGACGTGTGCCGCCCTGCTTTTCCCGGAGCTATCCGAGAACCTGTTTTCTCTGAAGTTCTGGAAGCGGGGCTGTCTGTTTGTTAAGGCACGGCCTCCGGACGAAGGCCATCCGATAGATTACGTTTAAGGAGGTACGGTCATGCAAAACCTGATTAAAGAAATTGTGGATATGGACCGTAAAGCCAGAGAGATCACCGACGCGGCGCAGCTGGAAAAGGTGAATTCCGAAAAGGAAGTCACAGAGAAGCGTGAACAGATCCGGGCGGAATACCTGGAACGCGCCAGGAAGCGCATCGCCATGAACGAGCCGCAGGAGCGTGCCATCGCGGAAGAAGGCTGGAAAAAAATCCAGGCGAAGAACGAAGAGCGCGCCGGGTATTTGGACGATCTTTACCGGAAAAAAGGCGACGAATGGGTGAATACCCTTGTTGCTAGAGTGATTGGAGAGTGATACGATGCTTTCCAATTTTTCCTCCAACGCCATTCTTTCCAAAGCGCGCGCCATGTATGGCAAGCGATTAAAAAAAGAGGACTACCGGGAACTCCTGAACTGCAAATCGGTCAGCGAGGTTGCCGGCTACCTGAAGAGCCATACGGCATACGGCAAAATTTTGGCCGGCGTCAATGAGAACGAGGTGCACCGCGGGCAGCTGGAGAGCAAGCTGCGGCAAAAGCTCTTTGAGGATTACGCCTCTCTCTGCCGCTACGAGATTTCCGTGGGCGAACATTTTGCCCAGTACCTGTTGGAGCGCAGCGAAATTGAGCAGATTCTGCACAGCCTGATGTATCTGGGCGCCGGAATGCCGGAAGAATATCTGTTTTCGCTTCCCTCCTATCTCAACCGGCACACACGCATCGACCTTTATGCGCTGAGTCATGTGCAGAGCTACGACGACCTGCTGGACGCCCTGAGCCACACGCCGTATCGCAAGCTGATGGAGCCGTTCCGCCCCGTGGCGGGCGTGCCGCTGAACTACACCGGAATTGAAAACGCGCTCTATACCTACCTTTATGACAGCGCCTTTACGGTCATTCGCAAGTACACTCACGGCGAGACTTCCCGGCAGCTCCGGGAAATTTTTGAGACGTACATCGACCTGATCAATGTGACGCGCATCATCCGGCTGAAAACCGCTTATCACGAAAGCCCGGACTTTGTGCGCAGCACACTGCTTCCCTTTGGAACCATCAAGCCCCGTTTGCTGGAAGAAATGCTGGAGGCGGACGCCGGAGACGTCCTCGACGTCATGGCAAAGTCCTCCATTGGCAAGCGGTGCCAAAAAATAGAGCACACCTACATCGACCAGATTCCAGACCGGGTAAAATACAGTACCTGCCGGCATGATATCCGCTTCTCCACGCATCCCTCCGTGGTCATGATCTCCTACATCTTTCTGACACAGATCGAGCTGCAGGACATCATCAACATTGTGGAGGGAATCCGTTACCAGCTGGCGCCCGATGAGATTAAAAAGCTGCTCACCGTCGCCGATTATCTATGAAAGGAGGCGTGATGATTGGCTGTACTAAAGATCAAGGTAACGAGCATTATCGGCCGTATGGGAGACCTGGACAAAGTCACCGCCGTGTGCGGTAAGTCCGGCGTTTTCCACCCGGACAACTCCCTTTCCTTTTATTCCGATACCTCTGATTTTACCCCGCTGAGTGAAGAGAATCCCTATTCCGCTCCGCTGCAGCGACTGACCGACGCGGTAAACGCGTCCCGCAAAAAGCTGGAGCTGCTGAGTGAAAAAGAAATGGAACATGTGCAATTCACCCGCGAGGAAACGGAATCCTATGTTCGTTCCATAGCCTCCTCCCTGGACAGCCTGCAAAAAGAGCGCGCGCAGGCGCAGCAGCAGGTGGAACAGTACACCAGGGAGATTGAGCAGGTCAGCCACTTCGTCGGTATGGATTTAAACCTCGACGAAATTCACGACTGCAAATATATTAAAGTGCGCTTTGGCTCCCTTCCAAAGGAGAGCTTTGAAAAACTGAATTCCTATAAGCAGAATCCTTATATTATCTTCTTCCCCTGCACGCATGACGATCTCAAATACTGGGGCGTCTATTTTGCGCCGATTGACGCGGTCAGCGAGGTGGACCGCATCTTCTCCAGCCTTTATTTTGAACGGACGCGTCTGGCTGAGCTGCGCGGGACTCCGGAAGGCGGCGTGGAAGAGCTGCGGACACTGCGCGATCAGGAGATTGAAAAGATCCAGCGGGTGGACGCCAAGATCGACGCGCTCTGGAAAAAGGAGCAGACCGCCTGTGCGCAGATTTATTCGTATCTGACGGAACAGTCCGTCTTTTTTGGCATCCGCCGCTATGCCGCGCGCTACAACGACAACTTCATCCTCACCGGCTGGATTCCCGCAAGCAGCGAGAAAGCATTCCAGAAGGAACTGGACCAGCTGGATTCCGTGGAATATACCTTTGAAGGCGCGGAGGAGGAATTGAGTCATTCCCCGCCGGTCGCTTTGAAAAACAAAGCGGTTTTCCGGCCTTTTGAATTCTTTGTGGATATGTACGGCCTGCCCTCCTACGACGAGGTCGACCCCACCCCCTTTGTCGCAATCACCTATATCCTGTTGTTCGGCATCATGTTCGGCGATTTGGGACAGGGCGTCTGCGTTTCCATCGTCGGCTGGTTGATGTGGAAATGGAAGAAAATGAAGCTGGGCAAGATTTTGATCCCCTGCGGCATTTCCGCCGCGGTGTTTGGCGCCCTGTTCGGCTCTGTCTTCGGCTTTGAGCATGCGCTCGACCCGCTTTACAAAAATGTATTCGGGCTGAGCGGCAAGCCCATCGAGGTCATGGAACCGGCAACCACCAACATGATTATCTATTCCGCCGTGGGAATCGGCATTCTGCTTGTCATTGTCGCTATCCTGATCAACATATACTCCTGTATCCGCAGAAAACACTGGGAAAACGCATTGTTTGGGCCGAACGGTCTGGCAGGACTGGTTTTCTACACCGCTTTGGTGGCGGGTTTCGGCGGACAGTTGATCTTTGGATGGCAGATTGTCAATACCGCTTATATCATCGGCCTGATTGTACTGCCCATTCTGGTGATGTTTTTCCGGGAGGTCCTCGGCGGCCTGGTGGAGCGCCGCTCCGACTGGAAGCCGGAGAGCTGGGGCAATTTTATCATGCAGAACTTTTTTGAAGTGTTTGAATTCCTTCTGAGCTATGCGACAAACACCATGTCCTTCCTTCGTGTGGGCGCGTTCGTGCTGGTACACGCGGGTATGATGCTGGTGGTCTTTACACTGGCGGAAATGTCAAGCGGCGTTGCATACGTGCTGATCGCCGTCATCGGCAACGTCTTCGTCATGGCGCTGGAAGGTCTGCTGGTCGGCATCCAGGTACTGAGGCTGGAATTCTATGAGATGTTCAGCCGCTTCTTCGATGGCGACGGCCGTCCGTTCAATCCTGTTGTGGTTCGCAGAGAACAGTAGTCCCGCCTGCCGCTTCGCCGGCGCCGCGCAGACCGAACGCTGTTTCCTGTTATCCAGTGCACCGGGTATCCCCCGATGTCATATTATTATGAACTCAATATTGGAGGTATTTATTATGACTGCTGTATTTCTTTGTGTTCCGATCGTATTCCTGGTCGTCTCCGTTGCGCTTTCCATCCGTGCGGTCAAGCGCGGCAAAAAAACCAGCAGAGCCGTTGCCACACAGCTCATTGCATTCCTCGCCGTCTGCGTTATCAGCTTTGCGGCCCCGATGATTGCGTCCGCAGCGCCGGAGGGCGACGTCCCGGCAGATGCTCCCGTAAGCACCAGCGCGGAAGCTTCCCCAATTGATAACTCCAAGGGCATGGGCCTTTTGGCCGCCGCTCTCGTCACCGGTCTGGCAGGCATCGGCGGCGGTATTGCCGTCGCCGCCTCCGCTCCCGCCGCAATCGGCGCAACCAGCGAGGATCCGAAGGCGTTTGGTAAATCCCTGATCTTCGTCGCACTGGGCGAAGGTATCGCCCTGTACGGCCTGTTGATTTCCATCCTGATCCTGAACAAGGTTTAAGGAACCGAGTACTGAACTAAAGAAGGGGATTTTTATGCGCTTTCATTTGATCAGCGACAATGTGGACACCCAGGTCGGCATGCGCCTCGCCGGGATCGACGGCGTTGTGGTTCACGAGCCGGAGGAGGTCCAAAAGGCCCTGAGCGACGCAATGGCGATGGACGACGTGGCGGTCATCCTGATGACGGAACAGTTGATCCAGCTTTGCCCGGATCTCGTTTACGACCTCAAGCTGAAAGCCAAACGCCCGCTGATTGTAGAGATTCCGGACCGGCATGGCAATGGGCGCACCAAGGATTCCATCACCCGCTATGTCCGTGAGGCCATCGGGATCAAAATTTAGGCCGCTTCTGGCGGAACGGGGGGATCGATATGGCGATCAATCAAAACGACGAAAAAATAGGAAAGTTTTATCAGGCAATCAACCATTACGCCGAAGAGCAGCGCAAAAAAATAGAAGAAGAGGTTTCCGCCTTCAAGCAGAAAGAACTCGATGAGGCGGAGGTAGAGGTCCTCGCGGAAGCGTATCACCTGATCCAGAAGGAAATGATGCAGATGCGCAACAACATTTCCCGTGAGATGGCCCAGCGCGAAATGGAAGGCCGCCGCTCTCTTTTGGAACAGCGCCGCAGGATCATGGAGGACGTGTTCCAACGCGCCGCCGACTGCCTGCGCACCTATACGGAAAAGCCGGATTACGCCGCGCTGCTGGAGAAATACGCGCGCAGTCTCTCCGCCGCTTTTCAAAAGCCGGGCACCGTCATCCGCCTGCGCAAAGAGGATGCAAAATACCAGCCGCAGATTGCGGCGGCCTTTGGCGCGGCCTGCAGCTTTGAAACCGACGATTCCATCCGGATCGGCGGTCTGCGCGCTTACAATACCGAGCTTGGTATCATGGCAGATGAAACGCTGGACTCCATGCTGGATGAACAGCGCGGCTGGTTTGAAGAAAACTCCGGACTGACCATCGCAGGCTGATACCGCCGGGCAATGACAGCCGCAGGCTCGGGAAAGGAATGATCCGAATTGACAATGAACAACGAAAATGTAATATATGGCATCAACGGCCCGGTCGTGACCGTACAAAACGCCCGCAGCTTCTCTATGATGGAGATGGTCTATGTGGGAAACGAGCGCCTGGTCGGTGAGATTATCGGCATCACCAGCGCGTTGACCACCATCCAGGTATATGAAGAAACCACCGGCCTCCGTCCGGGAGAACCTGTGGTAGGTACCGGAAGCCCCATGAACGTCACACTGGGCCCCGGTATTCTGGACAACATATTTGACGGCATCGAACGCCCGCTGAAGGCCATCGAGGAACAAAGCGGCGCGTTTATCTCCCGCGGCAGCGCCGTCTCCTCTCTGGACACGGAACGATTCTGGGATGTGACCGTGACCGTCAAAGAGGGTGATTCACTCAACGGCGGCGATGTTTACGCCGAGTGCCCGGAAACGCCCATCATCCGGCACAAATGCATGGTGCCGCCGCGCTTGTCCGGCACGGTGGTCAAGGTTGCCGAGAACGGCAAATATCGTGTAGAGGACATGGTCGTGACCCTGCGGGATTCCGCCGGCCATCTGCATGAACTTTCTCTCTGTCAGAAATGGCCGATCCGTATGCCGCGTCCTGTTGCTGAACGTCTGCAGACTACCGTGCCGCTCATCACCGGCCAGAGAGTCATCGATACGCTGTTCCCCATTGCAAAAGGCGGTACAGCGGCAATCCCCGGCGGATTCGGCACAGGGAAAACCATGACGCAGCACCAGCTTGCCAAATGGTGCGACGCCGACATCATCATTTATGTTGGCTGCGGCGAACGCGGCAATGAGATGAGCCAGGTTCTGGACGAATTCTCCGAGCTGGTCGACCCAAAGTCCGGCCGGCCGATGACGGACCGGACCGTGCTGATCGCAAATACCAGCAACATGCCGGTCGCGGCGCGCGAGGCGTCTATTTACACCGGCATCACATTGGCGGAATACTACCGCGACATGGGTTACCATGTGGCGATCATGGCGGATTCCACCTCCCGTTGGGCGGAAGCCCTGCGTGAGATCAGCGGACGATTGGAAGAAATGCCCGCTGAGGAGGGCTTCCCCGCCTATCTGCCGAGCCGCCTCTCCGAATTTTACGAGCGCGCGGGTATGGTACAGAATCTCAATCAGACGGACGGTTCCGTCACCATCATCGGGGCCGTTTCTCCGCAGGGCTCCGACTTCTCCGAGCCTGTCACACAGAATACCAAACGCTTTACGCGCTGCTTCTGGGCGCTGGACAAATCGCTGGCCTACGCCCGCCATTATCCCGCCATCAACTGGACGCAAAGCTACAGCGAATACTTCGGCGATCTCGACCCGTGGTACGCGGAACACGTCGACGAAGATTTTATCAAATATCGCCGGAGAATCTCCAATATCCTCCAGGAGGAAAACCAGCTGATGGAGATTGTCAAGCTGATTGGTTCCGACGTACTGCCGGACGATCAGAAGCTCATTATTGAGACCGCGCGCGTCATCCGCGTCGGCTTCCTGCAGCAGAACGCCTTCCACGCAGACGATACCTTTGTCCCGCTGGAAAAGCAGAAGCTGATGATGAAAGTGATCTTGCATCTCTATAAAAAAGCCAAACAGCTTGTCGCCGCCAGCATCCCGATCTCCGGGATTATGGAAAGCGGCCTGTTTGAAAAGCTGATTAAGATCAAATACGATATTCCCAACAATAAATTGGAACTGTTTGACGATTACATCAAAGAGATCGATGAGACGCTCTCCCATATCGTGAACGCGTAACCCGCGTTCTTTCGCAAGCCGCGGTTTTCCGTATGTAACGCAACCCCCGCCGCTTGCCGTATCATTACAAAAGCAGGTGAGAAAAATGATTCTTGACTATATAGGCGTGAAGGAGATCAACGGCTCTTTGATCGTACTGGACGACGTGGAAAATGCCTCTTTTGAGGAAGTCGTCGACATCCGGATGGACGACGGGACCATGCGGCAGGGCAGAATTGTGCAGATGGAAGGCAAACGCGTCGTCGTTCAGGTATTTGAAGGGACCCGCGGCATCTCTCTGAACAACACCCGCACCCGACTGCTGGGACATCCGATGGAAATGCCCCTCTCTCCGGAAATCCTGGGCCGCGTCTTCGACGGCGCGGGACGCCCAATCGACGGCCTGGGCGACATTTTCCCCATCAAACGCGCCAACATTAACGGCACGCCGATCAATCCGGTTTCCCGCGTTTACCCGAAAAACTACATCAACACCGGCATTTCCACCATCGACGTGCTGATGACCCTGATACGCGGGCAAAAGCTTCCCATCTTTTCCGGTTCCGGCATGAAGCACAACGAGCTTGCCGTGCAGATTGCCCGCCAGGCAAAAATTAAAGACGCAACCGAAGATAATTTCGCCATCGTCTTTGCCGCCATGGGCGCAAAGAACGATGTGGCGGAGTATTTCCGCCGCTCCTTTGACGAATCCGGCGTGCTGCAAAAGGTCGTCATGTTCCTGAACCTGTCCAACGATCCCATCATTGAACGCATCCTGACGCCGCGCTGTGCGCTGACCGTTGCAGAATACCTCGCTTTTGAGCTTGGGATGCACATTCTCGTCATCATGACGGATATGACCTCTTACGCGGAGGCGCTGCGCGAATTCAGCTCCAGTAAGGGGGAAATCCCGGGCCGTAAAGGCTTTCCGGGCTATCTGTATTCGGACCTCGCTTCCCTGTATGAGCGCGCCGGCATGGTGCGTGGAAAAGAGGGCTCCGTTACACAGATTCCCATCCTGACTATGCCAAACGACGACGTGACGCACCCTGTCCCCGACCTGACCGGTTACATTACGGAGGGGCAGATTGTCCTGGACCGCGCGCTGGACAACAGCGGCGTCTATCCGCCGGTCTCCGTACTTCCTTCCCTTTCCCGTCTGATGAAGGACGGCATCGGCGCAGGCTATACCCGCGAGGATCACTCCGCCCTTTCCAACCAGCTGTTCGCCTCCTACGCAAAGGTAATGGACGCACGTTCGCTGGCCTCCGTTATCGGCGAAGAAGAGCTTTCTCCCAACGATAAGAAATATCTGGAATTTGGCAAACTATTTGAAAAGCACTATGTCAACCAGGGCTTCAACGAAAACCGCAGCATCGAGCAGAGCCTCGACCTCGGCTGGCGGTTACTGGCCACCCTCCCGCGTGAAGAGCTGGATCGTGTGGACGACGCCAGTCTGGACCAGTATTATGAGAAAGCCAAACAGCAGACAGAAGCGGAAAACGAGCGGAAAGCCAAGCAGGCGGAAGAGGCAAAAAAATAATGCCGCACCGGCAAACGAAAGGGGTGAGCTGCCATGGCCAACCAAGTTGTGCCAACAAAGGGAAATCTGCTGGCCACAAAAAAATCATTGGAGCTTTCCCGCACCGGCTTTGAGCTTCTGGATCGAAAACGCAATATTTTGATCCGGGAAATGATGGCGCTGATCGAACGCGCCAATTCCATACAGGGAAAAATCGACCAAACCTATGAAGACGCGTATGCAGCGTTGCAGCGCGCCAATATCACGTTGGGCGTCTGCGACGAGCTTTCCCAGACGGTCCCATTGGACGACGGCCTGAACGTGGCTTACCGGAGCGTGATGGGCGTGGAAATCCCGATGGTTTCCCTCACGCCGCGCGACATCCCCATCCCGTTCGGCCTGAACGCCACCAACATTATGCTGGACGACGCATACAACAAGTTCAACGAGGTTAAGCGGCTGACCGCCGAGCTGGCAGAGGTAGAAAACAGCGTCTACCGCCTGGCGGACGCCATTAAAAAGACGCAGAAGCGCGCCAACGCCCTGAAAAACATCATGATCCCCCGTTTTGAGGAAACCGTCAAATTTATCACGGATGCTCTGGAGGAAAAGGACCGCGAGGAATTTTCGCGCTTAAAAGTGATCAAAAAGCAGAAGGAAGAGAAATCTGTCACTGCATAAAGAGAACCCGGCGTTTGCACGCCGGGTTCTCTTTATGCAGTTTTATTCCATCAGATATCTTCCAAGTCCACATAGGTTTTATCCTCTGTGGAAGCATAATTCAGCTTCTCCACAATAATCTTTGTATCGCGCGCGATGACCAGCTCCTCATTGGTCGGAATCACATACACCGCTACCTGCGAATCAAATGTGGAAACCTTGCCTTCTTTGCCGCCGACCATCTCTTCATTTGTCTCGGCGTCGATCTTCAGGCCCAGATACCGCAGGCCGCGGCAGATCGCATAGCGGTGGTGCGGCTGGTTCTCTCCCAAGCCGGCGGTAAAGACCAGCGCGTCCAGGCCGTTCATTGCGGCGGCATATGCGCCGATCTGCTTGATGATCTGGTAAGCCAGCATTTCATGCGCCAGAATTGCGCGGGGATTTCCTTCAATCGCCGCCTTCGTAACATCGCGGTCGTCGCTGGAAATACCGGAAACGCCCAGCAAACCGGACTTTTTATTTAAAATGTCGTCCATCTGACCGGGGGTCAGGTTTTCCTTCTCCATAATGAAAGTCACAATGGACGGATCCAGAGAGCCACAGCGCGTGCCCATCATAAAACCGTCCAGCGGGGTCAGGCCCATACTGGTATCAATGACGCGCCCATCCTGAATTGCCGCGATGGAAGAGCCGTTGCCAATATGGCAGGTCACCATCTTAATATCTTCCAGCGGCTGATGCATCAGATGCGCGCAGTGCTTGCTCACATAACGATGGGAGGTTCCGTGGAAACCATAGCGGCGGATGCCGTATTTTTTATAATATTCGTACGGGATGGCATACATATACGCCTTCGGCGGCATCGTGGAATGGAAGGAGGTATCAAATACCACAACTTCCGGCACCTCTTCGCCAAAGACCTTCTGGCAGGCCAGGATGCCTTCCAGCTCCGGGCCGTTATGCAACGGAGCCAGCGGGATCAGGCTTCTGATGCCCTCGACGACTTCCTCGTTGACCAAAACCGATTTGCGGAAAATAGAGCCGCCCTGCGCGACGCGGTGGCCGATCGCGCTGACCTCGTCCAGGTTTTTGATAACGCCCACCTTTTTATCCGTCAGCGCCTGTGTGACATGCATAAACGCATCCGTGTGATCCGCCATAGCGACCTGTACCCGCTTGTCGCGTCCGTCGGACGTTTTGTGAATAAAAACGCTGCCGTCCATGCCGATTCTTTCGCAGTTTCCTTTTGCCAGCATCCGCTCACTGTCCATGTCAATCAGCTGATATTTCAGGGAAGAACTGCCGGCATTGATGACCAAAACTTTCATTATGGAAATCCTCCTACTCAATTTTGTGACGCACCTGCTCACTTTCTATTATGCCCTGCTACAGAATGCATCAGCCCTCTGCCTGTATCTTGTTGGGCAAAACAGAGAAATCGTCCGCCTGTCCAATTTCAATATGCAAATAACAGACAATATGGTAATATATATATAATAGTACAGGAAACGATTGAATTCAAGGAGTTTTTCTACAAAATGCTAATTGCTGGAATAATTTGTGAATATAACCCATTTCATCTGGGACATATGGCGTTGATCGAAGAGACCCGCTGGCAGGGCGCGACGCACATCGCCGCCGTTATGAGCGGCAATTTTGTGCAGCGCGGAGAACCCGCGATTCTGAGCAAAAACGCGCGTACCCGGCAGGCTTTGCTCTGCGGCGCTGATTTGGTGGTGGAGCTTCCGCTTCCCTGGGCCATGGCAGGGGCGGAAAAATTTGCGCTGGGCGGCGTCTCTCTGCTGGACGCTCTGGGCTGTGAGCAAATCAGCTTTGGCAGCGAATGCGGCGATGCGCATCGTATATTCCAGCTTGCCGGGCTTTTACATTCCCCGGCGTTCCCTCCCGTACTGCGGGAAGAACTTGCAACAGGCGCGACGTTCGCACGCGCCAGAGAACGCGCCGTCGCCCGGATTGTCGGGCCGGAAACCGCCGCTTTGCTCTCCGGAGCCAACAATACGCTGGGGATCGAATATGCCAAGGCAATCCGCACGCTTCATTCTTCCATGCAGCTTTTCACCATGAAACGGGTCGGCGCAGCGCACGATTCCCATGAGAACGTTTCGATTTCCAGCGCCAGCCGCATCCGTGCAATGATCCATGACGGTGTAAACTTCTCCAGCCATATGCCGCACGATGCGGCAAAAATATTGCTGGCAGAGATACAGGACGGCAGAGCGCCGGCCTTCCTGCCGCGTATGGAGCGGGCAATCCTGGCTAAACTAAGATCGATGCCGCAGGAGGATTTTGCCGCGTTGCCGGACGTCAGCGAGGGATTGGAAAACCGCATCTATCAGTCGGTTCACCGCGCCGGCTCCCTGGATGAGCTGTATGACCTCATTAAAACCAAACGGTATCCATTGGCCCGTATCCGCCGGATCGTTCTCTCCGCCTTTTTAGGACTGACGGCGGCGCACGCGGAAGGCCTTCCGCCGTACATTCGCGTGCTCGGCATGAACCGGCGCGGCGCGGAAATTTTGCATGTATCAAAAATGACCACAAAACGACCAATTGTTGCCAATACATCGGATATTTTATCTCTTGACAATTTAGCAAAAAATATGATTGAATTAGAGTGCAAATCGACGGATATTTACGCTCTTTTTTTACCCGATCCGCCGCCCTGCGGGTGGGACCGGACCGCCGGAATCATCAAAGTATAGACCGGTTCCGGACCTTTCCACTGCCCTGCGCACAGGAATCCCTGTTTGGGACAACAATATTTTCATAAAAAGGACGTGTCATTTTCTTGGAACTAAAGGAAATTACGTATGAAAACTATGGAAAATGCGTACAGCTCAGCAACGGCGTTGTCGATGTGGTCGTAACCATCGACTGCGGGCCGCGGATTGTGCGTTTCGGGTTTGTCGATGGCGATAACATTCTTTACAACGATTTGGATCGGGTTTATTGTACACAAAACGAAGATATGGATTACTACTATGGCAAAGGCGCCGCTTGCCATCTCTACGGCGGCCACCGCCTCTGGCTGGCGCCGGAGCGGATGCCGCAGTCCTACTTTCCGGACAACGATCCTGTCATTTACGCGCTTCTGTCTGACGGCGTGACCTTTTCCTCTGCCAAGCAGGCGCACAACGAGGTGCAGACGCGTCTGGAAGTCGTCATGGGCCGGGATTCCGCAGATATTATGCTCGTACACAGCGTGATGAACTTCGCCAAAGAACGCCAGACGCTGGCGTTATGGCCAATCACCATGCTGAACGGCGGCGGCCTTGAGGTAATCCCGCAGAACCGCCCGGACGAAAACGAGCTTCTTCCCAACCGGGTACTGACGCTCTGGCCTTATACTGATCCGCAGGACCCGCGCCTGTTTATCGGCAACCGGTTTATTACGCTCCGCCACGATTCCAGTATTCAGAAACCCTTGAAAATCGGGTTGAACAATGTCCTGGGCTGGTCCGCGTATATCACACCGCAAACGACGCTGGTCAAACGCTTTGTCCACTCCTCCGCCGCGTATCCCGACTACGGCAGTTCCTTTGAAACGTATCTGAACGGCGATTATCTGGCAATGGAAACAATGAGCCCTTTGTACACCATGGAACCCGGCGGCGCCATCCGCCATGTGGAAAACCTTTCCCTTTTTCATACCAACAATTGCGTCCATCCGCAGGATGAAGACGGCATTGCCAAATATATGGATCATCTTGGGCAGTAATCCTGCTCCCAACGCACAAAAGGAATCGATGCAACAAAAATCCCTTTCGGATATTGCATAAAAAGTGCCCGTGAAATCTATTTTTGCATGGATTTCACGGGCGTTTTTATATCCTTTTGAATCTGTTTTTATCTTTCATTTGTTTGCCTTTGCACGCAATCAGCCCTCTGCAAGAGCCCTTCTATTTTTCACTTCCCTTTTCCGGTTCCATTTGCCAAAGCGGGAACGGCGGCGCCGCCAGGGGTTTCATCGCGATGGACATCAGCAGAGTCGGATTGTCGTCCGCTGCGATGCGGTTGGAACTGAATGTTCCGCAGGAACGGCAGCGGTGGATGATTGCCCATTCTCCATTTTTCCTCACCCAAACGCCAACCGGGTCCATCACACCCTTGCAGAGCGACGCCCGATCCCCGGGCCGGTTGTCCACATGGACGCTGGACAGGCAGCGCGGGCAGTGGTTGCGGTGCTGGCTTCCCGCGTCCTCCGGGACCACCAACGCGCCGCAAACCTTGCAGGTAAAGCTCTCCGTACACGGCGCATGGCGGTAGTCGGCTTTTTGAAGCTGCTTCTGCAGCTTGGCAATACTTTTACCCCACTGCTGCTTTTTACGCAGATATTCCGTCTTGTCATCGGCATAACACGCTTCCTGGTGAAGGCGCTGATAGCTTTCCCAGCGCTCCATAGAAAGCGCTCCCTGCTGAATGGCGGCTGCAATTGCGCAGCCCGGTTCTCCCTGATGGCGGCAGTCGCTGAACTTACACTGTCCCAGGTATTGCTCCACATCGGTAAAGCTTTGCTCCAGCCCGTCGCTGACATCCCACATTCCCAGTTCTCTCATGCCGGGCGTATCAATAATCATGACGCCGCTGTCCAATAAAAGCAGCTGGCGGCAGGTGGTCGTGTGCCTTCCCCGTCCGTCCTTCTTGCGGATGTTCCCGGTTTCCATTCTTTCCTGTCCCGCGAGTGCGTTCACCATGCTGGATTTACCGACCCCCGAGGATCCCAAAAAGACGATCGTTTTTCCCGGCTTCATGTACGCCGATAGCTGGTCAAGCCCAAATCCCGTTTTGGAGCTGACCGCAAAAACCCCCACGCCCACGGCCAGCCGCTCCGCGGTACGGAGCTGGGGCATATAGTCCTCCACGCAGTCCGCCTTTGTCAGAATTACCGCCGGTACGGCGCCCGACTGCCAGGCAAGCGTCAGATAACGTTCCAGCCTGCGTGGATTAAAGTTCTGATCGAGCGACTGCATGATAAACACATAATCAAAATTGGCGGCAACCGCCTGCTCTTTGTGTCCGGACGCGGACGGATCGCGGCGCGAAAAGTACGTTTTGCGCGGCAGCGTTTTCAAAATTCGGCTGTCGCCGTCTTCCTGCCAATCCAGCAGGACGAAATCTCCCGTGGTCGGAACCTCCTCCTTCCCCGTATGATACGTCCCTGTCTTCAGGCATGCGAATCCGCTTCCGTTATCGCAGACGATTTTAAAACGGTCGCGATGGACCGCGGTAATGCGTGCAGGTATCCCGTTTGTATATTCGATACTTGTCATTGGGCGGAACCCATATTTTTCGATATTCAATGTCTTTTGCCTCCAAATAATTTTTTACATATAATTGATTTGTTTTCACTTTCTTTTCTCCTTTTCAGTGAGGCCCGCTTCCCTCAAAACAACGCAAAAATCCCGCGGAGACAGAGCCTTTCCGTCCTGTCTCCGCGGGATCATCCAGTGCATCCTTTCTGCAAAATGGGCGCAAAAAAGGACACGCCAAACGTGCCCTGCAATGCGTATCAACGCGACAGTATTCACGAAAGGTCGCAGGAACATAACAAACCACACGGAGTTTTCCTCCGCGTTCTGCTCTGTTCCACGGTATTCGGTTTTAGAGGAAAGCCACCTCAAAAACGACCGACATCAACATGCAACTTCCTTTCGTTATCCGAATGATTCGGACTTTATTTGTCCTTATCATAAATGATTTGCCGTAAAAAAGCAATAGGCTATTTAAAAAATCCTGATTAGAAACTCTTTCCACGCCTTTATAAAAACATCGGACGGCCGCCCTGAAAGAGCCGCCGTCCGATCTATTTTAATCACAGGGTGCCAAAAATACGGTCGCCCGCATCGCCCAGACCGGGAACGATGTATCCGATTTCATTCAGGTGGTCGTCCACCGCTGCACAGTAGATATGCACGTCCGGGTGCGCCTCCGCCAACGCCTTTACCCCTTCCGGCGCGGCGATGATGCACATAAACCGGATGCTCTTCGGATTGCTTCGTTTGATGATGGTAATCGCATCGATCGCGGAACCTCCGGTCGCCAGCATCGGGTCCAGCACAATGACGTCGCGCTCGGTGATATCCTGCGGCAGCTTGCTGTAATACTCCACCGGCTTGAGCGTTTTGTGATCGCGATACAAACCGATATGTCCCACCTTAGCCGCTGGAACCATCTGCAAAACACCGTCTACCATGCCCAGGCCGGCGCGCAGGATCGGCACAAAGGCCAGCTTCCGGCCTGCGATCACCTTTGTTGTCGCCTCGCCCATCGGCGTTTCAATGTGCGCCTCCATCAGCGGGAGGTCGCGGGTCGCCTCATAGCACATCAGCATGGCGATCTCCCCCACCAGCTCACGGAACTCCTTGGAGCCTGTGTTCTTATCGCGCAGATACGTAAGCTTGTGCTGAATCAGCGGATGATCCATAACAAATACCTGATTATCCATAATGATATCCCCCATTCTCTTATTCCCTGTTTTTAGAGTTCCCCACATTCAATGGCTGTAATCTCATCCAGACGGCGCTGATGGCGTCCTCCTTCAAATTCTGTTTCCAGGAAGATTTTTGTCAACTCCACGGCCTTTGCCTCATCGATTACCCGGCCTCCCAGGCACAGAACATTGGCGTTGTTATGGCGGCGGGTCATCTCCGTACTGTATGATTCGGAGCAGACCGAAGCGCGGACGCCCTTCACTTTATTGGCGGCAATGCTCATGCCGATTCCCGTACCGCAGCACAGGATGCCCTTTTCAGCTTGTCCATCCGCCACACCGTGCGCTACCTGCGCGGCAATCGGCGCGTAGTCGACGGAGTCCGTATCGTTCGTTCCAAAATCCCGGTACGGAATCTCATTTTCCTCCAGATACCGTTTGATTGCGGCTTTCAACGCAACGCCGCCGTGGTCTGCTCCCAGTAAAATCATGTTTTTCCTTCTTTCTGTATGTTCCATTCATTTTACGATGCAACTTTGACGGAGAACTGCGGCGCAGGCGCGCCGCCGCCGTAAGTCGCATAAACATATGTCTGCTGTCCAGCGGCGTTTGCCGCCGCTGTCACTGCATAAATTGCGTAATTCCCCTGCGTTTTTGCCAGCTTTACCGAGATCGCCCCGTTGCCTGTCGTCACAGAAGGCAGTATTAAAGCGCCCGGATTGGTATAGGTCATTTTAAAATAGTAGGTCTGGCCCGGCTGCAGCGTCAGGCGGCCGGATGTATCGCACTCATAGAGAGCTCCCTGCACAGTCAGCGGGAATTTAACGGTTTTACCGCTCTCTGCAATCACCTCAATATTGGTGGAACCGGCCTTCAGCCCTTCCAAACGGAAGTAATAGGTTCCGCCAGCTTCCGCGGAAACCAGCTCCACCCTCGCTACCGTCCGGTCTGTGGGGCGGGCCACCACAATCTGGCCCGGAGACACCTGCACCTTAAACACATAAGTCGCACCCTTTTTGCAGGTGTAAGACGCCGTATCCACCAGCAATGACGTATTGGAACGGTATTTTGTCTCCATCTGAGAGATAAACTGCTTCCAATCGCGGTTATCCAGTATTGTGCTGTATGCGGGCTCCGGCAGGTTGGTCCAGTCCTTGTGCTGGTTTTCACTGTTGCTCGCCTTTGCATCACTGGTCAACAGCATATCGACTGAATACTGGCCGGGCTGATCCGGCGCGGCGTCGTCCCAGGTGACGTCCACGTGGTACCAGCTCCCGTCCAGCTGCACTGCGTTCCACGCATGGTTCATGGAATCGCTTTCCACAATCGCGCAGGGAATTCCCAGCTGCTGCATCAGGAGTTCAAATGCCAGCGAGTATCCCTGGCACACGGCGACACGCTTCACCAACGCCCCGTACGCTGTATAGGAATCCTTGGGAATCGAATTTGTCTGATAATTATCATAGTCGTAAGCACAGGTGAGCGCAAGATAATTGTGAACTTGGACCACCTTTTCAGTAGCGGTCATATTGGGCTCGATGCAGGAAAGCGCCGCCTGCATCGACTTTTTCAGCTCTTCCGTCATTTTTTGGACGGTCTCCTTGTCATAGGTATTGCGTGGAATCATATCCACGACAATACCGGCTTTACTGGCATGATAGGTACAGCCCTCCACGTAAAAAAGCCACGGGTCCTCACGCAGGACTTCATCGTACAAATCGGAAAACTGCTGCTCTGTCAGGTTGTACTGGCTCAATGAAACGGACGCATCCATATTGGCGAGGGTCTGGTGAATGGCATTCTTTGCGGTCGTTAAATCATTAACAGGAGCTGTTTGTGTGGCCGCTAACGCTATACCGGACAGATTTTCCGCCGCGAGGGACACCGTTGCGCCCCACGACGACAGTGCAATTGCAGCGGATAAAAGGACACTGAAAAACCTTCTTGCTCTCATTTAACTCTCACTTTCCGGCCGCTCAGAGGCAGCCTGCCGTTTTTTCAGTTCCCGCTCCGCCTGCGGAAGACGCAGGTAGACCGGGGCCAAAGCCGCAGCCGTTAAAGTCTCCTTCCGTTGATACAAATCCCTTGCAGCCTCCGCAACCCCCCAAGCGCGTTGGTACAAAAGCGGTTCCGGCGGCAAAATTGCGCCAAGAGCCTTTATTTTTTCCTCATTATAACACAGTTTCGCACCATCACCAACCAGAAAAATCGGTTTTTGACCATACTCCTGCAATTCCTCCGCCAGCGCGGCAATGGCAAGCGCGCGGTCCCCCGTCAAACGGTTCAGTTTTCCGTCTCTTGCCTCAAAAAGCGCATTGTACACCTGGCTGCACCGGGCGTCCATCACCGCGCAGACGATTCCGTCCAAATGCGCCAGATTCCGCGCCATGGCTTCCAGCGTAGAAACCCCCGCGCACATCTTATCCTGCGCCATGGCAAGGCCTTTGATACTGGCCACGCCGATCCGCACGCCGGTAAAAGAGCCCGGCCCGGCGGAAACCGCGAAGAGATCGATGCTCTCCAGCGGCACGCGGGCGCATTCCAACACGCCCTGCACCATCGGCATCAGCGTCTGGCTGTGCGTCAGACGCGTATTGGTATAGAATTCGCCCAGTATTTTTCCATCCTCCACAATCGCGGCAGAAGCCGCGCTGGCAGAGGAGTCAATTGCCAAAATTTTCAATCGATCACCCTTCTGCTGTTACAACGTTAAACCTTCTATTTGAAAGACGCGCGTATCGTCCCCGCCGCCCTTCTCTATTGCAATACGGACAACGCCCTCCGGCAGTGCATTCTCAATGTTTTCGCTCCATTCAATCACCAGCACGCCGCCGCTCTCCAGATAGTCGAAAAAGCCGGTGGAATACAGATCGTCCCAGCCGTCCACGCGGAACATATCAAAATGATAGATGGGAACGCGCCCGCTGTACTCATGTACCAGCGCAAACGTCGGGCTGGAAACGCCGTCCTCCACGCCAAGGCCGCGTGCCAGACCACGTGTCAGGGCGGTTTTTCCCATCCCCATACCGCCGAACAGCGCGATTACCTCCCCGCCGGACAGCTTTTGCGCGATTGCTTCCCCCAGCGCCTCTGTTTCCTGCGGAGAATGGGTCGTATACGTCAAAGCTTCCACCTCTTTTATCCAATCAGAATAATCCGGAGATCTTACCCGCTTCGTCCACATCAATGCGCTCCGCCGCGGGAACTTTGGGCAGGCCGGGCATGGTCATAATGTCGCCCGCATAGGCGACCACAAACCCCGCGCCGTTGGAAAGGCGCAGGTCCCGGACCGTGATGCGGAACCCGGAGGGGCGGCCCAGCAGTGCCGCGTTATCCGAGAGCGAATACTGCGTCTTTGCGATACAAACCGGCAACGCGTCCCCACCCAGAGCGGCGATTTCCTTTGCTGCCCTGACCGCCTGCGGCGCAAAATCCACGCCGTCCGCGCCATAGATTTCCCTGGCAATCGTCTCGATCTTTTCCTGTACGGAGCCGTCCAGCGAATAAATCGGTTGGAAATCAGAGGGCTGTTCCACCGCTGCGCAGACCTTGCGGGCCAGGTCCATACCGCCCTCCCCGCCTTTGGCAAAGACTTCGCTGAGTGCGAAATCCGCGCCGTTTTCCTTGCAGTATTTTTCAATGAACGCGAGCTCCGCATCTGTATCCGTTCCAAAGCGGTTGATCGCCACCACAACCGGGACGCCGTATTTGCGCATGTTTTGGATATGCGCGCCCAGGTTGACAATTCCCGTTTCCAGCGCTTCCAGGTTTTCCTTGCCGGTTTCCGCTTTGGGAACGCCGCCGTTGTATTTTAATGCGCGGGCCGTGGCCACCAGCACAACGGCGCTCGGCTTTAAACCCGCCAAACGGCATTTTATATCGAAGAATTTCTCTGCCCCGAGGTCGGAGCCGAAGCCCGCCTCTGTAATGCAGTAATCCGCCAGCTTCAATGCAAGCCGCGTCGCACGCACGGAATTGCAGCCGTGGGCGATATTGGCAAACGGCCCGCCGTGCATGATGGCAGGCGTTCCCTCCAGCGTCTGGACCAAATTGGGATTGATCGCATCGTGCAGCAGGGCCGCCATCGCCCCCTCCGCTTTCAAGTCCCTTGCATAAACCGGTTCGCCGTCCATTGTATAGGCAACCAGAATCCGGCCCAGCCGCTCCTTTAAGTCGCTGCTGTCCTGCGCCAGGCAAAGAATCGCCATGACCTCACTGGCAACGGTGATAATAAATCCGTCCTCGCGCGGCACGCCGTTGACCTTGCCGCCCAAGCCCACAATGATATTGCGAAGCGCACGGTCGTTCATATCCATGCAGCGTTTGAGCAAAATACGGCGCTGGTCAATGTGCAGGGCGTTTCCCTGCTGCAAATGGTTATCCAGCATCGCGCAAAGCAGGTTGTTCGCAGAGGTAATCGCGTGCATATCCCCTGTAAAGTGCAGATTGATGTCCTCCATCGGAACCACCTGTGCGTATCCGCCGCCCGCGGCGCCGCCCTTTACGCCAAAGACCGGGCCGAGAGAGGGCTCCCGCAGGGCAATGATTGCGTTCTTTCCGATCTTCGCCATTGCCTCGCCCAAGCCTGCGGTCGTGGTGGTTTTGCCCTCCCCGGCGGGCGTCGGATTGATCGCCGTAACCAGGATCAATTTGCCGTCCTTCCGATCTGCCAAACGGCTGTAAAGCGCATCGTTCAGCTTCGCCTTATATCGCCCATACGGCTCCAATTCCTCCTCTGCGATGCCAAGTGCAGAGGCAATCTCCGTAATGGGCTTCATCTTCGTGCTTTGGGCAATCTCAATATCCGTCAGCATTCCCATTCTCCTTTATTCTGCGCAGTGCTCTGTCCGTCTCCCCTGCGCGCATTATTAAAATGATTATATCACATCTCTGGAAAAGAGAAAAGGGTAAAACTGCAACTGGATTCCACGATCTGGTGGGCTTCGTTGACTTCTCCCGTTAGATATGGTATAACGCAACTATACGTGTAAGCGAAAAGAATCATTCTTAAAATTAAAGGGGACTACAACTATGACAATCTGGAATCGGTTGAAACAGGAATACAAAGACACGGCGCTCTTTTTCCGGGAGCGGCTGCTCCGCATCTTTCTGATTTTATCGTTGATCTTCATCGGCGTGGGTACAGCATCCTACTTTTTGTTTCTGTCCAGTCCGGATACCGTCAATCAGATGATGCAGGAGCTGGCTAAAAGCTTTCAGGATAAGGGACTGATCGACGAAGGCGGCATTTCCTTCTGGTTTCTGTTGGGCAATAATCTGTGGGCGTCCGCAATTTGCATTCTGATGGGATTCCTGCCCTTTCTGTTTCTGCCCGTCCTTCCTTTGGCGTCAAATGCCGCCATACTGGGTCTGTCAGCCGCCTACAGCAGCATTTCCGGCATGGGACTGGCTGTATTTGCCGTAGGTATCCTGCCGCATGGAATTCTGGAACTGCCCGCGTTGATTCTCGCAATTTCCCTGGGATTTTATCTCTGTAAAGAAATGGTCAAACAGATTCTCGGCCGGGCCGATTCCTTTTTGAAAACGCTGTGCAATGTCGCACGAACCTTTACTTTGCTGGTTATCCCCATGATGTTTGCCGCGGCGCTGATTGAGACTTACATTACGCCGGTTCTGATCAACGCTTGCGCCGGTGCGTTGGGTTAAACCGTAAGATTTCTGTAAGGAATCAGTCCGGTTTTTCGTAAGGACTCTTTTGTAAGATACAGACACGGACATAAACTTTTGGGTAGAAAGGGGTTGAACCATGAGCGAAGAAAGTATTTTAGTGGTGGACGACGACCGCGAAATTGTGCGTGCTATTTCCCTGCATTTACAGCGGGAAGGATACTCGGTTTTATGCGCATACGACGGTTTACAGGCCTTGGACCTGGTGATGAACCAATCCGTACGCCTGTTGATTATCGACGTCATGATGCCGAAGCTGGACGGTTTATCCGCCATGATGAAGATCCGGGAAAAGAAAAACCTGCCGATTATCGTGCTCTCCGCCAAGAGCGAGGACACCGACAAAATTCTTGGGCTCTCCATGGGCGCGGACGACTATGTGACAAAGCCGTTTAATCCAATGGAACTGGTAGCGCGGGTTCGCTCGCAGCTGCGCCGTTATACCAGCCTGGGAGACATCCACGCCGTGCAGAACAGCAGCGTCATTGTCAACGGGCGTCTGAGCTATCATACCGAGGAGCACGCGCTGCTGGCAGACGGAGAACCGGTCAAGCTGACCGCAACAGAAAGCAAAATTGTAGACTTATTTATGCGGAATCTGGGGCGCATCTTCCCTGCCGAGGAAATTTACCGGCGCGTGTGGAACGAGCCTGCCTTCTCCGCTGAAAACACCGTCATGGTTCATATCCGCCGCATCCGTGAAAAGATCGAACTCAACCCAAAAGAGCCCGAATATTTAAAGGTGGTGTGGGGGATTGGATATAAAATTGAAAAGAAGTAAGGCCGTTCTCAGCCTGGTCTGCTGTTACCTGAGTGTCACCGTATTCCTTGCTACGGGAATCTTTGGCCTTTCTTTTTTGGCAAATTATCAAAGAGGGGTGCAGTATATCGAGGATTTGCGGCAAACCGATTATCAGAATACCCATGCGTTTCGAAAAGAGATCAGCACAACGCTGAACTGGATGCTGCGCGACCTGTCGTGGGAAAACAGCGGTATTTCCAGCGGAACCGCCTACGGCACAACATCGATCGAGGATGGAACGGAATACAGCGACGTAGTCTGGTCAAACAGCCTTCAGTCTTATCGAATCGTTACCGATTCATATTCCTATACCGTCTTCGACCGGTTAAACGAGGATAGTGCACGGAACCTGCTCTATCAGTCGGGTACGCAGGACAACAATCGCAGCCACACCAATTATTTAACCGATACCAACCTTTACGAAGGCGCGCTGCCGGATGGATATAATTTCCGTCTGGTCTTTGACGGCAAAAAAGTCACCATTACCAAGGACGGTCAAACGATCGATCTCTATGGGGATGGTTTCTTTAAAAGCGATTCAGGTATGTGGGATGTTCCTGGCTATGAAAACACAACGGAAGACCCCACGCACGCCAATCTGCGCATCTGCCTGGTTGCACGCGCCATTCCCGCGGAAGCGGTCGACGGCTACAGCTCTTTATACGATATTGCACAGAGCCGGCCGGATACGCTTCTGTTCCTGCGGATATGGACCGTTTTACTGGGTGTCGCGGCAATTTTCCTGTTCATTGCCATTCTGTGGCGCAAAGAGCGCAAAGAGCTAAACAAAACCATTGCCGCCGGAACAAAGAATATCTATTTTGATTTTAAGGCTCTCGTCTTTGCGCTCCTGGTCATTTTTGACCTGACGCTTGTCAGCACGTCCATTGTGCCCAATCTGATTCTGCTTTTGGTTTCCCTGTTCGGCTACTATCTGCTGATCAACGATATCCGCTACAACCATTTAAACTATAAGCACAATTGGATCAACCACATGCTGCACCGCAGGGAAGAAAAGCGAAGGCTGCTGGAATCCAAAATGCCGCTGGAACGCCGCCTGCTGGACCGCTGGTCCGATTTTCTCAAATGTGAAGCGATTACTTTTGCGGTCGGTCTCTTCGTAAGTGTTTTGTCCCTGGGCTTTTTGCTGCCGTTCACCATCCTGTTGATGATCTATTTTGCGCATCGCTATAACAAACAGCAAAAACAGCTGGCCGAAGACCTGGGGCGTTTGACCACACAGATTTCCGCCGTGCATGATGGAAAAGACACGGCGCCGCTGTTGTTCCCACAGGATTCCGACCTGCACGCCGCCGCGCGCCAGCTGAACGAGATCGAGCGGGGCATCAGCAAGGCAGTGGAAGAACAGGTTAAAAGCGAGCGGATGAAGGTAGCGCTGATCACCAACGTATCCCACGACATCAAAACTCCGCTTACCTCCATCATCAGCTACATCGATCTTTTGAAGCAGGAGGAAACTCTGCCGGATTACGTCCAGGATTACATCAAGATTCTGGATGAAAAGTCCCTCCGCCTGAAAAATATGATTCAGGATATCTTTGAGGTGAGCAAAGCGACCAGCGGCAATATTGAGCTGCAGCCGGAACCGCTCGATCTGGGTAAGCTGCTGCGGCAAACGCTGGCGGATATGAACGAAGATATTTCCGCTTCCCCCCTGATCTTTCGGGTCGATATTCCCGAACGCTCTGTCATGATCACCGCAGACGGACGGCGGCTGTACCGGGTTTTCCAGAATTTGATCTCCAACGCATTGCGCTACTCTCTGGAAGGAACACGCGTCTTTATTTCTTTATCTGACCACGGCGGCCAGGCGACCGCCGTCCTGAAAAACATCTCCAAATATGAGCTGGACAGCAACATTGACATTACGGAACGCTTTGTGCGTGGCGACGCGGCACGTTCCACGTCCGGCAGCGGACTGGGACTTTCCATCGCCAAGAGCTTCACGGAAGCCTGCGGCGGTACGTTTACCATCAGCGCAGACGCCGACCTGTTTTCCGCGCAGGTTACCTTTGCTTTAAATCCATAAACAAGCGCATCTGCAAAGCGGTTTCTTTGCAGATGCGCTTTTCTTTTACTCCCGTTGTGTCAATAAACCATGTCTTTTCCACCGGCCGCCGGCAAAGTAAACCAGGCCTGCAAAAAAGGAAAAAATGGGAGAAAGCATTTCTCCCCAATAAATGCCGATAAAACCGTACCCCAATACACTTCCCAAAAGCCAGCTGAGCAGCAGACGCATCACCACAGAATGCAGCAGCGCATTGCACATGGCAAACAGAGAATCGCCCACGCCGGTTGCAAACGAGTCGAACGTATACATTGCCGCATAGAGCAGGGAATTTAAAGAACAGCAGATCCGCAGATATTGTATCCCCTCCCGAATGACCTCCGGATCCGAATTGAACAGTCCAATGATAGGACCGACAAAAGCCTGAACCAACAGCATGGTAATGAAGGAAGCTCCCAGACTGATCCACAACCCGGTTTTTGCGGTCTTTGCCGCGCGCAGGGGTTGGCGCGCACCCATATTCTGCCCCGCCATGGTGGTGACCGCCTGCCCTACCGCCCAACACGGCATCGCGGCAAACGTATTGACCTTCAGTCCGATACCGGACGCCGCGGCTACCGCTACGCCGTACTCGTTGAGCATCCCCGTCACCAACAGATAGGAAAGATTGAGTACCGCGGTCTGTACTGCGGACGGAAGGCCTATTTTTAAAAGCATGCGGCAGACCGGCCCCCTGATCCACAGATCCTGTACGGTAAAATCAGATAAAACGGCACGCCGTTTCAGATAAAAGAGCGATATGACAAAGGACGCGCCCTGCGAAACGATGGTAGCCAATGCCGCTCCTCTCGTTCCCATCTTCAGAGGACCAACCAGCAGCAAATCCAGTGCAATATTGATCACTGTGGCGATTGCCACAAAGAGTAAGGGGCTTTGGGAGTCTCCCAGTCCGCGCATGATCGAACAGACCGCATTATAGCCAAATACAAAAAGAGTTCCCCAGCAGATCACCTGCATGTAATCCTCCGCCAGCTGTATTGCTCCTGCCGGAACACGCATCAATTGAAACACCGCGCGGTAGGTAAGCAGGCTTGCCAGAGTAACCAGCGCCGCGGCAACCGCCGATACGCTGAACAAGGTGCCAATTGCGTGCCTCTGTCCCTGCGCATCGTGCGCGCCTTTATACTGCGCGATCAGTACCGTTCCGCCCATTGTAACGCCGGTACACACCGACTGGATGATAAAACCGATCATTGCGGCGTTGCTGACCGCCGCCAGTCCGGCTTTGCCGACAAACCGCCCTACCACCACCATATCCACAATGCTGTAGCAGGACTGTAACAGATTCGCAATGAATATCGGAAACGCAAATTTTAGGAGCTGCTTGGGTACGCTTCCATTTGTTAAATCGTATTGTTTCATTAAAAACACACTCCAGACTTCAAAAATACAAAACAGGAGGCCCGCTCTCGTGCGGCCTCCTGTTTTGTTTGTAACAGAAAATAAAACAGCCGCGGACAAAGCGCCTGTCCGCGGCAACACTTTTCAAACCTTTCAACGGGCAACAGCAAAGCTGAGGATTCAAAAACCCCCTTCTCATTTGCTATTTGCCGATGAAATTCATATGCTCCGGACAACGCTTCATCGTTTTCATTTGTGCGGAGCAGCCTCTGATACAAAGTCTGGAATTGGCTTTCATAATCCCCATCTTTTCATTGGATTTGTTTCTATTATAGTGATACGTTCACGATTTGTCAATTTTATTGGTTTAGAATAGAATTCACTGTTTTGCGGCCTCATCAAACGCATTTTTCTGTAACGTTTTGTTTATTGTGGATGCGTTTTCCCTATGCTATAATAAATCTACACGAAAAATGCCACACTTTGCCTGCTTTATCCCCCCGATTCCGCAAAGTCTGACGGATTAAAATACGCAGAGGTACTGATATGGAAAGAATGGGAAAATCCTTTATTGACTACTTTAAACGGGCTGACAAGCTCCTGTGGCTGATCATGCTGGCAATCTCCGCATACAGCCTGCTGCTTTTAAGAACCGTTCCCTCCCCCGCGGGAAAGCGTTCCTGGTTTGCCACGCATCTGCTGGCAATGCTCATCGGATACATCGGCGCATGGTTCATCACCCTGATCGATTATCGCGACATCAGCAATCTATGGTATTTGATCGCCGGGTTCTGTATTTTCTTAATTATCTACACGCACTTTTTTGGAATTGCAGTTGAAAACTCCGGAGGCATCAGTGCCAAGGCCTGGATCAAAATACCGGCTTTGGGCACGTTTCAACCCTCCGAACTGATCAAGATCGGATTTATCATCACGTTTTCCAAGCATCTATCGGTTTTAAAGGAACGCGGCCTTTTAGAACGACTGCCGCATGTTGTCCTTTTGGCGCTGCACGCGCTGATCCCTGTTGCAGTTGTCTTTCAGCTGCAGGGCGACGCCGGTTCCGCCGCTATTTTCTTTTGCATGTTCCTTGCTATGAGCTTTGGCGCGGGCGTTCAGCTTCGGTACTTCGTTGCATTATTTGCCGCGATGGTCGCCGCTTTTCCACTGGTTTGGGAGCATGTGCTGGACGATTACCAACGCGACCGGTTTACCATCTTCCTGCATCCGGAAACCGACCCGACCGGCAAAGGCCTGCAGCAGCTGCAGGGGAAAATTTCCATTGGTAGCGGACAGCTTTGGGGGCGCGGTTTATTTTCTCCCGATTCCCGCGTGCAAAAGGGAAGCGTTCCCGTGCAGCAGAGCGACTACATTTTTTCTGTTGCGGGCGAGCAACTGGGTTTTATCGGCTGTGCGCTGATTATCGTCCTGCTGTTCCTGCTCCTCCTGCGGACCATCCACGTCGCACGGCACGCGACCGAACCGCTCGGCAGCTGCATCTGTTTTGGGTTCTTCGGCATGATCGCCTCCCAGATGGCTTTTAATCTGGGAATGTGCCTGAACCTGTTCCCTGTCATGGGCGTTACACTTCCGTTTTTCAGCGCGGGCGGTTCTTCCGCCGCGTGTCTGTACTTTGGATTCGGTCTGGTGCAATGTGTTGCGATGCACAAAATCAATATGGACATCGTTAAAATTCATTCATAGGCAGAAACCGCAGGCAACCTGTATCACAAATTTACGGGCGATACAAAAAGCAGGCTCATCCCTCCGCCTTTGACGGAGAGATGAGCCTTAAATTTTGTGCGGAGCATGTACTTACATACATGCTTTCTTTTATGCTTTTACGCGCTTAGCCAATCGTAATGACACAGTGCTTTTGCGGCGCTTCATTTACCATCGTGGTATACACGCCGGTGCTCTGGCCCGGTGCGCCGACCGCCCAGACTCTGTAATAGCAGTCGTTGCCGATCTTTGCCACAAACTGGGTCTTCAGCACATTGCCGTTGCCTACGGTAAAGCTGGGCGCCGCGGTGCTGCCGTTCAGCACTGTCATCTTGAAGCAATATGCGCTGCCCTTCTTCAAGACAAACGGAAGCGTGGTGTCAGAACGTACGGAAGGCTGTGCAATCACATTTTGCGCCGCCGTTACTACCGGAACCGCGCCCACAACTGCCGTTCCTTCTCCTCCGGTCTGGCCGCCGGAAGGACGGTTGCCGCCGGATGATCCGCCGCCAGAGGGCTTGTCATGCAGTTTTGTCATAATGGTATAGGTGGTTTCCACGCCGTCGCATGCCGCTGCAATCTGCTTGGGCGTTGCATATGGATCGCTGTAAACCTCATCCGCCACCTGCATTGCCGCCTGGAACGCCGCGTAAAGCGACGCATTGTAACCGTCCGGTTTCATATCCGCATACTTGTCAAGCAGCGCTTTCAGCGCGTTTTTATCCGGGACTTTGCGCAGGTCTGCCATCGCCTCAAACAGAGCCGCAGCCGCATCGTCTACCTGCTTCTGTGTTGCATTCTCATCTGCCAAAACCACAGCGGCCGCCGCATAAGCCTTTTTAAAAGCGTCCTTTTCAGCGCCGTCGAGGTACCCTTCCAGATCCATGTCGGCCGCCTGATCTATCAGCGTTTGCAGAGACGCTGTATCCGCCTTAAACTTCAGGTTAACAATCGCCTCGTACAGGGTATCGTACGCCTTTTTCACATCTTCTTCCAAGGCTTCCTCCGAATCACAAAGCTCCTGCGCGGCGGCGAGCGCCTCCGCAAAGCCTTCCTGACTCTTCGGTGTGAATTTCTCCAGATCGATCAGCTCTGCAATTTGGACAAGCGACTCCAGTACAGCCTTGTCGCCTTCTTTAAAGCTCAGGAGATGCAGCGCATCAATCAAATCCTTCCAGGCTTTGTCGATCTGCTCTTCCGTGGCTGCCGGGTCCTTGTAAACCTTCTGTGCCTGCTCGCGCGCATCGATGAACTGTTCACGGACCGAGGCAATCAATTCGTCCAGTTCCTCATCCGTCACTTCATTTGCCACTTCCAGCACAGCCTCCAGAATGGATTTGTCAACCCTGCTGAAGGTGAAGCGCAGAATGGCTGATTCGTCAGGCATCACATACTCATAGGTAAAGCCGTCCGGAGCAAAGTCAATCGCTTCGCCGTTCAGTTCCGCGCTGGAGAACCGGCCGTTAACTGGATCAAACGTAAAGCGAAGCGTTTCGCCCGCCATAACTTTTGCGCCATAGAGGCCGTCGCGTTCAATAATAACCTTTGTATCGCCTTCCACTGTCAATTTCGCATTGACGCCGTATTGCAGGTTCAGGACATGCGCTGTTTGCTCACCTTTCGGACGAACGGTAATGGAGGCTTCCGCCTTCACATTCTCCGGATTTGTAATCGCTTCGTCTGCAAATTGCAGATCGCCGGCAATGCGTTGCGTTCCGACCGTCTCCGGATCATACACGCTGCTGTCCCATGTAACAGCCGCCGTTGCGCTGCTTTCGTCGCTGAGTGCAACCTCTACCGTCGCCGGGAGACGAAGCACCTCAAAAGCAGTGCCATAATCCACCGTCTGTGCTTCCGGATTGACAACCGAAACGACGGTAAGCGGCTCCTCCACCTGCACCCTGGTGAGGGTAAAGGAATCGATATTCGCGGTGGATTTCAGGTCGTTGAAGAATTTAATGCGGTCAACACCCTTCTTCAAGGCCACGCGAATGGTCTTTGTGCCAAAGTTTGGCTGCGTCAGCTCGCAGGCAATGCTGCTGCTGATGGATTGATCCAGGTTCTCATAATACAAGTCGTCGTTTGCGCCGGAGAAATACCGGAAGGAAATATCATATTCCGCATCCTGCGGCACATCCAGCCACAGGTTCAGCCACGCGTTGCCGTGCGCGCCGCAGTTGCCAAGCCAGCCGACCAGCTTGCCGCCGCTGGCGCCAGCTTTTTCTTCCACCAAAGCGCCGTCGCCAAACTCAAGCGCCTCCGCCTCTACATTGACAGGCGTCGTATCGCTGTTTAAAACGACCGGATTGTTTTCGCCATAATAGTTCATGGCGCGGAAGGTTGCTTCAATCGTATGATTTGCATCGACCGCCTCGAATGTATAGGTCTTAACCGCACCGGCGGAGACGCCGTCCACCAATACATCAGCCACTTCGTACCCACGATCCGGCGTGATGGCAAACGTCTGGTTTTCTCCCTCTTCCACTTCCACTGCACCGGAGGGCGCAATAGCGCCGTTTTCACCGGCAGCCGCCGTGATGGTGTAACGGTTGGAGACCAATTCCTTTGCGGTGATTTCAAATTTATCCAGGTTTGGGGCAGCGTTGGAATCCGCCGTGATGACCAGTTCTCCCGGTCCCGGCTGGGTAATTTCCAGCTCAAACGTAACGTTTTTGTACGGCGCGCTGGCAGCGCCAAACACGCGGACCGAACCGCTCGTAATATGATCACCGCTCCAGTTGATCGTGTTTGCCGTGTTTTCGTTCAATCTGCCGCTCTGATACCGGCAGTCGACGCTATACGTTCCTGCTTTGGGTGCGTTGTAAGCCAGCTTAATTACATTGCCCGGCTCCATCCAGCCGACTTTTTTGCCGTTGCTGGCGCTCGCGTCCGACTCAATTCGCACATATTTGTCGCCGGAAATAGGAACCAATGTAAAGAATTCCGCCTCTGCCAGCTTGGTACCGTCGTTTTCCTTCGGGAATACAAACGGGTCGTCCGCCGTATAGCTGGTGCGGGTTATAAGCGCTTCCTGTGCGGATTGCAGATTGGTGAGCGCCGTCCGGAGCTGTTCTTCCGTTGCTTCCGCATTGTCCAAAGCTTCCTGCGCCGCCTGTTTCGCCGCAGCGAAGCCCGCCCAGCTCGCCGCTGTATAGAGGCCTTCGTTCTTTCCGCTTGCCGCTTCCAGCGTCTCTCTCAGTTCCTTTATGATGTCTGAATCATTATCTTTAATTGTGATTTCCGCTCTGGTATTGAAACCGAGAATCGCGCCATCCGCCGGATTGACGATATCGCCGAAGAAGCGGAGGTCTCCTGTAATCTCGTTGTTCTCAATCGCTTCCACGGTTACGGCAGCAGTCTCCTGCCCGTCCGCAAAGGTCACGGTTTTGGAAATATCATTGTAGTGCCTGCCGTGAACCGCCGTATCCGGTGAAGTCTCAAAATCAACCGAAACGCTTCCGTTCGTACCGCCTACGCGTTTAATGGTGATTTCCGTTGTCGCACCCTCGTTGACCGTATAGGTCTTCGGATCGATCTCAAACATGCCCGCGCCGTTGTTGGCCAATACCAGCGCGGCGTCCAAACCGGTTGCCTTATTGACGCACACCATGCGGATGGTATGCTCTCCATAGGGCAGGATATCGGTTTCATACAAAACCTGCTTGAGCTGACGGTTCGCCTGATAGGCGTTCGGCGACGCCACCTTTGTACCGTCGATGTACACATCCATCACACCGTGGTTTGGATCCTTTGTGCCGACAATCCATGCTTTTGTACCGGTAAAGGTAAAGCTGGCTTCTGCACCGGGGTCCGCCCAAATGCCCGTATCGTTCAGGCCGTCAATGGTTTCCTCGTGCCAGTTTCCGCTTCTGGAGAAGTCGCGGTCGTCTATCAGATCCAGCCCCTCCGGGAACGGATTTTCCTGTTCAAACGCGCCTTCTGCTTTAAACACGCCGACGTTTTCAATCAGCGGAACCGCATAGGAACCTGTGATATTAATACGGATTTGGTCTGCACGCACGGGATTTCCCCGCACCAGACGTTTTGCGCCAATGGTATATCCGCTGCCAAAGTCCTTCCAGCCCGTGGAGGTATGCGCTTCTACGGTAAAGCTGGAGATACGCTGTCCCAACTTGATGTATTCCTCGATGGAGACAATGTCAAATAACTGCGTACCGCCAAGATCAATGGTAATGCTGCCGGTTGTCTGGCCGTCGTCCATGGTCCAATAGGTATCCGGATCATCGTCCAGCACGTTGGCGGCTGCAAATTTGGCGTTATCGCCTCTGACCGCGGTTGCAGACGCTGAAACGCCGTCCTTTTTGGTCAGGTCATTGCGGAACGTAGAGCGGATCGTCTCGCCGAATTCGGAGATGCGGTCCACAAAGTTCTGAGGCAGAACACCTGTTGTATCCGGCGGCACATTCAGCAGCAGCGGCTGGCCGCGGCCTACCGATTTAAAATAGATATCGGTCAATTCTTCCATACTCTTCGGCTGCTTGCCGGCTTTCCAGAACCAGCCGGAGGTAAGGGAAACGTCGCATTCACCGATGCTCCAGATGTCGCCATTGGGATCGCCGACATTCAGATAGGCAGCCTCATCGCCGCCGTGCGCGTCGTACCAGTTTCTCTGGCGCATCTGATCCAGCTTGGACCAGCAGGGATCGCCCGCCTTGCCGGACTCGTTGCCAATCCAGCGGACGGTGGAACCGTAGGGGCTGAATACCACCGCGCCGGGCTGCAATTCCTCAATCAGGTCGAACCATTCCTGGAATTTGTAATTCTGTGCGGCGGCGCCGCTTCCTTTGGCGCCATCCATCCACACTTCTACAAATTTTCCGTTGTTTCCATACTTCGGGTTGCCGAGTACCTCTCTCAGCTGATTCATGTAATATTCGTTGTAGTCGCCGTTGGTATCGGTCGCGTCGTCCGATCCCCCGCCATACCCATAGCTGGGATTGTTGGCATCCCACGGAGACAGGTACAGACCCATATCCATGTCGTACTTTGTGCAGGACTTGGAAAGCTCCAGGAATACGTCTCCGGACTGCCCTCTTGCGGCCTGTGTCTGCTGGAAATTCGTGCTGCTGCCCACATCGTGCGTAGTGGCGTCGCTTTCCCACAGGCAGAAACCGTCGTGATGGCGGCCGATCATGATAATGCGCTCAAAACCCGCGTCCTTCAAAGCCTTGACCCATTGGTCGGTATCCAGCCCTGTAGGATTGAACACATTGGGATCTTCTCTTCCGTCGCCCCATTCGCGGCCCGTATAGGTATTCGGGCCGTAGTGGATAAATGCGGAAAGCTCCTCCTCATGATACTGCAGCTGCGTTGCCGTTGGAACCGGACCGTACACTTCAGGTGCGTCGGCATCCGCCGCCGCTCCATACGCCTGCATGGCCAGAGGCTGCAGAAGCATCATAGCGGCAATCAGCGCAGCGAGGCATTTTTTCAATGTCTTCACTTTTTTCATCCTTCCTTCTTCATACTATATACGGACTGGTTCCTTCTCCCATTCCAGTCCCTATGGTTATGATTGTAGCATTTTGCACATTATTTATCAAATTACTTTTCGTTTCATGGGTATATGATTGTATATGTTTTTTGTACATTTGCGGAATTTTCTGGATAACCAATTTCCATGTCTGAATTTATTAGATTTTCAACTAAAGTTTCGTCAATTTAAGACGATTTGCTTGTATACTTTTTTGATTCTAATGAACCATTTCAGCAAACAAAAGGCGTTCTTGGAACCAATGTGGTTCCAAGAACGCCAGCTGTTTATTTGTTTCTATTCGTCCAGCGCACTTGCATCCGGAATGTGTTTCTCGCATCTGCGGAGAATGACGCAGACGATGCGTGGGTATTTAATCAATCGTTACCGTACAGTGTTTAACCGGCGTCTGCCCATTCAGCGCCGTATACACGCCGGTGCTCTGGCCCGGTGCGCCAACGGCGTAGACTCTGTAATAGCAGTCGTTGCCGATCTTCGCCACAAACTGGGTCTTGAGCACGCCGCCGTCGCCCACGGTGAAGCTCGGAACCTGTCCGTTGCCGTTGACAACCGTCATCTTGAAGCAGTACGCACCGCCTCTCCTGAGCGTGAAGTCCAGAGTGGTATCGGAACGAACGAACGCCTGCTGTACCACGCCCTGAGCCGCGTTTACCACCGCGATACCCTGCGCGCCGTAGAGGTTGCCGTAGGATGGCGTGCGGCTGCCGGAGCCCCTGGAGGGTTTGTTTTCCGGTTTCAGCTGCAGGCCGTTGTACGCGTTGGTGACGAGGTCGATCGCCTGCGCGATTTCTTCGCCGGTCGCGTCCGGATCGTCCAGCACGCCGTTTGCCAGATTGACGGACGCCTTGAGGGCCGCAACGCTGGTATCCGTGTACTTGCTGAGATCCAGTGTGTTGTACATATTGAGCACGTCTTTCAGCGCGTCCTTGGTCGGAATCTTGCGGAGCGCCTGCATCGCGTTGTTCAGCGCGGACAATGCCGCATTGACTTCCGCCGCAGTTGCGTCCTGGTCTTCCAGCACAGCCTGCGCGTGGGTGAGCGCCTCGGAGAAGGCTTCCTTGCCCTCGTCCAGATACTCGTTCAGATCGATCGCCAGCGCCGTGTTGACCACCTCTTGCAGAAGGTTCTTATCCGCCGCGCGGACCAGGGCGTTCCACGCCTTTTTCAGCGCGTCGTATGCTTTTTCCACGTCCGCCTGGAGCGGTTCGCCGTCCGCGATCAGCTCTTTCGCGGTATCGACGGCGGTCTGGAGCGCCGCCCAGCTGTCGGAGGTGTAATCCGCCGGGTCAAGCATCTCGATCACAGCCAGCAGATGTTCCAATTCGGTGGTGTCGCCCTCGGCAAAGCTCAGGAAATGGATGGCTTTCAGCATCTTCGACCATGCGTTGTCGATGGCTTCCTGATTGGCCTTCCGGTCGGCTTCCACGGACTGCGCGTTTTCCAGCGCCTTGTCAAATGCCTTCCGCACGGTCGGAATTGCCGCGCCGTACTCGTCGCCGCTGCGGAGGTCTTCCGCGATAGAGATGACCGTGCGCAAAACCTGCTTGTTCACAGTGGTGAACGCAAAGTTCAGTTCCTTGTCCGCCTTTGCCATTTCGCCCTCGTAAGTGAACGCGGACTCGTTAGTTTCCTCATTGAATCCAATCGCGTCGGAAACATCCTTGCCGTTGAGCTGGGCGGAGAGGAACTCTCTGCCTTCCACTCTGGGGGTGAAGACCAGTGTGAACGCTTCGCCCGCTTTCAGCGCCGCCTTGTAGACGCCGGTCAGGTTGGCAAGATCGGTGTTTTCCCCATCTACCGCAATCCGTGCATTGGTATCAAAACGAGTTGTCAGAGCATATTCACGGCCCGGCTCTTCAGACGGCGTCACGGTAACGACGCATTCCGCCTTGGTTCCAAAACCTTCCACAAACCCGAATACAGAGAAGCTTCCCTCTTCCTGATACGCTTCCTGCGGAACCGTGTTCCAGACAATCTCACAATTCGTTGTGGATCCATCGAAATAGGTAACTTCTGCTGTTCTCGGCAGAACCGGCGCGGTACCCGCAGGCGTATTCGCAGCAGAAGCAGCGATCTTTTCAATCAAATTGATTTCACTGTATACATAAAGCTCGCAGACTGCTTTGACGTCGCTTCCCGCTACCGTTCCTTCAACGATGTGGAACCCCAAAGAGGCTGCCGCGTCGTCCGTACGGTCCCAGGCAACCGCTTTCTTCTGCTCTGAACCATCCGCCATGATGACGGAAATCTGCTCAGGAAGCTGCGCGGTTCCATGCAGCGGTACAGACGCTGTGATTGTTTCCACAGCAGATACTGTGTTGGTCTTACTGACTGTTACGGTGCAGGTTGGCTTCATTCCAGTGCCTTCCACTGTGCCCTCCACTGTGAAGGCACCTTCTTTTGCATACTGGTCGGCACTGATGTCCGCCCACTTGATACCGATTTTCCCGGTTGTCCCATCGGAATACTTTAGTCCGATCTCTTCCGGCAGCGCCGGCGCCTTTCCGGTCAAGGTAGCGCGGGTAATATGCTCGACATCAACAATGGTCGGTTCTTCTTCATAGACGCTTACCGGAACGGAGATGTAGCGGGTTTCATACCCTTCCTTGGAAATACGGACCAGGACTTCCGCTTTTCCGGCATTCGCCGCCGTGACTCGATTTTCCTGGATGGAGAGGACGCCCGCCGCAGGCGCAACCGCAAAACTGCAAACCGCGTCTATTGGATCGGTTTCCAGCGAAAGCGTTGTAAAATCGCCTTTCTTCAGACGGATCTGTTCCGGAATGCCCTGCACGGCAATCTGTTCCCGGTCGCTGTCGCTTCTCGGCAGGAACCGGGCGTTCGCCCAGTCGCTGTGGTCGTGCGCGTTTGTACCCAGCGGATCAACCACCAGCCTCAGTTCTTTTGCACCGATGATATTCAGACGGACGTATTCTGCCTCCGTCTCCTGTGTCATCCGGGGAGATTCGTATGCCAGCTCGCCATCCACCCAGATTTCAAATTTCGCTTCACCAAGTGCGGGCGAACCGTCGCTGGCGGTTCCGCCCAGCCAGTCGAGGCCGAGATAGGTTTCAAAAATGTCATAACCGAGGCCCTCAATATCATAGACAATTTCAGACGCCGCGTGGACGCCCAAACCGCTGTTAAATTGTTTTCTCTCCCCATTGACGGTCAGTTCCATCGGACCGCCGTTCAGGTTGGTACCCTTTGCGATCTCTTTCCAGCCGGTGGAGGCGGACTTCCATACCACATCTTCCAAAGGCACCTCATCCATTTTGACGAAATGAATGGTGTAAACCTGCGGGTTGCCCTCAATATCGTCGATGCGGATGACAGCCGTTTCGTCAAAGGACGCCGCCTGTTCTACCTCCGCCTGGATGGACGAATGCGCAGTGGCCGCTTCTACATGCGGAACCTCTGTCCGGCTGCTCAGATATGGGATGGTATACTCGTGCTGATCCAGCGCAAAGTCGGGCAGCAGCCGGCCGTCCACTTTAATCCCGGTCAGCGTCTGGGAGATGATGGCCTTCTGGGCTTCGTTCATCATCTGCTCCACGGAATTGTTCTGGCCTGTAACCGGGCGCATCCGGTAGGTAAACGTGTATTTCCTGTTGGACTGCACCTTGTATTTTTCCAACATGGTGGGCCCGCAGCTCCCGTTGCCCAGCCCGGTCTGCATGTAGTCGAGCGTCAGGTAAACCTGGTCGGATTTCTTCAGTTCGTACGGATGCGCTTTGCTGTTCAGCTCCGAGGCGGAATAGTGCTGTGCGCCGAATTCCATCTGCGTATCCGTGGAAACCAGCAATCCGTCGCCCGCTTCGTCGGTCAGGGAAACCCAACGGACGTCGGTGCGGTTTCCGTTTTCCTGCGGCTTCATGTACGGTACAAACATATCGTCCACAGTGGTCTCATAAACGCCGACCAGAGAGCCGGTTTTGCGATCCACATAGTTTTCGTCCGGACCCCTGCCATAGTAGGTGACGTTTTCGTATCCCTGCGGCAACTCCATCTTCATACCGACGCGGCCCAGCATTTCGGACGCCTTGGAGTCAAAATTGCTGGTTACCACAATGTCTCCCGTCGGATAAATAACGTATTCTACTACGTTGGTGGAATTATTCAAAGAGGAATAGGACAGCGGCACGCGGATCACAATTTTGGAATCCGTCTGTTCCACCGCGACCTGTCCCACGGATGCGGCCGGATCGCGGTATTTTGCGTTAATGGTTCCATTGTCAATCCTGGCGCGCCAGTAATTGGGCTTCGGCGCACTCTGAATCATTTCCTTGCCGTTGTTTTGATAGGAAGTGAGCTCTCCTTTTGCCGTGTTGAACCGTACCTCGAACCCATCTCCCTTTGCGGTAAGAATGTCTCCGTCCTGCTTTACCTCTGTAAATTTTTTGGAGGTATCCAATGTCAGACCGGGCTGATTCGCGGTAAAGTCCGTCTTGAACTGCTCAAACGCAACGACCTGGCCTTTTTTCGCCCAGAGGGTATCTTCCTTCAATTTAAATTCAATATTGAGCAGGAACTCGCTGCCCTCGCGGACCGTATCCGGCGTTTGGTATCCAACGGTGATGATCTTGGAACTGTTGCCGGGAAGGTCGATCTGCTCATCTGTCAAAACACCGGCCTGTACTTCCACATTGTTGTTGTACAGTGTCCAGACGCAGTCATATTCATTCAGGTTGGTAAACTCCAGCAGGTTATCCACTTTTATTTCGCCTTTGGAGAGGTCGGATGCTGTGAGCCTCACGCCCTGATAGGCTTTTTTTACTTCCGCGTAAGCCGGATGCAGAGTCCGATCCGGGAAAATGACGCCGTTGCTGCAAAAGTTACTGTCATTGGTCTTATCGCCCCAGTCCCCGCCGTAACCGAAGTAGGATTGCTCATTGACACCGGTGTCGACTTCCTCCACTGAATCAAAATCCATCCAGAGCGCCACGCCATTGTCGGACGGCTTGCGGTTATCCGCACGGATTTCCTCCGGAGACAACGCGCGGTTGTAGACGCGGACATTGTCGATCTTGCCGCTGAACTCCCTGCCGCTGCGTTCCGTGTCTGTGCCGACCGCCACCTGGTATTCATTGCTGGAGAAGGTCTTGACGCTGACCTTTTTGCTCGCAGAGAGCTGACCGTCAATGTAGATATTGATGGTTCCCGCTTCCGCGTCAAAAGTGGAAACCACCTGATGCCAGTTCTCAAACCAGTCGTCCGGAACTGACGCCTCCAGGCTGACCCATTTGGCGCTGGAGGAACCGGTCGCATTTGCGTCATAGATAAAGAACTCCACAACGCTCTTATTCTGCGCGGTGTTTCCAATATACTTCATGGCATACTGACTGTTGCCCTTTGTAATCAGCGCACCGTTGGTACTCCCGGTTACCCGGTTGGGATAAACCAGCGCTTCCAGCGTCAGGCTGCCTGTGATATTCAGCGCCTCGCTCGCGGGCAGTGTCGCCGTGCCCTCCAACGCGGTGCCGTAGCCCAGATCGTCCCTTGCTTCCAATGTCCCGGTATATGTCGCGTTCAGTCCTTTGGGGCCCCGGTCTACAAGAAGGTTTGCAGAATCCAACGCGTTGAAATCGCACCAGAATAAAACGGAGTCGTCCTGCGGCGCTATACTGGCGTCTGCCACCTCCTGTGCGGTCAGCGCACGGTTATAGACGCGGACATCGTCAATTTTACCGGTAAACGTCCGGCCCGCGCGCTCCAGATTCTCGCCGACTGTGACCGCATAGGTATTGGTGTTGCGCACATTCTTACCGCCGGTGGAAATCGACTTAACCTCTTTGCCATCCAGATAAATCTTCAATGTGCTGTCTTCTGCGCTGAACACACCTGTTACCTTGTGCCAGTTGTTCATCCAGTCGGACGGGACGGGTGTTGTAGCGGACACCCAGGCATTGCCGCTCTTAAAGCAGAACTCCAGATTGTTGTTGGTGCACTGCAACGTGAACTGCTCATTGCCCTTTGCAATAATTGTATCGTATCCGCTGCTGTTTTTTCCGGTCTGCTTTACCAGCGCTTCCACTGTAAAACTGCCTGTTGTATCGAACACCGGGTCCGCCGGCAGTTTTGCTGTGCCGGCCAGCGCGTTATCCGCATTTTTGCCGGTGACCAAAGAGCCTGTAAAATCGGCGTGCAGCTTGTTGGGGCCGCTGTCTGGCAAAACGTTCTTTTTCTCGCCGCCCAGATTCACGCGGATGGACTGATCCACCCAGTCCCAGATACATCCACCGATCAGCTTGTCGTATTTTTCAAACACATCGACATATTCCTGCAGGTTGCCGGTACTGTTACCCATGGAGTGCGCGTATTCATGCGCAAAGTAGGGCTTGGGATTGTTGTCTGTCGCCACGCCGGGCAGGCTGATTCTGCCGGAGAAGGAGCCGTCCGCAGAGGGATAGGTAGAGGAGCGGGTATCGGAATAATCTGCGCTTCCATCTCCTCTGGAATTAAAATAATGCACCGGACGGGTCGTATCCCGCGCCTTTGTCCAGTCGTAAATCTGCTGGAATACGGAGCCTGCGCCGGATTCGTTTCCCATCGACCACATAATGACGCTGGGATGGTTCTTATCACGTTCCACCATACTGGTCATACGGTCCAGATGCACGGCGAACCATTTATTGGAATTGTTGCCCGGGACATTGTGCATCGCGCCGTGTGCTTCGATATTTGCCTCGTCGACCACATACATCCCATATTCATCGCAGAGCTCATACCAATAGCTGTCATTGGGGTAGTGCGAAGTCCGGACGGTATTGACGTTCGCCTGTTTCATCAAAATAATATCCTGCTCCATCAGCTCGCGGCTCACGGTGCGTCCGGTATCCGGCGAAGTCTCATGCCGGTTAAAGCCCTTCATAATCACGTTTTGACCGTTGACAAACAGGCCTTCATTGTCCCGCAGCTCCACTTCCCGGAATCCGATGCGGGAGCTGGCAAATTCCACGCTTTTTCCCGACGGGTCGCACAGCTCCAGAACCAGCGTATAGAGGTTCGGTTTTTCCGCGCTCCACAGCTTGGGCGACGCGATTTCCTGCTCCACTCTCATGGTGGCAATATCATAGCCCATCGCGTCTGTTTCGCCGGTAAACTCCGGCTCAAAATCCTTTTCAAAAACGGGGTTCTGCGTGTCGTCCAGCAGCTTGGCATGGACGGTATAGCCGGGAGACGCATTCTCCGCCAAACGCCGCGCCTGAACGGAGAGTTTGAACGTTGCGTTTTGATAATCGCCGTCCAAATCCGTGACGGTCTCATAGTCAAAAATCTCCACTTGATCTTTAGAGTACAGGAAAACGTCGCGGAAAATACCACTCAGCCGGATAAAATCCTGATCCTCCATGTAACTGCCGTCGGACCAACGGTACACCTGTACCGAAACGGAGTTTTCTCCTTCTTTCAAGTAAGGGGTAATATTAAAGTCCGCGGGGGTATAACTGTCTTCACTGTAGCCGACCTGTTCCCCGTTGATCCAAAGGTAAAACGCCGACTCCACGCCCTGGAAGGACATAAAAATCTGCCGCCCGCCATCCAGCATCCCGGGATTGACCGTAAAGCTGCGGCGGTAAGAACCGACCGGGTTATAGCCGGTTGGCGCTGTCGCATTGTTGTAATCATTTTTTCCGCCGCCGTTCAATGTCCACGGATATGTTGAATTGGTGTAAATCGGCTTATCGTATCCCTGTGTCTGCCAGTTTCCGGGCACCTGAATGGTATCCCAGGAACTGACGTCGTAATTTTCTTTGTAAAATTCGGTATTGCGATCCGCGGGTTTCTCCGCGTACTGGAAGCTCCATTCCCCGTTCAGCAGCTGATAATATTGGGAATCTTCCTCTGTTCTGGCAACGGCCTTTTCCTCCGTGTCATACGGCACAAACGCCGTGTGGGCAGGCTGCCGGTTTACTTGAAACTGTTGGGGATTCCCCGTCCATTCATTGCCGGTCCATTGAATCCCTGGATCATTCTGCGCTGCAAAAGTCAGCGTGCTGCCGAGTCCGGTCCCATTGAACAGCATGGCAACCGCCAAAATCCAGGCAATTTTTCTGTTTTTCACTTTTCTTCTCCTTTTCCATCTCTCATATGACGAACAACTCCTCCAAGATAAATCAAACTTCACCACCCCTCCTTAATCAAAAGCACTAATATTTTTAACAATATCATAAACATTCTATTTTTTTGTTTCAAATAATAACTTTAGAAAAATCTATTCAAATCCTGAAATTGCACAGGAAGCGCTTGATTTCCGGTTCCCTCAAAATAGCGGTATTTGACAGATCCACCACATCCATATATGATAAATACATACACCATTTTTACCGCAGCTTTTCCAGACAACGATGTATGGAGCAGAGAGGAACCATCATGAAACCCTATACGATAAAGGAAATTTCCAATTTATTTCAGCTTCCCACCTCCACCCTGCGCTATTATGAAGAAGTCGGTATTTTGACGGACATCGCCCGGACGGATTCCGGACAGCGCATCTATGAAGAAAAGCATGTGAACCGGTTAAAGACGATCTGTTGTTTTAAACAGACCGGCATGACGATCTCGCAGCTGCAGGCCTTCTTTTCTTATGAAGAAAAGGAGCAGGAGCGCATCGACGACATCCTGTCTCTCCTTGAACAGCAAAGAGAAAACGTGGAAAACCAACTTGCGCAGCTGCAAAACGCGTATGAGCATGTAAAACGAAAGCTAAATTATTACGGCGACATCAAACAGGCGATCACAGCCGGATTTCCAATACCCAATTGGGACGCCTATCGGGAAAAAACCTACAATTCTCATGACGGATAAAAAATGCCTGCGGTGAAAACCGCAGGCATTTTTTATCCGTCATGTATTCTTTTACTCTTCTTTACTGTACCTTTTACGAGCCACAAAAAAGCCAAATCCGTATGCGATCACGCCAACGCCGAGACCCGTCTGCACACAGAATAGAAGGCTCTCAATTTCCCCTGGAAGCTCCCCGCCAATCGCCTGTTCCAGTACCGGTGTGAACCACGGCTCATAGGCTTCTCCGCGAATCTGTTCCACCATCTGGCTTCCCGCGTCATCACTCCCGCCGAATGCCGCACCTTTCAAAACAAACAACGGCACAACAGCAAGCAACACCACCAAAATGAGGGATAGCACTACGATTTTCGTCTTTTTACTCATAGTCAAGCTTCCTCCTCCAGAAAACCGATCTCACGCAGTTCCGGCTTTGCATAACTTTCCAATCCAAGAATAATGAGCATTGTCAGAATTCCCTCAATCACCGCAAGCGGAAGCTGTGTGGGCGCAAATACGCCCAGGAACTTCACGATACTTGCGGCAATCCCGCCCTCTGCACTCGGATTTGCCAGAGCCAGTTGCAGGCTGGTCACACAATAGGTAAACAAGTCGCCCAAAGTCGCCGCGATAAAAATATTGGCCAGACGGGGAATCCTGCATTTTTTGCCCAGTTTATACAGGCCCCAGCTGAGCAGAGGGCCGGCGATTGCCATGCTGAACGTATTGGCCCCCAGGGAAGTCAACCCACCGTGCGCCAAAAGAACGGCCTGAAAAACCAGCACAATAATCCCCAAAACGCTTGCGGCAACCGGGCCAAAAAGGATGGCCGCCAAGCCGGTGCCGGTCATATGGCTGCAGCTGCCCGTAACAGAGGGGATTTTAAGCGAAGAGATTACAAAGATAAACGCTCCGGCCATCGCAAGCAGCAGCAACGCCTTCCTCTGCCGCTGGATCGTATGCCGGATGGAAATTACTCCCCCCGCCAGAAACGGGATACAAACGGCGCCCCAAAAAACACAATACAGCGGGGGCAAATATCCTTCCATAATGTGCATGGCAAATGCATTCTGGGGTACACAGAGCACAGCGCCCAACACAATGGAAAGGACAAATACTTTCTTTTCATTTCGAGTCATGTTTTTCCTCCTTACAAATTATGCCGCAAAAAATGCCTTTCTCTGAAAAGAGAAAGGCATAGGATAACAAACAGTTACCGATGCGGCAAGCTGAATGCAGCCTGCGCAAACGTTTTGTCCGTCCGCCGCGCAGTTCCCGCCTCTTGAGGTCTCTCCCAGGCAGAATATCAACTACAAGGCAGGTCTTCCGGCTCAGGCGTTTGCGCCCCGGCTCTGCCTTCCCATGTGTACCCACAGTGGCATAAAAAAGCCGGAACTTGCCCTTTACGGCGGCGGTCCCGCACGGGATTTACACCCGTTTCCCTATTCTCCCGACCGGCTGAAAGCCTCGGGCACCTTGTAATGTCTGTAAAAATAATATACCATAGATTTCCTGATCTGTACAGGAATTTTTAATTGTCTTTGCCTGGCCGTGCACTCGGATAAATTGTATATCCGTTTTTTCCACGTTTTTTGGTCTGATAAAGAGCTGTATCCGCACATTTGTACAACAACTCAAATGTCGTTCCATTCTCAGGCGATATTGCCACACCGATACTGGCGGATATGCTCCAGCTCATCTGTCCAACCACATGCTGCATATGCAGCGCAGCGGAAAGCTTTCTACCTATTTCATCCGCCTGCTGCCTGTCGGCAATCAGAGTAAAAGCGACAAATTCATCGCCGCCGATCCTGCCAATGACCGCTTCCTCATGAAAATACCTCTTAATAGTATCTACAAATGTAACAATCACAGAGTCGCCAAAGGCATGTCCATGGGAATCGTTCGCCTGTTTAAAATTATCGATATCAAAAATGAAAAAAGCGTACCGGCCGGTTGAACTCTGCTCCAGCAGCCGATTGATCCGACGTGCCGTGGCCATTTTGGTATAAAGCCCCGTCATTTCATCCTTCTGGGCCAGTTCGGTCATCTCAAACGCCTGCTTCTTCTCTTTATCAATATTTTTGCGGTATGTAAACATGTGGATGCAGCCATCCTCCGGCCAAAAATATGTATGGGCGTCAATCCGCAGCCAGAAATAGTCCTCGCCGTCCAAACGGATCATGAAATCATACCGCAGATGCGTATTCCCCTTTTCATATTCCCTTAGTACGTTTTCCGGCGCAAAGGTGGAAATGTAGCCTTCTCGAAACTCTTCTTTAATTTGCTTTTTTGCAATTCCCAGAAGCGCCTGGTCGTAGGGGATATCTCCCGGCATCCCCAGGCTCTCAAAATACCGCTTTGTACTTTTGCCTGCCGCCTGGTTCTGCGTTATATTCAGCTCATAGATGTTATCATACATCTGCTCCGTTGTCTGCCGGAAAATTTCCTTTTGCTTTTCATTCATCTCCATGATTTTTTTATTAAAACCCCGGATTACATATGTGATTACCACAAGGATAATTCCGATGATCGCAATAATAATCAGGACAGTCTGAAAAAGCTGCCGGTAAAGCTCTTCCATCAAGGGACCGATATTTCTTTCCACCACCAGATGCCAGGACAGCTCCGGCAGATAGCGCGCAACCATATAACTGGACAAACCGGCCGTATCGCCTTCGGAGGTCCAAAAGCTGCACGCGGATTCCCCCACCGTCCAATCCAGGATTCTATGTTTTACGTCGCTGCTGAAAGCATTCAGCTCGAATAGATTTTCCTGTTCATAGCCTGAATACTGCGTGGAAATTTCAATTTTTCCTGTATCGTCTATCAAATAGGTTTGAACGCCAAACTCTCTTTCGTACTCATGCAGCAAGCTTTGCAAATAGTCGATGCGCAGTCCTACTCCTACAATTCCCAGCGTAGTCCCCGCGTCCGATTTGATTTTACAGTTCACAAAGACTGTAATTTCATTATTTGCCGCTTCGTCATTGTCCACATTCATCGCATAATCCGCGTCGCTGTCCAGCAGCTCGTAATACCAGACATTTTCCGGATTATCACGTGTTAAAACCCGGTCCAGTCCACGGAAGTTGTAGTATCTGCCGGTTGCCGTGGAAACCAGAAAAACCGAATCATAACTGTATTTCTCCTGATAGTTTCCTAAATATTTCCGGAGTCTTCCGATATAGTCTTCATCCTCCAGATATGTTGCCTCACTGCTGAGCAGATCCCGCAACAGGCTGTCGTTTGCCATTGTAAGCGAGATATTTACCGGTTTTGTAAAGGTGGTTGTCAGTTGATAATAAATCCCCTCTGAGGTCAGAGAGGAAACCTGCTCAACGCTTTGCAAAGACGTGTCAAAATTTGCCTGATAGCTGAGGACAGCCGTCAGGCAAAAACCGATTACGATAATGACACAAACCATCAGATTGGTCCGCAGCAATATATTCTTTTTCATGCCCTATCCCTCTTTAAATGTAAGAAACGCCTGATGCGTCTCTTGCGTGCTTTGCGTCGCAAAGTCTATATATGATTTTACATTATAGCATTTAATGTACCCTATATAGTTTCAATCCATAAATTTAAGTCATATTTATTTCTTCTATTTGTATATTCCATAATATTCCTTTTAATTTAACAAACTCGCATTCTCTCTTTTATATCTACTTTTCAAAGACAAAAGACAGAACTGCTTCCCGCTGATGCAGAAAGCAGTTCTGTCCTTTAAAAAATCGTTTCATTCTATTCAGGAATCCTTTTGATTATATGATACAAATAAACACCTGCAGGTCCGATTTACACATCGGATCTGCAGGTTTATTTACGCAAATGTATTTTATACGACAGGATCTCATGGTTTGCATAAGGCCTATCGTCATTTTCATCCCACGCTTTCCCGGAAACCAGACACAGATGCGGCCGGCTTCGTTCCATCACCGACTGTAATGCGGTAAAGGTGCGATAAATTTTTCCACGTAAGCCGCGTGATATCCCCGCTGGGCTCGACACCGGCACGCGCCTGCAGCCACCGAACGGCCGCGACAGAGGCCGTATCATGGATATTATTACAGGAAACAAGGGGCAGGGAATCATAATGGGCATGGAGAGCGATCAGCATACCATGAATCATGTACAGGTGCTCGTTGACCTCATTGGCGTGAATGACCTGGCCTCTTTGAAAAATCGGATTTACCGACGCCGCCGGGCTGATTTCCACTAAAGCGCGTCGGTACTCGTCGGCTACTGTGTACCAGGTGTCCATATCTGTCACGCCGGTGATGGGCAGCCCGTGCCGCCTTTGGAACGAAGAAACAGAGGCAATGGTATCGTTGGCATAAATTCCGTCTGGCACGACGGGAAGAACCTCGTTATCATATTGCGCGATGGCCCGCAGCATTGTCTGCAGGCTCCGGACCGGCTGGCCAATCGGTTCGTTTGTAACCGCCATTTTATCACCTCCTAATGAGAATCGGCCATGCCATAGCGCAGGCTGTAGCCTGGATACTGCGCGAAACGGGGCGTTCTGGCAAAACGAAGTTCCCCAATATCGTCAGCCAGGGCTTTAATGGTAGCAGAATCAATCTGTCCATTTGTCGGAAGTTTGCAAAGCTTTTGGAATTGCAGGATCGCCCGCTGGGTCATTGCGTCGGGCTGCCCGGTAATTGGCGGGCGGGGCATGCCGGGTGTCGCGTTGGCCACCGTGTTAAGCTGCGTCTGCAAAGCCTGAACCGTAGTGGCTGGAGCTGGGTTCCCCTGATAGGGAAAGAGTTCGCCCCGGCTGAGGACCGTCTCAGCAGTACCCGCATAAGCGTCGTATATGGCATCCCATGTGGGTGCGCCGACCTCCCCGGTTTCCGGCATCCCGGCACGCCTCTGAAACGCCAGCACAGCGCTCTTTGTTTCTGCATCGAAGACGCCTGTGACCTGCACCGGTGGGATCTGCGGGGTAAATTCAGAGAGAACCGCCAGCATATACTGTAAATGAGACACCTTTTGGCCGCTGTCCCCCTCTATAATGGCGTCCGGATATGCCCAAGATATTCCCGTAAAGGTCTGTCCCAGTGAATTCAGCTCCGCCAAACGTTTGACGCCCACATACAGCTTGACAAGCTGATACCATGTACCTTTGCCCACAACGCCGTCTACAGCAAGGCCAAAAATGCTTTGAAATTTGCGCACCGCCGCCGCCGTCATCGGACCGAAGATACCGTCCACCGGATAAATTTTAGGTATTGCCGGATAATTCTGGGAGATACGGTTCAGGGACGTTTGGATAACGGTCACATTAGGGCCTGTGTCCCCTTCGCGCAGTGCTGTGCCCGGATAAGAATTTGTTATGTTCTGAATGGGTGCGTCTATTACAAGCTCGATATCGTCGCCATAATAGTTTTGGAGAATCCGCATAGAATCGTACCCCTGCTGCGCCAGTTCCTCGGACCCCCACTGGCTCAGGCCCTCACAGGTTGAGGTTGTGCCATTGCAGAAGGAGGCAAACAAAGGCTCTACAAAGCCCTGGCGGCGTATGTAGTCGTTAAACAATTCATCGACAAGACGGTTAATATCCTCAAAGATATTGCGTCCCTTAACAAACGCCTGATCATAAGCGGTTGTGTTGGTAATGTCAAAGTTGTAACCCCGGCTGCGATAGAATTCCGTGTAGACGCGGTTTAATGCGTAGGAAACCTGAGCCAGAATGTTTGCCCGCATGGCGCTTTCACTCCATGTGGGATAAATTTCGCTGGAGGCAACATTCTTGATATAGTCTGAAAAGGATACCGTTACATTGGAAGCGTTGCTGGACGGCGCCCCCAAATGCACGGTAATGTTTTCCGGTATGTATGGAATAACGGTTGGCAAAACGTACCTCCTTACAAGTTCTGCGGCGGAACGCTGAAGGTTTCTGTCTGGTTCCAGACCTCCGGCGCCTCATCCAGGGGAATGAACTGTAAATTTTGTTCCGATACGGTATCTGGAAAGATTTGCACATCCTCCACGATAATTCGTTCATATTGCGGGTGCTCCGCCGTCACATCAACCAGGGAAAACGGGCGTTCCTCAGACGGCGCCTGACTTGCCGCCAGATCGGGTGTTGGAATGCTGATCGATCTGGTTGCGCCGCTTTCATCGGTCAACCAGACGGCAAGAAGCTCTGTCAGTCCGTCCGGCGACTTCTGCGTAACCGTAACCGTCGCGTCCTCCACGGGAATCATTGCGTCTGAAGTGAAAACACGGGCCATAAGGTATCCCTGCGAGGGCATACTGATCCCTCCTTTCTCTGTTCTTATACCCTAAATATATGTGTCGGAAGGAAAATTCAGACGAAAATTTACGCTCTTTTGCAACCATCGGAACATAGAAAAGGACCTGTCTCCTGTAAAAGCAGAAAACAGGTCCCTATTCATACATGTGAAAAACCACAGACGCACGCGTCTGTTCAAAAAAGTGCATCTTACAGGGCGTAAACAGTTAGCCAATAAATAACTGCGTCCAATAATTTACGCCGGATGCATTGCGGTGATACCCCACGCCGATCGACGTAAATTTCGCATTCATAATATTCTTCCTGTGGCCTTCGCTGTTCATCCAGCCCTGCATCACCTGTTCCGGAGTCTTCTGTCCCCATGCGATATTTTCGCCGGAGCTCCTATAGCTCACATTTTGTTCGGTCAGTGCGGTAGAAAAGCTTCTTCCATCCGGCCGGGTATGCGAAAAGGATTGTGTAATCTCTTTGGCCCTTACCTGCGCGGCTGAGGCAACCGGCTGGCTGAGCGTAAGCGGAGCAAGCCCCGCCTTGGCCCTCTCCTGATTGACCAGTTTTACCACCTGCTCGGCATAAGACAGCATATCCGTGTCTGTGTCAGGCGTCTCCGGCTCCGAAGAAGGCGGCACGGGAGACTCTGGTTCCGAAGGCGTGTCGGGCTTTGAAGGTGTATCGGGCTGCGAAGGCGTGTCAGGCAGCGAAGGCACATCAGGCTGTGAAGGCGCTTCGGGGCACCAAGGCAGTATCGGACGCAAAGGTATCTCCGGGCACCAGGGAATACTGGGGCGCGAAGGCGTCTCAGGCCGTGAGGACGTTTCAGGCGGGGAAGATGTTCCCGGGTTTGAAGACGTTTCGGAATCCTCAGACGCATCAGGATGCAACGATTCTTCGGGCTGCGAAACTTCCGTCTGGGGTTCGTCTTCAGACGGCTCAGGACGTGAATCTGTATCCGGGACAGAAATCACACCGGAACCCATGGAACCGTCGTCCTCTATGTAGGGCGCTTCCACATCCGGTTCTGCCATCTCCGGTTTTTCCGGTTCCCCGGGGACCGTATTTTCCTCATTCACCTCTAAATCCACACTGTCCCCCACCGGCTGATACACGCCGTTTGGGTGCGAATTTCCCGGATCAACCGGTAACTGAACGGATGCCGTCAGCAGTGCCAGAACGATCATCAGCAGTCTTAATTGCTTCATAATTTTTACCTCCTATCGATTCAACGTATTGGTTACAAGTTTGTAACAATTTAATCTTAATATAAATCCATTGAAAATGATAGCGGTAAATTCTAGCAGACGGTTTGGAACCGCCATGGGTTCTTCCCTTATCCTTTCAGAAACTTCCCCATTGCTTGCATTGTTTGGACCGCACAATTATAATGTAGCTGGCGGAAGCACAAAAGCTCTGGCAGGTAAAACACAGAAAGCGGGTGACGTTTATGGATCATAAAATTCTGCTGGTAGATGATGAAAGAGACATCGTGGACTTGATGGAAGAAATTTTGCGCCAGGAAGGATTTCAAAATATTCAAAAAGCAACTACCGGGGCGGCGGCAATCAAAGCCTGCCGGGAATGTTCCCCCGACGTTGTAGTGCTGGATATCATGCTTCCCGACCTTGACGGGCTTGAGGTTTGTAAAAAAATACGCGAATTTTCCTTCTGCTCGATCCTGTTTCTATCCTCGAAAAACGATGATATCGATAAAATCCTCGGACTTTCCTGCGGCGGAGACGACTACATTACTAAGCCGTTCAGCCCGCGTGAAGTCGTGTTCCGTGTGAAGGCCCAGCTTCGCCGTCAGCAATATCAGGCGACTTCATCCTTAGATGAGAATCCCCGCCTGACCGTCGGCCCGCTTTCGATTGACAAAGAAAGCTGCCGTGCCTACAAATCGGGAAAAGAAATCAGCCTCACCGGTCGCGAATTTTTCCTGCTCACCTATCTGATGGAAAACGCAGAAAAAATCATCAGCAAAGAGCGGCTCTATGAGCAGGTGTGGGGTGAGTACAGCAGCATCTGTGACAACACCATCATGGTGCATATCCGGCATTTACGGGAAAAGATAGAAGAGTTCCCCTCCCATCCGCAGCAGCTGATTACGGTGAAAGGCCTTGGCTATAAGCTCAAGAGAAGGACTGACTAAATGAAAAAATCCGGTTACCGTACAGTATTACATATTTATCTGCTTTTCTTTTTGTCTCTGTTCGGCACAATTCTGGCAGTGGCCTGTCTCAGCTTCCTGTTGATTACCGTTCAGCAGCCGGACGGCTCCATGAAAAGAAGCGACTGGCCGAAGACCTTTACAGAGGATTTCAGGGAACAAATACTTTTTATTGACAACGCACCACAGATTAAGCAGGCAGGTATTGCGCTGCTGCATGACAATCATATAGGACTGCAGATACTGGATTCGTCTGGCAAGGACGTATATCATTACCAAAAGCCTCAGCAGGCGATGGATGCCTATTCCACCGCAGATCTGCTGCACCTTTATCAAACGGGGCAGGCAAAAGACAGACCGGTTACCGCCTTCGTTGGAACAGTCTCCAACGAAGAAAAGGACTATGCGTATATCCTGTACTTCCCTGTAAAAATTTTGAAAGTCACCATGTACTTGAATGGAGAAAGATTTACAGGCGGAAAAACCATTGTGCTTTTTGTTTTAGGCGTCCTTTTTCTGGTTGCTATGATTTCCGGCGTTTTATATGGACTTTGGACCACAAAAGCCATGAAACAGCTGACAACGTCCATTCGGGACCTCTCTTCCAGAAGCTATCTTCCTGTCCATGACCACAGCGCCTTCCGCGACCTGTACGACAGTTTGAACGCGTTGGACGCGGAAATCAGGGCCAGCGACCAGCTGCAAACGCAGACAGAAAAAATGCGGGAGGAATGGATCGCCAACATTACCCACGACTTAAAAACACCGCTTTCCCCCATCAAGGGCTACGCGGAACTGTTGCTGGAAGACATCAGTAACAATGAAACGCAATGCAAACGCTATGCCGGTATCCTGCTGAAAAATGCGGCATACATGGAAACGCTGATTGACGATTTAAAATTAACCTATCAATTGGAAAACGGCATGCTTCCCATGAAGGAAAAAGAGCAAAATATCGTCCGCTTCTTAAGAGAACTGGTCATTGACCTTTTGAACACCCCGGATTATGAAAATCGGATCATTCATTTTGAGAGCAACGCAGAACGCATTGACCTTACATTTGACCAAACGCTTTTCACGCGGGCCTTCCGCAATCTGGTCATCAACTCTTTTGTACATGGCAGGGCGGACACGGAGGTCACCCTGCGGGTTTCAGGTTCTGGCGAAACGGTCCGAATCGATCTGGCAGACAACGGGAACGGCATGACGGCGGAAGAAACGGCACATCTCTTTGACCGATATTATCGCGGTACCAGCACCGAAAAAAAGCCGGAAGGGTCCGGTCTGGGGCTGGCGATCGCCAAAAGCATTATTGAACGCCACGGCGGTACCATTTCGGGTTCCAGTATTCCCGGCGTCGGCACCTCCTTCCAAATTTTATTTCCTGGCGTTAAGGTTAATTAAGGTTCTCTGAAGATGACATTAAGGTTGGTAAACTATCCTGATTACAGTGATTGTTTACCAACCTTTTTATTTGCAAAGGGGGTGGATTCGTGAAAGGGAAATGGAAACAGATGCGGTTGTATCTGCTAACCGCGACCGTCGCCTTGTGCGCGGGGTTCGCTATTACGGCGCTCCTGCTGCGCCCGCAGAGATTGGAAATCGGTGCGATCGATCTCTCTGCGATTCAGGACGGGGATTATATCGGCGTCTGTCAAAACAAGGTTCTTTTTGCCGTTGTCAAGGTGCGGGTACAAGACCATAAAATGGCCGATATTGAGATTGTGGAGCACAAAGCCTCTTATATGGAGCAGGCGGAACGGACCGCAAGGGCTGTGTGCTCCGAACAGTCATTGGAGGTTGACGCCATAACCGGGGCAACGCTCACCAGCGACACCGTTTTAAAAGCAATTGAAAACGCATTGGTTCACGCAGAAACGCCGTCTACGTCTAAATAGAAAGCAGGTAGCATTATGAAAATTATCCTGAAGTACATTTTAACAAATGTAAAAGAACGCAAAACACGCACAGCCGTTATGCTGCTGTCCATTTTGCTTTCCACCACACTGCTATTCGTATCTTTTTCCATCAGCGCGTCTTATGAAAGCGCCCAGCGGAAAATGGCCCGCGGTATGGCTGGAAGCGCAACGCTTTCTGTAACGGCGGCAAAAGGCGGCATCCATATGGATATACTCCCTAACCTGTCTTCCATCAAAACAAGCGTTGGTATTTTGGAGGGGACCGCTCTTTACCACGAAAACGGTTACTACGAGAGCCTTGACCTGATTGCGGCAGATTTCGCACAGCTCCAACAGATCAATCCACCCAGGCTGATTGACGGCGGAATGCTGGACAATTTTTCCGGAGATCAAGTCATTTTACCGGACCGATTCACTGCAAAATACGATATAAACGCAGGCGACACCATTACCCTGCAAATCGGTGGAAATCCCATCCGTCTGCAGGTAGCGGCGATTGCCGCCTATGATACGGTTTTCTTACGGCATACAAGAGGCGCAAACGCCCTGCTGCCCCCTTCCACGCTGGCCGGGCTGCTCCGTCAGACGGACGGATACAGTAAAATCCTGATTGAACCTGCCGATGGCATTACTACAAGTGAATTAAAAGAAGAATTATCGGCTGCATTGCCTGATGGAATTTACAGGGTATCTGAAGTGGTAAACGAAGCGCAGATTGCAGCGGATGCAAGGCAAAAATCCATGCCCTTCTTTCTGATCAGCTTCTTCGCCCTGACTATGAGTATCTTCATCATTTACAGCAGCTACAAAGTAATCACCTTAGACCGTCTTCCGATAATCGGTACATTTCGCAGTGTAGGCGCGACGCAAACAGCCGTAACCCGCATTCTCCTTCTTGAAAGCGCCCTGTACGGCTGCATGGGCGGGCTGATTGGAATCCCTGCGGGCATTTTGGCCTTAAAACTAATCTTACAGGGGATGGGACAATCCCTGACACAGGGAATTGAAATTCCAGTTGTGATTTCTCCATACAGCATTCTTTTTTCTTTTGCCGTCGCGGTTACCGTATCGCTGTTTTCCGCGTGGTTCCCGGTACACCGGGCAAGTTGTCTGCCAATCAAGGACGTGGTATTCGGAACGGTAGAAGAAACGCATGATTCCCGGTGGTTCATCGTGGTTTTGGGCACAGCGTTGTTTGCTGCCTCCGTTGTGCTTCCCAAATTGGTTACCGGGAATATGCTGTACCTGGCAGGAGGGTTCTCTCTGCTGGGATTGATCGCTGCAACCATTTTGATAATTCCCCTGTTGACCAATCTGCTTTCCATGGGGCTGGAACGCCTTTACGGGATATTTTGGGGAAACGAGGGACGGCTTGCCGCCCGGAATATGCGGGACAACAAAAACGTGCAGCAGAATATCACCCTGCTTTTTATCAGCATCTCTGCCGTCATTGCAATTACCACTGTGGGCAGCTTTGTGACAACCTATGTGAGCGACGTATTCAAAGGCGCAGAGCTGCAGGGATTTGCAGATGGAAAAATGGAACCGAACTTTGTAGAACAGGTAAAAAATATGGAGGGCGTCGAAAAGGTGCTGCCTCTCCATGTATTTAAAAACCGGATACAGGCAAACGGCACGACATTGAGCCGTTTGGAGGGAACCGATCATCTGGACTGGTACCGTTCCATGTTTGCGCTGCATGAAACGGAAAAAGGAATGATCGAACAAGCGGTTCCTGCCTTTGCCACAGAGAGGACTGTCCTGTTAAGTGAAGACTGTATGAAACGGATTGGCTCTTCCGTTGGAGATACCCTGTCCCTTTCCAACGGCGTTACGCAAAACGACTATCTGATAGTCGGCTGCTTTAAGTCACGCGCCACAGACGTTGAGGCTGTCATTTCTTCCTCTTTTACAGCGTCTGACTTTGGCGCTTCCGCCTATGAGTTCCTTGCTTATACCGCGGCGGACCCGGACGCCGTCATGGTGCAGATCCGCGATCTTTTTGGTGAAACACCGAACTGGAGCCGGACTGTAGAGGAGTTTAACAACGACGCACTTGTTACCGTGGGCGCCTTTTTGCAGCCGATGCACAGCCTGACCTATCTGATCCTTCTATTGGCAGCCGTGGGCGTAATCAACAACCTGCTGATTAACTGCATACAAAAAAGACGCAGCACTGCCATGTATAAATCTGTGGGACTCAGCAACCGCCAAAACACAAAAATGACGCTGGTTGAGGGCTTTTCCTCCGGACTCATCGGCGCCATTACGGCAATCTTTGTCTCTTACATGGAGATTCAAACGATTTTTCTTGTAGCAGGCCCCAAGATTTCAATGGTCCCGGAATTAGACGCCATGGCCTTCCTGACCGCCGGCGGTATGGGCATCGCAGTAACCCTGCTCGGTTCCATTGTCCCAGTTGTCAAAGGCCGGAACATGAAGCTGGTAGAGGAGATCAAATTTGAGTAAACAACAGGATTGGAGATTTCAAATGAAACAGAGCGTTGGCAAAATAGCCGTTGAGGGAAAACATATTGTGAAGAACTTTCGGATTGGCGACACTACGACAAAGGTATTGAAAGACCTGTCGCTGCAAGTGGCGCAGGGCGAATTTGTATCTATCATGGGACCGTCCGGCTCCGGGAAAAGCACGCTGCTTTACATCCTTGGAGGATTGGACATACCAACCAGCGGGCAAGTCCTGCTGAACGGTACAGATATTTCCCGTTTGGGGGATGAAAAAATGAGCCGGCTCAGGAGGCAGAAAATCGGGTTTGTATTTCAGTTTTATAACCTGATTCCCAACCTGAATGTGGAAGAAAATGTGATGCTTCCGCTGCTTCTGGACGGTAAAAACATGGGAAGCTGCAAAAAACAGCTTCATCACATTTTGGAAATAGTTGGTTTGTCCAACCGGCGAACCCATACGCCCCGCGAATTATCGGGCGGGCAGCAGCAACGCGTGGCCATCGCCCGTGCTTTAATCGGAAACCCTGAAATTTTATTTGCAGACGAACCGACCGGCAACCTGGACAGCAAAACCGGGGCGGAAATTATGAGCCTGCTGCAGGAGATCAACCAGAACAGCGGACAGACCATTATCATGGTGACGCACTCCCCGGAAGCTGCTGCATGCAGCAGCCGAACGATCACCGTACAAGACGGCTGCATCATTTAAGAAGCAATGCTTCGTCATGTTTTACCGGTGCCGTCTGCCTTTGTCAGGTGACAGCAGACATTGTTTTATAAAAAAGCGGCGGCGAGATAAAACCCAAAAGGTCTTACCTCACCGCCGCAAACTCGTATCAGCGTTTCCTATATTATTTATGTTGCAGTTATTATGGAAGGTTCCATAGGCTTTTATCTGCTGAGATTGCTCATTCAGTCAACCTCTCTGGACCTTTTATACACTTCTCAGGCCGATGCTTTTGCCTCATTCAATAACAGGGCTTTTATAAAAGGTTTGCTTTCTTTGCTGACTAAAAACATAAATGCACCATTGCGGCACTTTTGCATACGCTCGCCCTTTAAGATGAAATCATAGCCCATAGAGCACCTCTGGTTGCAGGTGGACGGGTCAATCAACCGCTTGCAGACGGGCGCTTCTCGAATGGCCCGCACCATCTCTTCGGGCAGCGTATCTAACACCTCCATATACTGTACAATATGGTTTGCATAGATACGGGCGATCAGTCCCTTCTTGCGGAACACATAGTTGGCAATGGTCTTTTTATTCAAGCTATAGGATACGACATAGCCGCTCTTGGCGAGCTTTACCTCTATTTTACAGCCGAGTTCCGTCAATTCATCATGCAGAGCACGCACAAACTCCTGATTTTCAACATCGACGGCATCTAAAAAATCATGAAACGTATATTTCTCACTCATTGATACTCCTCCTGATATTTTCAATTTATCGTTTTTCCTTGTGGGCCGTAATAACGGTATAACTGTACGCATTGATTGTTATGATACATCCATCCGCATATACATACCAGTTTTTCCCTCTTCTTTCCACAACGGCACCGGCAGAACCGGTTTTCGCTTTGCACCATCCGATCACGTCCTCTGTATCCAAAGAGAGATTCCGTTTGATTCGCACGGCGCCTAATTCTGTCGTGTGTAATCGATCCACATTTTTCAGCAATTCATCATGTTTACTCATTTTATAAGAACACCTGCTGTCTGCATAGTATCCGTCAAAAACGACTGGAAATTACTGCTTTTCATTTATCTCAAACGTTTCCGAATGAAAGTTTGCATAATAGCGTCCGCTGTGTGCAACAAATTTCAGCACACAATAATCCGGGTCGGTTACTCCTTCTGGATAGTACAGGGTGTCGCCTTCCTGCCAAATCATTTCCTTGCTGGCAGGATCCTCTAATACCTCCATATGTCCGATCAGCATAACGCCTCTGAAGAAACGTTTATCGCAAAAGTAAATACTTGCATTGGGATTTTTGCGATATTGCACCACCCGCATGGACGATGTATTGGTCGTAAAATAAAATTCCCTGATGCCAACTCGCTTACGGGGCGGAAGCATTGCTTTCATATTGGGAAAGCCATCCTCTGAAATGGAAGCGATAAAGGAAACGCCTTGTTTGTCAATCAAATTGCCTATGGTTTTATCCGCGTCACGCATCATTTACCTGTTCCTCCTTTTAATTTTTAATCTGTCCGCCAAAGGCTCCGATCCTGCATGTAAATCTCTTCCGCCATCCTGAACGCTCAGTCATTCCAGCTGGTTGCATCCTTTGGCATCGCCGCTTCATAACAGCCAAGCTTATGGAAGCGATACCATTCTGTTATTTTATTTTCCGGCGCCGCCTGCAAAGTCAGCAGCACTTCTCTTGCAAATTCCAGAGAAGCTGTTCCGTTTGCCGTAACAATGTAACGGTCGCTCACGGCCTGTTTCATCACATAGTTCGCTTCACCGGTATATGCTGCGCCCGCCCACCGCTTTAAGTCGTTCAAATCGTTACTCGTATGACGCACATTGTTCAGGACGCCTATTGTACCCAGAAACGCCGCGGCATCGCAAATACCGCCTAAAACTTTCCCGGCTTCCAGGCATTTTTCCACGATTGGTTTGACTTTCCGGGCGGCCTCATTTCTCCACGACATGCCGCCGATCAAAATCAACGCTTCATAATCGGCGGGAACCGAATCGATTGCAAAATCAGGCAACAGATGAAAACCGCCGATCGAACAGATTTGCTCTTTCGTCAAAGACAGGGTTTTTACCGCATAGTTTCCCTGTCCCAGCATATAAAGGGCAGAGGATAAGTAAGCCGCTTCCCAATCCGCATATTGGTCCAATACCACGAACAGAATCTCTTTCTTCATATCGATTCCTCCCATTTGATTCAATCTGCCCCATGGGTGCAGGAGGCCCGCAGACTTTCCGCCGTGAGCGTATTTGCGCTGCGCACCATCTCCATCGGCGTCCCGATAAACACCACTTCACCGCCATTTTTCCCTCCGTCGGGGCCAATATCAATGATCCAGTCCGCCTGCTTCATCACGTCAAGATTGTGTTCAATCACCACCAGGGTGTTCCCGCGGGATACAATCATGTCAAACAAATTTAACAGATTCTGTATATCGGACATGTGCAAGCCTGTGGTCGGCTCGTCCATTACAATGATACTGCCCTTTTTCCCCAGATTCTTTGCCAGCTTGATTCTCTGGCGCTCACCGCCGGACAGTGTGCTGAGCGGCTGGCCTAACGTCAGATAGGACAGTCCCACCTGCTGCATCACTTTCAGGTGTTTCCTGATTTTTGCGTCCTCAAATACTTCCATTGCCTGAGAGGCGGTCAGCCCCAGCAACTCGACAATATTTTTCTCTTTATAGGTGCAGACAAGCGCCTCCTGATTGTACCGCATGCCGCCGCAGGCTTCACACTCCGTCACAATCGGGTCCATAAACGCAAGCTCTGTTACAATCACGCCCTTCCCGCCGCACACCGGACAGGCGCCTGCCGAGTTGAAGCTGAACAGACCGTCCGGCTTGCCGCTTTCCCGCGCCAGAAGCTTGCGTATCTCATCAAAAAAGCCGAGATAGGATGCCGGGGTGGAGCGATTCGTTGCCGTGATCGGCCCTTGATCGATCATCACAATGTCGTTCTCGTATTGTTTGGCAAACACCTGAGAAATCAGGGTGCTCTTTCCTGAACCGGCAACGCCGGTCACAACCGTCATGATGCCTAACGGAATATCCACGTCCACGTGCTTCAAGTTGTGGAGACAGGCGTCCCGAACCGGCAAATATCCCACCGGCCGGCGGGGCGTCTGTTTCACCGGCAAGGACTGGAGCATTGCCTTTCCTGTTAAGGTATCGGCCTGGAGCAGTTCCGGGTAGCTGCCCGCAAAAACAATCCTTCCGCCGTTTTGCCCCGCCTGCGGCCCCACGTCAATGACATAGTCCGCAATTGAAATGACATCCTTGTCGTGCTCTACCACAAGTACCGTATTTCCCTTGTCGCAAAGCTGCCGGAGCAGGTTATTCATGCGGTAGACGTCGCGGGGGTGCATCCCGGTGCTGGGCTCGTCAAAAATATAGGTCAGCCCGGTCAGGCTGCTGCCCATATACCGGACCAGCTTCAGCCGCTGCGCCTCTCCACCGGACAAGGATGGCGTATCCCGGTTTAAATGCAGATAGGGCAGACCGATCTCGATCATTCTGTCCAGTCCCTCTATTAAAGTATACAGCAAAACCTCTACCGTTGGATTGTATATTTGCGACAAAACTTCACGGAGCTGCGTCAGTTCCATCCCGCACATGTCTGCGATGGAATAGCCGCCAATTTTGCAGCTCAGAGCCGCCTCATTCAGCCGTTTTCCGTGACAGTCTGCGCATTCCATCTCGGTAATCAAATTTTGGGACTTCTCTTGTGTATGCTTGCTTTTCTGGCTGACATCCCGGTTCAAAAGCGTTTTTGTGTACTTGTGAAACAAACCGGTCACTTTCGAATTTTCCGGTTCCCCTTTGCCGTCCCGGGACCCGTACAGAAGCAGATTGTATTCTTCACTGGAATACTCTTTAACCGGCTTATCCAGATCAAACAGGCCGGACTGCGCATATTGCTTCCAATACCAGGAACCGGGACGATACAAAGAGTCCATGACGCAGCCCTCATTCCAGGACTTGTTGAGGTCCAGTATGGCCTCCACATCAACCTTTGTGACTTTCCCAAGGCCGGAACAGGTTTTGCACATGCCGTTGGGATCATTAAAGGAGAAATAGGACGCTGTCCCCACATAAGGTTGTCCGATCCTTGAAAACAGCAGCCGCAGACTCGCGTACAGCCCGCTGATGGTTCCCACTGTCGAGCGGGCATTCCCTCCCAACGGAGATTGATCCACCACGACAGATGCTGTCAAATTGTCAATTCGCTCTACGGCCGGCTTTGGATATTTGGGAAGCCTGGACCGCACAAACGCCGGGTAGGTGGCGTTCATCTGCCGCTGTGACTCTGCCGCGATGGTATCAAAAACAATACTGGATTTTCCGGAACCGGATACCCCGGTAAACACAGTGATTTTCTCCTTTGGAATTTGGAACGTCACATGTTTTAAATTATTTTGAGTCAGCCCCTGCACAAGAATATCAGACATTTTCTATACCTCTTTTCCTATCATCCCATAAGTAACGCTGTGATAACCACCGCAGCATCACTATTCCCTATAAAATGTTTTGCCCCGCTCTTACTCATGGCAATATGTCCTTCGCCCTTAAAAATGTTCATCTTAGTCAACAATACTACTTCATCTGACCTTTGCGGTTATTCTTTTTATTTTACAGCATCCTATAACCATATACATGACATTTTTTGCTGACTTCCGTACATTCTTATATTATGGCTATCAAATAATATAGAAGCCACACCAATCAGAGAATACAAAAAATACAGGCGCAAGGTATGATTGATTTAAAACAGACCTTTCTATCAAACAAAAATCACAATGCCAGCAGCACTACCGGCCACTGACATTGTGATTTTTTTCACTTCGTTTCCCGCCGAAAACCTGTTGATCATTATCAAAACAAGCAATCGGCTATAGCTAAAACAAATCCGTCTTTTAAAATTTTGCAGTCTATTTTTAAATCGTTTAAAAATAAGATCATTGTTAGATATCAGGCAAAACAGAATAAACTGTGCAACAAGAATACATAAATAAAAACCCTGAAAGCCAGCATATAAGCCAGTTTTCAGGGTTTTCCTCTGGTCGAGGTGAGAGGATTCGAACCTCCGGCCTCTACGTCCCGAACGTAGCGCTCTACCAAGCTGAGCCACACCTCGATGGCTGCGGAAGAAGGATTTGAACCCTCACAAACAGAGTCAGAGTCTGCCGTGCTACCATTACACAATTCCGCAACATTCAATTAAATCAGCGCTTTACAGGGACTTTTCCAAGCCCTCATCGGAGCGCCTTAGTTATTATATGATAAGTCTTCACAAATTGCAAGCCTTTTTTTAAAAAAGTTGGGATTTTTATGAAGTTTCTTTTATATTGCTTTAGAACAAAGATAAAGGATGCAAAGTCTTGCAACAGACCCGGTTAAAACGAATCATCCTATCCCTTTGCATCCTTTTAAAGATTACCCCTCGCTGATAAAGCGCTTAATTTCCTTTGCAACCGCATCGCAGGTTGATTTTCCATCCCAGTGTATATTGTGGGAAGCACCGTCAATTTGGTAAAACTCCACTTTTGCATTGCTCAAAGACTGCTTTAAAAGTTCTTCATCCTCCTGCATAAAGAAGACGTCCTCCGTGCCCCAGATGATATCTACCGGGCAGGTAACCGCCGCCAGCCGCTGCGTGTTGTCCAAGCCGTTGCAGCCGTTAAAGATATAATACCAATCCATGTAAGGCAATGTTTTCGCGTGCGCATACAATGCATTTTTAAAATTGGCGTCTTCATTGGTAGTTTCTGTCCAGGATTTAATGAAATCATCCGGAATTTCCTGCGCTTCGTCATATCCGCGCACCCCCAGGAAATCTGTTCCGTCCCCCTGTAAAATCCAATCCAATGTGGGATTGTTTACAATTTTTGCACTGGAAGAAATCAACACACCTTTCGGAAACTTTTCCGGTTCCGTCAATAAAAGTTCCTGAGTAATAAGAGAACCCAGAGAGTGTCCAACCGGCACCACTTCATCCAGACCAATTTGATCGAGCAGACTCAGGATGTCGCTGCAATGCTGATCAACTGTATACCCTTTTTCGCCCGTCTCTGGCTTGTCCGACTTACCATGGCCTCTCAATTCCGGAATATAGCAGCGATATCCATCCTTTGCCAGTTCCGGTGCAACCTGCGACCAGGAAATGCGGCTGTCCGTAGCGCCGTGGATTAGGAGCACCGGAACGCCGTCCTCCGGTCCGCACACCAGATAAGTCATATTGATGCCGGTGTCCAATTTTACGCTGTTTTCTTTCCAATCAACCTGCATGATTGTGGACCAATCTTCGCCCTGCGGCGCTTTGCCATCCACTGCTTCAGAATTAGAGGGTGAAGACACACCCGGCTGCACACTTGTGCCGCAGGCTGCCAGGGAAGCACAAAGTATGGCACAAGCCACTATCCATGCAATGCGCTTTAATTTCATAAACCCATCTCCTTATCATATAACACGTTGTAACTTACACTACCATTTATGAATAAAAATGTCAAGAAACTTTCCTTTTTCTGACTTTGATGCAAATTTTCCGTTTTTTACTTTGCATCATGTTAATACGCAGATTGAAAATCGCCAGCCAAAATTTATTTTAAAAGCTGTTTTTCAGGCGGCAGGCAATTTGTTTTCCGGTCGGTGTAGCGGCAAGTCCCCCCAGTCCTGTTTCTTTTAACGAAAGAGGCATACTGTCTCCCACCGCACGCATGGCATCCACCACTTCGTCTGGCGGGATGCGGCTTTCTACGCCCGCCAGGGCCATATCGGCACATGCCAGGGCGTTTACCGCGCCGATTACATTGCGCTTGACGCAGGGAACCTCCACCAATCCAGCAACTGGATCACATACCAATCCCAAAAGATTCTTTAAAGCCATAGAAAACGCGTGAGCAGCCATTTCCGGCGTTCCCTTTCGGAGAACCACAAGTGCCGCGCCCGCCATTGCGGAAGCGGAACCAACCTCTGCCTGGCATCCTCCCTGCGCGCCCGCAATGCTGGCGCGGGAGGCGATTACCTGTCCAAAGCCTGCGGAAACATACAGCGCATGGATCATCGCTTCTTCCGTTGCGCCAAAGTGTTCCTGATAGGTAATCAGCACCGCTGGAATTACACCACAGGACCCGGCCGTCGGCGCGGCCACGATTCGTTTCATGCAGGCGTTACATTCCCCCATTTTCAGCGCGCGGGCGACTACGCTGCCCATAAACGCGCCGCAGATCGTTTGGTTTTGCCGTACCGCACTCTGCATCTTTCCGCCGTCACCACCTACTAATCCGCTGGAAGAACGCTCCGAAGCACAGTAGCCTTCATCGGCCTTGCACATGGCACGCCACATCTTCTGCATCTGCAGCAGCGAATCTTTTTCCTGTATATTGCCCTCCAGCAGATCGTCTTCCAGTACAATTCTCCATATTGGTTTGTTCTGTTCTTCCGCACGGTTTAATAACTCCATTACGGACTGAAACGCCATTATAACGCCTCCCCTGTTCCAATGTTAATGCAGGTAACTTTTAAAATGCCATCTAATTTGCGCAGAGCCGCTAAAAGCGATTGGGATATCGGTTGGTCCGTCTCCAAAACCATCACCGCATACCCTACGCGGACATCGCGGGACAGATGCATGGAAGATATATTCACGCCTTCAGTCGCCAGCAGCCCGGTCACCTCTGCAACGTGTCCCGGCTGGTCCAGGTTGTGGACCACCAACGTCGGACGCTCTCCGCTAAAGTTGGTCTCCAAGCCGTCAATCCGGCAAACCTGGATTCGCCCTCCTCCCAGAGAAGACGCAATGACCTCCAACCCTTTTCCTGCCAAATCAGCCACACGCAGCATAACGGTATTGGGGTGCACGTCTCTTAATTGGACTGTTCCTTGTTTGACAATAATTCCTTTTTCCTTTGCCAGCCGCAGACTCTCCGGAATCCGCATGTCGTCCGGCTGCATTCCCAACAGTCCCGCAACCAGTGCACGATCTGTACCATGCCCCTGTCCTGTTTCCGCAAAGGAACCATGAAGCAGCATCTCTATTTTGATTGGTTCCTCTCCCAGCAATTCCCTCGTAATATAACCGATGCGGACCGCACCCGCTGTATGCGAACTGGACGGTCCAACCATAACAGGGCCTAATATGTCAAAAATACGCAATGCCTTCACCAACCTTTTCCCGATGACCCGATTTATTAATACTATTATTCTATTCTTTTTCTATTGTAATCACAAGCAACTCTTTTATCGTAATAAAAAGCCGTATGCAGCGCTGTTTGCACTGCATACGGCTACATTGTCATGATGCGCGATGTTCTTTGTTTTCCAGATACTTTTTACGGGTAATTTGAAATTTTTCAATCCAGCCTTTTTTGTACTTCAATGAAATATACCCGATAATACTTGCCACCATCGCTCCCACTGCATCGACCACCAGATCCTTCATGGTATCCATCAATGCAGCCCGGCCCGCAAGCAGAGTTCCATCTTCCAACGCAAACTTCTGCATATTTAATCCCAAAAGTCCATCGAACGTAAACTCATAGAACTCCCAGAACACTCCCAGTGTCACTGCAAAACAGAAGGCGAACGCCGCCACAAAGAACGGACTTAAATTGACAGGAATTTTCTCCGCATTGTTAAACAGCGCCACAAACGAAAAGCCAAGGGCGCCGATCATCGCGCCGCTGAACCAGTGCAGAACCGTGTCCCAGGATCGGATATTATAATAAAAGCTTTTGACTTCTCCCAAATAAATCGCACAGTACAAAAAGATTACAAACAAAATCATCATACCGGACGGTATTTCAATTTTCAGTTTTTTAGAAATGACGCCCGGAAGAACCATCACAACCATGCCAAGGATACACTGTGCAAACATCAGGACATAGTCGCTTTTCAGGCGTTCAAAACTGCCTTCTTCCGGATGTGCCGGCGCAATTACCAAACGAATTGCGACAAAAACAGCAGAAACCAGCAGTGTTAAAAATACAAAAACGGTGATAAGCCGGCTCCAGTTCCATTTCTTTGGGTTCATAAAACTCCTCCTATCCATTTCTACCATTTTAAACAAGCTTAACCGGAAATATTCTTATTTTATCACATTTTCCCACAACTTACCTGCATTATGAGAAGCATGACATAAAAGCAAAAAGGCCCATAGATGGATTTCCCATCTATGGGCCTTTATCCGCCAAAGATTATTTTTTCGCTTTGGGAGTTCTTTTTCTCGCCGCTCTTTTTGCAGCCGGTTTCTCCGCCGGTGTTTCATCGGCTGCCACGACCGCCGCTTCCACTTTTTTTTCTGCAGCCGCTTTTGTCCTGGTTGCTCTGGTCGTTTTTTTCGGCTCCGTCTTCACGACTTCCTTGGGCTCTTCCACGACGACCGCTGTTTCTTCCGGCTCTGTCGCTACAGGCGTTTCTGCTGCCAGCTCAACCAGCTTCCACTGCTGGTTATCGCCGTTAAGGTCTTCCCAAATCTGCACATTTGCGCCGTCCTCCTGGGACATGCCTACAACGTCTACGCATTTGCCGGAAACCTTGGATTTAATTTTATAACAATCCTCCACGGCTGCTTCCACAAACCACAGCTGGCTGTCTGAACCCACTACATCCCACTGATGCAGCCATGTGCCATTTTCAGAGCCGCCCAGCATAATGTCCAGTGCTTTGCCGGAGCCTTTGTTCATCAGCTTATAATACTGATCGCCCCCGTCAATAAACTGCCACTGCTGGTTCTCCGCACCGGTCTGCTGATTCATCTGTACCTTGCGGCTTTCACCGTCAAGTTCCGCTTCCAACACTTTCCCGCTCTGCTTCGAAACAATGGTATAAATTTTATTGGAGAAAGCTTCCTTTTTTTGTCCGCTCATGTTCAACGCTCCCTTGCCACAGAAATTTATTTTTCTATGTTATTTATTATAACACGTACCAAACGAAAGTCAACGATGCCAAATTCCATCGATTCAATCTTTGGAAAAGAAGACAAAAGTCAATTGTTACCAAAATGAAAACCAGACACATTCACTACGAAATTTAACGAAAAATCCGCATTTTTCCTGGACTTGACGCCTCTACGGTTTCTGCACAGCAACGCTGATACCGTCAGGCAAACCTGTATATTGCGTCTTTTTTCCTCCATAATAAAACGAGAAAGGAGGCGTGCAAATGAACGTCTATGATTTCCACGTGCGTCAGATGAACGGAAAAGAGCTTGCTCTTTCTGACTATAAGGGTAAAATTCTACTCATTGTCAATACTGCCAGCAAATGTGGTTTTACACCGCAGTTTGAAGACCTGGAAAAATTGTTTCAAAAGTGTCGGGATCACGGCCTGGTCATTATGGGGTTTCCCTGCAACCAATTTCATGAGCAGGACCCGGAAAGCAATGAAAAGATATTGGAATACTGCCGATCCAATTACGGCGTAACGTTCCCCATGCTCGCAAAGACAAACGTCAAAGGACCGCAAACCGAACCGCTTTTCCGATATTTGACCAATGAAAAGGCCTTCCAGGGCTTCCATCCGGAGCATTCGCTCACCAACGTGTTGGAAGACCTCCTGCGTAAGGAAGACCCAAACTATGCACAAAATCCGGATATCAAATGGAACTTCACAAAATTCCTTGTGGACCGCAGCGGTAATGTAGTTGCCAGATTTGAACCGACTGCCGGCCTCAAGGAAGTGGAAGACTCCATTCGCAAGCTGTTATAAACGATTAAAAATGCTCCGCCGGTGGCTTTCATCGGCGGAGCTGCTTTATTTATACCATAAAGAGGCACAGCCTCCGTCACAACGGTTCAATATTCTCTCAGCCGTCGGAAGCTCTGCTTCCAGTCACGGTGTGAGGTTATTATACCATAAAGAGGCGCAGCCTCCATCACAACGGTACAATGTTCTCTCAGCCGTCGGAAGCTCTGCTTCCGGTCACGGCGTGAGGTTATTATACTTTAAATGGGAAAGCGTCTCTTCCTGCATAACAGGCAGCCTCTCCCAGTTCTTCCTCAATACGGAGCAGGCGGTTATACTTTGCCACACGGTCCGTACGGCATGGGGCGCCTGTTTTAATCTGCCCTGCATTTGCCGCGACCGCCAAGTCCGCAATGGTGGTATCCTCTGTCTCCCCCGAACGGTGCGATACCACGGCGGTATAACCCGCGGCACGGGCTGTTTCCATCGCGTCCAGCGTTTCTGTCAGCGTACCAATCTGGTTGACCTTGACCAAAATCGAGTTTCCGGCCTTTTTATTAATACCTTCGCGCAAACGTTCCGCATTGGTTACAAACAGGTCGTCCCCCACCAGCTGAATCGGCAAAGACTTTGTCAGCATGGTCCAGCCTTCCCAGTCCTGTTCCCCAAGGCCGTCTTCAATGGAAATAATGGGATACCGGTCAATTAACGCGTTCCAATATGCCGCCAGCTCTTCTTTTGTCAATGTCTTTCCCCGTTTGGGCAGGGTGTACACTCCGTCCTGATACCATTCGCTGCTTGCAGCATCGAGCGCAATTTTAATGTCCTCGGTGGTATAGCCCGCTTCCTGCACCGCCCGAATAATCCATTCGATCGCTTCTTCATCCGAGGAAAGATTCGGCGCAAAACCGCCCTCGTCTCCCACTGCGGTCGCAAGGCCATGCTCTTTGAGAAGACGACCCAGCGTATGATAAATCTCGCTGCCCCATTGCAACGCTTCCCGGAAGCTTTCCGCGCCGACGGGCATAATCATAAACTCCTGTATATCGATATTATTGGTCGCATGCGCACCGCCGTTCAAAATATTCATCATCGGAACGGGCAGCATATGCGCCTTCATGCCGCCGATATAGCTGTAAAGCGGCAGGCAAGCCGCTTCCGCCGCCGCATGCGCTGCCGCAAGCGAAACGGCTAAAATGGCGTTTGCTCCTAATTTTGACTTGTTTTTTGTGCCGTCCAATTCCAACAGTTTACGATCCAAGAGCGTTTGACGCAACGCGTCCATTCTTGCCAATGCCGGCGCAATGATTTCATTGATGTTGCGCACCGCTTTCAGAACACCTTTGCCGCCATAGCGCCTTTTTTCACCGTCGCGCAGCTCATGCGCCTCATAGATCCCGGTTGAAGCGCCGGAAGGAACGCTTGCTCTGCCGCATGCGCCGCAAGCTAACACAACCTCCGCTTCCACTGTAGGATTCCCACGGGAATCCAGAATTTCTCTGCCTCTGATTTTTGCAATCCTACAATCCAACATGACTCCACCTCCAAATAGAATTCATGTTTTATTGTTGCACATATGCCGCCATTTTAAACCCGCTGACCAATCATTTGACCGTAAAGCTCCAGGAGTTCGTCTGTCCCACAGAAATCTGAGATGATATCCATCAAATGCAAATACGATACCTGATAAGCATTTAACACAGCAACCGCTTTCTCCACTTTTTCTCTGCAGATAGAAACGTCGCTCAATTTTATCATTTGATCTGAAAATTCTCCCAAGATTCCATAAGAGTCATAACAGCCTAATTCAGGATGCTCAAAATGCTCTAATATCGTTTTGTAGCCGCTCACTCAAATACCTCCCTGGATTCATATGATATATCGTCATGATAAACAATAAAGCTTGCACAGTCAACCATCATTTACCATTTTTTCAATTTTTTGTTTCACTATACAAACAAGATTGAAAATATGACTCTATTTAAAGGAATATGTACAGCGTATTCTATCAAATAAAAGAAAGAAGCTCCTGTGAATTTCTGCAAATTGCACAAAGAACTTCTTTATTTTTCTACAACGATTTTATTCTTTCAATCTGATCGGCTGTCACACGTGCATAAATCAGCGGCTTTTGCGGTGGTAATTCTTCCTTTATCGATACAGATTTCTGAAATAATTCTTCCGCGACATGGAATTTTTCCAGTCCCGAGGTATAAAAATCCGCAATCGGTTCCCCCTCCTGAACTGGCTCTCCAATCTGTTTGCGCAACACAATTCCCGCGCTGAAATCAACGGCGTCTTCTTTCTTCTCTCTGCCTGCGCCAAGCTCCACCGCGGCTATCCCGCACCGCTCCGTATCGATCGCATACAGATAGCCGGTCTTCTGTGCAACAACGGCCCGGCAAACAGACGCTTTGGGAAATTTTTTAAAATCTTCTAACACAGAGACATCCCCGCCCTGCGCCGCAACCATTTCCTTTAACTTGGCAAACGCCGCGCCGTTCTCAATTTGACGCTGCGCCAAAACCCGGCAGGTATCCACATCGCCTTTTCCGGCCAACATCAGCATATTGGAGGCGAGCTCCATGCAAACCTCCGTCAGGTCCGCCGGTCCCCGGCCCTGCAGAGTTTCACAAACCTCCTGAATTTCCAGCGCATTGCCAATGGCACAACCGAGCGGACGGTCCATATCTGTAACCAGGGCAATGGTGGTTTTGCCCACCTGCTCCCCGATGGAGACCATTTCCTGCGCCAGCGCGATGGCGTCTTCCACGGTCTTCATAAACGCCCCGCTGCCCGTCTTAACGTCCAACAGGATGCGGTCCGATCCCGCCGCGATCTTTTTGCTCATAATGCTGGATGCAATCAACGGCAGACTGTTGACGGTCGCCGTCACATCCCGCAGGGCATACAGCTTTTTATCTGCGGGAACCAGGTTGCCGGTCTGCCCAACGACGCTCACGCCGATCCTGCGCACAACATCGAAAAAGGTCTGCTCATCCAACGCGGTCCGCAACCCCGGAATCGATTCCATCTTATCGATTGTCCCGCCCGTATGCCCCAGCCCGCGCCCGCTCATCTTTGCCACTCGTACGCCCAATGAAGCAACGACTGGCGCAATCACCAAAGTGGTCTTATCCCCCACGCCGCCGGTGCTGTGTTTATCGACCTTGATCCCGTCGATTGAGGAAAGGTCCACCATGTCTCCGGAGCGTGCCATACACAGGGTGAGAGCCGCCGTCTCCTGCGGCGTCATACCCTGAAAATAAATGGCCATCAGCAGCGCGCTCGCCTGATAATCCGGAATATCGCCTGCTACATAGCCGTTCACAAAAAATTGAATTTCCTCATCTGAAAGCGCTTCTCCGTCCCGCTTTTTTGCAATAACGTCATACATTCTCATGAGATTCTTCCTCCTTTCCTCCTGAAATATTCGCAGGCCCGAATCCCAAAGGAAGCAGTTCCCGAAGGGTATGTACCTGCCAGTGATCCGGGCTGTCCGCCAATATAATTTGGAATATATCCGGATCGCAAAATTCCATCATGACCTGGCGGCACACGCCGCAGGGCGGACACAGCGATTCAACGGGCTTTCCCTCCGGCCCTCCCACGATTGCAATGGCGGTAAAGGCCCGCTCTCCCTCGCTGACCGCCCGGAAAAATGCCGTGCGCTCTGCACAGTTGGTGGGCGAATACGACGCGCATTCTACATTACAGCCCGGATAAATCTTTCCCGATTTTCCCAAAAGAGCTGCTCCAACCTGAAACTTTGCGTACGGCGTGTACGCTTTTTCACGCGCCGCAAGCGCCGCTGTCACCAGTTTTTTGTGTTCCATTCCATTACTCCTTATCAAAGAAATGAACGCATCCTTTTCAGAATCAATAGCCGTGTGCTTCTTCCTTCTTGATCAGTTTGACGATCCGGCTTGTTCCCAACCGCGACGCACCCAACGCGGCAAAGCGCTCCGCATCTTCCAGGGAAGAGATGCCGCCTGCCGCCTTGATCTTTATGCGAGGGCCCACATGCTTCTGAAACAGCGCCACATCGTCAAAGGTCGCGCCCGCTGTGGAAAAGCCTGTGGAGGTCTTGATATAATCCGCGCCGGATTCTGCCACCACCTGACACATGCGTATTTTTTCCTGTTCCGTCAGCAAACATGTCTCGATGATTACCTTGAGAATCCGACCCCCGCAGGCTGCTTTGATCTGCCTGATTTCTTCCAGCTGCTGCTCGTACAGGCCGTCCCTGATCCATCCGAGGTTTGCCACCATATCGATCTCATCCGCACCGTTTGCAATCGCATCCTCTGTTTCAAATACCTTTGCCGCTGTTGTCGCATAGCCGTTTGGAAAACCGATTACGGTACAAACCGCCATGCGTTCCCCCACGTACTCCTTCACGCGCTTGACATAGCTCGCGGGGATACAGACGGACGCCGTGTGATACTGAATCGCATCGTCGCAGACCTGTCGTATCTCCGCCCATGTAGCCGTTTGCGTCAGAAGTGTATGATCTACCATTTTCAGCAATTTTTCCTGTTCCATTTTTCTCTTCCTTCCCTGTATCATTTTGAAGTACATTTAACGCACGCCCTTTTCATACGGTTCTCCATCCGCCTTTGGGCCGCGGACCGTCCCACAAACAAGACCAGCACCAAAATGGTCAGCAGATACGGCAGCATGGCAAGAATTTCAGACGGGACGGGCGCTTTGCCGCCGCCTAAAAACACTGTCAGCGCCTGTGCAAAGCCAAACAAAAGACAGGCCCCGTACGCGCCGTGCGGCGTCCATTTGCCAAAAATCACAGCCGCAAGCGCAATGAATCCCTGGCCGCTGATCGCCACCGGTGTAAACTGCGGGATCACCGCCAGCGTCATGGAAGCGCCGCCAAATCCAGCCAGTATACCGGAGAGAATTACGCAGATATACCTTGTTCCACGCACATAGATTCCCATTGTATCCGCCGCTGTCGGATGCTCTCCAACCGCCCAGATGCGCAGGCCCCATTTGGTCCTGTAAAGGATAAACCAGAGAATCAGCATAGCAGCTAAAGCAAGCGGAACCGTTACGTCTACATTTAGATTCTGTGTTACTCCATTAAGCTGATTATCTCCTAATACTTTTGGCAACTTATGCGCAACCGGCTGCGTCATTGTCGCACCGTCAAAATACAGCCGGCAAATAAACAATGCCAGGCCGGGGCCGATTAAATTCAACGCAATGCCGGAAATGGTCTGGTCCGCATGGAACGTAACGGAAGCAACCGCATGTAAAAGCGCCATACAGCCTCCCGCCGCGCCGGCGGCCAGAAGACCCAGCCATGGATTTTGAGAATAAAATCCCACCGCCGCACCGGCAAACGCGCCAATGGTCATCATTCCCTCAATTCCCAGGTTGATTACCCCGGCGCGCTCGGATATCACGCCGCCCAGGGCGCCAAAAATCAAGGGAGCAGAATACATCAGCGTTATGCCAATCAGCAGGGAAAGATCATTCAGCACGACGACTCCCCCTTCTTTCCAGCCTGTCCGCCAGAGCCGGCACGATTCTGGTCAGCGCCACAAAAAAGACAATTGTGCCGATCATGATGTTGATGACCTCCGTCGGCGCTCCAACCTCCGCCTGAATCGACTGCCCGCCATAGAGAAGGCCGCCAAACAGAAGGCCGGCGAAGATACAGCCGATGGGGGAACTTCCCGCAATAAAGGCGACCGACAGCCCATTAAAACCGTTGTTTTCAAATGCGGCCAGCGTGGATATGCGATGCGGATTGGTCCCGGTGATGATCATAGCGGCCGCCAATCCGGAAAGCGCACCCGCTATCAACATGGCCTGAACCATGTTGCGCTTCACCGGGATGCCGGAAAGCTCCGCCGCCGCATGATTGGAACCGACCGCGCGGAATTCAAAGCCCTTTACGGAACGGTACAGCAAAAACCAGATCAGGAGCGCTGCGGCAACCGCCGTCAGGAATCCAAAATTGACGTCCGTTTTCAATAAAATTTCTGAAAGCCATTTGTGCTGCCGCAAAAACGCAAGCCCCTCATCCGATGTCTTCCAGTTGGGCAGCAGCATCGTGTAGCTGCTCCGCTGGACCGGATAGGTCGCCGTGCTGTTTGGCTGGTGAAAAAGTTTGCTTTGCACCACAAAATTGGAAAGATACAGTGCAATCCAGTTCAGCATAATACTGGTCAGCACCTCGTGGATGCCAAATCGGGCTTTGAGCAGCCCTATAAGGCCTCCATAAAGCGCCCCTGCCGCCATACCGGACAGGATCACCAGCGGGACCTGCAGAACGGCGGGCAGATGCAGCAGATACCCCACCAGCGTGGAAGCGATCGCCCCCACAATATACTGACCCTCAGCCCCAATGTTAAAGAGGCCCGCTCGATAGGCAAACGCCACACTGATCGCCGTGAGTGTGATTGGCGCAGCCTTGATGATTACATTTGAAATATATTTGGGCTTTGAAAAGATGCCGTGGAACAGCGCGCCAAACGCTTCTGCCGGGTTGTATCCGGCAGCCAGCAGAACCACCGAAGCCACGAGAAAACCGAACAGAACGGCAATGAGAGTGGAAGTGATGGGCTTTCTCAACAGCTTAACCGTTTTCTGCATACCGCTTTCCTCCCGCCATCAACAGGCCAATCGTTTTTTCGTCGGCTTCCTCCTGCTGAAATTCCCCGACAATCTGTCCGTTATAAAGGACGGCAATCCGGTCGGAGACGTGCATCACCTCATCCAGCTCCAAAGAGATCAGCAGGATTGCCCGGCCCCTGTCACGCTCCCGCACCAGAGTGCGGTGCACATACTCGATCGCCCCCACGTCCAGCCCGCGCGTTGGCTGTACGGCAATCAATACGTCCGGCTCATTGGAAACCTCCCGCGCGATAATCACCTTCTGCTGGTTGCCGCCGGAAAGCCCCCGCACCGGCTGCTGTGCGCAGTCCTCCGGACGGACGTCGTATTCCCGTATCAATTCGTCTGCAAACGAAAGGATTTTGCCGCGGTCCAGCACGCCACGCTTTTGAAACGGTTTTTCCCGGTATTTCTCCAATACCGCATTTTCCGCTACGGTAAAATTCAGTACCAGTCCACGTCTCTGGCGGTCTTCATGGATCGTGGAAATTTTGTGGTCGACCACGTTCCGCGGCGTCGTATTCTGCACTTCCACACCGTTTATCCGGATCGTCCCGCTTTTGCATCCGGTCAGGCAGGTAATTGCCTCCACCAGTTCCTTTTGTCCATTTCCGTCCACGCCGGCTATTCCAACAATTTCTCCCCTGCGCACTTGCAGAGAAAGCTCCCTTACCGCATCCACGCCGCGGCTCCCGGCAACGGTGAGACGGTCCAGCTCAAGTACGGTGTGCCCCGGCTGAGCCGGCGTTTTTTCCACCACAAGCCGGACGGCGCGTCCCACCATTTTGCTCGCGAGCTCTTCTTCGTTCACATCCTGCACGGAAACGGTATCGACCCCTTTTCCCCTGCGGATCACCGTACAGAAATCCGAGCTCGCCTTAATCTCCTTCAGCTTATGCGTAATGATAATAATCGTTTTTCCGTCCGCTACCAGGTTATGCATGATTTGAATCAGCTCATCGATTTCCTGCGGCGTCAGAACAGCGGTCGGCTCATCCAGGATCAGCAGGTCCGCCCCGCGGTACAATGCCTTTAAAATCTCCACGCGCTGCTGCATGCCGACGGAAATATCCTCTATTTTAGCGTCCGGGTCGACTTGCAGGCCGTATTTTTCCACAATCTGCCGGACCTGCTCGCGGGCTTTTTTCATATCAAGGATTCCGCACGCATGAACGGGTTCTTTCCCCAGAATGATATTCTGCGTCACCGTAAAATTGTCCACCAGCATAAAGTGCTGATGCACCATGCCGATCCCATGCGATATGGCAACATTAGGGTTTTTGATTGCGACCATTTCCCCGTTTAAGTATATTTCGCCCTCGTCGGCTTGATACAAACCGTACAGAATATTCATCAGCGTGCTTTTTCCCGCACCGTTTTCTCCCAGAAGGGAATGAATCGTCCCTTTTTCAACGTCCAGATTCACTCCATCCAGTGCATAAAAGCTGCCGAACCGCTTGGTGATACCGTGCATCTGCACCGCATATTCTTTTCTGATCTCCATTCTCCGCCCTCCCACGCAATGCACTGTTACAGGAAGCGGGGCGTTTTCTGATAAAACGCCCCGCCTGCCGCCAGAACTCTTTATCCGGTCCACAGGCCCGGCTTATCCAATGAACTGCGTATATTCCTCCGCATTGGCGGGCGGAATGACTTTGCCGCTTTTAATCAATTCTTCTACCTTGAGCGCGTCCTGGTACGTCTTTTCTCCCATCAACGTGAAGTCCTCCGGGATACCGACCGCACCTTCTGTGAGCCCGTACGTGTAGGTTCTGCCGCTGGTCTTCTCTCCGTTTATTATCTCTTTGGAAACCGACTCTACCGCGACGTTCACCAGCTTGACAGCAGACGTCAATACGTTCTTGGGGGCAAGGTACGCCTGGTCGCGGTCAACGCCAATGGCCAGCTTGTTGGCGTCTTTTGCCGCTTCAATCACGCCGACTCCAACGCCGCCCGCCGCATGGAATACAATATCGCAGCCGTCGGAAAACATTTTGGACGCAATGGCTTTGCCCTTGGACGCGTCGGTAAAGCTCTCCGCGTACTGCACATCGACGGTGACGGTCTTGTTCAGCTCCATTGCCGCATAGGCGACGCCCGCCTGATAACCGTATTGGAATTGGTCGACAATGTCGCTGGTCACGCCGCCCACAAAACCGACCCGATTGGTCTTTGTGGTCTTTGCCGCAATGTAGCCGACGATAAAAGAAGGCTCCTGTGCGCGGAACATAACGCCCGTGATATTCTCGGGCATTGTTGCCTCGTCATAGGCATTATCCACAATGGCATAGTGAATGTCCGGATTTGCTATCGCCGCAACAGTGACGGCGTCCGCCATGGCAAAGCCCACACCCCAGATCAGGTCCGCATTGTCGTCGGCCGCTTTATCCAGGTTGGTCGCGTAGTCCGCTTCCTGCTTGGATTCAATATAGCTTACCTTTGCTCCCAGCCCCTTTTCCAGCTTTTGCAGGCCCTCCCACGCAGACTGGTTAAACGACTGGTCGTTTACGCCGCCGGCGTCGGTCACCATACAAATTCTAAAACCGTTTGCCGGGCGGCTTTCCGGTTTGGATTCTCCCGCCGAACCAGAGGAGGTTTGGGAAGCCCCTTCGCTGGAGGATTCCCCAGCGCCGCAGGCTGTCATGGCAAACGCCATTGTACCTGCAAGTAAAAAAGCAATGATCTTTTTCATGGAAACGATCTCCTAAACGTTATGATTTTGTTCATTCTCTGCAAACAAGCAGAAAAAGGCGTATATCACATTCGTTCCCATGACGCGGCCTGATTATTCAGAGATAGACAGCGCGATTTCCATCATATCGCGGAAACTGGTCTGCCGTTCTTCGGCGGAAAGCGATTCTCCCGTAAACGGGCAGTCAGAAATTGTCAACAGGCAGAGCGCCTTTTTGCCCGCGCGCGCCGCATTCATGTAGAGCGCGGCGGATTCCATTTCCACCGCCAGCACACCCATCTTTTTCCAAGCTGCCAAAGCGTTGACGTCGTCGTCATAGAATGTGTCTGAGGACAGCACATTGCCGACGACTGTGTTAATCCCGTGCGCTCTGGCATACTGCACGGCCTTCTGCGCAAGGTCAAAGTCGGCAATCGGCGCAAACGGACCCGGCAGATGGTACTGCGCGGCATAATTGGAATTGGTACAGGCGCCAATTCCCACGACGATATCGCGGACTTTTACGCCGTCCGCTATCCCCCCTGCGGAGCCGATGCGGATGATATTTTCCACATCGTAAAAATGATACAGCTCATAGGAATAGATGCCGATGGACGGCATGCCCATACCGCTCCCCATGACGGAGACACGTTTGCCCTGGTATTCGCCCGTATAACCAAGCATATTGCGCACGGTATTGAAGCAGACCGGATGTTCCAAATAGGTTTCCGCAATAAATTTTGCACGGAGCGGATCGCCGGGCATCAGGACGGTTTTTGCAAGGTCACCAGGTTTTGCCGCATTGTGCGGCGTCGGTGTTGTAGCCATATGCAAGCTCCTGTTCTTTCCACAGTTTGGCACTGCTTTATTTTTTGAGGATATCTTTCAGCCGGGAAATCCCGGTAATCTCCTGCTTTACGTCAAAATAGTCCAGAATCGTCGCACCTATATCCGCAAACGACGGCAGCGTGCCCAGGTTGACCCCTTTTTTGACACGGGGACCTGCAATCAGCCAGGGGGTATATTCGCGGGAATGGTCTGTTGACGGTGTGCTGGGATCGCAGCCATGGTCTGCCGTAAACATCAGCAGGTCATCCTCCCGCAGGTTTTCCAACAAATCGGGGACGGCCCGGTCCACCTCTGTCAACCCTTTTGCATAGCCCTCCACATCATTGCGGTGTCCGTACAACATATCAAAGTCCACCAGATTAACAAAGCAAATGCCTTGAAAGTCCTTTTTTACCCATTCCAGCGTACGGGCAAGCCCCTTGCTGTTTCCGCTGGTGCGCGTAAACCGTGTGATCCCCTGCCCTGCAAAAATATCGTTGATTTTCCCTACCGCGATCACGTCCAGTCCGGCGGCTGAAAGCTGGTCCAGCATTGTGACGCCGGGCGGCAGCAGGGAAAAGTCGTGCCGGTTGGAAGTGCGGGTAAAATCCGGATATTCGCCTGTAAAGGGCCGCGCAATCACTCTGCCAACGCTGTGCTCCCCGGTGAGCAGTTCCCGCGCGATCCCGCAGTATTGATACAGCTCCTCCACGGGAACGACGCTTTCATGCGCGGCAATCTGAAATACGCTGTCCGCCGAAGTATAAACAATCAGTGCGCCTGTCTCCACATGTTCTTTCCCGTAATCCTTAATGACCTCCGTGCCGGAATACGGTTTGTTGCAGATTACACGTCTGCCCGTACGGCGGCTGAATTCCTCCAGCAACGAGGCCGGAAAGCCTTCCGGGTAGGTTGGCAGAGGCCTGGGCGAATAAATGCCCGCAATTTCCCAGTGACCGATTGTGGTATCCTTTCCCTTGGAGCGCTCAATCATGCGGGCAAACGCCCCTTTCGGATGCTCCACTCCAGGGCGGCAGGCCACGCCGTCTATGTTAAACAGACCCAGCGCCTGCATATTCGGCGTGGAAAAATATTGGCTTGATGCAGCGGCAGCCAGCGTATTGCTGCCTTGATCGCCATACTGTGCGGCATCCGGCATTTCTCCGATTCCAACGCTGTCCAATACCATTAAAAAAACGCGTTTCAATGGATCCCTCCTGTCTGAACGGACATGATGCATTTTATAACCGTTCCTGTTTTTATTTATTATAGTACATCCACGGTGCTTTTTCCATCATAGGAAATAGGGAAAAATCATAAGATTTCCAGCGCACTCGCTTTAGCACTCATCAATTTCAAGTGCCAAATTTAATAATTTATTCTTATTTTTATAACGTTTTTGTCACACTCCTTTTATATACTTAGAATTATAAAAGGCAAGAAAGACAACATAGGAAAGAAGGTGGTTGCGCTTGAAAAGCCTTTCTTGCAATATACCACAAGCTTGTTCAATTATACCAACAGACATTTAAATGGGAGGTAGTATGATGTTTGATCTGATTCCTTTTGAGCACAGAAACAACAACTTATTTAATTATTTTGACCAGATGTCCCGTAATTTCTTTGGCGAGACGGAAAAAGAATTTGCCCCCTGCAATACCGATATTATCGACCAGGGCAGCCAATATCTGCTGAAAGCAGATTTGCCGGGCTTCAGCAAAGAGGATGTTCATATTGATATTGACGGAGACCGCCTTACCATTTCCGCGGAGCATACGGAGGAAACCAAAAACGAGGATAAAAACTTTATCCGCAGAGAGCGCCGGTACGGCTCTATGAGCCGCAGCTTTGATATTTCCTCCATTGACGCAGGCGGCATCCAGGCAGAATACAAAAACGGCGTCCTGGAACTTGTTCTTCCCAAAAAAGAGGAGGCCGTCCCTGCAAGCCGCCGTATTGAAATCAAATAGTTTGTCCTGTTTTCTGATCCTTTCAAACCGAGCCGGGCCCCATGTTTTAGGTCCGGCTTTTTTATGCCGCATCATCTTTTTCTTCCCTGTAGAAATCTATAGTAAAATAGTATATAATAAGACATATCACAATATAATGGAGGTTTGCTATGCTGAACATCGGGTGCCATCTTTCCTCTGCCAAGGGATACCTGAACATGGGAAAAACCGCCCTTTCCATCGGGGCCAACACCTTTCAATATTTTACGAGAAATCCGCGCGGCAGCCGCGCCAAAGCGGTAAATCCAGCAGACATTGCGGCGCTTGTCTCTTTTGCCCAGGAGCATCAATTCGCCACGCTGCTGGCGCATGCGCCGTATACGCTCAATGCGTGCGCAGCCGACGAAGGCTTGCGGGAATTTGCCAGAAACGCTATGCAGGAAGACCTCGCCACCATGGACCTGCTCCCCGGCAATCTATATAACTTTCATCCCGGCAACCACGTAAAGCAAGGGCCCGAAATCGGCATAGAACGCATTGCAGAGACGTTAAACCAGATTTTGCGCCCGGATCAGAAGACGACGGTCCTGCTGGAAACGATGTCCGGCAAGGGCACTGAAGTGGGGCGCTCCTTTGAAGAACTGCGCGCCATTCTGGACCGCGTGACACTTTCCGACAAAATGGGGGTCTGCATTGACACCTGCCATATCTTTGACGCCGGGTACGATATTGTCAATGATCTGGACGGCGTGCTGAAACAATTTGATCAGGTGATCGGACTGGACCGGTTAAAGGTGATTCACTTGAACGACAGCCAGAATCCCATCGGAAGCCATAAGGACCGCCACGCGCGCATTGGCGAAGGGCAGATCGGACTGGACGCTCTTGTGCGCATCATCAACCATCCGCTGCTCCGCCACCTGCCGTTTATTTTGGAAACGCCGAATGAGACGGAGGGCCACGCAAAGGAAATCGAGCTGCTTCGCGGCTTGTACCAAGAGTAAAAGGGAAAAACCGCATATTCAGGAACGCAAAGTCTGTGAAATGCCAAAGAACACCAGACCATTATGAAACGATAAAACCCGCCGCATACCGCAGTTTGATAGAAGGGGGAAATCTGTTATGATTTTCGACTTTGCCTGTGCAGCTTTCCCATGGGTAGCGCTTGGTAGCGGACTTGCCTGCGTCCTGGCCTATTTTACTCACCGAAAAAAGGACTAATGTCCTCCGCTTCGTTTCACTATGAAAAATCCCCGGCTACAGTTTAAAAGCCTGTAGCCGGGGATTCTCTGTTCAACGAAAGTTTACTGCCCGCCCCTGTGGGAACATTGACCTATCCGCCGCATTTTCCGCGCCAATTACCAACCTGGCGGGCATAACGCTTGTCAACACGACCGATGACCTCAATTTTTCCCTGATTTTTTATTCGCCAATGATCTTAACCAACGCATGTTTGTCGCGTTTTCCATCGAACTCAAAATAAAAAATCTGTTCCCAGGTGCCAAAATCCAGCCTGCCTTCGGTAACCGCCACCACCACTTCACGGCCCATGACTGTACGCTTCAGATGCGCGTCCGCATTGTCCTCAAAGCCGTTGTGGCAGTACTGGCTGTAGGGCTTTTCCGGCGCCAGTTTTTCCAGCCAGACCTCATAGTCGTGATGCAGTCCGGACTCGTCGTCGTTGATAAAAACGCTCGCCGTGATGTTCATCGCATTGACCAGGATCAGCCCCTCTTTGATCCCGCTTTCCCGCAAGGCCGCTTCTACCTGCGGTGTGATATTGACTAATCCTCTGCGGGAGGGAATATGGAACCACAGTTCTTTTCGGTAAGATTTCATTTGCAACGTCCCTTTCCTGAACCATTTTCTCCATCTTACCACGGTCAAAGACCTGATGCAAGCTCCATCATTATGCGTTTTTCCAACGGCTCAACGCGGGGAAATACAGCATCATTTCTTTTTTTGCCGCTTCCCTGTCCGTATACATACCAGACTCCATGCCTATATTCAGGCAAAAGTTGATCATCTGCTCCATGGTGCAATCCGCCGTGAAAGCGCCGTCTTTATAACAATAGCAGCAATATTCTTCATTTTTGCTTCCGTCCGCATTGGTACCATAGTGCTCCGCTTCCGTCATCGGCATACCGCAGCTCTGGCAGAAATCTGCCAGCGCCACATAAATATAAATTTCCGCGTTGCGGCAGTCCGCACAGGGCGGATACTCTTCAAAATCACAGGTGAAGCTGCGCGCAAGCGGCGTATTCCAGACTTCCTTCCAAAAAGCGCCCGTATCCTTTTCCGCGTCGCCGTGGAAGGTAAACTTTGCATATTTTCCCGCCGGAACCACCACACTCTTAAACGCGCCGGAAACCTCCTGTAAACCGTCCGTTTCACAGCAGACGACTGCGTCATAGACGTTCGTATTATCTTTCTGATAGTTGGTATACAGGCCGTAGATTGTTTCTCCTTTCCTGTTGGGGATCTTCTCCAGGTCTCCTCCAAAGAAACGCTGCCACAAACCGCCGATCTTCTCCATCATTTCCGGTTCTTCATTATCCGTGCGTACCCAAATGCCCGTCAATGTTTTCTCCTGCAGTGTTACGACTTCATAATTCATCATTATTTCCTCACTTTTCCCGGGAAACCTATTGGCGTTCCCGTTTTCTGTCTGTAGTATAGACCACATAACTGGACAACAGGATGTCATATAGAAAAAGAGTTAAAACTTTTGTTCTGTTTGGTATTGGTCGATGATGCGTTTGGCTTGCTCCTGCAAAAGCCCTTGCAGGTAGGACGGCGAAATCACCTTTACATGCTCCCCAAAGGACAGCAGGTAACTGCACAGCCAGTCGTCCCCCGGATATTGAGCGGTCACAAAAAAACTTCCGTCTTCCCTCTTCTGTATCTGATCCGGCGCAAATTCGTCAAATAATCGAAACGCCACCTTGGGAGAAAACACCAGCTCCACCTGGACCAGGCAGTCGCACGCCGTTTCCTGCATTTCCAAATCTGGAACGGGCATGCTCCTCGGTTCAATGGATTGATCTAACACCCGCACATCCTGCATACGGCTGATTTTAAACGTGCGAAACGCCCGCTTGGACAGGCAATAGGCCTGCAAATACCAGCTATTGTTTTTAAATCGCAGCTTGACCGGCTCTGCTCTCCGTTCGCTTTTCTCTCCGGCCCCGTTATAATAGACAAACTCGACTGCGCGGCTTTCTAAAATCGCGGTTTTCAAAGAGACAAATTTCTGCCTCTCCCATTCTCCGCCGCCCCAACGGGAAAAGTCCACATCAATCCAGTCCACACTGCTCCGGCGGAACAGGCCGCTGAGCCGGGTGAGCGTCTGCTGGCTCTGTACGGCGTTCGTAGCCTGCAGGCTCTGCAGCGCAAACAGGATTTCGTCCTGCTCCGATTCGGACAGCAGCGACTTATTCAGCACAAAATTGGGCAGAAGCTGGATCCCTCCGCCGCGCCCCTTGCTTGCGTAGATCGGAATGCCCGCGCCGGACAATGTATCAATATCCCGATAGATGGTCCGTGTGGAAACCTCAAAATGTTCCGCAAGCTTTGCCGCCGTGACGGAGCCGCGCTCCATCAGCAAATAGACGATTTCAAACAGGCGATGTATCTGCATAAAAATATTTCCCTTCTCTCTTTCTCCTGCTATTAAGTATAACAGAAAAACCGGACAACTTCTGTCATATTAAAAAAACGCTTGACTCTGACGTTACGTCATCGATTATGCTGAGTGCAGCAAAGGAGTGAATCACATGAAACAAACCGTCAAGGAAATTTCCCGGCTCTGCGGCGTCAGTGTGCGCACACTGCATTATTACGATGAAATCGGGCTTTTACATCCGGCGGAGACCACCGAGGCCGGGTATCGTCTATATGGGCCGGAGGAAATCGCCCGCCTGCAACAGATTCTGTTTTTCCGGGAGCTGGACTTTCCCCTGCAGGAAATCCAATCCATTTTGGATTGTCCCTCCTTTGACGCAAACCAGGCGCTGACCCGCCATCGTTCCCTGCTCCACATGAAAAAGGAACGTCTGGAGGGGCTGATCGACCTGATCGACAGCATTTTGAAAGGAGAAAAAGAGATGAGCTTAAAAGAATTTGACAACAACGCGATTGAAGCGGCACAAAGGGAATATGCACAGGAGGTAAAGGAACGCTGGGGAAATACGGAAGCCTATCAGGAAAGCCAGCGCAAAACCGCAGGTTATACCAAAGAGGACTGGGATTGTGTGCAAAAGGAAATGGAATCGCTATTTCAGTCCTTTGCCGCGAACATGGACCAGGCTCCCGACAGCTCCGCCGTGCAGAAAACCGTCGCGGCTTATCAATCGTACCTTTCCCGCAATTTTTACGCATGCAGCGACGAGATGTTGATGGGATTGGGAGAAATGTATCTTGCGGACGCGCGGTTTCAGCAGAACATCGACCTATACGGTGACAGCCTGACCCGCTTTATCGTGGAGGCCATCCGCGCTTACTGCTCCCGCTGAAAAGAGTTCCATACAACAAGGTCTATATTACAACGCATGTTTTGTACAAAAATTCGGCAGTATAAGAACGATCCCCCCGCCTTTGGCGGGGGGATCGTCAATTTATTCGCTTTTATCCCCTGATCTGCAGGAGCTTCTGTTTCAGCTCGCCTTCCAGTCGTCCGATTTCCGCCTCCGCCTCACGGCGCTTCTGGCGGCCTTCCTCCTGGATGCGAACCACTTCGTCCAGTGTGGAAATCAGGCTTTCATTGGTAGCGCGCAGCGTTTCAATATCGACGATGCCGCGCTCCGATTCCTTTGCCGTCTCTACCGTCGCCATTTTCAGCGTAGATGCGTTTTTGCGCAACAGCTCGTTCGTCATATCGGTAACCTGGCGCTGCGCCTGCGCCGCCTGCTGAGAATGCGCAATCCCCAACGCCAGCGCCATCTGGCTCTTCCAGAGCGGAATGGTGTTGACCAGTGTGGACTGAATTTTATCCGACATCTGCGTATCGTTGTTCTGCACCAAACGGATTTCCGGCGCCATCTGGATGGAAATCATCCGCGTCAGCTCCAGGTCGTGCAGCTTTTTGTCAAATCGGTTGCAGAGGGAAGCAAGGTCGTTCGCCGCCTGCGCATCCTCCGGCAGCCCGGACTGCTGCGCCTTCGCCACCAGCGCGGGGAGCTCTTCGCCCTGTACCTGCGCCAACTTTTTTTTGCCCGCCAGAATGTACATGGACAGTTCTTTAAAGTAGACCTTGTTCATTTCATACATTTTATCCAGCATGGCGACGTCCTTGAGCAACTGAACCTGATGGCCCTCCAGAACATGGCAGATTTTTTCCACGTTCACCTCTGCGCGGTCGTACTTCGCCTTCATCGCATTGATCTTATTGGCGCTGCGCTTAAAAAAGCCAAAGACGCCCTTTTCTTCCTCTTCCACGTCAAAGCTCTTCAGCTCGGAGACAACGCTGGAGAGCATCTCGCCCACCTCGCCCAAATCCTTGGTTCGAACCTTGTTCAAAGCGGTTTCAGAGAAGTCCGCCATCTTTTTCTGCGCGCCCGCGCCAAACTGCAAAATCATACTGGTGTTATGCAGGTCGATCTGCGACGCGAAGCTGTCCACCATTTGGCGCTCTTCCGGGGTCAGCATACTGTCGTCAAACGCGGGCACAGGCTCCTTCTCCGGAGCCTTTTGCAGCACGGACGGGGTTTCCTCCTTGAAGGGCTCAAAGGTCAATGTAGGGCTTTCCTGCAGCATATCATCCATGGTGTTATCCTCCGATCATTTTGGTTCATTGATGGAACTGATCTTCCGTCAGCCCCTCCTGCGCCAGCATTGTTTTCAGCGCGGAAATATCCGTTGAAATATCCAATGCCTCGTTCTGGAACAAACTGTCCAGCAGGTTTTCAAACGCCTTATTAATTGTATGCAGCGCGCGGCAGATTTCCAGCTTGGTATTGGAGATGTTTTCCCCTTGAACCGGCTGTTCGTTGAACTCTCGGTACGCTTTTACCAGTTTCAAAGTTGTGGGCAGGTAGTATTGCATAAATCTGCGGATTTCCGGCAGCTTTTCCGGATGACTCTCCACATGGCTGAAAATTTTGGAGGATATCTCCCCCAGACGGTCCAGCTCTTCAGAGATTTCCGGCTCTGGAATAGCCCGGTTCGCTTCTCTGATCTGCCAGATATAATCACGCCCCTCGGCGATCGCGGCCTCCAGATCGCCGTCCTGCGCCGCAGAGTCCTGTTTTTGCTCCTCACCCTGTAAACGGCGTTTGGCGCTTTCCTGCGCCTGTAAATACTGTTGGTAAGTCTCGTTTGTCACCATCAGGCAGGTCTGCTGCTCATCGATATGCCCCTCGGGAAACATGCCCCTTTGGATCATCTTACGCAAGTCCTTTACGACAAATTCCCTGGACTCCCCGACTGAAGCGGCCAGCTGTTGAATGGAACAATAAGAATCGCCGCCCAACTGCGCCTGATACCGCATAAAACGCTGCGCGCGGCGGCGCCTGCTCTTGCCGCAGGCAGTCAGCACAATACTTCCCAAACACACCGGAGCCGTACAGGACGCGGCAATGGCATAGGGAACAGCGCCCATGGGACCAGCAAAAAAAAGCGCCGTCAGAACCAGCAGCGCAATGCCTGTGGGGATCGCACCCAACAGGCCGAATACCTGCATCAAAACCCCGGATACATTTCCCACCGGCTTGCGCATCACACGCACCACAGGTGGCGGCTCCACCGGGGTTGATGCACTTTTCACATAGGGCCTTCTTTTGCTTCCCCGGACGCTCTCCCGAACCGACCTCTTAACGGACCGGCTGACATCTTTTCCAACAGAACGGACAGAGTCCTTGAGCTCCTCAAATCCCTCCGAATGCAGCGCGTCTTTTACGGTTTGATTGATCTGGTCCCCCAAATCGGAAAGCTGTCTCTCTAAATCCTCAAAAGGTTGCTTATCTTTCATGACATTCCTCCGTGATGCTTTTCACAGCAATCGAATGTAAGTCCTATTATATCGCATTCCCGTGGAATGTACAAGCAATTCCCCTTCGGCGTTTAGATGAAAAATGCCCTCGTCTTACGCACCCGGCGCAAGACGAGGGTAAAAATGCGGCTGTTATCAATTGGATGGGCAAACTGTCAGCTGGTTTCCATCATAATCGACGGTCAGCACGGTACGGGGTTTCAACTCGGCCTGAATGATCAGTTTTGCAATCAACGTCTCCACCCTGCTCTGAATGTAGCGCTTCAGCGGACGCGCGCCGTAAACCGGATCATAACCCTGGTCCACAATATAATCCTTTGCCACAGCGGTCAGCTCGACACCAAGCTGCTTATCCTCCAGCCTGCGGCGCAGATCGGCAATCTGCAGGTCCACGATGTGGTAAATTTCCGACCGGGTCAGCGGCTTGTAGAACACAATCTCATCCAAACGGTTGAGAAACTCCGGGCGGAACTGGGTTTTCAGCAAATTGCTGACCTGTTCCTTAGCTGCTTCACTGATCTGTCCGTCCTCCCCGATTCCCTCCAGGATATAACTGGAACCGAGATTGGAAGTCAGGATGATGATGGTATTTTTAAAATCCACCGTGCGGCCCTGAGAATCCGTGATGCGCCCGTCGTCCAGTACCTGCAACAGGATATTGAACACGTCGGGGTGCGCCTTTTCCACCTCGTCAAAAAGTACAACGGAATACGGCTTGCGGCGCACTGCCTCGGTCAGCTGACCGCCTTCCTCATAGCCAACGTATCCCGGAGGCGCTCCAATCAGGCGGGACACGGAGAATTTCTCCATATACTCGGTCATATCGATGCGCACAATGTTGTGTTCGTCGTCAAACAACGACTGCGCCAACGCCTTCGCCAGCTCCGTTTTACCGACGCCGGTCGGGCCCAGGAACAGGAACGAACCGATCGGGCGGTTCGGGTCCTGAATACCCGCGCGGGAACGCAGGATCGCTTCACTGACCTTCTGCACAGCTTCATCCTGTCCAATCACACGCTGGTGCAGGATATCGTCGAGGTGCAGCAGCTTTTCGCGTTCACTTTCCATCAGCTTCGCAACCGGAATGCCGGTCCAGCGCGCGATAATCTTTGCAATCTCCTCGTCGGTTACTTTGTCGCGCAGAAGACTGGAATCGGAAGACTGGCTTTCCTCCGCGACACGCTCCTCTTCGGCAAGCTGCTTCTGCAAATCAGGAAGCTTACCGTACTTGTATTCCGCGGCTTTGTTCAGATCGTATTCGCGCTCCGCTTTCTCAATTTCTGCGTTGACCTGCTCAATCTCCTCGCGCAGCTTTTGCACCTTGCTGATCGCCTGTTTCTCATTTTCCCATTTGGCCTTCATTTCTTTAAACTGTTCTTGCAGGTCCGCCAATTCTTTTTGAATCTCTTTCAAATGCTCCTGCGTCAGCGGGTCAGTATCCTTCTTCAAAGCCGCTTCTTCAATTTCATGCTGCATGATCTTACGGGAAATCTCGTCCAACTCCGTCGGCATGGAGTCGATCTCCGTGCGCACCATCGCGCAGGCTTCATCCACCAGGTCAATCGCTTTATCCGGCAGGAATCGGTCGGAGATATAACGGTTGGAAAGAACCGCAGCGGCAATCAATGCCTGGTCCTGAATTTTGACGCCGTGAAACACCTCGTAACGCTCCTTCAAGCCACGCAGAATTGATACGGTGTCCTCTACCGTCGGCTCATCCACCATGACAGGTTGGAAGCGGCGTTCGAGCGCCGGATCCTTCTCAATGTATTGATGGTACTCGTTCAATGTCGTGGCGCCGATGCAGTGCAGCTCTCCCCGCGCCAGCATTGGCTTGAGCAGGTTGCCGGCATCCATGGAGCCCTCTGTTTTGCCCGCGCCCACAATCGTATGCAGCTCATCGATAAACAGAATGATTCGGCCTTCGCTCTTTTTGACCTCGTTTAAGACCGCCTTCAATCGCTCTTCAAATTCGCCGCGGAACTTTGCACCGGCGATCAGCGCGCCCATGTCAAGAGAAAACAGCTTGCGGTCTTTCAGGTTGTTCGGTACATCGCCGCGCACAATGCGCAGCGCCAGGCCTTCCGCAATCGCCGTTTTTCCAACGCCGGGTTCTCCAATCAGTACAGGGTTATTCTTGGTTTTACGGGACAGGATGCGGATCACATTGCGGATTTCCGAATCGCGGCCAATCACAGGATCCAGCTTATGATTCTTTGCCAGCTCTACCAGATCCTGCCCATACTTGGAAAGCGCGTCATACGTCTCCTCCGGACTGTCGCTTGTCACGCGGGTATTGCCGCGCACAGAGGACAATGCCGTCAGGAATGCATCTTTTTCAATATGAAACCGTTTCAACACATCCTGCATTGCCTGATTGGGCCTGTTCAGAACGGCAAGCATGATATGCTCTACCGATACATATTCGTCCTTCATGCGGTCGGCTTCTTTTTCCGCCGCAATCAGCACTGCGTCTACATCGCCTGAAACATAAATTTTACCCGCTTCACGCCCCGGTCCCGTGACGCCCGGAATCCGGGAAATTTTCTCTTCCACCGCCTGCTGCACCGATACGCTGTCAATCCCCATCTTTTTCAACAGCTGTGGGATCAATCCGTTTTGCTGCTGCAGCAATGCACAAACCAGATGTTCCTCCTCAATCTGCATATTATGGTTGGATATGGCAAGATTTTGCGCCTCCTGGATTGCCTCCAGGGATTTTTGTGTAAACTTCTGAGCATTCATATTCTGCCCCTCCTATCTGTAAAACGTTCAACATCCATGGGAGTTAAAGCTTTATTTTTAGCACTCTTTCTTTGAGACTGCTAAAATTATAAACAGTAATTATGAATACAATATGAACAATCGTGGTCTTTTATGTAAACCGATAAAAGTTTCGCCCAAAGATAATCCCTTTATACGATGCCGAATCCCCTGTTGCTCTATTTCTTTTCTAAAATTCCTGTAACAAAAAGAACACACTTCCATAAAATGTTAAGGAGAAACAAGGTCTTATCGCACAACAAACACCTTATTTCAGATGTTAGGAGGATTTACCATGGATGAAAATAATTGCGGATGCACCCCGCAGGAGCCAGGTGCAGATTTTAAAGAAGCCGTGTGTATCGACGCCATGCGGATTTACGACAGCTGCAGTGAATAAGATTGTTCATCCTATAACTTATTCCATAATTGTGCAATTATAACATATATTACCTGTGATTATTGTACACCATTTACATTAAAGAACCTCCCAATATGATATGGTTAATCGGACATATCATATTGGGAGGTTCTTTGTATTGTGGATTTTGCTGACTGGCCCTTCGGACCTGGGCAATCAGTACACAGATAAAATCAAATCAGCGTTTTTACGGTACTTTAATCTCGCTGTACATACAGCTAATTCCATCTTAAACGATCCAAAAAAATCAGAGGAGATTGCCGCATCTGTTTTTGAAAAAATGATCAGCTCACCTGAAAAGTTTTTCGACCATTGTAAATCCGAAGACCATCTCAAAAACTTCATTGCTACAGTAGCCAGAAATTTAGCAAAAGATGTTTTAAAGCACGAGAAAATAGTTTCAATAAACTCTGATGAAGAAAATTTCTTTGATATTTTGGAAAACGAGTCAGATGAAGATATGGATTTTAAGATTCTGTTCCGGGATTTTTTGCTGTCGCTACCGCGTGAGACAAGAGATATTTTCACGCTAAAAATTGCGTACGGATATAAGCTCAGCGAAATTGCTCGTCTACTGAATAAAAATGTAAAGGCCGTCCAACGGAAGTGGGAACGTGGCCTGGAAAAGATGTGTGCTTACTTTGACGCTTGCGGAATAGATGTTAAAAACCGCAGGAATGGAGGCTGATTATGAATAAAAAATCCGATGCAATTCAGATACTTGAAAAGTACCAGCACTTACTGCTCCTTGATAGTCTTGCCGCCATTCCTCCCAGCGCTTACATAAATGATTTTGAGCCATCTCCGGAAACAATGGCCAGAATTGATGATATTGCTGAACGATACATATTGCAAAGGCCTGCCAAGACAGCGAGAAAGATTGGTAAACGCATAGCGATTGCCATTATCGCCGCTCTGCTTGCTGCTCTTATTACGGCTATTACGGTCACCGCGGTCCGGGAAGCAATCATCAAATATTATGACGGTTTATATTTTAGCATCTCAGATTTACAAGAACCTATAGATTCCAGTATTGATCAAAATGAAATATTTATAAGAAGTATGACTGTTAAGGACATTTACGTCCCGTACAAGCTCCCCCACGGATACATTCCCATTTTATATGGTCCTGCAAACCGGGAGCCAGGGGAGACGTTTGAGATAGAATATCGCTCGCAGACAAAGCGAATGATTTTCAAACAGCGAACTGGAATTGTTGACGAGGATATACTCAGTACACCGATCATTGTCGACGGGCAAGCATACCATTACGCTGACGACGTACCGGATCCAGAGTATCCGTGCGAACTGATGTGGCAGGCTGACGGTATCATATTCAGCATTGGTGGGGATCTAAGCTCCACCGAAATGATCAGCATGGCACAAAGCGTCGCACCGAGATAGCCAATAAAGCCATTATTTACCGCTTGATTATCACCGAACGCTCGTTCTATAATACAAAGTGGCAGAACGTGCGTTTGGAGGTGAATTAGGTGGAACGAACCATCCTGCATTGTGATATGAATAATTTTTACGCGAGTGTGGAATGTCTATACGATCCCAAACTGCGCGGCAAGCCTGTCGCGGTGGCGGGCGATGTAGAGCAGCGGCACGGTATTGTGCTTGCCAAAAACTACGAGGCCAAACGGTATGGCGTAACGACCGGGCATCCGCTGTGGAGAGCGAAGCAGCTCTGTCCAGAGATTGTGTTCGTTCCTCCCCGCTTCGATCGGTATCTGCAATTTTCGGCACTCGCACGGGAAATCTACAGCGACTATACCGACCAGGTAGAAAGCTTCGGGCTGGACGAGTGCTGGCTGGACGTCACCGGCAGCACTCACCTATTAGGAGACGGGCGCACCATCGCCGACGAGTTGCGCCGGCGGATAAAAGATGAGCTGGGTATAACGGCCTCTGTTGGCGTATCCTTCAATAAAATTTTTGCAAAATTGGGCAGCGACCTTAAAAAACCAGATGCAACAACTGTGATTACGCGTGATAACTACCGTGACGTGGTCTGGCCGCTGCCGGTATCGGATCTCCTGTACGTTGGCCCGGCGACCACTCGTAAGTTGCAGCGATATGCCATCCACACCATCGGCGATCTGGCCAACGCACACACGGATTTCTTGCAGGGCCTGCTCGGTAAAATCGGCCTGATGCTCTGGAGCTTTGCTGATGGTCACGATATCTCTCCTGTTACCAATGCCGGCATACATCCGGTTATCAAATCGGTTGGCAACAGCACCACGACGCCCAGAGACTTAAAGACGGACGACGATGTCAAAATCACTCTGTACATCCTGTGTGAAAGCGTAGCGGAGAGGCTCCGGGAACAGAATTTCCAATGTGATACCGTTCAAATATATTTGAGATACACGGACCTCTGGTCCTGCGAACGTCAGGTAAAACTGGACTTCCCTGTCTGTAACTCTGCGAGCGTCTTTCAAGCTGCTTTTGCACTGTATCAAAAACACCGTCTGCCGGACAAAGCCATCCGCAGCCTTGGAGTAAGGGCATGTGGACTATCCCTCTGCGAGCAGATTCAACTATCTTTTCTGCCTGAAATCTCTCGTGTGCAACGCCGGGATGATCTGGAACACGCCGTGGATGATATTCGGCGACGTTTTGGGCATTTTAGTATACAAAGGGGAATTGCTCTGACGGACCGCGAATTGTCCCGTTTGGATCCGAAAGCCGATCACATAATTCATCCGGTCGGCTTTCTCCACAACGGATAAGAGGTGTGCATCATGGAAACTCGAAAAGTATACGTAGAGGTCGATGCGCATTTTGACGCCGGCGGCAAGCTCACTCCCACTGCGATTACCTGGGAAGACGGCAGACATTTCGAGATTGACCGGGTACTTGACATGCGCAGAGCCGCCAGTTTGAAGGCTGGTGGAATTGGTACACGCTACCGGGTGCGTATTTTAGGCAAGGAACGGTATCTATGGTTTGAAGGGCCAAGCTGGTTTGTGGAAGCATCCAGCTCATCGTAAGGAGAACACTATGTGCGGACGATATACACTATTTACCGATAGTGAGTACGAAGATATAAGAAAAATCATCGAGGAAGTAGAGCGCAAGCACGGCACGGGTTGTGTAAAGACAGGCGAGATCTTCCCCACCAACTCTGCGCCAATCTTGTTGGATGTCGGCTCCGGTGTGACTGCGGATGTCGCAAAATGGGGTTTCCTCTCCTTTCATGGCAAGAGCTCCATCATCAACGCTCGGGCCGAGACAGCAGCTGAAAAGCGCATGTTTGGTAAAAGTTTGATGATCCGGCGCTGTGTGGTTCCAAGCACCGGTTTTTACGAGTGGGATTCTCAAAAACGTAAACGCCGGTTTCAACTTCCCGGGTCGAACACCCTTTATATGGCCGGCCTTTACAACGATTACCAAGGTGAGCGCCGGTACGTAATTATGACCACGACTGCGAATGAATCCATTATAAATGTGCATGATCGGATGCCAGTGATTGTGCCGCTTGATAAAATTGATCGCTGGATCGCGGATACGGATGCCGCATTTAAAATCATGAGTGAGAGGCAACCAGAGCTCAGTATAACGTAAAATGGCACTGCTATTATGGCAAAAATCCCCCTGACAAGCTACTAAAGCTTATCAGGGGAATTCTCTTCGTCTACATATTCCATTAGATCGCCGGGTTGGCACTGCAAGACCCGACACAATTTATTTATTGTTTTTGCATCCAGACCACCGGTGTGTCTTCGCAACGCGGTTAACGTCCCCTGACCAATCAGTTTCTCGTCCCTTATACGGGTTGCGTTGTAGCCTTTATCCTTCAAGATCCTGAATAGTTTATCATATTTAATCACTTGATCACCTCTCACATTATCTTATCAAATATTTAGCACAAAATCAAGTGCATTTCATACACTTTTAGCACTTAACTTTGTGCTATACGTCAATTGTTTCGCACAAAGTTAAGTGCTATAATGTAATCACAGTCAAGGACGACTGAAAAAAGAACGGAGGAAAACAAAATGAAAGAAAACAAAACAATCACAATCTACCGCTGTACGTCCGAGGAACGGTGCCAGTTCAGGAAGCAAGATGCCTTTACACTGAACGAGCCGCAGAGTGTCAGCCGCATCTGGTACGACCCGGAAGAGTACAATCTTCCGGATGGATTTATCGTCGCTGAATGCGTCGGTGGAGGCAAGGCCATCTATAACGCTGCGGGGGAGCACTGTACTTTAACCGCCGGTTATAATAACCGTCCGATATTGATTGACGCGGATGGAATTCACGCATTAAAAAAAGCCGCTGCCCTGCTGGAACAGGGCAACGGCGAAGTGGCCGGAAAGTAAGCATACAAAACCGGGCCGTGTTTATTATAGCACGGCCCCTATTAGGAGGCAATAGAGTGCGCAAAAAAGCAGCTATCTACATAAGAGTGTCCACGCTTGATCAGGTGCGGGAGGGATATTCCCTTGCTGCCCAAGAAAAAGCGCTGCGAAAGTGGTGCAAAGAGCACGGGTATGAAGTCTATTTTGTTTACGCTGATGAAGGAATCAGCGGAAAGGACATTGACCACCGTCCCGGTATGAAGCAGCTTTTAGAAGACGTTAATGGTAAACGCTTCAATTTTATCATCGTGTGGTCCTTGAGCCGGTTCACCAGGTCTGTATCAGATTTATATGATACACTCGAACTATTACAAAAATACAATGTATCCTTTGTTAGTTTGACAGAGGAGTTCGACACCAGTACAGCTATGGGGCGCGCAATGGTTGGCATTTGCGGCATTTTTGCGCAATTAGAGCGGGAGATAACCTCCGAGCGGATTAGCGCAGCAATGGAAGAACGCGCCTCGCAAGGAAAGCGGACCTGCAATGAAGTTTTAGGCTATGACCTTGATGGAAAGGATAGCCTGAAAATTAATGAAGCAGAAGCTGAGAGGGTACGGTACATATTTAATAAATACCTCGAATATAAAAATCTTTCAGCCGTTGCAGAATTGTGCAGACTTAAAGGCTACACAGGAAAACGCGGCAGAGTACAAACTGCCGAAAGTATAAGAAAAATACTCACACGTCCAGTTTATGCTGGATATAACAGTTATTGCGGGCAAATATACAAAGGAAATCACCCCGCCATTATTAACGTAGAGACTTACAATAAAGTGCAACGTTTTTTAGAAAAGTCCATCGTCGGAAGACGTTTGCAACGTCAATATAAGAAACTAAATACCACAATATAAAAGCAAAAGCCCCCAACCTGCAACTTTGACAATAAACAGGTTGAGGGCTTTGTCTCCATGGAGTTTTCCCGCTATTTTCTCCCTAACAGCGAGCAACTCGAACTCATCGATATTTTAGAGGAGTTCAATTTTTCGTCCAATTTGATTCTCTTTACATTGTAAAGTATTTTGCACTTGCAACTAGAATTTGTCAAGCACGGCACAGCTGCCTGTTTAAAACTCACTTAGAAGCTTTCCGGAAATCTTCTCCCCCAGCAACGTACGGCCCAAATCGTTTGGATGCGTTCCATCCCCAATCGGAAAATACTGTCCCCGGTTGTATTTGTTGATTCCCAAAGTGTAATACAAATCCAGCGCCGGCGTTTTGTAATCCTTTGCCAATTGCAGGAGCGCGTTTCCGTATTCGTAAAAATGCTTGTTTCCAAACATTTTTTCATCACTGTCTACCCGCTCGCTATCCCAATAGCGATAGATCGGGGTTAAAAGCAAAATACGCAGATGTGGGTAACGGCTCCAAAGCGCTTCCAAGGCATGCCGCGCCGCGCCCAGGTAGGTTGTAACATCTTTGGGATTGTCCACATTATCCAATGGCATCCCTCCCTGAATATCGTTGGTTCCATACATGATTGTGATGAAGTCTACTGCCGACCAATTGATGGCCTTGAGCGTCTGTACTCTCTCAGCTGCATAGCTGCCAGTGTTGCCGACCGCTGTCTCCTGCAATGTATAATTCTCGGAAACGATGGCGTTGGCGAGTTGGTACATACTAAAGGCGTCGTAATATGGATCTGGGTGCTGGCTCATGCGGCAGCCCTCCATACCTACGTTGTGAACCGTCATCCCTGTCAGTCGGGCAATAACGGATGGATAGTCGGTTGGCGGCGCGAACATGCCGGTAATGCTATCGCCAAAGCAGACTAACGTCTTGCCTTGCAGTCGGCTGATCGGCAGACTGACGTTTCCCTCATCGTCTGGCTCCTCCCCGTTTACCGTGAACACCTTAGACTTTGCTTCGGTGTAATAGACGGAGCACACTGGATCCGCTGTGTAATTCAAGCCATCCGTATATTCCAAAAAGACTTTTTCGCCCGTGAACGTGCCGGTGTCACTGTATATCTCAGTGTGGCCGCTCTCCGCGTCCGCATAATTGATGTACAAATCCTTGAAACGCACCTGGTACCCGTTTACCAGCTCCGAGATTTCCTTTCCCGCGTAATATTCCAGAATCACATCCGGTGTTGTCGCGGTAAACTCCCAGGAATTCAGCCTGGCATGATCGACTTCCGTGGTGCTGACAATCAAATCACCCTTGGCGCCGTTGACAACACTGGCCAACAGAAAGCGCCCGAAATTCATCCCTGTGGTTGTGGAATCCGGCGTAAGACCTGTTGTGTCGATATACAGCTTATACGCCTTCCCTACCTCCAGACCGGTGAATTTCATGGACCAGAATACTTGATACCAGCCGCTGGGCTTATTATTTACGATGCTAACGGTAAACTTATAAATACCGTTGGAATGGCTTTCAGTCATCCAGTTCAGTGTCCGCCCCGCGCTGTCCATGTCTTTTACAGTATCGGAGTATAGCCGGTAGCTGCACTCTGCGGAGGATACCATTTTCACGCCGCTGATTGATGGACCCGACACCCGGCAGGGCGTTTGACTGAAAAAGTTCCACTCTGCGTTTCCGCTGGCGGGGATGCCGGTATCACTCAACTCTCCGGTTGTGCTATTCCATGTGTACCAGTTGCCATTTTCACCGATCTGCGGTGAGCATAAGGCAGCCTTTGCGGCACGATCGGCATCGGCCTCCACTGCCTCCTTAACATCCAGAATACGCAGTTCATACTCCGCAAATTCAGACGGCAGCGGAGACGGGACCACATCCGGCGCGTTGATACTGGGATTAACGGACAATACAAGCTGCGCAGACTTCTTGACGCGGCCGTCCGCATGCGAGGCCCGCAGCTGTATCGTAATACTTCCGGCTGCCGCGATGTATTCGCGCTTGATCAGTACAGACAGGACCATGTTGCCGGCTTCTTCTGTTTTCTCTACGGCCCAAATGTTTTTCTTGCTTGGTTGGGACACATCCAGTACAATATCCCAGTCCATAAATTCCGTCCCGAGTTTCTGTATTTGCAACGTGCAGACTTCATTTTCACCCACGTATCCGAGGGAAGTGCCGCCCTTCGACGTGAATGTCCAATTTTCGTTTAAGATGATCACAATGACATCCCTCCATATAGAAAATCGCCCTGCCTCATGAGAAGCAGGGCTTTGTTTTTACTGATCTTCTTTCTCTTCGCCGCCGGCGAGCTTGTCCCCGGCCGCGTCCACGCTCCCTTTACAAGCGACAATAATTTTGCTCAAAAACGCAGGGATAGGCGCGCCCAGCTTTCCGGCATTCTCAACAATGGATCCCAGTTCCGTGAGGATATACCAAACCAGCACAACCGGGCAGAGGAGCACCGCATAATCCCACGGCAGTGTGACCGCCGGAATATTGTTGACAACCAGACCAATCATCCAGTCAGCCAGCGCAGCAGCGATTACTGCAACGATCGCCCCGGTCTTATGCCAAATGCCATCCCGCGCAACCGCGCTGCTCCATTCTCCCGCCCGGCAAGCTGCTGCGCTGCCTGTAATGTAATCCACCACCAAGCAGGCAACCCAAGCAACAACCAACCAGCCAAACCATCCCAGCCAGGCGGACAAGGCGGCGCAGGCCGCTGTAATGGTTGCTTTAATTCCAATAATGGTATGTTCGTTCATATTATTCCACCCTTTCGTATGTCTTCTCAAAGATGTCGGGCTTACAGGGGTATAACTCACCCTTTACGCCACGGATGATATAATCGCCCTCACTTGCGATATGTTTGCCCTCCAGCGTCGGGAGCATACAGGTACATTTTCCATTCGGTCGCCGTTCAATCGTCAAGCTATGCACCGTTCCGTTGGTAAACTGATAAACTTCATCGAAATTGTTTCTGGTAAAAACGATTGCTTCAATTACAACCGGCTTTTTTCTGTATTTCATTCCTACATATCCTTTCTCATTCCGCAATTTTGAAAACAAACCTGAGAACTCCGTCTATCCCGCTCTGATCCGGCAGGCGCGTGTAAATCCCCGTACTCTCCCCGGCTTTGCCAATCGCGACGATGTTCGCCCGCCAGCCGTTATTGTGCGGGAAAGCCGGGCAGACCGTCACAACACCGGCGGTACCGGGATAGATCACCGGCTTGTCCGCGCACTGCATGGCCACCGTGTAGCAGTCTCCGTGCCGTCTGACAACATCCATGGTAGTATCAATCCCGATAGCCATCAAGCCCCGCACGCGCTGCCGCATGGCCTCAAATGCCTCCGGATGATCCACGTAGTATTTTGGGCAGCACTTTCCTGTCACGTCGTAATGCCTGATGATGTCACGCAGCGGATCAAGCTTGTACCGCCGGCAGAGATCGGCACAGAGGGCAACCAAAGCCCGTTCCGCCGCCGCTGTGAATTTCCCGTCCGCCGCCGGGTGGCAGCACTCGATGCTGATGCTGTACGGATTGGCTTGGTTGGTCGCGTAGCTGACCTCGCTCTCCGGGATACACTGGATGACCGCGCCATAGAGGCCAATTATGTAATGTGACGACGCGTAAATGAGTTGACCGGCTTTGTTGCGTTTGCCTACTTTGAGCCCTTCAAAATAATTCCTATTGGCCTGCATTGTGGTTCCCGGATTGCCAACGTAATGCACAGCTATCTTGGTCACCTTGCCAAGTTTCGTCCCCGGGCGGCTGTAGGGGTTGATCGTGAGCAGATCTTTTACAATGTTCATTCCGCAGGCACCTCCGTCCACTGAGTCGGCGGCTCCCAGACGTTGGCGTCAACGTCGCTGGTCCAGTGCTTTCCGTTGTGGCTGACCTTGGCTCCTTTGGTGTAAGCATCCGTGCTGCCGGCAGGCTGCCGCCACTCTGGCCACTCGACGGCGGGATCGTCAATATGCACCCAGAGAGATGAAGCCGCATCCGGTGTCCAGCTGGCCTGCGATGTGTGGGCTGTCAGGCAGCGATAGAGCGAGCCGCCATACTGCACGCGGTCACCAATGGTGTATTCATGACCTTCACTGATCCACGCCGGGAAGAGTGTTGGTACAGTAACTGCCAGCTCATCTGGTACGAAGGCGCTCATGGCCTCAATTCCTGCGCGGATGCGGCGGGCCTCCGCAATCAAAGATTCCCGATCAAACATTTTCAGCACCTCCCATAATGATTTTAAGCGCTTCTTCCTGCGCTGCTACCTTTGCAGCAAGGTCAGTATCTTCCGGTTTCTGTTCGCGTTCTGCATTGATAACCGCAATGTGGTTCTGCGCGCTTTTTTCAATAGTCGCGCCGGGGTATGGTGCATCCCTCTTAGTCTGTACAATCCAGTCCGCGCCGTTCTCATTGACGATGATGTAAACTTCATCATTCGGCTGGATACGCAGGGATTCCATTGCTTTGTCCGCCGAGCAAGAGTTGATCGGGGATTGCTTGTCCCAAATTCTATATGTAAGGTTCATTTTTTATTGCTCCTCTCGAATTAGATTCCAATTTTCACCGTCACCACAATATACGGCGGGAAATGTTACATCGCCATCTTTAAACAGCATTGCATCTTTGAAATAAACCGGAAGATAATCTACCAACTTTGTCGCCAGCAAAGAAGTCATGTGCGTATGATCGTTTGGTTGATAGTAAAGAATTGTTGTTGGATTGTCTGGATATTGTTTTGAGGTTAAGGACATGCAATCTCCATCAGCCGATCCATAAGTAGATGATGTTGATTTATATCCAAAAAAAATATATATCCTATCGTTGACCTGCGCACAACACGAGCTATATCTTCCAATTGGTAGTGGTTCTGCATACCGAAACGTTTTAGTATTTGGGTTATAGGCTAATACAGTGTTTGCTATATTAAAAGTATCTAGCTTTCCGCCAAAAATAAAAATTTCATCGCCGATTAAACAACTACATGCCCATGATTTAGAAGCTGGCATTGGAGTCAATGTTGAATAAGTATTAGTCTCTGGGTTATATTCATATACTGTATTTTTAAACCCGTTCATATATCCACCAAAAACATAAATTTTATCTCCATAAGTTTCGCAGCAAGAACCTGTTCTGTTATCCGGAAGGGCACGAATTGTCGTACAGGATTTAGTATCCGGATCAAAAACTTCTGCGGACACCATTGGGGTTGAAGATGCGTTTGATCCCCCGAACATATAAATTTTACTGTTATAGACAGCACAGCACGAATCGTATTTTCTTGCTTGCATACTACATACATTAGAATACGAATTTGTCTCTGGACTATATTTTAAAATATGAGGAATAATGGTCTCATTTTTATCATGTCCACCAATTACATAGATGTAATCTCCACAAGTAGCGCACATCGCGCCAGCACGTTGCGGGTACCCATCACTGGTCAATGCGGTTCCTTTATAATTGTTTTCAGCAACATCATATAAAAATGACATTGCCCAGCTTCCGGTATCGGTTACTCCTCCCCAAAAGTAAATTTTGTTCTTATAAACAGTACAACAAGAATCTCTAAGATTTTGACTATATTCAGTAATCGGGGATGGAGTTATCCAACCTTCCTTGCCCCAATAACTCGTATCAAACACTATCTTTTTGGGAGATATATTCGTGCTAGTTTTGAACCAAATTCCGTTTTTCTCTTTCGGTTCGGTCGGCTGGCAGAACACGTTGAACTTAACCGCCGCACCGCTTCCGCCAGTGTTCACGATCGTGGACATTACGCATCCCCCCTTACAATCACCCGTACAGGAATATTGATGGTCGGTTTATCTCCCCACGCTTTAAGCGTGAGTCTGCCGGAAGTCTGTCCGCCATCCTGAATGTTTGCCGCCTGCAATGCTTCAAGTTGGGCGGCAGTTATAGACAATCCCGGCAACAGGTCTTGATTACTTGTTGCGGTTACTCCTGATACACTCAGGTTGTAGGTATATGGGGCGCTGCTGCCGCTCCAAGTGGACGCATACAACGTGGTCGTTCTGGTCGTGCTTTTATTGGCTTTGCCGTCCTGCAATGCGGTAATCATGTTCAGCAATTGCCCTGCAGCGTCTTCGCTGAGTACACTCTTCGCAGTTTCAAACCAGTCATTAAACGTGGTTTTAAAGTAATCCTGTAAGACCTGGTTTTGCTCCCAAATACCTTTTGTGTCTACATTGGGGATGCTTTTCATGAGTCCGGACAACGGTTTACCATCTATCGGATGTGCAGAGGTATTCAATCTCTGATCGGTAATCATGGGCGCTGTGACCGCCGTAGAACTTTGCGGTACAACCACGGTCGCCAATGCAAGCTCGTAATTCAGTGCATCGTGCAAGAGGCTGTTTTCGATCGACACGTTTCCTTCTCTCTGCTTCGTCGCGACATAAATCTGCGGTTTCGCTCCACGCAAGTCCAGCCGCAGGACAATGTCCGTCGTGGCGCCGGCGGACACGGTATGCGACATCGGGAAGCTGGATATGTATCCGCGGCCTTTTATCATGGCCGCACCAGGTGAAACTATAACCTGTAGGTTAACTCCAGCAGTGACAGCTAAACTTGATCCAATGTAATCCGCCGGGTTATCATCCGGACTTGTGATCGCCATTTGTGGTGCAATGCCCGTCGTGTACAAGCATTCAAAAAAGCTTGCCAGGTCCTGCGCCGCATACTGGTAATAGGCCAGCTCATCTTCCGTAAGCGCCCCTTCCGGTTTATCCCAAAAGAATGATTTTTCACCTAAAGCCATTTATTTTCCCCCTGTCCGTATTTGTCGCTCCAATAGTTGTAGATTGGTTTTTCTGGGCTTCCCAAAGGTTCCCGTTATCCCATAACCTTTCCCCTGCCATTCGTGCGTAACACTGATAAGCTGAACATCCGCATACTGGTTAAGGACTCTATCGCGGATCGTCACAAAATCACCTAAATAAAAATCTTTGTTGTAAACGAAGCTGCTGTTCAGCTCAACTGTGAAGGTGTCGTCTTTCTCAAAGTTCGTTGCTTCTTTGCGGGCAAGGTTCTGCATTTCTCCGACGACATCCGACGCTGTATCATCCACATTCACATTGATTTGCGTCTCATATCGTTCGCGGCCTTCCGGTTCCGTATCGTCTTCCCGACAAACCAGCAAAGTAGTTGCTTCTGCCTCAGAGCGCGCACCACTCTTGGTTGTATAAAACGCATTGCGGTAGTTCTCCACGTCGCTGACGAAGTGACTGTCCAGAGCAGTCCTTAAATCCACGTCCAAAATGATGCGCGGTCGGTCGGATTGTCCGGCTGTGCGGTCTGTACCCATAACCACATCAAACACCATATTACCTGCAGACAAATCCATATCCACCTTATATCCGAGCTCCTGCGCCGCACCCACCTCTTGCAAAAGCTCATTTAAACGGTTGAACCGTGCCATGTACTTGTCATCCGCAATGCCTCTGCCCTGATCGGTAGCAACGGTAAAACCGGGAATTGCGCGTTTTGTATTGGCTGGAGAAACGATATTATTGATTACATAGTGCTTCATTACGGTTTCCGTGCTGCCAGATACTGTATCGTACCCCTCTAGGTCGCTGCCCGATGACGGATACAAACAAACGCGCTGCTTGAGGTATCCTTTCAGATCGTCGCCGCTGCGGCCAATCGGCGCGGCAGTCGCGGTGCGCTCATCGTCAAGACCACGGATAATCCCCCAAAGATAGACGTTGTTGCCGCGGACGCTGATGAGATTACCCTGCTGCAATGCGTTTGCATAAGCGTCAAAGGCGGATAGCGACATAGACCAAGAACCCGGCTCATACAGGTTCTCTGTCCATGAGATTGACTGCGGGACGATTTTCCCCAGCTGTCCCTCTTCAAGCGCCGTATCCCCGGTGATCGGGCTAAATACACGTATATCCATCAGACGCCTCCAAACTGCTTCCGCCAGAACATGTACCCCAACGGCTTTGTAGTCTGTCCACCGCCGTCCAGATTAATGACATTGCGGCCACGCTGCAAATACCAGTAATCGCTGTCTAATGTCAGGTAATGGCTGGCGTTTTCGATAACCAGCCCCGTCACGGACGATTTGACAACGGCGGTTCCCCGTTCGGTATCTACTTCCAACTGCTGATCGGCGGAAATTGCACGGTTAAACTGCATATACCGGCCCGACGTTTCATTGGTTATCGTTACGCGCTCTGCGGTTCCCATCACGACGATGCGCACCGGAAGGTCGTCATAGGTGTCATTGATGACAGCAAACTCTGTCGTATATGTGCCGAATACAAAATTCGGGTCGATTACCAGAGGAAAAGACAAACCGCCGAGCACTGCACCCATGCGAACGACTCGATCACTGCGTTCTTTCCATTTTGGATTTTCTGTAGATTGGAATGTAAGACTAAATTTCTCGTAGCTGCCGATCCGATCAAAGCCGGCGGGAATCTCCAAAAAGCGTCCGCGCAGAGAATACGCACCGGTGTCGTTCTCATAGACCAGCGTCCCCTGATAATTCAGATCAATGGTGCTGGCCAGCTTTTGTTTCATCTGCTGCAAGTTTCCGAGGTCAAACCAGCCTCTTTTATCACCGCCCAGGATTGCAAGCTCCATCGGCACGCTACGCTGGTCGTAGCCGGTCGCGTAGGTGTTATACACTCCGCCAATTGACATGTCGCTGTCCTCAGTGCTGCCGACGCCCATCGTGTCAATATCGGATAAAAGGTATGGACCGACCTCATCAAAAACGACAAATAGGCCATTGTCGGATATATAGGTGACTTTATCCATTGTTATCATCTCTTTTCAGATTTGGGTATAAGAAATCCGCGCCCTTTTTCGGAGTGCGGTTTCAATTTGAGAATTTTTTTCACTTCTCTTGCAGAAAATGTTTACTCAAGCTATAATATGAACAAACAATGAACTTTTTGGAGGTAGAATTTATGAATTGTCCAAAGTGTGGCGAAAACATAGGGGCTTATAGATATTGCCCTTTTTGCGGAACTACTGTAGAACAAAGCAGCTATTCTGAAAACGTTACCCCATCTCTCGATCAACCAGCCACATTAGCTGATGAGAAGACGAAAAAGCGTCGTTTATCACCCGCGGTAATTATTACGTGCTGTGTTTTGGCTGCAGTAATTGTTTTCTGCGCTTTAATGGCATTGGGTAATATTCAAAACTATCCCGATAAAATTATATCCGCAGTCAAAGAAGGACAAACGGAACAAGCGGTTTTGCTCTACAGCGAAAATATAGAAGGAAATAAGAAAGAAGAAGAACAGGTTAAAGAACGTCTAATTTCTCATGCTCAATCTATAGAAAAGGACTTTGAGAATAAAAAAATCTCATACCAAGATGCCGAAGACCAACTTAATACCATTATGGAAATTCGTATAATTGGAGACGTACGGACGATACAAGACAACGTTGATAGATTACATAAAAGTCGAGTGGCATATCAAACAGGATTAGAATATTTAAAAAGCAACGATTATGAAAATGCGATCGATAATTTAAAAAACGTTATTGAATCTGATACAAACTACCAAGACGCACAAGATAGAATTAATACTTCTTCACAAAAATATATTGAAGAACTTTTAAAATCCATTGATGACTTTAAAAATCAGGAAAAATATTTAGAGGCATTAAATGCCGCTAAGAAAGGCTTAACTCTATTTCCGGATACATCAACTTTAATGATAGCCAAAGAAGATTGTCAAAATTTATATGACCAACAGGTTGCCCAAAATAAAGCTAAAAAAGTAGAAGAAGCCAAACAGTCTCAGCTTATTCCTGTGACAGACTGTAAAATCAAAGTACAAAGTACAGACATGAAAAGTCTGTATCCAGATATGATCTGCGCCATTGTTAAAAATAACTCTGACAAAACCATAGACTACTTAGAAATATCGTTCATTGGTTTTGATGAAAATGGTTATCCTTTAAAAATAGAAGGAGACTTGGATTTTTCTGGTGCTGCACTTGAAAAATTTGCAAAAGGCGACGCGTTAAACATTATACCTGCTGCGAGTTGGGGAGACGATATGGGATTCAAGTTAATATCTAATCACAAGGTTAAAACACCAATGGCATGTGTGGTTAAAGCAAAATTTTATGACGGCAGTGAATGGGAAAACCCATATTACAAGTATTTTAAGGAAGAATATGTGGGTAAACCGTTGAATTAATTACCTCCTCCTATATAGCAACCGTTCTGCCTGCCGATCCATCAGCCGTGCAACCTGCCCTTCGGTAAGGCCACGCGAAATATTGTTCGTAACGCTCATACTACGGTTATCGCTGTTGCTGTATGCAACGGCGGTGCCTTGCCGGTATGAGCGTTTTGACTGCTCAATGGAGCTTTCCAGCCGTGCAACGGCGTCCTGCACCTTTGCGACCATCGCGTCAATTGTTGTCTGCGCCTGCGTTTTGACGGTTTCAAAGCCTTTTCCGAGGGCGTCGTTGGTGGCGTTTGCAAACCGTTGCCCGATGGACAATGTCTCCTGATTGACGTACCCATACACTTGATACAAACCCGCCTCGAAAGCCTTGAAAGAGTCTTCGAGCGCTTTTAAAGACTGGTCCCTGGCTTCCTCTACGGCGGCCAGGGCTTTTTCGCGCCGTTTTTCAAGCCGGGCTTCCTCTTCCTTGTACTCTTCTTCCAAGTTCGACAGGCGTTCTTCGTGAAGGCGCTTCTCTGCTTCCAAATCATTGACCTCTTTTTCAACCGTGAGGTCCTTCAACTCTTCCTGCTGGCGTTTCAGCTCCTTTTCCAGTTCCGCTTTTTCTTCCGGAGTACGGGCATACCGAATTTGAGTCTGTAAGGTCTGGATACGCGTCTGCGCAAAAGACAATTCGTCGTCCAGCTTTTCTTCCTGTCTGGCGCGCTTCTTTGCGTCGATCTCCCGCTGCAGCTCGGATATGATACCGTCAACACGTTCCTTTTCGGCCTCATACTCTTTTTTGGCTTTATCGATCCGGGCATCATAGCTCTTGTTGATGGCGTCTATTTCCGCGTCAGCCTGCTCCTCAACCAGTTCTTTTTGCTTGGCGTAGTAATCCTTGGTCAAACTGAGTTGGTCGTCAAAAGCGCTCTGCAAAGCATTCTTCGTGTCATCTTTCATCTTGTTTTCCAGCTTGTAGATTTCCTGTGCATATTTTCGGTAATTATCCTCGTCGATTCCGTAGTAGCTGTCTCGGATTTTGACCAGACCGTCCATATACTCCTGTTCGCTGATGAGTTCCATTTCACGTTTGAATTTCAGCTCTGCATAAAGCTTTTCCTGCCAAGTTTTTTCTTTTTCGGCGCTTTCTTTTTTCTGCTTGTCGGCTTTCTTGGTAGCAGCATCAATATCAAAATCTTTGAGATTGAGTTCAAAGGATCCTTCGAGGTCGGTAAGCGGTTTCATCAGGTCAATCATGCCCTGGAGCTTTTTTCGCTGCGCCGCATTATCAAATTCAGCAATTGGGTCAACCACGCGTTTTGGACCGGTCGCTTCCTGGTTAAGCTGTACCAGCTGCTGTTCCATCGCCTGAACTGTCTTTGCGGCGTTTCCGCCGACGGCGCGGTAATACTCCTGCCATTTTTGGGACAACTGTGTGATTAAATTTTGCTCGATGTCTCCTTTCGCCTGCGCTAAAGTCTTCCAATTTGTCCCATCCTTTTGATAGTCCGCTGCCAAACTATTAAACAGGACGGCATTGTTGGATTTAAGGACCTCAAAAAACTCCTCGCTGTCCTTGTACTTCTGCATCATGGTGGCACTGTATTCCGCCGATTCCTGTTGGTACAACGCGGGGAACTGCTCAATAAGTTCCTTTTCATCGATGATTCCCGCCATGTAATCCTCAAGGTAAGGCATCAGCTGTGAATAACTGTCACCAAGCGCTCTTATAGTACTGATGGATAACTGTCCACCGTCCGCGGCCTCTTTTTGGGCGGAAGCGAGGGTTTTCAGACGCTTTTCGCTGCCCTCCAGGCTTTCCATGAGCGCATCCGTATCCATCAGGCTGCTGTTGACGCCCTCTGTGGCTTCCTGCGCATCGCCGGCAGCAGAAGAATAATCTTCGTAGGATTTGGTCAGCCAGTCTAAACCTCCATCGACTCCATTTATAATTTCCTGCTGCATACCTCTGATTCGCACTTCTTCGCGCAGTTCGTCTCTCAGCTGTTCGATGTGGTTGCGGGATACTTCGTCAATTTCTCCATACTGCTTTTCGTACGCATCGCGCTTTTTCTCAAGCTCGGCTATTTCTGCCTGCTTTTCTTTAGAGCGTTGTCCGGATTTGTAAATTTCTTCTTCGGCTTCAATCTTCTTGGCGTTGTACTCGTCCATCTTGTCCAGTGTCGCCTTCGCTTCTGATTGCGCTTTCAGGGCCTCAATGTCTTCGAGTATGGCTTGCTTGTTCATCTGCAATTTGCCGGTGACCTCATCGATTTTGACGGCTTCACGGCCCAGCGTTTCATTGACTGTTTCGACGTATTGGGCCAGCATTTTTTTCTTCATGGATACGTCTTCGACCGTCCGGTCGATTTCCTCCATCCGAGGGATAACCGTATCCGTTATAGTTGCCAGCTCCGCCAGCCGGTCAGAAGCGGATTCAATGCCTGCTGTTTCTAGGTTCCCCAGTTCTCCTTGGAGTTTTTCCAGTTCTTCTCGGGTGTCCCTTGCAGCCCTGGCCGTCTCGTTTGCAGCGTCGGCAAACATCAGTATACCGCCTACGACCATCATCAGCACACCGGCCAACGCCACGAAGGGGTTGGCGCTCACCGCAGTGTTCAGCCCTATTTGAGCGACTGTTGCCACCTGCTGCGCCACCTTATACGCCCCGTAGGCCACGATCAGCGCACCGACAGCCTCTTTGTGTTCAACGAGCCCTTTGACAGTTCCCAGTACAAGACTTGTAAGAGCGCCAAACACGGCACCCCATTGCTTTGACAGCTCCGCCAGGTCTCCGTTCTTTTTCAAAGCTAAAAATTCATCGGATATTCCTTTTAAGCCCGATTTGGTTTCCCCAAACGCTTCTGCTCCGACATCGCGGAAGAACTGCCCCATGTTGTCCTTCAAGGTGCTCCACCGGCCAATCAGCGTCTTGGATTGCTTTTCCATCATCCCCGCAAACTTCCCGGTTCCTGTGGTCAGGTCGCTGATGGCAGCATCCAGCTGCGGTATTCCAACCTGCCCTTTTTCGATAAAGCCCATCAGCGCAGATGTTGCAATCCCCATATTGTCAGCCAGTGCCTGTGTCAGCGGTACACCAGCCTCGGTCATCTGACGGAGTTCTTCACCGGTAACCTTCCCTTTCGCCAGCATCTGGCCATAAGCAAGGGAAATGCGGTTCAGTTTATCCACACTGCCCTGTGACAGGTCTCCTAATTGCGTCAGGGTTTTAATGATGTTCTCCGCCTCGACGCCATAGTTCATGAGGAGCTGAGCGTTCTGCGTTACATCCGGCACCGTGTAAGGCGTGCGCGCTGCAAAATCTTTTAAATCCTCCATCAGCGACTTGGCCTTACCCATATCGCCCAGCATGACCGCAAAAGAAGTTTCGTACTGCTCAAATTGAGACAGGCTTCCAATGGTGGATTCCAAAAAAGACCGCGTCACCCTCATCGCCAAGAAGCCTTTGAGCATTGACATCATGGATTTAAGCCGCTGCGACATGGTGGTCAATGATCCTGCCGCCGTGTTGCTGGATTCCGCCACTCTGGCAGTTTGATTCGCCTGCTGCGCCAGTGCCTGATTGACACCAGACAACTGCGAATTGAGCGCCTGTTCCCGGCTGCGGAAAACATCCAGCCTCTGATTAAGCCGTGCCTGTGTCTGTTCCAGTGACGCCTTAATCCGCTGCAGCGTCTGCACCCGTTCGGATTCCTGACCGTACTGCGCAACAGCCCTCTGGATTGCGGCGGTATTCCTCTCACGGGCGCTGGTATTGCTTGTCATTGCCCTTGCCGCCACTTCGAGGCGCTGCCTCACCTGCAGCAACTCCTGAGAGAGCTGCCTTTCTTCGGCCTTCAGAGCGGCCGTACGCTGCACTGAACCGTCAATGCTGCTGTTATACTGTGATGTATCGCCAACGATCTGTATGACGGTACGGGCCACTACGTTGTCAGACATTCTCTCACCTCACTTCGCATCAGGGAAATCCTTCCGCAGGTCGGCAAGTGTGCTGTACTGCACGTACTTCTTACCTCCCACCATCAGTTCCTTCCCGTCATACTTTTTTCCGGAGCCGTATTTGACGGCAATATACCGATTAATTCGCATCAGGATCTCTCTTGGCGTTGATACCCAAAAACTTTCAGGGCTTTGTCCAAGTTCGGCTGTCCACATAACTTCAAGAGCGCACCAATCGCAGCCACCGTTGTTTCCTGCATCTGTTCCCCCAGGCTATTCTCACCCTCCGGCGGCGCCATCTGATCCAGCGCCAGATTGTACAACTCAAGCGACACTGCCGCTATGGTATCCGGATCAAACCATTCTCCCACCTGGTACAGGCTGGGCTTCAAGCCTTCTACCATGTCGGAATTAAAGAGATCGGCGTTCTCCGGGTAATTGCAGAGCAAAAATGACCGGATAAAGTGCTTTTGCGTTTTAATGTCGCCCGCGCAGGCGGCTTTTTCGATTCCGCCGCAGGTGCGCTCCAGGTAATCGAGTGCGTTCAGATCCAGCCGCAGCTTCATCGGTTGGCCGGCAATGGTGATGGTTTTATATGGCCGTCTTAAATCCTGTAGATTCATAGGTTCCTCCTAAATTGGTTGAGGGCGGGAATTACCCGCCCCCGTACTAAGATACCGGTTAAACACCCGCTTTAATTCCCGCGGTACCGCTTGTAAACCAGGCAGATTCCAGGTCGGTATACTTCTCGTCGTCACTCTGGACGCTGAAGAGGAAGCCACCGTTTTTGCTGCCGCCGGTGAAGGCTACCTCGTAGTTGAGAGGGACCACCGTACCGACAAGTTCCGCCGTCTGATAGTTGATGTTTTCGTTCTCGGTTTCCGCTTTTTCGGACGGCGTCGCGAACACGACTTTTGCGTACTTTTCCAGTACCCAGACGTCATCTGTCAATTTGACTTTGTGTGCGCAGATATATTCCGGGGATACGTCATTGGAGCCCTGAACCGTCGCGCCTGCTGTGTTTTTCTTCGCCCCAAGGACGCGTTCTTTCAGCGCAGGGGTGATCGCCGGTATCACATAGGTAACCGTACCGCCTTTGTTGGATTTTACGGATTTCTGCTTCTTATTCGAAGAATAAAAGTCTCCTTCCGCCATCTGCGGCGCATAAGCCTTGGATACCACACACTCAGACAAGTCGATTAAATTTGCATCGTCGGTGGTCAGCGTCGTTTTTGTATCCTCAGTTACAGGAAACAGAACCAAATCAGAAACGCCCACAATAGGCGTCACATTAACGGTTAAAGGTGTACTTGCCATAAATATCACTCTCCTAATTTGACTTTAAAGGTAAATGTAATTCTTTTGATGTAAGTACCCGTGGTCGCTTCAAACGAGTCGTCATACTGGCTCCGGCGGGCACTGTAGATTCCAGAAAGGGCACTGGATAGATTCCGGGCGGTAACTTCCTTGCCGCGTTCATCCAGCGCCCGTACTTCAAAATAGTAGGTAAAAGACACGCTGCGCGCCTCATTGGACACATAATCGCCCAACACAGAGGATAACAGATAAAAGACCGCTGCGGGATACCGGGGCCGCGCCGGAAACCACCCGGTTTGTATCCCGGGTTCCGCCCGGCTGCCTGCTTCTATTATGTCAGGAACGATGTCCACCTGATACGCGTCAGAGACTTCCACTCGGTCGCCGTTCGGCCTTGTATAAGTCATTTCAGCACCTTCTTCAACTCTGATGTGACAATTTTATCTATGTTCCCGTTCTCGGTATTTTCCTGCAGAGCAGGGCGTAGATACGGATGCGGAGGCTGTCCCATCCAATCTTGCCTGTGCGGCACTTCCGGATCGCCGCGCTGACCAGTGCCAAACTCCACAAATGGGGCATATCCAACGGTTGTCCCTACTTCAGCTACAAAATTACTGCCTTCATATTCGCCGTGAGTGGCTATGCTGGATCGTAAGCGCCCGGTATCAACCGGGCACAAACGCTTTGCATCCCCCTCGACATGCAGCCCGGCCTTGCGCACCCCACGTTCAACCGCTATATCCACCTGTAATTTGCTGTTTTTCAACTGTGCTATCAGATTATCAAGGTCGTTCATTCCGCCGACCTCCCAGTATCAGCTGCGATTATTTTTACAGGTTCGCAGGCCGTGTCTATGTAGTCCGATATCGCTGCAATCCGGTATACTTTGCCGCTGATGATTACCTCGTCGTCCGGCTGCGGCGCCAATCCCCGCATGAGCACTGTATAGGCTTGTTCCGTCGTTATTCCGATCGCCTGCCGCTTAACAGGATCGGAATATGGATATACCTCTGCGGTGACCTTCGTGTCCTGCGTCGTACAAACCGGGTGGCCGAATTCATCTTTTTTGTCAGTATCCTGCACATTTCGGCGCAGGATAATTTTTCGGCTATTTCTCGGATTCGGTCGCCACATGTTCAAACCTCTTTCCTGCGATTGATGTTAACGGCTGCGGCAGGAGGTGCCGCACAGCCGCCGGCAGATCATCATAGCTTACCGATACACCGCCGGCACTGTGCGCCGACTCCCCTTCACGGCCAATGCGGTTATACAGGATTACCGCTACAGCCCGGATTCCAGCTTCATAAGCCGACACATCATCTCGGCGCGTTATCTGCTTGACAACGGATTCCGCATCGTGCATCAGCAGTTCTATTTGCTCAAACGGGACGCCGGGAAGCTGTTCCTCAAGCCGGCTATACACTTTGATGTCCATATTAAGACGCGGAAGCAGTGAAGGAAGCTGTCAGCAAAACGAGCGTCTCCGGGCGGGTAACCTTCGCGCCATATACATGCAGGCCCTTCACGGCATCCGCAAAACGCTTCTCCATGCGGTACGCCTCCGTCTCAACAATCTGTTCCGCGTAGGTCGCCGCCCCGTTGTACCCGGCCAGAATGCTGTATTTTCCGGATGTCACCGGTGTGTTGTTGGATTTGTAGATCGTAAACCCGGCTGCACGGGCGATTGCGCCGTTTGTGAGGGTTTCTTCCGCGCGGGTTCCGCCTGTGCCAACAAAGCGCTGATCCAACAGCATCAGCCCTTCAAACTCCGGAGGAACTACAACCCAACGGCCGGCGGAGGGGACATTCTTTTTATCCAGGGTATTTTTCATGACTACCAACTGCTCGTACGCGTTGTCCTTCGTGAGTGTGATCGGCGCAGCGGTAGTTCCGATTTTATTTCCGGCTCCTTTCGCCAGCAGATCGGCTGCAAAACGGTCGGAGACGTCGCTCAACGCGTAGGCTGCCCGCTGCATTGCCGCGTCCATGAGAGCCGCCCTGATCTGCGCCTTGTCCACGTCATCCAGCTGGAAATTGAAATACTTTGACTGGTCAATAGTGAGCGTCTGATCCTCAGTGGAAAGCTCCTCCGGGTCTTCCAGATTTCCGTTTCTCACGTAATCCTTCACGGTGATTTCACCCACCTGGTTGATCTTCACGGTGGAGCCGTAGCCTCTGATTTCCCCCTCGTAATCCCGATTTAGCAGATTTGCATAAACGTGGGATGCGTCCAGATGTGCCAATAATCTGGCGCTCCAAATGGTAGGGATAAAAGTGGTAACTGCCATGTTTTATCTTCCTTTCTGTTCAAGGGACGCTTTCACGGCATCCCAATTTTTATTGATCTCTTCGGCCGACATTCCTTTGAGCTGCTCCAACGTGTAGGACGTTCCCTGCGGTTTCCCACCCGCCTGTGGAGTTCCAGCGCCGGAAAGTGCCTGTGCAATTCCGTCGGCAACCGCCTGATCGTACACCGCCTTGAGACCGTCCATGCGCGCTGCCACATCGTCGGCTTTCATGCTCTCATAGGGCAATAACTCTGCCAATGTGACCGGGATCTTTTTTTCGGCGGCAAGTTTCATCGCCTGGTCCTTCAACTCGCGGGCAGCATTCTGCGCCTTGAGCTGCGCAATTTCATTCTGCGCTTTTTTGTACAGGTATTCCTGCTTCTCTCCTTCCGACAGCTTGGCCAGTTTTTCGGCTTCCGTAGCTTTCTCGTCGGCCAGAATACGTTCCTTTTCCAGCGCATTTTTCACAGCAGTTGTGGTGGCCGCGTTCACCCGGCCGTCCAGCCAGGACTGCAGCCCTTTGTCTGTCTTGATAAGGTCGTCGTAATTTGGTGCGGCAGCTCCCTCACCTGCGCCTCCCTGCGTCACCCCTGCATCCGCGGCTGCGGAAGTGGAAGTGGGTTCTGCTCCTGCCGTGACTTCTGCACTTCCCGCGCTTGCTGCATTACCGGCGCCGCCTCCATCCCAACGGCGTACAATACTCAAAAAGGTTTTTCTTTTGATTCTCATTTCGATTTCTCCTTTTATTGCACCCTCCGTTCTTAGCCAGAGGATGCAGATTCCGACATAACAAAAAGGCATTTTAACGTCCTGCCCGGGACGTGCGCTTTACCCTGCGCCGGGAGACATGGGATCACCTCCTTTCAGTTCACGCCGCGGTACTGACAACGGCCATCAATCCAAGCGGCGCAGTCGCGTTCAAGACAGTCTGGGAAGGCGATCTCCTGATTTTCAATCGCCGTCTGGGTGGTCGGAATACCGTTGTCATCGTGTTCAAAACTAATTTGTGTAATGATCCTGGTGTTCACTGCATACGGGCATTTCATCTCAAATCCTCCCGAAAATGAGTATAAAAAAGCACCGTACCGTTATGGCACGATGCTAATTTTTATTCAGGGTTTGCGTCTAAAAGCTCTTTATATGACCTGGATAATAATTGTTCCGCCGGTACATTCCCGTCAAAGTATTCGCATTCTTCATCATAATCCGGGTCTATCGGGTGTTCCCTGACATACGTTTCCATACGTTCACGTTCTTGCGGTGTAATTGATTCCAAAGTTACCAATCCCTTTCAAAAGGCTATCCATGTATTTCGCGTACTTTTCTGGAGTTTTCAGGTAGTCGGGATGCTGTGACATAGCCTCTTGGTAGTATTCAAAAAATTTCTTTTTAGAAAAACTATCCGATTTTTCAACTGCATAAACCGATCCATTATTTCCCACGGCTGTCAAAACCTTCATATTGTTATCGCTTGCAAATAGCCATAAATCATTATGCGTAAACGTTCCGCCGGTTGGGTGGGAGTGTATCGCGATATACGGCACTTCCTCTTTAGGTATCCTGACTTTTGCAGCAGCATCTTTTCCGATCACCTGATTAAGCTTTTTCATGCTGAGATCAAACGTTGCACCGGCCTCTGTCCCAAGAGGCTTTGAGACAATTGACATCAGAAGCTTTTTATGCTCATTTTTAAGCTTCAGCTGTAACACGGGCGAAAGGATTTCTGAATGGACCGTTTTTACCGCCCCGAGGCTTTCGGCAGTCACTGGCAATGGATTCAGATTCACGTCTTTCAGTATACCGCTTTCTCCGATCCTGTCAACGTATTCCTTTTCCCATTCTGGATATGACATGCGCTTTACGAGTACCGTCTTTCCGGTAATGGGATCGCGTGCTGCGCGGCGCTCCAATCTTTGGAGTCCCGGCACGTCAATCACCGCCGCAACGGTGCTGCGGCAATGTGGATGCAGCGGCGGGTAATTCTCTCCGACAACAGCTTTGTCCAGCGGATAGATTTTACCGTCATGGGCGCGACATACGGCGGAGGTTTTGCGATCCAGCGTTGCGATAAACTCGTAACGCTCGATTTCAGCTTCTTTGTAGCTTTCTAACGCGCCCTGATTGCAAAAATAATTGACCTCAGTCCGCACCAGCCGGGCGGCGTTTTTCATGCTTGCTGTGTATGTCTGCTCCATCAGAGATTTGGCCATGTCCGAGACCGATTGCCCGGAGAGGATCCCTTTTTGGAGCACCAGCGCGGCTGCATTTGCCACCAAACTTTGATTACGCCAGATAGATGCAGAATAGTTCCGTCCGTACCACTGGGCAGCCAGCAGCCGATTTATGGTGCTTTGCGGCAGCGACGAAACACCAAAAGCTATGCCCGTTCCTGTCTGCAGCTCATACATTGTTCGCAGATAACTATCTTGTATAACCGCAACATAGTGTTCCGTGGTTATGCGCTTTTCCTGATCCGCCGATACCGCCAGGCGGGCGGCAATCAGATGCTTGATGTACTGCAGACGGGTGATACGATAGCGGTATGCCGGGGCGTTCAGCCGAGCGAGCGCCTGCCTTTTCAAGCGTTCGTCCGTCATCACTGACAACTGATTTTTGAGCGCTTCATATTCAGCGCGAGGGATCTCTTCTCGCAGCCAGCGCCGTGCCTCTTCCTGCGTCATACCTTGCCGGTATATATCAAATATCTTTTTAACCTTTTGGTCGATGTCCTCCGCTGTTTGGCGGTAGAGGAAATTCAGCCGGTTGAGATACGGCGCGGTGTTACGCTCGGCATCCAGCAGTACCTGTTCAGCGCGCTTTGCCCAATATGCCGCGCTTTTCATCCGGCGCTCCCATCGTCACCCCCGGCAGACTCGCCAAAATCCCCGCCGGCGTCAAAGAGAGTTTTGTTCCGCCGGTCGGCGTCGGCCTGCTCCTGGGCAATCTGCACCAACTCCTTTTCCACGTCGGCGACGCCGAACTTGTTTGCAAAAAAGGACACCAGCGTTTTACGGGATAGCGTGTCCTTTGCATAAGGCAGATAGCTCATGACGTCAACCGGCAGTGCATCATCAAACGTAATATCCACATCTGTCCAATCAAAGCCACGGCCCAATTTGGTCATGTAGCTGTTCATAACCTGCAGGCGTCGGTCCAGCGATTTTTTGAACATGCGCCGTTTGATGTTTGCCAGCCATTTGAGCCCCAGCGTTTTAAATTCCATCGCGACGCCAGAGGCGTTTCCAGCAAAATTTTCGTCTGTCAGTTCTGGCACAAGGGAAAACTTGGATATGTCGGATTTGATCGCCTGCCGCAATACTTCCACACTGGTTTCATCCAGTGCTTTTTTGATGTACTCGATTCGAGCGTCCTTGTCAAGGTCGTCCATAATCTTGTAATCATGCAGCAACTTGACGACCTCTGGCGCCTGGTCCGCATCATCCATCAGCCGTGCGCCGTATACCGCAAGGATCGCGTCGACAAACTGGTCTTTGTCGTCCAGACGGTCGGACTGCAAGCGGTCGTACGCGTCAATCAGCGTCAAGACGCGCTCATAATCGCCTATCCCCTCATCATTATTTTTGTACTCCACGATAGGGACTTGACCTGCATAGTGCGGCATCCGACTTTCAAGCTCCGGCAAATCGTACAGGCCCGAGAGGTGGTACAGATACAGCCAGGCGCCATCGTACACGTTCAGTTTCCAGCCGTTTTCTCTCCCATCTACCGCAGTCTCGCGGTAGTAGTACACCGCAAACATCGGTTCTGGATCAATCTCATTACTGAAAACCACAAACGAACCGCGCGGGTCCAGATGATTGAGCTTGACATGCTGAGATGGAAGCTGCGACATGTACACCAGCTCGTAGGCCCGGCCAAAGATGGACAAGTCTTCGCCGATTTCCGCATCGTGCGCCGCCGTCTTTGCAAGTTTGTTTTCCTGCACCAGGTTATCAATGCTATCGCCGCTGTAGGCCAGCGGATTTGCGAAGGTAAACCCATTGGCAACCGTGGTGATGTAATATGCATTCGGCGCAACAACACGGTTATTTGGCGCAAGCGGATTATCTGCCTTGCGGGACATTATATTGTGTTCGCCCTTGTAATACCGGTACAGCCTGTCCAAGCGGGGGATCTCCCGCTGATGATCCTGTATGCAGGATCGGATCACCTCCGGCGTCGGCTGTGTCCCTGCCGGACGTATCATGCGCATCACCTCCTAAGATAATCATTGCGGACAATATGCGCCTTGCCCTGGCCTTTGAACACTTCCATGCAGAAATACCTCATGGCGTCCATCGCATGGTCGTTGACCTTGAGCGGCTTATCCTCTCCGTGCTGCGCGGCCTTGTCGTCCCAAACGTAACCCTGTATTTCCTGCAGCGTGTTTTCGCAGCTCTCGCAGATTTTGATCTTGCCAGAGGAGAGGGCCGTCGCCGTCACCCGGATACCATCCAGTACGGCGTTATCCGCCGGGCGGACCATGAACCGTCCATGCTGCCGGATACAGGCAATCATAGACGCCGCGGACGGGTCCACAATCACCGCGCGGATCGGCAAATCGCCGGCCAACTTTACCAGTTCGGCATAATACTGCTCATCCGTCTTCTGTGCCTTGCTTTCACGGCCTGAGTAGTAATACTCTTTGAGCATATACCACACCCCACCGCATTTACCCCAGAGCAGCATAGCCGCGGGGTTTTGCGTGCCGTAGTCCATGCTGATGTAATACTGCGTGCAGGGACCAGGAGGTGCAGCAACAACGTGTTTGGATTTATCAAACATATCATAGATACGGCCCTGTGCCAGAGTCCAACGCCCCTCAATAAACCGGTCGTAATAAACTGTTCCTGCATACTCTTTTTTGAGTTCTGCAACTACTTCAGCAGGTAAGGCGCCGTCGTCAATGTGATAACTCTGCTGATAGATGTCAGCATCAGAATCCAAGAATTTTTTAAACCAATGTCCAGGATTATCTGGGTTGCAAGTCCCATCAAAATGCGAATGTTCACAACGAAGACGGCTTTTCAGCATTTGGAATACTTCTTCTGACCACGTGGTCACTTCGTCTCCGTACACATATTCAAATGTCGCGCCCTGGATGCGTGCCATGTGCTTTTTATTATCGGCGCCCAGTGCATAGACCTTTTTTCCAAACAATCGAACTGTGTTATCGCTGCTGATATTCCCCACCAAGTCGGGCGACCATATTTCCCTCATCGGGTCTAAAATATTGCGTTCCAAAGTGCCTTTGGTATTCCCCAAAAGTACAAGCAGTCCTTCTCCTTTGGCCGCCAGCAGCCTCTTCGGAATCGTCACAGTAAAATCAACGAACGATTTTCCCGAACCAGTCGCACCGGTTTTTACGTTCCAACGGTGATTACAGCGCTGGAGATACTCCGTCTGCTTCTTCGTCAACGACACTGTTCACACCTCCAAGAATCTCTTTAGCTTTTTTAAGGGCACCAGTATCAATTCCTTGCATCTTCTTTTCTTCACTCCTCTGCTGCAGTTCAAAATATAACTTTATTGCTTGCACATCCCCGGCCTGTATCTTCCGGGATAACGCTTTCCAAACCATTCCCAGTTCAGCATCCGCATACTTTTCAATCAGTTCGTTCACGATCTTCACAAAGTCCGGGTTGCGCATCCATCGGTGAAGGGTAGAACGTGCTACACCGGCCGCATTCGCTATATCCTGTTTTGTGCCTTGAAAATCAGGATTAGCGAGGCACTCCGCCGCAACGACCATACGCGCATCCAAGATGGAATCTGTATTGTTTTGTAGCACTTCACCACCTCTCAACTTGCGTTAAAATTATGATGTGTTTTTATCCGGCGGCCGGCCTCTGCTTGCCGCGATCCTTGCCGCGTGTAGCTGCAAACAAAGATCCCCGCGCATGCATGATAGCTGATTGTAGCGGGCGTTCTCCATCCAGTTGTTGGTGGATTTGAGACTGGCTATTTTTGCGTCAATAACAGCAATCTCTGCGATGAGTTTTTCATTGCGTTCGATTTCCTTTTTCAGGTCATTGCAATCCATGGATATCAACCACCTTTCGGGCATGAGAAAGGCGCCCTGCAAACGCAGGACGCCCAAAAAGAGGAGTATGAAAAGATCAAATACGATCTTGTGGTCGCTTTCCGACAATATCATTATAACTCATTTTTTGACGCATATGGGGCCAACCTTCATATTTCGAACAGATTTGCCGCCAAATTAATTAGAAATCTTTGTCGGCATCGCTTCATGGTCCTTGGGGACATCGGCAGTTTTATACTGCTCATCGGTACATATTCAAACAGGTTCAGCCGTATAAAATCCTTTTCCGTGTTGTCACGAGCTGCATTCCACGCCTGCTCAATAGCCTTGATCTGCTCATCCAGCCTACGCTTGCGTGCAATCAGCCGTTCTGCCTTCTGCGCTGTCTCATCGCCTCCAGAACTATTGTGCGGCATTCCGTCAGATGGGCACCTCCCTGCAAAGATTACTTCCTCTTCGATTTCCTTCCGCCGGCGCAGAAGATTGTAATAGTCTTCCGCGGTTGCCAGACAGCGTTTGTATACGCCGTTTTCCAATTTTATACCTTTCTGCAAGATGTATCCTCCTCATACACATTCCCGTCAAAGTCCATCTGGCCTTTCATTGGCCTGCCCCCCCTGGCGGCCTGCTTGGATTTGACCGCGGCCTCCGTCGCCCGGAGCAGCGCCAGCAGGGCCGCCGCCATCTTACCGGCGCCGTCGTCGTCACCGCTGTCCCACAGTTTATCCAGACCGGCCATCATCCTGTTGACCGCCGTCTGCGCGCTCTCAAAATGCAGCTTGAAAACCGCGATCTCTGATGAGGAAGCCACGGCGAGTTTTTTCCGGAGGGCCTGCACCTGTTCCGTCATAGCCTGCTTTTCCCGCTCCGCAGCGGCGAACTCCTCTTCCTGCGCTGTTTTCATGGTAGCCAGATCCTGCTCCGCTTTGGTCATGGCCTGCTCCGCCTTTGCCTTCGCCTTTTCGGCCCGGTCGATCTTCGCTTTCAGCTTCTCTTCGGCTTCTTTACGGGCAGCCTCCGCGGCGGCCCGGACCGCTTCCTGATCCACTACGGTTTCCACAGCTACCTCCGGGACCGCATTCTGCAGTTCCTCCAGCTGGGCTTTCAGGTCCTGCATTTCTCTGTCGGCGTCCTGAACAAGCTGCTCCGCCTTTGCCTTCTGTTCTTCCAGCTTCAGATGGTACCCGTCAGCGCGGTTTTCCGCTTCCCGGAGCTTTTCCCGCGCCTGCTCCATGTCCACATCATAGACTTTCCGCTGTTCTTCCAGCTGTTTATCAATCCGGCGTCTTGCCTCTTCGGCTTCCCGCCTTGCCTTTTCTGCTTCTTTTTTCGCTTCGTCCCGCTCCCGGATGGCTTTTTCCAACTCCCGCTTGCTCATCTCTTCCACTGTCTTTACTTTGCCATCAATTATATGTTTTCTGGAAATAAATTCGTCGCGCTCGGAGACCGGCAAAGCCAGCAGCACCAAGGCTTTCGAGGCTCCCAAATCCGTCACCGGTGACGGATTTGAATATTCCCTGGAGAGACGCATAAACCGCTGTGCGGTGGTCTCGGAAAATTCTACTTCCCGTTCCAGCCAAGGCAGCCATTCCCCGTGCGGCAGCTGCTCTTTTGCTTCTGTCAGCCGGCGGCCAATCTCCAGTATGGCGCTTCCGGCCTGCCTCTTGTAAAACTGGATTTCCTCTGTGATGACCTCAATCGGGCGGGGCTGATCCGGCAAGTTCCGGGCCTCCTGTTCGCTCTCTATGCCATCCTCCATAAACGCCTTTTCTTCTTCAATGGCTCTGGCAATCCTGTATTCATCCATGGTATAATCCCCTTTCTGTTACGCTGCCGCTGTCTTTTTCTTTTTACTTTGGGTTTTCTTCCGCCGGGCGGTCACGATTTGGGCCAGCCAGGCGTCCACAAACGCCTTCACTTCCGGATGGTTTGCATAGCTGTCGTTGTGATCTGTCCGGCACTGTACCACGCGCCTGCTCTGCAGCTCCAATGTGTAGAACGGCGTATCCGGCGCCTCGGCCCGGCGGATGAAAAAGATTGCTGTCTCTCCGCTGGCCATACGCTGTATGTACCCTCCAACGCAGTGGTGCAGGGCGGCGCCTTCCCGGGCAAGCTCTTCCTGCGTCCGCGCCGGGCGGATAAAGAGACCGTCCTGCTCCCAGACCCACCGCTCCAGCTTTGCCACCTGCGCGGCAAAGGCTTCCTGGTCCGCCTTGTTCTTCTCAAATTTAATCTGCGCCATTGTACGCTCATGGGCCGCGTGCAGATCCCGCGGAAAAAGGATCTGTCTGTCGCACAGATTCAAACGGAGCTGCAGGCATTCCTGCAGGTAGTCCCGGTAAAACCGCTCGATCCTTCCCATGTATGCCTGCTTCTGTCCGTCAAGATATTTCACGATGTTCCTGACAGGCGCGTATTCCGCCGCTTCCACGATCAGCTTGTATTCGATGTCCTTGTCCATCAGCTCGACCGCATCCATTTCCGTCATACGGCCGGCTTCGACATATGACCAGAGGTCGGATAACCGCTGGACGTCGTCCATGGTCCACTGCCCCGGCTCTTTGATTTTCAGGAGGCGGAGAGGGAACCGAAAGCATTCCTTCAACGTCTTCCTGGTCCACCGGATGGCGTTCCGGTTGCTCTTGGACAATCCGGCGACGCGCTGGAAAACAAGCTGCCGGTATCCGGCTTTCCACAGGAATTCCATAACCGGGTATCTGGTCCAGTCGAGAGCGTACCGGATAACGTTGTGGTATCCGTAACCGCTGTCCGAATAATCTGTATTCATGGTTTCATAGTATCCAGGAATGTACGCATACTGCAGGCGGGTCCCGGCAACGGCGGCGGGAATGGATCCGGGGAAAAACGCATAACTCCCGTCATATACCTCCGTACCGGCAAAGCGTGTCCAACCGTCCAGCCTGTACCGCCAGGCATTCATGCAATAGTTCTCTTTATACTCATGCAACCATTTGGCAACATGAAAGCCTTGGGCGGCGTACCGGCCGAACTCTTCCAGCCAGTCTGCGATGCGTTCATACCGGGCTGCAGGATCCCGTTTCAGGTGCCACTGCCGAAAGAACACAGTCTGTCCATCCGTGCCTTTTTGCATGGCCACGATGTTCTGGACATAATCCGCCCGGTACTGCGCGCCGCCGGAGATGACGCAAAGGACCTTCTCCCCGCAGTCCGGGCAGGTGACATAACGCCCCTGGCAGAACCGCTCCGCCCGCGCGCAGACTTCACGGCCGCAAAGGAAACAGGTGCCCCGCACATTCCCTTTTTTGTAGAGCAGCGTCCTGTCGCCGGGTAGTACCTCCCGGCGGATCCAATCCTCCAACCCTTCCGGAAGCTCTTCCGGGCACAGGCAGACGTCTTCATCCGGCAGTTCTCCGCGGCGGCGCTTTGCTTCCTGGACCATAGCTGCCTGCGCCGTATCCATCCACGCGGCCAAATTGTCAATCTGGTGGTTCTGTGTATCCGGCGTCCGGAGCCACCGGGCCAGGACGGCTTCGTCCTTTTCTGAGATTTCCGGGTAACAGGTTTTCGGTGATGTATACCAAGTTCTCATGCAGTCCTTCAGGCTTTTTTCCTTCTTCCGGGCGTCTCCGGCAAACACAACAGCGAAGGCAGGTCCCTTTTTCGAGCAGACGACCCGGAAATCTCCGGCGCTGCGCGCAGTTTGCTTATTTTCACGGTTGACGCTGAAATTCACGACCAGCTGGCGCTCGGGATCGACGACCGGCGTCGCCGCTGTGACACGGTAATGCATCCGGTCGTTCCCATGAAACGGTTCGGGCCATGGTTTTGATTTGATCTTTTTGTCTATTTTCACATCTAGCGCCTCCCGCTATATAAAGCTGTCGAAGTCGAGGCTGATCAGGTTGTCCTGCTGAACCGGGACGGCAGGTACCATGCCTGAACCGTTCACCTCCCGCCTGACCGCCTGGCGCACCGCGTCGTCCCTGCCGGCAGCGAGGTATTGGTCGACGGCGTCAAATACGTCCGTATCGCTCATGACGCTCACACTATCCTTCATTTTCTTCCGGGCGGCGGCTGTAATAGCCTTCATGGCTCCCTCCAGCGTTTTCCCGCTGTCCATGACGGCGTTGGCCACGGCATCGTCACTGCAGCGGTCGATAATGTAATGGCCGACGATCTCCATATACCGGTCCTGCGGATCCTTTTGCATCTCCATGTTAATTTTCATGATAGCATCCTGTGTTTTACTCATAGCTGCCACTCCTCATCGTAAATAGTCCAGGAAGAGGACCGCGCCGTTGAACTTCACACGGTACAGCCGCAGGTCTTCCGCTGTCACATACTTCCGGCCATAGATTGCTTTCATATCGCGCCAGACACTCCAGGGCACGAAGAAAAAGCGGTCCTTGATCCCGATACATACCGCGGCCGCCGCGCCCATTCCAGCGTGATCTTCCAACGAGTCCAGTTGTTCCTGCGTCAGGACGTTCCGGTTCATCCGGTCCGTGGTCGTGTACTTGGCTTCAAAGACGATAGATTTGCCTCCGGCCAGCGTCCCCTGGTAGTCCGGCTCCGCCGCTGCGGTGAAACGCCCGGTGAAAAGCCCTTCCCCGTGCTTCTTCATGACACGGAACGGCTCCGGGATTTTATCGATCTTTGCGCGCCGCTGTGCCTTGTAATGCTCACAGGCCGCCTTGATGTTGCTTTCAAATACATGCCCCTGCGCGTTATTTACGGTGTTTTGCCACTGCCGGCGGACCTTTTGCTGATCGTATTGCATTCTTTGGACTTCCTTTCTCTGGTTTGATCTGGATCATGCGATAAAATTGATAAGGGATCCCCGTTACAGGGGAGATTCCGTTCTCCACGGAGTTCGGGTCTATGTAATAGCCTTTGATGGGCTTTGGTTCCTCGCGCCATTCTTTGGCGTCTACTTCTTCCACCTTTTCCACAGGTTTTATGAGGTTACGGCTTCCGGACCACCGGTTTCCGGGGATGGACTCCCCTCCGTCCGGAGACAGCCGGGACTGTTTGATGAGGTACCAGGCAAGGGCGGAGTATTCACCGTCCGGATACAGGGACTCAAACCGCAGGGCTCCGTGCGGCCAACATGCTGTAACCACCTGGTAGTCAAACGCCGGGATAATCACGTGATGATGGATCCCTCCCTGTTTTCCGTAGGCGGTCACCTGTATGTATTTAAACTCTGCTCCTGCCTTTTTGAAGCGCCTGCGTACACGGTCCAGGAAGTTTTCCATGTTCTGTTTTGCCCGCTGCGGGTCCGGCCGCTCATCCTTCCGGTAGGTACAGGTCAGGAAGAGGTCCCCGGGGGCAAAGTTCGCATTGATCTGCCGGGTGAGCTTTCTCCAAGCCATCTTCTCGTTGTATTTCTTCATCGCTTCCGGCGTGCGGCTTTCCCGGTTCCCCCGTGGGATATTTCGGCCATACCGGGCGGAATAGCTCTTGTGTACTTCAATGGTAATTCCAGCTTTGCAGGTCTTCTTCAGGTACACCGCTTTTTCTCCCCTTCCCGGTCTCATGCCTGTAATGTTAATACCTCAACCAAGGCAGAAAAGGCCCGGGCTTTTGCCTGTCGGGATAATACGCGGGAAGCAAATGGTGTACAATAGATTTGCTTCGGATATTATCCGGGTAATGTTTCACCCATCGACGGCTGCCGGGCCTCATGTCGATGGGTGTTTCTATTCTTATTCAATTGTCGTTTGTCCGCCTCGGCGCGGCGTTATACCTGCAATGCGGAGGCCATTCATTCCTGAAAGGGCAGCCGGTATAACAATGCTCCATGCAAACCATGGCGCGATGCAAAGGGCAATGCGACCAGACGTGTTCCTGATGCACGTCCCTTCCGCAGACCGGACAAACGGTGTTGTCATATGGCTGCCGCATCATTCAAACTCCCCTGGCGCCGCCCGCTGGGGCGCATATGGAAGCGGCTCCCCGGTCGTTTGATTGCATCCGCGTTCTTTCAACCATTCCCGGATTCTTCTTCCGGCATCGGCGTCCGCCATGCCGCGGTATGTATCCCAGATCGGAAGCGGGTTCAGCGATTCTATCGCATCTGTAAACTTCCACTTTCCGTCCGGCGTTCGTTGAAGGTCCCGGATAAACAAAAACCATTCTCCACGCTGGGCAACGGCAAACTGCCGCTGCCGATACAACAGACGAATTTCTGCGTTCTCTTTTTCTTCCATCTTTCAGACCTCATGATGCAGAGTCAAGGTATACAGCTCTCCTGCACAGGTAAAAGTAACATTGGCCTGCGCTCCTCCTCCATCGTCACAGGTATGAACATGACAGGCATAGACTGCACCATCCGTATACCGTCTTTCGACAACGTCTTTTAGCCACAGCAGTTCTCGGACCATATCCACGCTCTTGACATACCTGCAGTTTTGTTCTACACTTTGAATAGAAATGTTGTCGCATTTCACTTTGCCGTCCTGGGTGCTTCCAACGCCCGGAGCGGCTTCTTTTTTGCTTACTTGCATTTTCTCACTTCCCCTTTATGCAGTTGCTTCTCCCAAGCAGCCAGTCCACCTTTACGTGGAGCACATCGGCTAAGGCCGCCAGTTCAAAGTCCATCACATACCGGTGCTGGCCTTCCAGCTTGGATAAACCGGACGCGTTCATCTCAATGCCTTTAACCTGTAGTTGGGCTAACAAATCCCTTTGCGTCATATCATTCAGTCGTTTACGGGCTTCGGTAACACGGGCGCCGATTATATTGCGGCTGCCCAGAGCTTCTTTCCGTGTCCTCATCGCTTTCTCCCCTTTCTTGTATGTAAAATATTCGATATACTCCACTTACAGTGGACCAGATACGGGATCCCATACCTCCGGCGTCCGCAGGCGGCGCATGTGATCTTTGCACTCCTGGTTGGGATCGGTGTGACCGACCGGGATTCCTTCAGTTTTTCGGCGCAGGGCCGGCAGAGATACTTTTTACCCATCGGCTGCCCCGCCTTTCCGGAGACTTTTCCGCTGCGGGCTTGTCCGCCAGCACGCCTCCGACCCCCATGGCCAGGCTCTCAACCGCCGCCAGTATCAGCACCTGATAAACGGTCAGTATGCCGCTGTCCGACGCCATGGCTGTGGCAAAGGCCCCGGTCAAGCCGGCGGCGAACAGGATTACGCCCAGCCGGCTGTGCTTTATGTATGGGCTTTCTTTCTTCATGGCTTGTCCTCCTTTATGGAGCTTGTCCATTTTTACTGCGTGGTGAAGGTCAAGTATCTTGACCATACCACTCTGGTTTTTCCCCAAAATCAACGATAAGGGTCATGGGGACACCGAAATGCGCGCTGCCCAGATTAGATGACGCCCGCACGATATTCCGGCGTGTCCTTTCTACGAGTTCCGGCGTCGCCGGTATGTAGCGCTTATGCAGGATCGGTTCTCCAATATCTCGCCCGCGGGCGTCCAACATATTAATCACCTCGATTCATTTCTATTATTTTTGCGGCATGTCCTATGACTTTTGCTACAGTGATAGAGTGGAATTTCTTTGCAGAAATTTGTCGTTGCATCCCCGCTTATCCAGTGGTAGAATTTGGATAGAAGGGAGGTGATAACCATGTATACGTTTACAATAAACTTCAAAGATGGTACATGCACGAAATTCGTACATATCACTGAAGCTGCAACTCCACGCCAAGAACCCATTTCAGAAGAAAGGTTTATGTCTAAAATGCTTCCTGAAATTGGTCGTGGGGAGCTACATTTGTACTCCGAGGATAGTCAATATGTTATTGACACAAAAGAAGTAAAGTTTTATTCTGCAGTTAAAGAGGATTAACCAGCAATCCGGCCAACACAGACGCGACTTTGGGAAGAGCTTCCACCTCTTCCGGGGTCGCGCTTGTTTTTGCCGCATTTTCTACAAATTTTAACAAAGCAATTTGTAAACGTTCTTTGATTTCTTTATCGTTCATTTTTCTCACCTCCCCGCCGCCTTCGGGCGGCTTTTCTTATGCGGGTTTCTGTTTGTTTGCCCATTCCCATAGAATTTGCAGAATGAGAGCATTTTTCGCCATTCCTTGCCTTTTGGCTTCCAGTACAAGCCATGTGTTTAAATCATACGGTATACGCAAACCTGCGCGCACTCGCTCTTCTGTCATAATGTTTCCCTCCTGTTAGTGTTGTCACCTTGTCGCCTTTATTATAAGGTGTTGTCACTTAGTTGTCAATAGCTTTTGCTACGATTTAATTGATGCTATTATGTTGTCATAATGACAACCAAGGAGGAATATTAATGCCATCAAAATTGCCGCATTACGCTTTAAGAATCCCTACCCAAACAATGGATAAACTGAAATACATTGCGGAGCGAAACGGTCGTTCAGCAAACAAAGAAATTGAGCAATTAATTCTCCAACACATTGCAGACTTTGAAAAAAAGAACGGAACTATACAGTTTGATGATGGGTTCGAGCCTCGTTCAAGATCATAAGGACAAACGCGTTAAATCCTATTCCTTTTTTCCTTGCTTCCTGCCGTATTTGTTCTTTCAATTCTGCAGGCAGGCGGATCGTTGTTTGCTCCCTTTCCAACCCCTCACCTCCTCGCCGCCTCTGGGCAATCTTTATTGCATTTTATCCTGCACCATGATATGCTTTTCCTGTCGTTCCTTATCAGGACGTGGGTTGAAATTCATACCTGTACTGCCCTGGCAATATGTTCTTATGCTGAGCCCCTTGCACGAGGGGCTCAAAATCTAAAACTAGATTATCATATCTGTACTGATAGTGCTTTATGGTAATAAAGCGGTATCTGTAATGCGTTGTCAATATGTTGTTATGTAATAATTGTCTTTCTGCCGCTCCTTCGGGGGCGGCTTTTTTATGCGGGTTTTTGAAGTGAGTCTTGATTGAATAAATAAGTCCAAGAATATTCTGGAAGTAAGTCAAAACAAGTTGTCCAAACTTCTGGTAATGTAAACGGGGTCTGGCCATTTAATTTGTTTTGCACAGTCTTCTCCGTAACCCCTAAAACCGCTGCATATGCTTTCATGGAGATTTTTTTATGTTCAAGAGCATTTTTTAAATTAGAAAACATTTTATCTTCCTCCTTTCTCTTACGATGCATCGTATTTCGTGTTTATATTATATATGACGCATCGTAATATGTCAACACCATTTTTACAATACATCGTAATTTATTTCTTGACTTGCAGACAATAGAACGTTACAATGTAAAAAAGGTGATAAAAGGAGTTGCATTATGAACTTTCTGGAAAAACTAGACAATCTAATTGCAGAAAAAGGTATTAATAAGAGCGTACTCTCGAAAGAAAGTGGTATTCCTTATACAACGATTGACGCATTTTATAAAAAGGGTTATCAAAATGCGAAATTACCTACCATTCAAAAGCTATGTGACTATTTTGATGTTACTTTAGATTATTTGGTGCGTGATGATATTGAAGACTATAATTATGGTAAACACGAAAAATACGATCCAAACTATATTAAACAAAGTGGTTTTCACCCGGATGATATAGTAGAAGGATATTATAAAAAATCCCCTGCCCCGGACTTGCCGGAAGCAGAGGATGAAGATCAAGTAGTAGATGAACTTGGAACGCCAAGAAGTGCATATAACCTATTTTATAGAATGCTTATCGAGCGGGGATACCTGAAAGAGGGAGATAATTTCACTCCCAGTCAAGCAAGATTTTTCTCCGGACTTCTGGAAATTGTCAATGCAGCCTACCCGGCTCCCGCGATACAAGTCGAGACTGACAATGTTGGATGATTCCTTCGGCACTGTGCCACGCAGGATTTGTCTCACCATTTCAACCGATCGTTGCGGACACGAATATGTTCTGCCCATGCATCTCACTCCCCTTATCATATTTGAGGGATATCTCCCCCTATAAATGTCACGACTGGGGAATACAAAAGGCGACATGTCAATTTTTGGTTATTTTATTTTTTGGGGAGGCTTTCCGCATGATGAGAAATCCTTTAGCTGAACCCCACACGATTTTGCGGGTTGATTTATTTGCTCTTTACATCCGTAAAAGCCGCGCGGACGATCCCGGCGAACCGCTGGAAGAAACGCTGAGGAAGCACAAGGAAATCCTTATGAAGTTCGCCCGCGATCACGGCATGGTAATTGCCCCTGAGGACGTCTACGAGGAAGTTGTATCCGGAGATAGCCTCTACGCCCGTCCTCAAATGCTGCGCCTTCTGGAGGCCGTGGAGGCCGGGAAATACACTGGCGTGCTCTGCATGGACATTCAGCGTCTCGGCAGAGGCTCTATGACCGATCAGGGCGTTATCCTGGACGCCTTCAAATATTCCGGCACGCGGATCATCACACCCAACAAAATCTACAACTTAGAGGACGATTCCGACGAAACCTACACGGAGTTCGAGGCGTTTATGGGCCGTCAGGAGCTGAAGATGATAAAGAAGCGCCTGCGCCGCGGAATCCAGAAGACCATCGACGACGGCGGCTACATTGCAAACGCCCCCTACGGCTACACCAAAACCAAGATCGGTAAACGGCCCACGTTGCAGGTCTGTGAAGAAGAAGCAAAGTTTGTCCGGATGATGTTCGACATGTACGCCAATAAAGGGATGGGCTGCCAGCAGATCGCGGACGCCGTGAACAGTATGGGAGCAAAACCGCACCGCACGGAGCAGTTCGGCCGCACTACCATCCGGCAGATTCTGAAGAGCCCAACCTACACCGGCAAGATTGTGTGGAATCAGAAGACGCATATCCGCCCGGGCGCGCGGGGAAATAAAAAGACCATCACCATCTATAATCCTCCTGAAAAGTGGTCCGTTACCGATGGAATGCATCCGGCTATCATCGATGAGGAGCTATTCCAGCGCGTTCAGCAGATTTTCGCGGGCCGCTATCATTCCCCCAGTTTTAAAGGCGTGGTGGAAAACCCTCTCGCCGGTCTGGTCATTTGCGGCAACTGCGGCGCGCACATGCAGCGGCAGGCTTGCGCCGGCGGTCCCATCCTCCTATGTCAAAAGCGCGGCTGCATCGTATCCAGCCGGTTAGAGCTTGTTGAGCAGGCGCTCATCCGTCTGCTGCGCGATGAAATGAACGCGCTGTCGGCACAGGGGAAAGCGGAGGAACGCAAGGCGTCCGACAACCACAGCGAACTACGGAAATCAATCGAGCAGGAAATCAAAACCGCCAGGCAGCAGGACGGCCGCCTGCACGATCTGCTGGAACAGGGCGTGTATGACACAGATACCTTCATGGAACGGCATAGATTGCTGCTGGGCAGGATCTCCAAGCTGGAAGAGCAGAAAGCGCGCATCGCGGAACCGGAACCCCGGCTCAACATCCCTGCGATGCAGGCGCGTATTCAATCGCTTCTGGATATGTACCAGGATTCGCCACCACAGGCTCGCAACGACTTTTTAAAGTCCATGGTTGATAAGATCATCTACCACAAGAAAAAGGGCGCACGGCCCGCAGAATTCGAATTAGAGCTATACCTTTTACCCATTTACTTATAGGGTGGTCACTCTTCTGATAAAGACTGTCTGGAGGACCTCCGCGTTTACTTCACACCCGATAAGCACGATTTGATTGAGCAAGCCACGAACGTCCGAATCCGGAACGTGGAAGTGATCACGGTATACCTAGACCTGGAGCCCGTTCCTTTTAATAAGGGATTCTACTCCGTTGATATGACCTTTTTCTTTGACGTCTGCCTGGATGTGTACTCCCTCCCGGCTGGCGGCCCCGTGATCGTGAGCGGTATTGCGGTATTTAACAAGAAAGTGATTCTGTTCGGCAGCGAAGGCAACGTCAAAATGTTCAGCTCCGATCTTGCCTGCGACGATGTCGATCCGCAAATCACCTCCGGCAGAGTGCTTCCCAAAGCGACCGTGCAGGTAGCCGAGCCAATCGGTCTATCCGCGCGCATCTGTGACCGTCCAATGACGTGCTGCGATCCCTGCTGCCGGATTCCGGACTGCATCTGCCAGCGCTTTGGCGGAAATTTTGAGACCAATACCTGCCGCAATATCTACGTAACCATCGGCCTGTTCACCATTGTGCAGATCGTGCGCAATGTACAGATGCTGATTCCGGCCTATGATTTCTGTATTCCGGAAAAGGAATGCGTAACAACCAGTGATAATCCCTGCGACATGTTCCGCCGTATTGAGTTCCCCACGAATGAATTCTTCCCTCCGAAGGTAGGAGAATGCGGCTGTGACGAACATTGCCATAAACCAAGGTGCTGCGATTAAGGCTAGTTTCTCCGCAAAGCGCTCTATCCTGCTTTGCGCCCGATCTGCGGTATCAAAATTGAATGCGTAGAAACGGAGTTCCAACCCTCCCTTACACTGTCGTATAGGCCGGAAGGCGAAAGTTGGCCTCCGGTCTATACAACGCCCCATACCCGTATAACCGGATATGGGGCGTTTCCTTTTATGGGCAGCAGAAAAGGCAGCCAGTCAAGACTGCCCTTTAAGGTTTTCTTAATATTACGGACGCATTCTGAGGCGCTGACCCGGAAAAATGCGGTCGGGATCCGGAATATCGTTCAGCCACACGAGCATTTCCACGCTGGTGCCAAACCGATTGGCAAGAGCACTCAGGGTATCCCCCGGACGCACGACATACCAGGCCGGCAGGGTAATATCCCCAATAATCTCATCGTCCACTACAGGCGGTACTGGGGTGACCGGGCGATCCGCAACGGCAATCCGCAGCGTCTGTCCCGGATAAATCCGGTCCACATCAATAATTCCGTTATAGCGGGCCAGGTCATTCACCGAGGTATTGTATCTCTGCGCAATGTTCCAAAGTGTATCCCCCGGAACAATCGTATAGATAATGGTTTCCATAAACATGTCACTCCTTGTCTGCTTGATCAAGTATTATTCCCAATATATGTTTCCAAGCGGGTGGAAGTGCATCTGACCGGCAATAAAGTCTTGTTTTTATACGCGGTTTTAAAGAGTTCCGCATAAGCTGTGAAAAGTATGCCAAAAATAGGCATAGAAGGGATTTTTTCGCACTCTTATCTAGTTTCAAATCCAAATTTTTACAAGATTTTAAATATTGCACAAATCAAAACACTTGTAATTGTGCAATATATATGATATAATCTTTTATGTAAACTACAAGGAGGTATATATGAAACTGTATAACATCAGTGTGGGTGAATTTGTAAACCTGCTTGAGCATGCAAAAGGCAATGTGTTTCTCACGACTGGCGAGGGAATCTCTTTCTGCCTGAACAGTAAGTTGGCACAGCTTTACTGCATCAAGATGCTGGTAGAAAAATCCGGAAGCAACCGGATCTCTCCGGAAATCGAATTTGAGAATGAAGAGGATGAAAAAATGTTTGCGGCTTATTGGATGAGCCGGTGTGCGAAGACCAGTGGTTGGTGTGAATAAAAGTTGTTAAAAAATCGCTTTTCTTTCATCCCTTGTTCCCAATGGATAATTGTGTTTATGTAGTTTACATGGTATAATCAGGTATCAGTTTTAAGAATGATAGGAGGAGACGAACCAATGAAACTGTACGACATTGATATTCAAAAATTACTGGATCTTCTGGACAAGGCAAAGGGTAACGTTTATCTGGTGACAGAGGATGGGAACACCTTGAACCTGAAGAGCAAACTGTGCCAGCTCTACGGGGTGCGCTCCCTGTTGGACAGCGCAAAGAGTTCTACCGTTTCCGCTGAGTTGAAGGTAGAAGATCCCGAGGATGAATCCATGTTCCTGGATTACATGATCGGCAACTGACAAATTCCCCACAAAAACGAACCCACCGCTGATTTTTTCAGCGGTGGGTTTTTTCTATTTCTCTTTAAATAGAACGAAGCCGCCTGAGGGTAAGCAGGCGGCTTTTTAAGGGAGTGGGTTGTATATGGGTTCTTATAATCAATAATAAAGAGGTTAACTTACTGCAAAATTGCAGTTTTTAGCAACTTTCTGTGCTGCTGGTATCGCTGCCGGTCTCTCTGCCTGCAGAAGTGTAGAATGTAAACGTTGCAGTTACACGATATGTACCGGAAGAAACCGGATAAGTCTCATCCAGAGACGCGCTGTTTCCATTGATTGTATCGCTCCAGGTTTTAACGGCCGACCAACCGCTGGACGTCTTCTTCTGCAGTGTTGCCTTGATTGTAATTTTTGTTACATTGCTGCTGCCTTCCGCTTCCGCATATACATAGGCAGTACCATTCGAAATTGACAGATCCGCATACATATTTACAATATCGTTATAACGCGGCTGAATCTGATCTGCGGCAACTGGATCGGTATCCAGCTCTACAGATGTGGCGGCCATCGCCTGGGTCCCCATGGCGAACAGCAAACAGAATGTACAAACAAGTGCGAGTGTCTTTTTCAGCATTTAAAATGCCCTCCTTAAAAAGTTTTACATTAACTAGAACGTAAAAAATCGGCAAAAGGGGACAACTTTTTGAAAAAAATTTAAAAAAATTTTTTATTTATCTTATTTAGATATAAAACAGCTTGTTTTATATCTAAATTCACATTATTCGGTAAATTATTCTATTTAATCATTTATAATACAGAAACAAAAAAAGACCTCTTCCAAGCGTTTCCGCCTGAAAGAGGTCTTACTTCATTCTCTTAAGCCACTGCCTGAATCTGCTCTGTAATTCGGCCGTCTTCGCCAAATGTATATGTAATCCCGTCAATCACTCTCTTTGTATTGACGACGTATTGTCCGTCTTCATAATAATACTGTTCCCCATCGTAGGTCGCCCAACCGGTTGTCGGGTATGTAACCTGGGGCAACTTAAACCACTTGGTCCATTTGATATTCTTCCGTCCAAAGACCTGCTCATATTTCATATCTTCGCCAGTACTGCGGTTGTCCACCGCCATATTGTTGCCAACATAAACGCCCACATGACCGGGCTGATAAAGAATCAAACCGTGAATTCTCGGCAGAGAAGATTTGTCGTTGTAATCGATGTTTCCGGAAACTTCCGCACTTTTCAGCATCGCAGAAGAGCTGCCCGCCACAGAAGCGGAACCCGGCTTTGGATTTTTCCCTTCCCCCTGCCACCAGATATAGGACTTAATCAAACCGGAGCAGTCGCTGGCACGCTTGTCCCCAACAAACTGGCCGTAACAGCCGCTCCTGTACTTCCAGCCGTTTTTATAAGCCAGCAGCACATGATTTGCCAACCCGACGCCCGTCTTTTCTTCCGCCGCTTTCGCCGCAACACTATGACCGAAATTTGCGGTCAGCATTAACGCTGCAAAAACCAGCGTAAATAAAAGAAGAAATTTCCGTTTCATTGCAACCTCCCAAGTATATGAATCATCGGCAAGCCGGTACAGCTTGTCCTTTTATGCATTTCTGTAACATTCATTACAATCAAATTACAACTTGTAACAAATTGGTTACAGTATACCATATCAACAGGGAGGTTGACAAGCCTTCAAAAGAAAATAATTACAATTTGTAACAGTTTTTCAAGGTAAACCGTAACAATTCGCAGCAAAATATAGAAAGGGTGCGGAATACCGCCTGAGAAAGGCTTTTTCCGCACCCTTTTTCTATTTTACAAAGATTACAGGCATGCCAGCACACACTTGACGATTTCGTCCGTATGCATGCCGCGCGAACCCTTCACAAGTACTACATCGCCGCGCTGCAAATATTTTTTTAAGGCGGAAACCGCTTCGTCGTTGGTATCACACACCAGACAGAGCAATTCCGGATTTTCCTTCTTTGCGCCGTCCGCCATTCGCTTTGCCCGCTTTCCAACGGTGACCAGCGCGTCGATCCCTGTGCGCGCCGCATAAGCGCCAACTTCGTAATGCGCCCGGTCCTCCAGCGCGCCCAGCTCCAGCATATCGGCAAGCACCGCGATACAGCGTCCGTCCTGCTCGCGAAGCGTTTGCAGGACGTCCAGGCTGCTCTTAATGGCATCCGGGCTGGCATTATAGGAATCGTCTATAACGGTTACCCCGTTCTGTCTGTGAAGCTGCTGCCGCATGGCGAGCGGATGGTATCCGCCCAGCGACTCCGCGGCCGCCTGCAAATCCACCCCCAGCACCTGGGAAACCGCCAGGCTGGCAAGCGCGTTGGTGACGTTGTGCAGTCCCAGAACCGGCAATTCCACCCGCTGGCGGGTTTCATCCGCACAGAAGAGGAACCGGACGCCATTAGGATGGAATTCGATCTGCTCCGCACGGTAGTCGCACCAGGGCTGCATGCCGAAATACCGCATGCGCACCTGCATCCGGCCTCTCAGCCCGGCGAGCAGCGGATCGTCGCCATTTAAAAATAAAATGGATTCCGGCGTAAAACGGTCAATGATGTGCAGCTTTTCCTCCATGATGTTTTGCTGTGTTTTCAGCTGCTGGATATGCGAAATCCCTATGTTCGTAACCACCGCGATATTGGGCGCGGCAATCTGCGCCAGGCGGCTCATCTCGCCAAAGTCGCTCATGCCCATTTCCACCACGGCGGCTTCATTTTGCGGTTCCAAACGGAACAGCGTCAGCGGCAGGCCGATCTGACTGTTGAAATTTCCTTCCGTCTTCATGACGTTTTTGCCTGCGGAAAGGGCCAACGCTATCATTTCCTTTGTCGTCGTCTTGCCAACGCTGCCGGTCACGCCGACAACCGGAATGGCAAACCGCGCCCGGTAGGCCGTCGCGATCAGCTGCAGGGCCGTCTGGGTGCTGGGTACGCGAATCCACGCGTGCGTGTCCTCCATCTGCGCATGTTCTTCCGTCAGGGAGGCGACGGCGCCCGCCGCAAAGGTTGCGTCAATATACGCGTGCGCGTCTGTGCGCTCCCCCTTGATCGGTACAAACAGCGCACCCGGCTCGATCTGGCGGCTGTCCGTGCTGACGGAGGTCACCACTGTCTCCACATCTCCACAGAGCAGCTCTCCCCCGCACGCTTCCAGAATTTCTCCCACTGTCATTCTCATTTTCCTGCCTCCTTTTCCATTGGATCATCGGACGGAATCCCCTTCCGCCGTTCTTTCCACATCCCCATCAGACCGAGAGCCCTTCCTCTTTTAAAATATCGGCGATGACTTCCCGTTCGTCCAGATGGTACTTGACGCCCTTGATTTCCTGATAATCCTCATGTCCTTTCCCGGCCAGCACGATAATATCGCCATCCTGCGCGGTATCCATACAGTATTTAATCGCCTCTTTGCGGTCCGGAATCACAATATATTTCCCGCTCGTTTTATGCAGCCCCACCTCGATGTCTGCGATGATGTCCATCACGTCCTCAAAACGGGAATTGTCCGCGGTAATGACGGACAGGTCCGCCAGCCGGCCGCTCACCTCCCCCATTTCATAGCGGCGGGACCGCGCGCGGTTTCCGCCCGCGCCGAACATGCACACCAGACGGTTCGGACGGTACTCCCGGAGGGTCTCCAAAATATTCTCCATGCTGACCGCGTTGTGTGCGTAGTCGATCAACAGCGTGTAATTGCCCGGCACCTTGACCGGTTCCACACGCCCCTTTACGTGCACTCCGTTCAGGCCGTCCCGGATGTTCTGCTCGCTCACGTCGAAATGACGGCACACGGCAATGGCAGCCAGCGCGTTATAGACGCTGAAATGGCCGGGAATATCAACGTCCACACCGAACGCACAGGAACCTTCCAACTCAAAATGTACGCCCAGATAGCCGGGCCGGGAAATCAGCTGTTCCGCCTTTGCACGCAGCTCCGCCTCCTTGTGAAAACCATAGGTTTCCAGGCGGCAGGTATGGCCCTCTGTGATGCCTTGCCAGTTTTCATCGTCAATGTTAATGATTCCGGTTTCACACTGGCGGAATAGCATCGCCTTGCACTGACGGTATTCTTCCAGAGATTGATGCTCGTTCCCCCCGATGTGATCCGGTGAGAAATTGGTAAACAGGCCAATTGCAAAGGTAAAACCGGAAACCCGGTGGTCCCGAAGGCCGATGGAGGACGCCTCGATGACCGCCGCTTTACAGCCCGTGTCAGCCATTTGGCGCAGGTAGCTCTGCACCTCATAGGATTCCGGCGTGGTATTCTCCGTCTTGATAACCTGATTCCCGATCACCGTACCGATGGTGCCGATCAAGCCGGTTTTGATGCCCGCGCTCTCCAATATGGAGCGGATCATATAGGAAGTCGTCGTTTTTCCCTTTGTCCCCGTCAGGCCGATCACCTTCAAATCCCGCGCCGGGTGCCCAAAAAACGCTGCGGACAGCACGGCAAGCGCATACCGGGTATTCTTCACCCGCACGACCGGCACGCCTTCCACCGGTACTTCCCGCTGCACCACCAGCGCCGCGGCACCTGCCTCCACCGCCTTTTCCGCATAGATATGTCCGTCCACCTGCGAACCGCTGAGACAGACAAAAACCGACCCCGGCTGCACCTTGCGGGAATCATAAACCAGGCTTGTGATCTCCTGTTCCACATTTCCGGAACAGGTATAGTCCAGGCCTTCCAGCAACTCTTTTAAAACCATAGCAAACCTCCCGTATCCCCGCGCAGACTCTTTCTTTTTCGGGAACACTTTTATTCTTCATTATTTTTATTCCGCGTCCAAGAGGGAATATAACTTGTTGATTTCGTTTTCATTGGTATAATCGCATGCGGAAAGCGCGGCGCGGTAACCGCTGCACAGCAAATCATCCCGCAGCAGCTTTTCCAGCCCGTTTGCAATTCCGTTGGAGGTCATGGGAACAATCAATCCGTTGACGCCTGATGTAATCTGATCTTTCGCCGTGGAAAAGTCCGTCAGCAGGATGGGACAGCATAAGACCATCGCCTCATCCACCGCAATGGATTTTCCCTCAAACCGGGACGGCTGCAGGTACAGATCGCACGCTTTCAGGTATGGGTACGGGTTGGGCTGTTCTCCCAGAAAGCGGACGTCATCCTCTACTCCAAGGGTCCGCACCTGTTCGCGCAGAGCGGCTTCTTCCGGGCCGACTCCTATGATATACCATCTGAAAGAAAGACCTTTTTTCCGAAGCTCTGCCACAGCGGGTATTGCCAGATCCAGCCCTTTTTGATGGGACAGCCGCGCAATGGAAAGCACACGTTTTCCATCGAATGTATCCCCAAAATCCGCCGGTTCCTCCGCCATTTTACGCATAAACGTCGCGGAAATAATATTGTAGACGACATGGAATTTATCTTTACAGTCCGGAAAATTCTGCTCCAACGCCTCTCGGCAGCCTTCGGAAACCGTGCAGAGCGCGTCCAGCTGCTCCACATAGGGCCGGTCGAACGCACTGTTTAAACCCATCGCCGTGTAATCGCCATGGATAAAACCGATCTTCCGTTTTGCCCGCACCTTTGTCACGGCATAGTAAATCGGCTGCCCCTCCATGAACGCGACCACCGAATCGTACTCGCCGTGTGCGGGGCGGACGAAATGTTTTTCGATCTGCCACATGCGCGCCAGACGGTCGCCCATCCCGCCGGGCGTTTTTCCGGCAAACGTCACCAGCAGGCGGCACAAAGACGCCAGCGGGTGTCCTTTCCTGAGAAGCGCGGGCAGCGCCTGACGGATATTGTATTTATATTCCGCCGGAAACAGCGGAGGCAGCAGGTTGACCTCCCTGGGCACACGCTCCAGGAACAACCCCTCGTTTGCAAACAGCTGAAGGTCAACCTCATATTTTTCAAAATCAAACAATGAAAGCAGCGTGACCAGGCTCTTTTCGATCCCACCGCTGTGCAGGCTGTAATTGAGAAACAGCACCCGTTTCTTCTGGGGCACTTCCATCCCTCCCGGCAGATTATTTTTTCCGCGCATTATGAAACAGCATACGGGAATAAAAGCGGTAAAACAGATAGACCGCCGCAGGGCTTCCCGTCCGGATAACACGCAGCACCAGGCGGTCCGCCCGGGAGCCTCCCGCCAGATAGCCGGATGCGGCGGCTTCTTTTAACAGCGGGGTTTCCAGAATGCCGCGCACTTCCGCCCTGCGCTGTCTGGCCGCAGCCGGATTGTGCGGGCTGAAACAGTTGACCAGCGCGGAATGCGCCGCATTGCGCAGCAGCCACGCCAGATGGCGTTCCCCATATGCATCATACAATCCCTGCTTTTTGAGAAATGCATCCACAACATGAAAACATTCCGTCATCATCTCCATTTTATGGGGACGGTAACGCGTACTGAGGGAAACCGGGTTGTAGCGGTAATGATAATACGCCCCTTCCAAAAACAGGACGCGCTGCGCCAGCGCATGCGCCTGAATGGACACCGGCAGATCTTCCAGCATGATTTCCTGCTCGTTGTAGTAAGACAGTCGATTCTGCAAAAACCATTCACGGCGGTACAGCCTGCGCCAGGCGCAGCCCAGCATTTCCACACCGCGCCATACGCCGCCCGCCGCGTCCGGACCGATCAATTCCGCCAGCATCAGCCTGTTTGCCTCTTCATTGGAAATTCCATCGTCCAACGGAAGCGTACAGATACGACTTTCCCCATCGATTAGATTTTCCCGCACGTAGTTGAACACGACCAAATCGGCCTTCTGTGCAGAAGCCGCCCTATACAGATTTTCCAGCGCATCCGCGTCGATCCAGTCGTCGGAATCCACAAAGGACAGATACTCCCCTGTCGCATGTTCTATGCCGTAATTCCGGGTATATCCCAAACCGCTGTGCGGCTTGTCCAGCACCTTAACGCGCGGATCCGTCTCATAGGCGCGCGCCAGCTCCAGGGAACGATCGGTTGAAGCGTCGTTTACGAGCAGCACTTCAATATCCTGCAGGGTTTGGGACAAAATACTATTAACGCACTGATCCAGATACGCTTCCACGTTGTAGACCGGTACGATCACACTTACCTTTGGCAAAAACCAATCCCCTTTCTTAAACCGAATTACGCGCCGATAAACAGTAAAATGCGGTGCATCATCGCTTTCCAGTCGTAGTGCTCCTCCGCAAACAGGCGTTCCTGCGCGCAGCATTGCGGATCCCCGCGACATTGGTCCACAAACGCGATCAGCTCCTCCATGTCGACCGGGCTGTCATCGTTGGGAATGCGCATCGCAAACGGCTCTCTGCCGTCCAGGCTGTCGTCGTCATACGCGTAGAGGAACGGCAGTCCCGCCGCGGCGTACTCCCTGGCCTTTAAAGAGGAACAACGCGTCATCCCGCGCCGGTAGCAGCCGAGCGTGGAAATCCCCACATCCGCCGCCTGGTAGGTTTGATTGAGCTCTTTTCCCGTCTGAAATCCGGGACAGAGCACATCCTCCTTTAAACCCAGCTTTTCCACCTGCGCCAGAAAGTCCGGCATCTCCGTCCGGTCGCCGCCCACCAGAATAAAACGAAGAGACCGCTTGCCTCCGCTTTTCCGATAGTCGCGCATGCCCTGCAATATCCGGTCATACCCCTGCCACCAGAGTGTCCCGGCAACGCCCAAAAGCGTGATGGGACTGCCCTCCGGTTTGGGCATCACCACCGGAATCATATCGGTATCAATACCGTTGTCAGCATTCATTGCTTTTACGCCATAAAACTGTTCCGCATGGTTGCCGTACAGAACGACGCCGTCCACAAGCCCTTTCAGCGAACGGCCGGAAAGGCGGTCGTCCGCCACATTGACCGCGATTTTTGCCGCCGTTATCAGCCGTGCTTTGAGTCCCTTTGCATATTGCATATTGCGTGCATAGTCCCTGAGATAGGGAAAATTTGGAATTTCAATTCCAATGTGCCGCGTCCCGTTCCGCCGGGCGGCTTTGCAGAGGCGAACGGCATCTGAACTGATGCGGTCCAGCCGGATATAGAGAATATCGACACTGTGAGAGGAAACATACTCCTCTGCGATCTGAAAAAACTGTTTCATTTTAGGCCCCGGGCCAATTTGTTTTGTCTGGGGATCGGCGCCAAAAAACTGCATGGCCGCTTCACGCCAAAGCGTATAGGTCACGGTATGGCCCAGCTTTTGAAAGGCCGCCGCCTGCCCCCGTATTTTCCGGGTGACGCCGAGATACAGCGGCGCATCTTCCTGGAACGTCAAATAGAGCAAATTCATATCGGTAAAAGCCCTCTTTCCCAAGGCCCTATATCGCCTTGTGATTCCCACTTTACACAAATTTTCTATTACAAATTATACCATTGCACCCCACACAGGGCAAGAGCAAACTGCCCCTGGTTCTTCCTTGAAAAGTATGGGCCGCTATGGTATCCTTAATACCAAAACACTAGGATTCCCACATGCTGGGAACGAAAACGGAGGCGCCTCCATGAAAAACAGTCTGGTCCTTTTGACAAAAACATACCCTTTTGATAAGGGAGAGGAATTCATAGAAGACGAGGTCCCTGTTCTCGCAAAAGCTTTTTCACACATCTATCTCATTGCCACCAGTACGGCCTCCGCGCCGGTGCAAACCCGCAAAACGCCGGATAACGTGACGGTGCTGCACATCTGCGCCGCCGCGGTCAAGCGCCGCCTGCTCAGCGCCGCTCTGCCGTATTTCCCTTTTACGGATTTCCGTGGATACGCGGACAAAAACGAGCAGAAGGCGATCCACGGCGCCCTGAAAAAGCGGGCATATCTCGCCTATTTCACTGCCAAAGCGGAAGCTGTGTACCGGGAAGCCAAAACGCTTTTAAACGGTTGTGATCTGGACGCCTGTGACGGCGTTACTTTTTACAGCTACTGGTTTTACGATATAGCCCTTGCGGCAATCCGGCTTCGGGACGAGTGTCCAAATAAATGTAAAAAGGCGGTCAGCCGCGCGCACCGGTACGATTTGTATGCCGACCGCAACGCATTAAATTATCTGCCGCTCCGTCCGTATCTTTTACAGCAGATTGACAAAGTCTATCCCTGTTCCGAGGATGGCCGCCGGTACCTGCAAAACCTCTATCCGGAATACCGGTCCAAGATCGAAACCGCCTACCTGGGCACCCGGGATTTTGGCGCCGCGCCCGCTCCGGCAGGCCAGCCGCTCCGCATCGCCAGCTGCTGCCATATCTCGCCCGTCAAGCGCGTGGAGATGCTGGCGCAGTCCCTCGCGCTCCTAAAGAACAGCGGCCTCCCGCTCCAATGGACGCATTTCGGTGGTGGGGACGGCCTGGACGCGCTGAAAACCTATGCCTCTGAGCATCTTTTCTTTATGGATGTAACATTTGCAGGCAGCGTAAAAAATACAGAGCTGATGGCGTATTATCAAACGCAGCCTGTTGACCTTTTTATCAACACCAGCAGTTCGGAGGGACTCCCGGTAAGCATCATGGAGGCGTGTTCCTTTGGCATTCCCAGTATCGCAACAAACGTGGGCGGCACATCGGAGATCATTCGTCAGGACGAAACCGGCTACTTGCTGGACTGCGATTTTTCCCCGAAGGAACTGGCGGACCGGATTCTTTCGTTTTCCCGGACGCCCAAGGCCGAACAGGATGTCATGCGCCAAAACTGCCGCCGCATCTGGCAGGAAAACTTCTGCGGAGAAACCAACTTTACGCATTTCGCCGCCAAAATTCAGCCACACGTATAAAAAGCTGCCGTACCCTTCCGGTTTTTGAATGCACTCCGGTTCACCCCAGCAGAAAAAGATCTTTTGTTACGTTCAAAAATTGATAATCTGATGTTCTTAATCATATGAAATAAAAAATCCCTGGAGAGCGCAACTCTCCAGGGATTTTATCATCCAAAAACAATTGAAAAATAGTCTCTAAAAATATAGCCGTCCTGTCCGTTGTAAGAAATTTTTACCCATTCTTCGGTACTGCCAGCCTTGTCCACATAGTACTTATCCGACTGCTGAGCGCGTCCGATCACCTCGTTGTCCTGTCCCGGGCCGCTTCTTACATTGGCATAGCTTCCTTCCACAATATTGACCACCTGCCCAATACAGATTGGTACGGCAGGCAGCGGCGGAGGCGTTTGATTTAAATTGACTTCTACCGGCCCGGACGATTCCGGTTCCGAGGATTCCGGCTGCTCCGATACCTCGGAGGAGCTTGTTCCGGAAGAAGTGCCGTTGTCTTCTTCCGGCTTGCCAAAACATCCGGAAAGCAGCAACAAACTCAGTGCCATTATCACACAAAGGAATTTCTTCATGAAATCCCTCCCCATTTTAATTTTTATCATGATTCCATAAAGAGGCGCAACAACCACCACAACGGAACCATGTTCACTCAGGCGTCAAAATTTTTAATTTTGGTTCCGTCCTTTTGTGAGGTTATTATACCACTTATTTCCGTCCAAGTGCAACAGGATTTATGGATAAATTTCTCATATACTGCTCTTCCGCCATCTTTTTTGATATTTTGCACAGATACGCAGACAATATAAAGAAAAAACACAATGGCAGAAAGGAAGATTGCTATGGATTTAAATCCGGCTGATCTCAACAATATCTGTGAAGCGCTGGAACAAATGGAATTCCGGTGCGCAAGAAACCTCCATTTGATTGAGGAGTTGATCCAAACGACCGGCGACCGAAACGCGCGCCTGGAGCAGGAGCTGCTGCAAAAAAGTCTGGAACGTTACCAAACCACCTTATTCAAAGTAAAGGCCCTGCAAAAAGATTTTGCATAACTGTAATTTCTATTGTCACAACAAACATGCCATGCATAAAATAGAAATAAGAACAGACCCGTCAGTCCTCTTCTGCGCATGCGTTCGCCAACGGCTCCAGCTTCGCCGTCCTGTTTTGAGCATCCCTGCGGGTATCCTGCAACAGGTCCGCGTCATCCGGCAAATTTCCCCAAACCGAATATCTGCCGTCTTCCTGTATAACCACTTCCAGTTCCGTGTACTTTTCATATGTGTGCGGACAGAAGTCCTCTTCCTCTCCAAACAGGATACGGGCGGCGGCAACCCGCTTTTCGCCTCGGAAAAACAAACGCTTCATTTGACTGCTCCTTTCCAATGCAAACTCGAACATACTGAATTTTTATAACGCCAGGAGGTGTGGATATGGTTGTCAAGATGAACATCTATCACTGCATGAATCCGGAGGAAAATTCCAGCCCGCAATGGATGCGCCGGCCCAAGATTGCCGCGCCGCAGCAGGACGATCTGGTAAAGCAGTTCAAAGAATCCCCCGATTCTTTCTTCCCCAGTATGATTCCTCCCGCACGTCCGGAATAAACGCTTGTCCTATACCGCCCTAAGACAGGGCGGTACTTTTTTTGTAAAAAAATAGAGAGCCGTCCAGCTCTCTTTTATAAATGGAGCTTACTGCTCCTTAGAAGAGTAAAAGAATGTCGTACCGTCAACCACCTTGCACCATGCAGAACGTTCCAGCACATCCAGCACATCGTTGCGTTTGACCTTGCCGCCGACCGCCTTCGTTACCTCCGCCATACGAATCAACCGGTCTGGATTATGCTCAAAGAAATCCCTCAGCTGCGCTTCCAGATTCGCCGCCGGCGCGCTGTTTTTTTGTGCCTGTGCCTGATTGACCTTTCGGCTGATTAAAAACGCGTCCGTATGCTGCTTGACATACATCAGGAACATCGTCTTAATCCGGCTGACCAACCGGGGCGGCAGACCTTCCGCGGCAGCCAGCTGATCGAATTTGCACCGCGCCAAATCCGCCATGACCTTGTAATGATGCCGCTCACAGTAGATCAAAAACGGCCGGTATACCTCTCCGCAATAGACACTCTCAATCTCGTCCACAATAACAACCCTTTCCTGTTATGAGTTTAACAAGTCAGTATTATACAGGATTTAGGAAAAATCTTCAAGCCCTGTTTCTGCCGCCGGCACGAACTTTTTCTTCAAAAAAGTCCGATTCAATACGCTTTTTTCCGGACAAACCATCTGAAACCGGTAGCCGCCCTTTTACCAGTTCCCCTTTAAAAAGCACCTGCATCCCGCTTGTTTTTATCCCTGTTAAAATTATTATGTGAAATATTTTGTCTTAATATTGCTATAATCCCAAAAAGTGGTATGCTTTTCTTAAAGATATAATTTTTCCCGACAGACATACAGAAAACATCCCTATATTCAGCTGCAATCGAATTGTAAACTCCGTTTGATCCTCTCTATGGTCTGTGTATTGTTTCACAAAACAACCATATTTTCTTAAAAAGGAAAGCAAATGAACCGTCTGGGAAAGGAGCAAATCATGGATAAGGAAATGCAACTTGCTGCCGTGAAAGCGTATGGCAAACCCGAATATCCTGTCAAAGAAGAAGTTCTGCATTCCCCCGACCTGTTAAAAGCATTGCCAAAACGTTGGCATGCAAAGCCCGTTATCTGCATCCTGCTCGCTTTTACCGCTGCCAGCGGACTTTGCGCCTGTTCGGAGATTCAGCGGCCCAATACAGCGGCTCCCATCTTTGCGCATGGCGACGGGCGCGGCGCCTATGGATGCGTAAGCGTCGCCGCGCCGGTGTTTCTCTCGGAAGAGGAAGCCGCTCAGGTTATCCGCGAGGAAGCGCTGCTGCAAGGCGTGGATTTTTCCGGAACAAAATCCATTTATGGAGAGTTTCCCGCAACCAGCCTCTACAGCTTCCTGGAAGAGGAATCGGACCCCGGCACCTGGAAAGGCACCCTGGAGCTGGACGGGTATGATGAAGCCCTGGGAATCGGCTTTGAATACGTTTCCAAACAGGACGTAATCGACTGGCTAAAGGATGACAAAGCCTTGGCAAGTGTGGAGAGCTACGACATAAAAGGGACGGCGGAACGGCTGGCCGACGCCGTCGATAACATCGCTGTATTTTATGACCCCACCGCCGCTGAAGACTTCGACGGTAGTCTGAGCCGAACGGAGCTAAAAAAACAAATAAAGGAACAGCTGCGCGAGCAGGTCCGCGACTTTCTCTCCTGGCTTGCGGGGGAAGGGCTCATCTGAAAAAGGCCCTAAAGAAAATTACCGAAAAGGAGAACGCTATGGATCAGGAAATAAAAATAACAGCTGTAAGGTCATACCGCATCCCCGAATATCCTGTTAAGGAAGAGGCGGTAAACTCTCCCGACTTGCTGAAATCACTGCCTAAGCATTGGCGTACAAAACCCGCAATCTGTTTAGCGCTGGCCTTTACGATTTCAAGCGGGCTTTGCGCCTGTATGAATCGCAGCGAGGGACCGGGACTGCAAATTCCGATCTTTGAACACGGCGCCGGACGCGGTTCCTACGGGTGCGACAGCGTTGCTTCCCCCATATATCTATCCGAAGAGGAAGCCGCCCAGGTCATCCGTGAGGAAGCGCTGCTGCAGGGTGTGGATTTTTCCGGAAACAAGTCCATACACGGAGAGTTCCCCGCAACCAACCTCTACAGTTTTATCGAGGGGCACGTCGTTCCCGGCACCTGGAAGGGCGACCTGAAACTGGATGGATACGATCCGCATCTGGGCATCGGTTTTGAATATATCTCCGAACAGGATGTCAGCGCCTGGTTGGAGAACCGCAATCCCGTCGCCACGGTTGCCTGCTATGATATGAAGGGAACGGCAGAGCGAATGGCCGATATGGTGTCAGACGTTGCCGTGTTTTACGATCCCACCGCCGATTTTGGAGATTTTGATTGGAGCCAAATAGGAGCGGAAACCGAAACGTATCAGGCATACCTCGCGCAATTTGAAGAGGAACAAAAAGAAAAAATGAAGGAACAGCTGCGCGAGCAGGTCCGCGACTTCCTCTCCTGGCTTGCGGGAGAAGGGGTGATCTGATGCATTTTACACTTCATCTTACCGACGCATGCAATCTTGCCTGCCGCTACTGCTATGTAAATCAGAATACACACTACATGAGCGAAGAGGTCGCGCGTGCGGCCGTCAACCTGGCGGCCGGAACAGGGGATCATTGCGGCATCATTTTTTTCGGCGGCGAACCACTTTTGTGCCGGGAACGAATCGTCCAGACAATCCGCTATGCGGAAGGTCTGCAAAAGGACGGAAAAGGCCCTTTTCATTACAAGATCACCACAAACGGCACGCTTCTTGACGAACGCTTTTTGCGCTACTCGGCGGAGCATGAGGTATTCATCGCACTGTCTCACGATGGGATACAGCCCGCCCATGATTTAAACCGCATTCGTCCGGATGGGACGGGCACATTCGCCGATTTGGAGGCAAGGGCAAAGCTGCTTCTTAAATACCGCCCGTATGCGCCGGTCATGATGACAGTACCGCCAAACGCCGTGTCTTATTACCTTGAAGGCGTGGAATACCTTTACAGCCTTGGGTTTCGCTATCTGATCTGCACCATCGACTACGCGGGCGCATGGACCAGAGACACGCTGGAGGAATTGGAACGTCAATACCAATTGCTCGCCAAATGGTATAAAGAAAAAACACTCGCAGAAGAAAAATTCTATCTTTCTCCTTTTGAAGTGAAAATCTCTTCGTGGATTCACCGGACACACTATCGCGCCGAGCGCTGCGAGCTTGGAAAAAAGCAGATTTCCGTCGCACCGGACGGAAACCTCTATCCATGCGTGCAATTTGTAGGCGAAGAAGCGTACTGCATCGGCAATGTCTTCAGCGGAATCGACGAGACGCGCAGACAAAATCTCTATCTGCTCAATGAAGAGGAGCGCGAACCCTGTTCCGGCTGCGCAATTCGGAACCGCTGCAACCACCATTGCGCCTGCCTGAACAAACAGGCCACCGGCAGCTTTCAAACCGTTTCCCCGGTCCTTTGCGCCCATGAGCGTATTTTGACGCCTATCGCGGACCGGCTTGCGGAAAAACTGTATAAAAAGCGGGCCGCTATGTTTATCCAAAAGCAATACAATGATATGTTTCCCTTGTTGTCCCTTGCGGAAGACAAATTGTTTTATACAAAATAAGCTGAGTTTTTCCGATTCCTGAAATTATCCGGTTAACCCGGTATAAACGATTTTTGTTACGATCAAAGGTGGAAAATCTAGGATTATTTTGATGCAATAGAATAGCGACACGGATATGAGCGCATAAATATAAAAAAACGGCACAGCTTTTACACCGTGCTGCAATCCATCTGACAAATACATTTAAAAAGCCCGGCTCGAAGGCCGGGCTTTTCCAGTTTACTTTGAAAGCGTATGCTTTTCGCAGCTTTTACAGGCTTCCTTTTTTGCGCAGCCTTCACAGCCGGAACAGCCGCCGCAGGAACCTCTGTGCCGCCACGAATACCGCGCCGCAAAGAAAGCCGCTGCGAATAAAACCGCCAGAATACCATAATCCAAAACCTGCATAAACAAATCCTTTCTTACACAAACAGGGAACCAATCTGATAGACAAGGAACGCCGCAGCCCATGCGACCGCCGATTGGAAAAAGGCGACTGCCAGCGCCGCTTTTCCGCTGTTCATCTCCCGGCGCACCGCGCTGACCGCCGCCACACAGGGCGTGTAAAGCAGCGTAAAAACGAGGAACGACAACGCCGCCAGCGGAGAAAAGATTCCCGCCAGTGCGACGGGCAGATTCGCCGTGTTGGTGCCCGTGAGGACTGCAAAAGTGCTTACGACCGCTTCCTTGGCGGTAAAACCTGTCAGCAATGCGGTGGAAGCCCGCCAATCACCAAAGCCGAGCGGCGCGAAAACCGGCGCGATAAACCGGCCGATGCCGGCCAGCATGCCGGCATCTCCATCCGTCACCGGATTGAGCCGAGTGTCAAAGCTCTGCAGGAACCAAATGATGATGGTCGCCACAAAGATCACCGTAAAGGCACGGGTTAAAAAATCCTTTGCCTTATCCCACAGCAGCATACAGACGCTTTTAGGGCTGGGCAGCCGGTAATTGGGCAGTTCCATTACAAACGGGACCGGCTTCCCATGAAACAGCGTCCCTTTGAGAATCAGGCCGCTGACGATCCCCATCAGCATCCCGAACACATACAGGCCGATCATCACCAGCGCGCGGTACTTGGGGAAAAACGCCATGGTGAACATGCCGTAGATCGGCAGCTTGGCGGAACAGCTCATAAACGGCGTCAGTAAAATAGTCATTTTGCGGTCGCGCTCGCTGGAGAGGGTTCGGGTCGCCATGATGGCGGGCACCGAACAGCCGAAGCCGATCAGCATCGGCACAAAGCTGCGCCCGGAAAGCCCGATTTTACGCAGCAGCTTGTCCATCACAAAGGCGACGCGCGCCATATAACCGCTGTCCTCCAGGATGGAGAGAAAGAAAAACAAAACGACAATTGTCGGCAAGAACGAAAGGACGCTGCCGACGCCGGCAAACACGCCGTCGATCAGCAGAGAATGCACCACCGGATTGATCCCGTAAGCAATCAGCGCCGTGCTGACGGCATCGGTCACAAGCGCGATCCCCTCTGAAAGCAGATCGCTGAGAAACGCGCCAATCACACCGAAGGTCAGCCAGAAAATAACCATCATAATCGCCAGGAATATGGGAATCGCCAGATATTTATGCGTGAGGAAATTGTCAATCCGCACGCTGCGGGCATGCTCTTTGCTCTCTCCGCTTTTGACTACGGAATCCGCGCACAGGCGGTCGATGAAGGTATACCGCATATCGGCCAGCGCCGCTTCGCGGTCCGTGCCCAGTTCCTGCTCCATCTCCGTGACGCTGTGCTCCACCATGTCCTTTTCGTTTTCAGAAAGCTGCAATTTCTCCAGCATCGGCGTATCGCCTTCCACCAGCTTCGTCGCCGCAAAGCGCGGCGGTACATGGATGCGGTCCGCGTGGTCTTCCACCAGATGTGCGATGGAGTGGATGGCTCTATGTACCGCACCGGAGCAGAAATCCTGCCTTCGGGGCCGCTGCCTGTGGCGCGCGGTCTTGACGGCAATCTCGATCAGCTCGTCGATGCCTTCGTTTTTGCTGGCGGAGATCGGCACCACCGGCACGCCCAGCTCGCTCTGTAGATCGGCAATTTTAATGGTGCCGCCGTTGGCACGCACTTCGTCCATCATGTTCAGCGCGATTACCATCGGGATATTCAGCTCGATCAGCTGCATGCTCAGATAGAGGTTTCGCTCGATATTGGTCGCGTCAACGATATTGATAATGCCGTCCGGATTCTGGTTTAACAGAAAATCCCGCGTGACAATCTCCTCATTTGTGTACGGCGAAAGGGAGTAAATACCCGGAAGGTCCACGACGGTATCATCCTTATAGCCGCGGATCACGCCCTCCTTGCTCTCCACCGTGACGCCCGGAAAATTCCCCACGTGCTGGTTGGAACCGGTCAGCTGGTTGAACAGCGTTGTTTTTCCGCAATTCTGGTTGCCCGCCAACGCAAACATCATAGCGATTCTTCCTCCACTTCTATGTTCCTTGCATCGTCGGCGCGAAGCGTTAATTCATAGCCGCGCAGGTGCAGTTCGATCGGGTCTCCCATCGGCGCCACCTTGCGCACCATGACCTCTGTGTGAGGCGTCAGCCCCATATCCAACAGACGGCGGCGCAGCGCGCCCTGCCCGTTAACCGCTACAATTTTCGTCCTGTGGCCGATCTTTACTTCGTCAAGCGTCATTTCCCAAAATCCCCTTCCTCAAAGCCGCCGAAAAGTTAGCCTATGCTATCTATCGGTATTATAGACCTGCCCCCATATTTTGTCAAGAACAAGTTAGCCTTTGCAAACAAAAATCCCCTCTCAGAAAGATACTGAGAGGGGATTGCAAATATGACTGGATTACAGTTCCATTCCATCCAGAACCTTGCGCAGCGCCTCCGCCGAGGCCATCAGCTTGCGCTGCTCCAATCCGCTGAGCGGAATATCCAGCACCGTCTCCGCGCCGTTGCGCCCCACCACGGTGGGCACGCCCATACAGACGTCTCCCAGTCCGTAATGGCCGCAGATCAGGCTGGAAACCGGCAGAATGGAGTGCTCGTCGCGCACAATGCTCTCGCAGATGCGCCGCACCGCCATAGCGATGCCGTAATAGGTAGCGCCCTTCTTTTCGATGATCTCATAGGCGCTGTCGCGTACATCGGTATAGATGCGCTCCATCGCCTCCATGTGGTTGTAGTGGCCGCGCAGCTCGCAGAAGTGATTCAGGTCCACGCCGGAGACATTCGCGCTGCTCCATACGGCCAGCTCGCTGTCGCCGTGTTCGCCGATGATAAACGCATGGATGCTGCGGCTGTCCACATGCAGATGTTCTCCCAGCAGGTATTTCAGCCGCGCCGTATCCAGCACCGTACCGGAGCCGATGACCCGGTTCGCCGGGAATCCGGAAAGCTTCAGGGTCACATAGGTAAGGATGTCTACCGGATTGGAAACCACCAGCAGGATACCTTCCGTATTGCGCTTAACAATCTCCGGGATGATACTTTTAAAGATCTCCACATTTTTATTGACCAGATCGATGCGGGTTTCATCCGGCTTCTGCGCCGCGCCCGCCGTGATGATAATTAAAAAACAATCCGCCAGATCATCGTAGGTACCGGCATAAACCTTCATCGGCCGCGCAAACGGAAGGCCGTGGTTGAGGTCCATCGCCTCCCCTTCCGCCTTCTCCTGATTGGCGTCGATCAGAACCAGTTCGGAAAACAAACCGCTCTGCACCAGGCTGAAAGCCGACGTTGCGCCGACCGCACCGCAGCCGATCATCGCCGCTTTTTGAATGTTGACCATAATTGTTTCACTCCTTTTTCCTATTCATTATGCCGGAAACGCAAAGTTTCCGTCTTGAAATACCGGTACTTCCCCGCCGTCGGGCAGAATCCCGGCAATCTGCATATCCTCGCTGCCAAACATAAAGTCGCAGTGTTCCTTGGAATAGTTTGCTCCAGCCGACTCCAGCTCTTTCCGATCCATTGATGCGCTGCCCTCGATGTTCTCCGGATAGGACGCGCCCAGCGCCAGATGGCAGGACGCATTTTCATCGAAGAGCGTCGTCAGGAACAGGATGCCGGAACGGGAAATCGGGGAATCATAGGGAACCAGGGCGACCTCGCCCAAATATGCGCTGCCCTCGTCAAACTCCACCAGGTTTTTGAGCACATCCACGCCTTTTTCCGCGCCGTAGTCCACCACCTTGCCATTTTCAAAGGCAAACCAGAAATTTTCAATCATTTTTCCCTGATAGTTCAGCGGCTTCGTGGCATATACTTTTCCGTCCACATGGTATTTATCGGGCGCGGTAAACACCTCTTCCGTAGGCATATTCGGCGCAAAGACCGCGCCGTTGTCCGCTTTGGAGCAGCCTCCCTGCCAGACATGTTTTGGCGCAAGGCCAACGGTCAGATCGGTCCCCTTTCCATTTGCAAAATGCAGCGCACAGAAATGGTATTCATTCAGCCTGCGGCTGTGATCCATCAGGCTTTCCTCATGGGCGCGCCACTCGGCTATCGGGTCGTTATCCTCGGAGATACGAACACCCGTCAGGATCGCTTTCCAAAGCGCGTCGACGGCATCCGCCTCTTCCATTTCCGGAAAAACTTTCTTTGCCCATGCGGCAGTTGGGACCGCAACAATACTCCATTGCCCATGGTTTGCCATGGTATAGGCTTCAAACTTTTCAAAGGCTTGCTCCTGCGCAATGCGCACCGCCTGCAGCTTTTCGCCGGGAATATGTCCCAGCAGGCCGGGCGTACTGGATTTTATGTGCAGGAAACAGCATTTTCGGTCAATGTGGTTCTGCTTCTGCTCCACCCGCCAGGGGGCAATCTCCGTCAGCGTCGCCTGATCCTCATATTCGTAGCGGAGCCGTTCGGCCTGCTCATCCACCCAGTTGACCTGTACTTCTCCCGCACCGGCGCGATATGCTTCTTCTACACACAAACGAGCAAATCTCGCGCAGTCTACAGGGGCGTTTAAAACCATCAGCTGGCCTTTTTGCACATTGACGCCGACGCGCACCGCCAGCTCCGCATATTTTCTCAACAGCTTTTGTGAAATCATTGCAATCTACCTCTTTTCCGCCGCAGGTTTACCTGCTTCATTCCTGCTTATCATATCCGATTTCTGGTAAAAATACAACTGACGCGCAGAAAACTTTGTATATCCGCCGTCTTTTCCGGTCATAATCAGTCATCAGCAAATCATTTTCCGTTATCCTGACCAAAATATCGGCTGCAAAGCAGGGTATCTGCTGTTTTACACAAAGCTCATGACTGATTTTCGTCACTTTTCTGATTGAAATTGATTGACTATGACTGTTTTTGGCTGTATTATAAAGTCAAAGGAAGTGATACCATGCTGACGGAAGAACGGCATGCAGCCATTTTAAAAATGCTGGAGGAAAAAAAGGCGGTCTCCGTGATCGAGCTGACAGAGCTCCTGCATACCTCCGAATCCACTATCCGGCGCGATCTGACCGTACTGCACCGCCTGGGCAGGCTGAATAAGGTGCACGGCGGCGCAACCGCTATCAGCGGCATTTTCAAAGTGACGGAGGACGAAACCGCCGTCAAACACAGCCTTAACGTAGAGGATAAACACAGCATCGCGCAGTACGCTGCGTCCCTGGTCAAAAAGAACGACTTCGTCTTTCTGGACGCCGGCACCACAACGGAACTGATGATCGACTATCTGACAGAACAGAACGCGGTTTACGTGACGAACGGTATCGTCCATGCGCGCAAACTGGCCCAAAAAGGCATGAAAACGCATGTGATCGCCGGAAGCATCAAGGCGGTGACCGAGGCGATCATCGGCACGGAGGCGGTCCACAGCCTGCAGCGGTTCCGCTTCTCGATCGGTTTTTTCGGCACAAACGGCGTCAGTCTGCAGGCCGGCTACACCACGCCGGACATCGATGAAGCGCGCGTCAAAACCGAAGCCATGCTGCACAGCAACCGCTGTTTTGTTTTGGCGGACGCCTCCAAATTCAACCAACTGTTTTCCGTGACCTTTGCGGAGCTGTCCAGCGCGGAGATCATCACCACGACGCTCTCCGAAAAACAATTCGGCACGCGCACCAAGGTCATTGAAACCATCCCCGGAAAGGAGACTCCCTCCACATGATTTACACCGTTACATTTAATCCTTCTCTCGATTACATCGTTCGCCTTCCCTCTTTGGCGCTCGGCGGCGTCAACCGGACGGAAAAAGAGGAGCTCTATCCCGGCGGCAAGGGAATCAACGTCTCCATCATGCTGCGGAATCTCGGCGTTGAAAGTACCGCTTTGGGGTTTATCGCGGGCTTTACCGGGACGGAGATCAGCCGCCTGCTGGACCAAAACGGATGCCGCACCGACTTTATCCGCATTGCGGACGGCTTTTCCCGCATCAATGTGAAGATCAAAGCAGAACAGGAAAGCGAGATCAACGGGCAGGGGCCGCATATATCGCCAGCCGACCTGTCGGCGTTGTATCAAAAGCTGGACCAACTCAACGAAAACGATCTTCTGGTATTGGCGGGCAGCATTCCCAACACGTTGCCGCCGGACGTTTATGAAAAGATTCTGGAGCGTCTCCAAAACAGAAACATCCACGCGGTTGTGGACGCAACCGGGGACCTGTTAAAAAATGTTCTGAAATACCGGCCTTTTCTGATCAAGCCTAACAACCATGAACTGGGCGAGCTCTTCGGCAAAGTACTGGAAACGGACGAAGAACTCATCCTGCACGCCAAAAAGCTGCAGGAACAAGGCGCGCGCAACGTTCTGATCTCCATGGCGGGCAGCGGCGCAATCCTGGTGGATGAGAACGGTTCCATCTGCAAAAGCCTGCCGCCGAGCGGCAAGGTAGCCAATTCCGTTGGCGCGGGCGATTCCATGGTGGCGGGTTTCCTCGCCGGGTATCTGCAGTCCGGCGACTACGGGACCGCTTTTAAAACAGGGCTGGCAGCCGGCAGCGCCTCTGCCTTCCAGGAATGGCTGGCATCCGGAAACGACGTCCGTACCCTTTTACAAACGCTTTGAGGACATTTGTTTATATATGAGGAGGAATACATCATGCGTATCACCGAGCTGTTAAACAAAGACGCGATGGATCTGCACGCCGCACCCAAAAGCAAGGAAGAAGCCATCCATCATCTGGTCGACCTGATGATGAAATCCGGCAATATTCTCGATCGGGAAACCTATGAAGCTTGTGTCTTTAAGCGCGAGACCGCCGGTTCTACCGGCATCGGAGAGGGCGTTGCCATCCCGCACGCCAAAACCAGTGCGGTTAAAAAGGCCGGGCTGAGCGTAATGGTCGCACCGGACGGCGTGGATTTTGACACGCTGGACGGAGAACCCGCACGCCTGTTCTTCCTGATCGCCGCGCCGGACACGGAAGAAAACATCCATCTTGACGTACTGGGCCGGCTGAGCGTCCTTCTGATGGACGACGCGTTCCGCCAAAGCCTGATGGACGCCAAAGACAAAGACGCCTTTTTCCGCCTGATCGACGCGGCGGAAAACAAAAAGCTGGCGGAAACCAGACAAAAGGAAGAAGCGGCAAAGCAGGCCTCATCCGGCGCATACCGCATCCTGGCCGTCACCGCCTGCCCCACCGGCATCGCACACACCTATATGGCGGCGGAAAGCCTGGAGGAGAAGGCCAAGGAGATGGGCGTCGCCATCAAAGTGGAAACCAACGGTTCCGGCGGCAAAAAGAATGTATTGACCCGCGCGGAAATCGCGGCGGCGGACGGCGTCATCATTGCGGCGGACACCAAGGTGGATATGCCCCGTTTTGACGGCAAGCCGGTGATTCAGACCAGGGTTTCGGACGGCATTTCCCGCCCCAAGGAATTGATCGAAACGATTTTAAACGGCAATGCGCCCGTTTACCACGCGGAAGGCGGTAAGCAGGCCGTCACGGAGGAAAGCAAAGAGGGCATCGGCCATCAAATCTACAAGCACCTGATGAACGGCGTCTCCAACATGCTGCCGTTTGTCATCGGCGGCGGCATTCTGATCGCGATCGCCTTCCTGCTCGATACCATCCTGGCTCCCGGCGCGGACCCTGCAAATTTTGGCATGAACTCTCCTGCCGCCGCATTCTTTAAGACGGTCGGCAACGCGGCGTTCGGCTTTATGCTCCCGATCCTCGCGGGCTTTATTGCAAGCAGCATCGCGGACCGTCCGGGACTGGCGGTCGGCTTTGTCGGCGGCGCGCTTGCCAATGCGGGCGGTTCCGGCTTCCTGGGCGCGCTGATCGCGGGTTTCATCGCCGGATACCTGATGCTGGGCCTGGAAAAGCTCTGCGGACGCCTGCCCAAATCGCTGGAGGGCACCAAGCCGGTGCTGATTTACCCGGTTGTCGGCATCCTGGCCATTGGCGCAATCATTACCTTCATTGTGAATCCGCCGGTTTCCATGCTGAACCTCTGGATCAGCAACTCCCTGTCCAGTATGAACGAAGCCAGCGGCATCCTGCTCGGCGCGCTGGTCGGCGGCATGATGAGCGTCGACATGGGCGGCCCGGTCAACAAGGCGGCCTATGTGTTCGGCACGGCTTCCCTGATCAACGCCGCGGGCGATCCGGTCTCCTCCGGCGTCATGGCGGCTGTGATGATCGGCGGCATGGTGCCTCCGCTTGCAATCGCACTGTGCACCACCTTCTTTAAAAATCGTTTCACTGTGAAAGAGCGCCAGACCACGCTGACCAACTATATCATGGGCTTCTCCTTCATCACGGAGGGCGTAATCCCGTTCGCCGCCGCCGACCCGCTGCGCGTCATTCCCTCCTGCGTTGTTGGCTCCGCCGTCGCCGGCGCGCTCTCCATGCTGTTCGGCTGCACACTGCCCGCACCCCACGGCGGTATCTTTGTCTTCGCTGTCGTACAAAACTGGCCCATGTATCTGCTCTCTCTTCTGATCGGCTCCGTAATCGCCATGATTCTGCTGGCAATTCTGAAAAAGCCGGTCAAGGAAACGGCCTGATCTATTGACCGGCCAGAATTTTCCTCCTATAATAAGGATAACCGCATTTCCCTGTGGGGAATTTATAACCGCCCCGGTTCTGCCGGGACGCCATCAAAATGCAAGGAGATAGGAACAATGAAGGAATTTAAGTATGTAATTACCGACAATGAAGGAATCCACGCCAGACCGGCCGGCCTGTTGGTCAAAAAAGCGAAGGAATTTGCAAGCGCCGTCACCCTCAAAAAAGGCGAGCAGTCCGGCGACGCCAAGAAAATCTTCTCCGTCATGGGCCTTGCAGCCAAAAAGGGCGAGGAAATCGTCGTCACCGTCGACGGTGCGGACGAGGATACTGCGGCTCCCGCACTGGAAGCGTTCTTCAAGGAAAATTTATAAGCTGAATTTTCATAGAAGCAATGGGACGGATATGCAATGTGCATATCCGTCCCATTTTTTACACTACAATAATTTTTGGTACAGCTCAAACCGGTTCAGCCCGTAATTCGAACACCCCAGATCCACGGTGTCCACGTAATGAAACCCGCACTTTTTATACAGGCCGATTGCGGGCGTGTTGTTCTCGTAAACGTCCAGTCTTACCGCTTTGGCTTTCTGCTCCACACTGTACCGGACAGCAAACTCTATCAGCGCTTTTCCTACTCCCTTGCCCAGGTACTGTGGATGGACAGCCAAAGTATAGACCACAAAAACCTCTGCATCCTCCAGATGGACATGCCAGTCAGCCTGGGAATACCCTGCCTCCGGCTCATGGCGCAGAATAACCGTCCCAATAATTTGACCGCTGCTTCTGGCTACAAACAAAGTTCCTTCTTCTATTCCATCCTCCGCAGTTTTCCGGACTGGGTAAACGCCCTTGATCCAGCCGGGGAAATTCGTATGGCGGGCCAGGTAATCATTTAAGGCGTCATAGAGCTTTTCCAGCTCGTTCACATCCATCTTTGTTCCTTTTTCAAATAGCAATTTCATTTTATCACTTTTCCTGTTTTAGCATTATGGCAATCACATGTATGCCATATCAAAGCGCTTCTCCATCGGATACAGCCCATCAGCGTCCGCTTCCTTTTCCAGATCCCGATTACCCCAGCTTTTGATAAAAGCCGTGCGCGGTCTGTGAAGCGCAAAGACGCAGGGTCACTGCCCCCACTTCAAGAGCATACGCCTCCCCTGCATTCACAAGCATACTGCCAACCCCTTTTCCATGAAGCTCCGGTGAAACAAAAACCGTCCGCAGCCAGTATTCCCGCTCCTTCTCCCAGGAGGGAAGCACACAGAGCACACCCACCAGAGCAGTTTCGAGCAGCGCGACAAACATCCGCCCCTGTCCAGCCATTGCGCGGACGGCTCCCGGCGTATGCTCCCGCACAAGCCGCTCTACTTCCTCCTCCGGATAGTCCCGGCTGTTGACCTCCCGCAGGTTGCGGTGGATCAGATGCACGATCTCCTCCGCGTCGCCTACTTGAAACCCCCGTATTTGAATGGACATCTGTATCCCCCGTTTCTCTGAATGTGTTTATTATAGGCGGTATTCTTACAAAAGCCAAGTGAAAGCTGTTCACGATATGTAAAATCTTCTGGGTTTCGCTGGCTTTTTGTCGAACAAAGCAGTATACTGCAATTTATAAGGTCTATATATTTCATCATAAAGGAGGGCATTTATATGCCGGTCAGCGCAATTGGCACCAGAGAAAACATTAAAATCATTGACAAAGCCGAATATGGCAATATGCGGGTGGAGGTTATGGAATATCAGCACCTGCTGGGTTCCACCAATACATATGCCGCCATGGACATGTATTTTATGGAAAAGCAGAACATCCGTGCCCGTCAGGTTGCGGTTTATCTGAATAACGATCTGGTCACCGTCGAGCCGGGCGCCATGAGCTATTTCCGAGGGAATCTGGAGATGGTCTCCGGCGTTACAGTGGGCAACGCACTGGGCCGCATGTTCTCCAGCATGGTCACGGGCGAGGGCGTCGCACAGCCGGAATACCGGGGCAGCGGCATGCTGGTGTTGGAGCCCTCCTTTAATCATTTCTTAATTTTACAGCTCGACAAAGAGGAAATCATCGTAGACAAGGGCATGTTTTACTGTGCGCAGGGCAGCGTAACTGTAAAACCCATCATGCAGCGCAATGTTTCCTCCGCCATGGCGGGCGGAGAGGGCCTGTTCCAGATTTCCCTGTCCGGCTCCGGCCTGGTGGTGCTGGAATGCCTGGTCCCATCCTGCGAAATCGATATTGTCGAACTTGAAAACGATACCCTCAAGGTGGACGGCAATTTTGCCGTGCTCCGCACCGGTAATCTGCAGTTTACGGTGGAGCGCTCTGCCAAAACTCTGATTGGCTCCGCTGTCAGCGGGGAAGGCCTCGTCAACGTGTACCGCGGGACCGGTTCTGTCTGGCTGGCGCCCACTATTAAAATCTACAATACAATTTCCCAGGCCCGCGCCATGGGAACCGGCAGCACTCACGCAATGAACATGAACACCAGCCGCAGCTGATAAAAATGTATAATTTGTTAACTTTTCTTACTTTTTAGTGACAAACATGCGCTCTTGTTGAGATTTTTGTCTTTTTGTAGTATAATTTTTAACAAAATCACCTTTGCAAAAACCTGAGCGGCCCCTTCCTGGGCGCTGCATACTGGAGAGTATCACAAAATGACTGGACCCGACCCACTTCAAATCTTTTTTCTCGATCTGGATAAACGCACCCCGCCCCGCCCGCTGTTTTACCGTATCATTGGAAGGGATAAAGAGGGCGCAATTGATCGCTTTATCGACCGCTACCGTACGGAAGCCACACGGGAGGGTCTGTATTTTCATACCCCTCTGTCCAATCCGCCGGAAGCGCAGATCCAGAAATTTTACGACACCATCGGAACGAACTTTACTCCAACACCGCAGCTTGCCGTCCGGCATTTGACCGTCTGGATGGGGCAGCTCCGCCCGGCACAGCGCGAAAAAGTCGCACATGCGATGGGAGCAACTTTGGAAGCCCTGCGCAAGCAGAACCACGCAAACGATACGATTATCCGCAACACCTATATCAAGCTGATGTGTTGGATGCGTGAAACCTGCAGCCGCGTCCTGATGCATTTTTCTGACCAATTGGCCCCGAAGGTTCTCTATGAGGGAACCATTTCCAAATATGAAGTGTATTTGCTGCATCTGCTGCACCTTGCGGGCTGCGACGTCGTGTTTTTAAACTGGACATCGGATGAAACCTATTTAAAGGCTGACCCACATTCGGCGTTTTCCACTCCTGTTTACAATGAAGTCCGTACGGAACCGGCAAAAGCGGTTCCTTCGCCCACAGCCAGACCCATTCCAGCACCGGTTCCAAGCGCAGTTCCGGTCCGGCCCCGGGTATCTCTGACGCGGCCCGGCGCCGCTCCGTCAACCGGCGCCGGAAATCTGCGCAGCAGCCTGCAGGGGATGGGGCAAACAGTCAACATCAACGGCTGGGCCAAGGACGCGGACCCATTTGAAGCGGTGCTTCTGCCCAACAGCCGGCGTTCCACAGCACAGCCGCCCGCTCTGTGCAATCTGTTCGTTTTCACTTTGGGCGCGCAATCGCGCGAAGAATACCGGAATCGGCTGTTTTCCCTGAAAAACCGTCTGGCATCCAGCGGTAAGACCTGGGGACTGGTGGAAAACCGTATCCCCCCGCCCACCAACGAGGAAATCGCCCTGTTCCGCGACTGCAACCGCAGCTTGACCGCCGAGGCGTTGGCGGAACAGCTGGCTTCCCGGCTTTCACTGCCGTGCGGAAAACTGCCAACCATGCTGGCGCAGCGGGCGTTCCTGTCCGCCATGGACCGTCTGAATGAAAAGGACGCTGGAAAATTATACAATCAGGGCGTTCGCCTTGCCTGCTGGATGCGGCGCTACGGAGAAAAATTGTTCGCCGGCTACCGGGCGGAGCTGCAGCCCGTTTTCCTGTATTATGGAACCATAAACATACACGAACTGACGCTCCTGTGGGCGATGGCTGCCATGGGAACCGACGTGCTTTACTTCTGCCCCGATCTGTCCGTCCAGGCGACACTGGGGACCAATCCGCTGATTCAGGACGCAAGGACCATCGTACTGCCCAATACCCTTCCGGTGGAGCCTTTCCCTCAGCACGAGGAACGGGTGCGGGCCGCAACGGTCGCTTACAAGGCCTCCCGGGAGCTGGACCAGATTCTCTATACGGACACCGGGATGTTCCGCAACCGACAGTTTACCCGTTCCGTGCCGGTCACGTTGAAAACGACCATCGACGAAGTCGGCATCCTGTGGAAGGAGCAGGCGCAGTTCCGCCCCTGCTTTGAAACGGAGAGCGGGACTGTAAAGGTGCCGAACATCTTTGCTAAAATCTGCGGCGTCGACGGCGGCGATATGGAATCGTACTGGGACCGCATCCAGGACATGATCACGGACAAAACCTTCCTTGTGGACCGCATTCCCTTTTTCAGCCAGCTTTGCGGCACAAAAGCAGCCAGTCCGGATCGGCTGCGGCAGTTTGTGCACAACGGCAAAATCGACCCCGCACAGCTCAAGCGCGCCAGCATTTATCAATATGCTTATTTGCCTGAGGATACCCAGGATTATATATTGGAAAAAATCCAGATGATGATCGACTGCGACATTTTGAAAAGCCCCGGAAAGGACCTCCCTATCGCCGCTCTGGCGGTACTGCTGAACCTGAACCAGGCGTTGCTGCAGGCAATTCAGGCCTTTGATTTTACGCAGCACATCCCCAAGCTGATGATCATCGATACCACGGAAAACGTATTTTCCCTGGAGGACTGTATTCTGACCGCGTTTTTAAATCTGGTCGGCTTTGACATCGCCGTCTTTACCCCGACCGGATACCGGAATCTGGAAACCCATATCAACGAAGACAGCTTTGAAATTTACCAGGCGGGCGATTTTGTCTTCCATCAGACGGCGCCCGATTTTAAAAACAGAAAGCGGGCCGGCGGTTCCTCCGCATGGCTCAGCAAATTATTTGGGAAAGGCAGGAATTAATGTATGGGATTGCAATATCAGCCGACGCGCGCCGCACAGCCGGCCGCAGCCGCAACGGAGGCCGCTGAGCCAAAGGAAATCGAGGTGTACGACGTATCCGTGCAGCGCAAGGAGATGGCGGAAAAGCTGGTCAACTCCAAAGAGGTGGACGATCTGGTTTCCACCATCTGCATCAACGAGCCGCAGACCATTGTCACCTTTGGCGCCAAGGCCGCGGAGGAAATCGCCAAATGCTCCGACACCATCCTGAACAGCGTCAACATGGCGCAGATCAACGACGCGGGCACCATGCTGACCACACTCGGCAATATCATGGATAAATTTGATATTCAGGAAATCGCCGCCGACGAAAAACGCGGCCTGTTCTCCAAGTTTTTCAACAACATCCAAAAACAGATCGAGCAGATTCTCGCCAAATACCACACCATGGGCGAAGAGGTGGACAAAATCTATATCCAGCTCAAGCAGTACGAAGTGGAAATTATGGAATCCAATAAGAAGCTGCAGGCCATGTTTGAGGCCAACGTTGGTTATTATCAGGAGCTTGTCAAGTATATTCTGGCCGGCGAACAGGGTTTGAAGGAAATTGACCAGTATCTCGGCCAACTGCGCGCCGATTATGAAAAGACGCAGGACAGCATGCTGCAACTCGACCTGAACGCCATGGAACAGGCCAAAATCATCCTGGAGCAGCGCGTGCAGGACCTGCGCATTGCGGAAAATGTGGCGATGCAGTCCATCCCCATGATCCAGTCCATGCAGTTCGGCAACCTGAATCTGATCCGCAAAATCAACTCCGCCTTTATCATCACCCTGCCGGTATTCAAGCAGGCATTGACGCAGGCGGTCCTGCTGAAGCGGCAGAAGATTCAGGCGGACGCCATGCAGGCGCTGGACGAGCGCACCAATGAGATGCTGTTGAAAAATGCGCAGAATACCGCGGACCAATCCAAGCTGACCGCACAGCTCGCCTCCTCCAGCTCCATCAAGGTGGAAACGCTGGAAAAAACCTGGCAGACCATCGTCAACGGCATCGAAGAAACCCGCCGGATTCAGGAGCAGGCCAGCGCAAAGCGTCAGGAAGACGCCAAAAAGCTGGAGGCAATGAAAGAGGATTTTCGCAGCAAAATCCATATGTAACGACGTAAGCAACAGCAGACGCTGTTTGCATATAAAAAACAATGAAAAGAGGACAAACATATGCCTATCAATCTTTCCAAGGGTCAAAAAGTCGATCTTACCAAAGGCAACGCCGGTCTGGACAAAATCCTGGCGGGATTGGGCTGGGACACCAATAAATACGACGGCGGCAGCGAATTCGATCTGGATGTTTCCGTCTTCTTGACGGACGCACAGGGCCGTGTGGCAAAGGATACCGATTTTATTTTCTACAATAACACGCAGGATGCGGCCGGCAGCGTGATTTACGGCGGTGACAACCGCACCGGCGAGGGCGAAGGCGATGACGAAACCGTCAACATCATCCTGAGCAAGGTCCCGGCGGATATTCAGAAGATTTCTTTTACCGTTACGATCCACGAGGCAGACGAGCGCGGCCAGAACTTCGGCCAGGTGCAGAACGCTTACATCCGTGTGGTAGATACGGCCAAAAACGAAGAGCTGCTCCGCTATGATCTGGGTGAGGATTATTCCATTGAGACCGCGATTGTCGTCGCGGAAATTTACCGCCACGGCGGCGAGTGGAAATTTGCAGCGGTCGGTTCCGGCTTCCAGGGCGGTCTTGCGGCGCTGTGCCGTAACTTCGGACTGGACGTCTAAATTTTTACAGAAAGAATGTGACAATATGGCAATCTCTCTCCAAAAGGGCCAAAAGATCGATCTGACCAAAAAAGACGGCAGCCAGCTCACCAACCTGATGGTTGGACTCGGCTGGAAGGAAGTGCAGCAGGGCGGCGGCTTCATGGGTCTCTTTAAAGCAAAGCAGGATGTGGATATCGACGCATCCGTGCTGATGCTCGGCGCGGACGGCAAACTCCATGCAAATGAAAACATCATCTACTTCGGCAACAAAGATCATTCCACCGGCTGCGTCCATCACTGCGGCGACAACCTGGTGGGCGGCAAAATGGGCGGTATGGACGATTCTGAGCAGGTCCTGATCGATCTGGCGCGCGTCCCCGCGCAGATTGAACGCATCGTGTTCGTAGTCAACATCTATGACTGCGTCCGCCGCAAACAGCATTTCGGCATGGTGGAAAACGCCTATATCCGCATTGTAGACAAAGGCTCCAACGAAACCATCGCCAGCTACAACCTGACGGAGGACTACTCTGGCAAAACCGCCATGACGGTGGGAGAAATCTACCGCCACAACGGCCAATGGAAATTCAATGCGATCGGCCAGGCCTCCTACGAAGGCGGGCTGGGTGAACTCGTGAAAAAGTACTCATAAGCGCATTCAAAACGCATCATTTTATATAAGGGAGGACATGTAACATGCCTATCAATCTTTCCAAAGGACAAAAAATCAGCCTTAGCAAAGAAGCGCCGAACCTGAAAGTCGCGTTGGTCGGTCTGGGATGGGATACCAAACAGTACGACGGCGGCGCGGATTTCGACCTGGACGCATCCATATTCCTGCTGGACGCCAGCGGCAAATGCGCGCACGATACGGACTTCATCTTTTACAATAACCTGTCCAGCAGCGGCGTGACCCACTCCGGCGATAACCGCACCGGCGAGGGCGAAGGCGACGATGAAGCCATCACCATCGAGTTCGACAAGGTTCCACAGTCCGTGGAACGCATCGCGGTCACCGTCACGATCTATGACGCGCCGGCGCGCGGCCAGAACTTTGGACAGGTACAGAACGCCTACGTCCGCCTCTTGGATGTAGACAGCGGTACCGAGCTGCTTCGCTACGACCTGGGAGAAGACTATTCCACCGAAACGGCTATCGTCTTCGCGGAAATTTACCGCTACAACGGCGAGTGGAAGTTCTCCGCCGTGGGTTCCGGCTTTAACGGCGGCTTGGAAGCACTTTGTAAAAAATACGGCCTGGACGTATAAGCAGGCCCATCTTGATTTGGTCAGGCCCGTATGCCATATGGTGTGCGGGCCGCCATTTGTAACCGGAGGAATCAAAATCAGCCCATGCAGTATTTTCAATTTTTAACAGAGGAAGAAAAGGCTTCTCTTTTCTTCCGCAACCCAAAACCATTCAGCCGCTCCTCTTCCCGTGAAGAGCTGCGCCGCGCGCTGGGACCGCTTTTGTATATGCCATCCACAGGCACCCGTATTGCGGAAACCATCCTGTCCGGCAAAATCAGGGGGCTGGTCTCCGCGGCGATCTGTCTGGAGGACTCCGTGGGCGACGTGGACCGCGCTTTCTGCATCCACAATGTGATGGAGCAGGTGGACCAGATCGCGGCGGCCCTGAAGGACGGAACGATTTTACAGGACGATCTTCCCCTCCTGTTTATCCGGATACGGGATTACGCCATGCTGGAGGAAATGCAGGACTTCTTTATCCGCCGGTCTGACGTAGTGACCGGTGTGATCCTGCCCAAGGTAACGGCCGCCAACCTGCGCGAATACCTGCCCCGGATTGAGGAAATTAACTGGCGCAGCGAGCACACAGTCTATGCGCTGCCCATTCTGGAATCAGAGGAAATTATCACCTCCACCCATCGCATGCGCCTGTTGAATACCCTGCGCGAGCGCATGGATCCGTATTATTCCTATATTCTAAACATCCGCATCGGCGCGACCGATTTCAGCGGGCTGTTCGGGATTCGCCGGCAGCCGGATACGCCTGTTTACTCCATTGCCGCCGTCAGCGGCTGCATCGGGGACATTGTACGCACCTTCGGTCTGCGGGACCGCTATACCATCAGCGCGCCGGTCTGGGAGTATTTCGGCGATCCGGGACAAACGCCGCTTCCCAGGGAAATTCAGGGCCTGCTGCAGGAATGCTCGCTGGATTTACAGAACGGCCTGATGGGAAAAGCGGCCATTCACCCCACACAGCTTCTTCCCATACAGGCGCTGCACGCCGTCCCGTATGAGGCATTTCAGGACGCGTCCGGCATCCTCGCGGAAAACAGCGCCAGCAAAGGCGTCCTTTCCAGTGAGGCGGGAAACAAAATGAATGAGTTGAAGCCGCACGAGCGCTGGGCGGTTAAAACATTGGCGCGCGCGCATCTTTACGGCGTATACCGCAAAGATAAAACGAACGCCGACCTGATACAACTCGCTTATCACGGAGAAATGAACGTATGACCAAAACGTATTCCATTGCAAATGCCCTTCGTCTCACTTTATCTTTTGACGCCATCCGGTTCGGACTCGACCCGGACGCCTTATTTTTCCCGGCGGTGCGCCGGAACCAGAAACGCGGTTTCCTGTTCGTCAGCAAGGTGTTGGGAAAACATCTGGCAATCCGGCCCGCCGCCCTGTGTGCGGCGGCAAAACTGCTGGCCTGTGCCGATACCGGCATTGTACCGGATGCTTTGTACACAGACGCGGTCAACCAAACCACGGAACCCTCGTTTCCGTCGCTTTATCATTCCGTCGTCTCCAGCCGGACGGCTGTTCCGGAAAGCACGCTGTTTATCGGCTTTGCTGAAACGGCTACCGGATTGGCGCAAGCGGTCGCCAATTGCTTCGACGGGGATTTCTGCTATGCTTCCACCACCCGCATGGAGATACCTGGAATGCGTTCCCTGCAATTTCAGGAGGCGCATTCCCACGCGTCAGAGCATTTCCTCTATCTGGACCGGATTGCGGATTTTATGAAGCGCTGCCGGCGCGTCGTTTTGATTGACGACGAGCTGACCACCGGGAATACCGCCCTGAATCTGATCCGGGAGCTGCACCGGGTATACGGCACCCAAAAATACGCCATCTATACGCTCCTGGACTGGAGTACGCCGGAACAGCGCCGGGAATTGGAACAGGAACTGCACATTTCCATTGAGGTTGTCTCTCTGGTCAAAGGACGTATTTTAGATGTGGAAAGTGCACAGCCTGATTTTGAACCAGAAGAATACAGCGACAATACCGGAACGGATTACCACGCCGTCCGTGCAGGCGCGCTGCTCTCCTGTCCTTCCGGCGCTTTTTCTCCCGGCCGTACCGTCTTTACCGGAACAGAACTGCACCGGCAAGCGGAATACAGCCAGCAGCTCGCGTCTGCCCTGTGCATTTCTCCGGAACGGACGCTGTTCCTCGGCACTGGGGAATGCATCTACGCGCCCATGCTGCTTGCGGGGTTCTGCGGCGGGCAGTCCTTCCACTCCACCACGCAAAGCCCTGTGATTCCGCTGGAAGGTTCCGCCATTGTAAGCGGCGCGCATTTCCATGCGCCCGACTGCTGCAGCGCAACCGGTTATGTATACAACATCCCGGCGGGCGCCTTTGAACAGGCGGTCATTTTCTCAGAACAGGAGACACAGCAGGCAGACGGACTCCGGCAGCTTACCGCGTTTTTAAACAGCCGCGGCATCCGGAAAGTGACGGTGGTCAGCCTATGAACATCGGGTTGCAGCCTCCCGGCAGCTTCCGTCCGGACGATGTGGTTCTTCTGTTAAAAGACGTCACCGGTCTGGTGGAGGAGCGGGACGTCACTGTCCGGGAAAAGGAAATCCAGGCGGGCCGGCACTATTCCGAGGACCTGCCGATCGAACAGGTCCCCAGCGAAGCATATCTCAAAGTTTTCCATGATCTGATGGAAACCGGCTGCCGCCGGGTCGCCTTATATACCGGCGCGCTGACGCGTCTGGTCCTCTCCCGGTACCCCAATCCGGTTTTTATTTCACTGGTGCGGGCCGGCGTTCCCTGCGGCGTATTGATGCGCCGCTATGCGCTCCGGGAGCTGGGACGCGATATTCCCCACTATGGGATCAGTATCATCCGCGGCAAGGGGTTCGATCAGAACGCCCTGCGCGAGATTCTCCGGCATCATTCCGGCGCGCAACTTGTCTTTGTGGACGGCTGGACTGGCAAGGGCATGATCGCCGCCCAGCTACAAGAATCCTGTGAAGCCTTTAACCGGGAAAATCACACGGCTGTGAAGCCCATTCTCGCGGTGCTGGCGGACCCGGCGCACTGCACCGATCTGTACGCCACGCGCGAGGATTTCATCAATCCCTCCTGCTGTCTGAACAGTACGATCTGCGGGCTCATCAGCCGCACCGTGCATAATCCCCGCATCATTGCTCCAAACGATTTTCACGGCGTTCGCGTGTACCATGAGTTTTCCGGAATAGACCTGACGCAATTCTATCTGGATTCCATCACGGCGCAATTTGTTCCTTTGCGGCAGGAAATCCTTTCTCTGTATGAACGGCGGTTCGCCGAAGATCGGACGCCGGATTGGTCCGGCATGCGGGCGGTTCGGCAAATCGGGGAAGCGTTCGGGATTCCCGATATCAACCGGATCAAACCCAGCATTGGGGAAACGACGCGCGTTTTGCTGCGGCGGGTTCCGGACCGCATTCTGGTGCAAAGCCTCCATCATCCAGACCTTGTCCATATCCGCCTGCTGGCGCAGGAAAAGGGCGTTCCGGTTGCAGAATACCGCGACATGCCCTATCTGTGCTGCGGGCTGATTTCCAACCAGAAAGGGGCGGACGTATGATCTTCTGTGCCGATCTGGACGGAACCCTGCTGTTCTCTCAGCGCCGGATCACGCCGGAACCGCCTGTTACCGCGGTCGAGTTCCGTTACGGGGAACCGTTCGGTTTCATGACGGAGCGCGCCTGCCGGGCCCTGCGGGAGATTCAAAAGCAGTCCGCTTTTTTCATCAATACCCTGCGGGGCGAAGAACAGGCCAAGCGGGTACAGTTTTTCGGGGACGGCGGCTGTGCCTATCTCAGCACGCAGAACGGCCTGTACCTCTATCGGGACGGCGTTCTGGATCCGGTTTGGGCACAGAAGGTGAAACAGACGGTCCGCAGCCTCCCGCAGGACCTGTCCAGCGGCATTCAAACGGTCCTGCATGAGCAGGGCGGTATTGAATGCCTGTCCAAACAATACGAGTATCTGGCGGTCTTTTTTGTGGATGCGGACGCGTTTGACGAACCTGTATACAAACAGCTGCAACGGCATTTTGCCGCGCGCGGCTGGGAGTTTTACCGCCAGCGCAAAAAACTTTACCTCTCCCCCCTTGCGATTGACAAGGGATCTGTTTTACAATATGTGCGCGCCTGCTGCGGGCAGGACCGGGCGATCGGATTTGGCGATTCCTATTTCGACCTGCCCATGTTGTCCCGCTGCGATGCGCGCTACGCCCTGCGCGGCTGCGAGCTGGATGGAACCGACTGGGGGTTCCCCATCACCTTTTCCCATTCCCCCGCACAGGCGGGCACGGAAGAAATATTATCTGAAATTGTACAGGAGTTAAAAAATGTTAAAGCATGAATTGAAAGCACTGACCGAACAAGAGGCCGAGGAAAGCCGGAAGAAGTACGGCAGCAATATGCTGACCCCGCCGGAGCAAACCTCCTTCTGGGCCGCGCTGTGGGACAACTTCCGCGGCGACGCGCTCATTCGTATCCTCACTGTAGCGCTCATCATCACATTGATTTTCGCTTTTCTGGGACTCGGCGACTGGCTGGAGGCGGTCGGCATCGCCATTGCCGTCGTCCTCGCCACCACGGTATCTACATACAGCGAATATTCCAATAATCAGCTCTTTCAAAAGCTTCAGGACGAGTATTCCAGAATCGTATGCAAGGTTTTCCGCAAGCGGGAAGGCTCCGTGCAGATATGCGACATCCAGACGGACAACATCGTCACCGGCGACTATGTTCTTTTGCAGGCGGGCGATAAAGTCCCGGCGGACGGCGTCATCGTGGACGGGTTCATCAAAGTTAACCAGGCCAGCCTGAACGGCGAAAGCGAAGAGGCCTCCAAGCGTCCGGCGGACGAAGATTTTGTGTTCAACCCGGAGGAAATCGATTTCTTAAACGAGCACAAGCTCTACAGAGGCTCCGTCGTCACCAGCGGAGAGGCGATCATGCTGGTCAAATGCGTGGGCGACCAATCGCAGTTTGGCCGTCTGGCGCAGGAACTGAAGGAAGAGGACGACCGCGAATCCCCGTTGAAGCTGAAGCTGGGCAAGGTTGCGGACGCGATCTCCAAATTCGGCTACATCGGCGGCACACTGATCGCCGTCGCGTTTATGATTAACTGCATTTTCTTTAACCCGACCCTGCTCCCTGGTGCGGAAACCTATCTTTCCGCCGCCAACCTGATGCAGATTTTCCGCGATCTGGTCTCTTCAATCACATTGGCCATCGTCATCATCGTGGTTGCCGTTCCGGAGGGACTGCCCATGATGATCGCACTGGTATCCGGCCTCAACATGAAAAAACTCCTGAAAGACAATATTCTGATCCGTAAAATCGACGGCGCAGAGACGGCGGGCAGCCTGAATATCCTGTTCTCCGACAAAACCGGCACCATCACCAAGGGCGCTTTGCAGGTCGTCAACTATTTTTCCGCGGAAGACAGGGAGTACAACAGCTTCAACGATATTCCGGAGAAAATGCAGAAGATGCTGCTGGTCAACATCTGCGGAAATACCAATGCGGTCTGCCTGGTCAACAACGGCAAATTGCAGGTTACCGGCGGCAATATCACAGAGCGCGCCCTGCACGAGTTTGTCGGCATACAGGGTACGCTAGATTATGAAGCGGCAAAGCTGGAAACCGGCGAATCCCTCATGTTTAACAGCGCCAACAAGTATTCCGCCAACGAGATCAAAGGGCCTTTTAACCGCGCTGTCATCAAGGGCGCGCCGGAAAAGCTCCTGAAGAACTGCAAATATTATTACGATGAAAACATGGAGGTGCAGCCGCTGACCGACGCCATCCGCACCCGGCTGGATGAGCGCATGGCGGTGCTCGCCAACAAGGCGATGCGCGTCCTCGCGTTCGCCACCTCCGCAAACCCGATCGGCGAGCACCTCCTGGAGGACCTGACGTTTGTCGGTATCGTCGGTATCCGCGACGAGCTTCGCCCGGAAGCGGTGGAAGCCATCCGCACGGCCAAAAAGGCCGGCATTCAGGTGGTCATGGTCACCGGCGACAAAAAAGAAACCGCCGCCGCCATCGCCCGCGACGCCAAACTGATCGAAACCGGCGACGATATCGCATTGACCAGCGACGATCTGAACGCCATGAGCGACGATGAGTTAAAAAAGATCATGCCCCGCCTGCGCGTGGTCGCCCGTGCGCTGCCGACGGACAAGAGCCGTCTGGTGCGTGTTTCTCAGGAACTCAACCTGGTGGTCGGCATGACCGGCGACGGCGTCAACGACGCGCCCGCGCTCAAAAAGGCGGACGTCGGCTTTGCGATGGGCTCCGGCACGGAGGTTTCCAAAGAGGCCGCGGATATCACCATTCTGGATGACAACTTCAATTCCCTTGTTAAAACAGTTCTGTATGGCCGTACGATCTACAACAACATCCGCAAGTTTATTGTATTCCAGCTTACCATCAACGTCAGCGCCGTATTAATCGCCTTCATTGGCCCGTTCATCGGCCTTGGCACTCCCCTGTCCGTCACACAGATGCTCTGGGTCAACATTGTCATGGATACGCTGGCCGCTCTGGCGCTCGGCGGAGAACCGCCGCTTACCCGTTATATGGACGAGCGGCCCAAGCGCAGGGATGAATCCATCATCAGTAAGAACATGTGGTCTTCTATTCTGACGGTCGGCGCATATCTGACCGCCGCCAGTCTTCTGTTCCTGCTGCACCCGTTCTTCCGCTCCCTGTTCCGTCTGGACGGGCCGGAAATCTATCCCGGCATGGATATGTACTTTATGACCGGATTCTTCTGCTTCTACGTACTGAGCGCCATGCTCAACGGCTTCAACGCGCGCACGGATAAAGTCAACATCTTCGAACACATTGGGGAAAACCGCAATTTTATCTACGTTATGCTCCTGATTACCGTAGTGCAGGTTTTGATGACCTTCATCGGCGGCCCGATTCTGCGCACCGCGCCGCTGACGATCTCCGAATGGGGCTGGGTCGTTCTGTTCTCCCTTGCGATTCTGCCGATCGGCACCCTTCGCAAACTGATCTTTCCCATGAGGGAAAAACACCAGTAAAGAAAGAGAGGCTTTGCAGGCATGCTTGAAATGAAACGGGGCCAGAAGGATTCCATCTCTAAGCTGTGCGGCGGTCTTTCTTTGACGGTGGAGCTCTTTCACAAATCTCCAATGGAAATTGACTGCTCCTGCTTTGGCCTGGACGGCGCCGGAAAACTGGCGGACGATCAATACTTTATTTTTTATAACCACAAGGAATCCCCGGAGCAGGCGGTCTGCCTGCTTCCTCCGGCGCTGGACGGCGCCGTGCGGTTTGTTGTGCGGCTGGATCAGCTTCCAGCCAAGATCGACCGCCTGTCTTTTACCTGCGCCATCGACGGCGTCAACTGCATGCGGGAGCTGACGCAGGGCTTTGCGCGGCTGAAGGCCGGGGAAACCGAATGCGCGCGGTACCGCTACAGCGGTGCGGAATTCTCCGGCGAGCGCGCGCTGGTTATCTGTGAAATCTACCGGAAAAACGGCGATTGGCGCATCAGCGCGGTGGGCCGCGGCTTTAACGGCGGGCTCAAGGCACTGATTGAAAGCTACGGCGGCATTGTGACGAAGGAAGCCCGTTCCCCGGCTCCAGCCGCTCCGGTTCCCGCCCCTTCGGGCGACGTCACCGTCACCAGCCTGATTCCGCCGGACGTTGTCAAACGGATGAACGAACTGACGGAGCGCGCAAAAAGGGAAAACGACTACCTGCTGCCCCTGTACCGCAGTCTGTATGCGGGCATTAACCTGTTGCCGCAGTCTGTCAGCCAGCCTGTTCGTGTGGTGATGGCGGCAGACAACTCCGGTTCCATGTTCGATATGTACCGCAACGGGCGCGTACAGCGCATCATCGATAAATTCTTTGCCTTCGCGTCCGTTCTGCACCCCTCGTGCAGCATGGACTTCTGGGCGTTTGCGGCAAAAAGCCGCCAGTTTGAGTCTGTCACCATGGACAACGTCCGCACCTATTCCTTCGACACCGGCGGCGGATTTGAACGCTGGATGAGCATGCTGAACTACCAGTACAACAACGAGCCGGAAGCGATGCGGGATATCATGATGATTTACGGCGGCAGAAATGCGCCGACGGTCGTTCTGTTCCTCACCGACGGCCGTCTCAGCTCCGATTGGGAGATTGAAGAGATCCTGATTAAAACCTCCCGCTACCCGATCTTCTGGCAGTTTGTCGGCGTCCACGGCGAGGAATACGGCATCCTAGAGCATCTGGAGGAAATTGACGGCCGCCACTGCAACAACGCCAGTTTTTTCCGTGTCAACGACATCGACGATATTACGGACAGCGCTTTATACAGCCGTCTGCTGGTCGCTATGTGCCACTGGATGGAGGAAGCCTCCCGCAAGCGGCTTTGGGAACAGCAAACCTTATAAAATTTGCGCGCATGAAAAATAACGCCGGGTGGATGCAATGCAGCCGCCGCGGCGTTGTTTTTTTGTATCATCCAAAAGGAAAGGGACAATCTTCCGGTCTCCCCCGCTTGTGTATTTCTGTCAGAAAAAATATAATAGAGTGATGGAAATCGTTATATGGATGACACTGTACAGAATTGGGAACTGACAGACAGAACCTGCCCATTATTTTTCCAGACGGATAAAGGGCGCTAAAACCGGGAAATACGTCCATCGATCTGGCAGATGACAAATATAAAACTGTTGAAACAAAGGAGGAGACGCCCGCATGAAACGAATCTTTCTGGTTGAAGACGATCAGGCGATTGCCAAAAATCTCATACTGCTGCTCCGCTCGGAGGGGTTTGCCGTCACCCATGCCTATACGCGCAGCGAAGCCCTTGCCGCGCTTTCCAGCAGTCCTTTTGACTTGGCACTGGTGGATATTTCCCTGCCGGATGGAAACGGCTTTACTGTTTGTACGGAAATCAAAGCCGCCAGGGATATTCCCGTTATCTTTCTGACGGCTTCCGGCGATGAATCAAGCGTTGTTACCGGCCTGAACATGGGCGCGGACGACTACATCACCAAGCCTTTTCGCCCGCGCGAATTGATTGCGAGAATCGGAAGCGCCCTGCGGAAAAGCGGACATTCCGGATCGGCCTTTGAAATCCACGGGCTCCAGGTCGATACTGCGAGCGGCATTGTGAAAAAAAACGGCGACGAGGTGTTCCTTTCGGCATTGGAATACCGGCTGCTTTTGATGTTCGTGAACAATCCCAAGAGCATCATCACCAGAAGCCGGCTGCTTGACGAATTGTGGGACGCGGCGGGCGAATTTGTCAACGACAACACGCTGACCGTGTATGTCAAACGGCTTCGGGAAAAGATAGAAGACAACCCGGCTAACCCGCAAATCATCCTGACGGTTCGCGGTACGGGGTATCGATTGGGGGACGGGTATGCTTCGGAATAAAGAGGTTCGGCAGTTTGCCGTTTTGTTCTGTTTCATAGCGGCTGTCTCCATCACGCTGGGATTCATCGTCCACACAGCAGCGGGAATCCTTGCCCTCGCTTCCTCTGCCGCTTTCGGCGCCGCATTTTTTGCGTTCACCAAAGCCCGGTACAAAAGTATCGCGCGGATTTCCAATCAAATCGATCTGGTGCTTCACCATGCCGACCGTCTGTATATCGGCGAATCGGACGAGGGCGAACTTTCCATTCTGAACAGCGAAATCACCAAAATGACGCTGCGGATCCGGGAGCAGAACGACGCGCTGAAAAAGGAAAAAGAGCATCTTGCCGACTCGCTGGCCGATATCGCCCATCAGCTCCGCACGCCCCTCACGTCCGCGAATCTCATCCTTTCCCTGCTGGAGCATACTTCTGACGAAAACGAGCGGAAAGCCTTTTTGCGGGAAACGGAAGAATTGCTTGTGCGGATGGATTGGCTGCTCACCTCTTTGCTGAAATTGTCGCGCCTGGATGCGGGTATCGTGGTGTTCCAAAGGGAACCGGTCGATGTAAACAATCTGCTGCGTGCCGCCCTGCGTCCGCTTTTGATCCCTATGGAACTGCACAACGTTGCCGTACAGATGGATGCGCCGGAGGGAACCGCGATCTGCGGCGATTTCGGCTGGCTTTCGGAGGCCGTTCAGAACATCCTGAAAAATTGCATGGAAAGCGTAGGCGACAACGGGAGGATTGAAATGGTCTGTACAGATAACCCGCTGTTTACCGAGCTTGCGATCCATGACAGCGGCGCAGGCTTCAAACAAGAAGATTTACCCAACCTGTTCAACAGATTCTACCGGGGAAAAAGCGCGAATGCAACGGGATACGGGATTGGACTGGCTCTCTGCAAGAGAATTGTCGTCCGACAGGGTGGAACGATTACCGCAAAAAACCATCCAAAAGGCGGCGCGCTGTTCGTCATCCGTTTCCCAAAGTGACAGATCTCTCACCTGAAAGTCACCGGGATGTAAGCGGGACGCTCTATTATATAGGTAATCCATCAGGAAAGGGGCTCGTATAATGGAGCTTTTACGAATTGAAAATCTATGCAAGGTCTATGGCAAGGGAGAAAACAGAGTAACCGCTCTTGACCGCGTTTCGCTTACCATCGAAAAAGGGGAATTTACCGCGATCATCGGTTCTTCCGGCTCCGGCAAATCCACCCTGCTTCATATGGTCGGCGGCGTGGATGTGCCGACAAGCGGAAAGGTGTATTTGGACGGACAGGACGTGTACGCTCAAAGCAATGAAAAACTGGCTGTTTTTCGCAGACGGCAGGTCGGACTGATTTACCAGTTCCATAATCTCATTCCGACCCTGAATGTGGTGGAGAACATCACCCTGCCGATTTTGATGGACCGGCGGAAAGTCAACGAGGAACGGCTGAATGACCTGTTGGAGCTGCTCGGCCTGAAAGACCGCAGAACGCATTTACCCAATCAGCTTTCAGGCGGCCAGCAGCAGCGCGTCGCAATCGGGCGCGCTTTGATGAACGCGCCGGCGGTTATGCTGGCAGATGAACCTACCGGCAGTTTGGACAGCCGCAACGGACAGGAAATCATCCGTTTATTGAAAGAAAGCAATCAAAAATACGGGCAGACCCTGCTTCTTGTCACCCATGACGAAAACATTGCCCTGCAGGCGAACCGCATCATCACAATTGCGGACGGAAAAGTAGTGCGGGACGAGAGGCAGGTGGCGCATCCATGAGCAGTTTCCATCATACGGTTCTGAAGAACGCAGTAAAAAGCCGCATCCCAACAGTGGCTGGGATTTTCTTCTCCGCCGCCATGCTTGCGGCGTTCGTTCACTTTCTCCTGATTGCATATGACAATCCTCCCGCCTTTTTTTCGGGCGGCAGCGCCGTATGGAACACGGAGGTGCGGCCATGAATATACTTCACAAAGTGACTCTGCAAAGCATGAAAAAAAACCGAACCCGGACCATTGTTACAATCATCGGCGTGATTTTGTCCGCAGCGATGATTACCGCCGTCGCTACCTTTGGCACTTCTCTGCTCAATTTTCTGGTAAACGGTTCCATTGCAAAATACGGCGGCTGGCATGTGGCCTTTCCGGATATGGAGGCTTCTGTTGTACAGGAACAAATGCAGGACGATGCGGTCGCAGGCGCTGCATCGTTTGAGAACATCGGCTATGCTGTGCTTGAAGGCGGAAACAGTCCTGAAAAACCCTATCTTTTTCTCGCCGGGTTTAACGACAAAACGTTTGACACTTTGCCCGTGACCCTGATCTCCGGCAGATTACCGGCGAACGGCAGAGAAGTTCTGGTCCCTTCCCACGTGGCAATCAAAAGCGGCGTTCGATTGAAAATAGGCGATACGCTTTCTCTTGCGGTAGGGAGCCGCATGGACAAAGGCAAGACGCTCAATCAACACGACCCTTACCGTTCCGGAAAAGAATCACTTGTGCCAAAAGAAGAGGAAACCTATACGGTCGTCGGAATCTGTGAACGTCCTGGCTTTGAGGAGCATTCCGCGCCGGGATATACCCTGATTACAAAAGCAGAAGCGGAAAACCAGACGGACAGCTTCAGCCTGTTTGTCACGCTGAACAACCCGCGCCAGGTAAAGGCTTATGCAAATCGTGTGGCCACAGCAGGGACGTATTTCCTGAATGACAATGTGCTGCGCTTCATGGGGATTTCAGACGATCAGCTGTTTAACATGTTTTTGTATGTGGTTGGCGGCATTCTGGTTGCCATTATCATGATCGGTTCGATCTTTCTGATTTACAACTCGTTCAACATTTCGATGAATGAACGCATGCGCCAGTTTGGAATTCTCTCATCGGTGGGCGCCACAGTAAAACAGCTGCGGAATTCGGTGCTTTTTGAGGGGCTTTGCATCGGCGCGGTCGGCATCCCAATCGGCGTACTGGTGGGAATAGGCAGTACCGGACTTGTCATTCCGCTTGTTGCCGGAAATTTCGGCAACATTGTCCCCACTGCCGTCCCTTTAACCTTATCGGTATTTCCTCCGGCAATCGTCGCAGCTGCGGTGGTCAGCCTGATAACCATTTTCATTTCAGCCTACATTCCGGCCAGAAAAGCCGCAAAAACGCCTGTAATGGAGTGTATTCGCCAGACAAACGAAATCAAAATAGAGTCGAAAGCCATCAAGACGTCCAAGCTTGCGCAGCGCGTCTACGGTTTGGAAGGAACTCTTGCACTTAAAAATTTTAAAAGGAACAAGAAGCGCTATCGCAGCATTGTATTGTCTCTCACGTTAAGCGTCGTACTGTTTGTTTCGGGAAGCGCTTTTGGGACAACGTTGGAACGGCTTTCCGAACGTATGATGATGGACATCGACTACGATCTCCTTTTTTACACGGAGGACATGGACATCCATGAAGAACTGCCGCTCTATGACAGACTGAAAACCGCAGGCGGGGTTTACGAAAGCACGTATCAGGCGGTTTTAGGCTATTCCTGCGCGGTGAACACGGACGATTTTTCAGACCGGTACCGGGAATATGCGGGGTATGCCGCGCCGGGCGAAATGGTCCAGCTGCCAATTGACCTTCAATTTATTGAGGACAACGAATATCTGCGCTTTCTCAATGAACTGGGCTTGCCTGCGGAAGAATACACCGGGCAAAATGCCAAAATGTTTGCCGTTGCCAAAAAGCGGACGGCCGGAACAGACGGGCCGAGCGAGATATTCGATCTCTTCGCGCAACGTTCCGGAACATTCCAGGTCTCTCCCAAAACAGGCGACGGACCCATGCCGGAACAGGGGCAAACAATCAACCTTACATTTGTTGATACGTATCCGATCGATCCACCCCCGGAGAAAACGACGGAATCCGGGAAAAACCCAACTGTTTTCATGGTGGTGGCGCCCTATTCACTCATAGAGAAATTTGAAGCCCCGGAAGTGCACACAAAAATCGGCCTGTCCTTTCGCTCAAAAACCCCTTCGCAGTCAGAGACAGAAATGGAAGCAATGATTCAGGAAAACGGGAACACGTCCGCCTATACCCTGTACAATATACACGCAACGCTTGAGCAAAACCGCAGTATGACATTTGTAATCGATGTTTTTACCTATATTTTCGTCATCATGATCTCATTGATCGCGGTTGCCAATGTGTTTAATACCATTTCTACAAACATCCGGCTGCGCAGACGGGAGCTTGCCATGCTCCGCTCTGTTGGGATGTCCGACCGCTCATTCAATAAAATGATGAATTTTGAGTGCGCCTTCTATGGTATGAGAACGCTGTTGTTTGGACTTCCCATCGCGGGAATCTCCTCGTGGCTGATCTACAAGGGGATCGTGAGCGTGGAAAAACTTGATAATTTCGCCTATCTATTCCCCTGGGGCAGTATGGCAATCAGTGTGTTCAGTGTGCTTTTTATCGTGTTTATTACGATGTTGTACGCCATTGATAAAATCAAAAAGGAAAATATCATCGACGCGCTCCGGGACGATATGACCTGACGCAAAATGCGATTTGACCACATAACAAAACTGGCGCATCGTCAAAAGACAATGCGCCAGTTTGTTTTATATCCGGTTTATGGGATTAAGCTGTCCATTTTACCAATCAGGGAAGCGTTCCTGGTGGCGGAAACGTTGTTCAGAAACAGAACATTTTGAATGCCCTGCGCTTTCACAAAGTCCGGGATATTGCCTTTCCAATAGCGGTAATCAATGACATGAACCGTCTGATACTGCGACGCAAGGAACGGAACAAATGCGTTTCCGTAGGATTCCTTGATGATCAGGCAGGAGGACCCGTCTGTGATATCCGCGTTTTTAATAATCGTATAAGGATTGTCTCCACCGATAAAGGTGCTGTATTTGGATGAGGCCGCCCAGCTGGAAACATCGGAAATCAACGGCCAATCGTACTCGCTCCCCTTTTTATCCGTAAAGGTCATGGAAATATCCCCCGGCGGAACGTAGGCTGTTACGGTATCCGGATTCTTGGTGAGCGCCGGGTTCTTTTTGGTATCCGAGTAAAAAGCGCCCAGGAAGCCGGGGAAATCCTTCGCTTCATATTGGGAAAGCTCCAGCGGCGTAAAGCCGGTCAGCTTTGCAAATTCGCTGTATGCATAGTAAGCGCCCAGGGCGGTCCAATGATGGTCCGTCCGGTAATAGATATATTCGTCCGCGTGCGCCTTTAAACTGTCATATACGTTAACGCTGTGTACCTGCGGAGAAAGGGAGCCGTACATATACTGAATAGCGTCCTTTTGGGAAGAGGTGTTGAGCCCCTGACGGAAGCTTTCGGGCAAAATGATATCCATGCTGGTGGGAACGACCATGTCGTACACCTTGGCTGTGCCGTCCAGCTTCTGTGCGGCCCGGTTGAGCAGGCCGATATATTGATCTGCGGTTTCGCGGTTGAAATTGTAATATTCATAGCCGCTGTCTCCCACAATCAATACCGCGCCCAGGCTCTGCGTCACCTCGCCGGTCACGTCGATCTCCGGTGCGGGAGGCGGCGTTTCAGAGGAACCGGAGAAAGACGGTTCCGATTCGGCGGACGGTTCGCTGGAAGGAGATTCAGAGACGGAACTTTCCGGCGCGGAGGGCGGGCTGACAGGTGCAGACGGAATGGCGTCCCCCTCTTCGACGTTGCCGCTGACCTGCACCGGCTGGATGCCGTAAAGCTGCTTGATATAGCTGTTTGCGGTAATAAAGGTATCCCGGAAGGGAAATGTATCAGAAAACCACAGGTCGATGTTGCTGAAATAACTGCCGTCAAACAGGGATTGAACGCTGAATGCCGGGAACTGTGTCAGGTCGCGCTTTTCAAAGTCGGAGTAGGACGGGCGGAGCGGCAAAATAAAGGAAGTGACGAAGAAGACAGCCAACGTCAGCAGAAAAGCAATGATGCGTTCCTCCTGATGATTTTTATACCGTTCCCGGCGCATGATTTTTGGTTGATGTTTCATCGATAGCCTCTCTTTTAAAACTGAAAATACAGGAATGGATTGTAGCTGTTACCCACAAGCGCAGCGGTGGAAAGCAGCAGCAAAACCGGCGGCACAAAAATCTGCACGAAGTTGTACGTCCTGACAGTGGAAAGACGGCCGGATAATTGTTCGCCCAGATATTTCACCGCGGGGGTGGAAGCGATTACTGCGGCAATCAGGAAGAACAGATAGTTCAGGAAAATGGTGCCGGATTCAAAATTGGACAGAGGGTTTCCGTTCATTCCAAACATTCCGCCAAGGACGGTGAAAAACAGAACCGGCTGTTTAAAACGGAAAATTGCCCAGCCAAAATACACAATGACCAACAGATAAATATGGGAAAACACGGCAGGGATACGGTTTAAAATCTTTTGCAGGAAAAGCCGCTCAATGGCAATGAAGACGAAGAAATACAATCCCCACAGCACAAAATTCCAGCTTGCCCCGTGCCAAAGCCCGGTCAGGAACCAGACGATGAACAGGTTGGCAATCGTACGGGGAACGCCCTGCCGGTTGCCGCCCAGCGGGATATACACATAGTCCCGGAAAAAAGAGCCGAGGGAAATGTGCCAGCGCCGCCAGAATTCGGACACGGAACGGGACAAATAGGGATAGTCAAAGTTTTCCTTGTAGTGAAAACCGATCATCAGCCCCATGCCGATCGCCATATCGGAATAAGCGGAGAAGTCCAGATAAATCTGCAGCATAAAGGCAAGTACGCCCAGCCATAAGGAAAGAACAGGACGCGCCTGTAAGACAGTGACGTTCTGCGCCAGGGAAGCCGCACTGGAAGCAGCCGCATCAGAGAGCAGCAGCGTGTCGGCCAAAAGACCGCAGGTGTTGGCCAGCAGCGCCTTTTTGGCGAGGCCTGTGCAAAAGCGGCTGACGCCCCGGTTAATTTCCTCTCGGCTGGCAGAGCGGTTCAATATCTCACGGTTGACGTCCTGATACCGCACAATTGGGCCCGCGATGCATTGATGGAACAGGCTGACATACATCAGCAGGAGCCAGAATTTGTCCTGCGCGTCCACCTCGCCGCGGTAGACGTCCACCACATAGGAAATCAGCTGGAAGGTATAGAAGGAAATGCCGATGGGCAGCGCGATCTGCGGAATGACAGAAGGAAAGCCAGTGAGTTGGTGCAGCATATCCGCAAAAAACCCCGTATACTTGAAAGTGCCCAACAGGCCGAGACTGACCACCAGCGCGCCGATCAGTGCCAGCTTTGCCGCGGGCCGGCCGCGGTTCCGCTGAATGGCCAGAGAAAACAGCCAGTCGGCAAAAGCCATGCCGACGAGCAGCAGTACATAAACCGGTTCTCCCCAGGCGTAAAAGAACAGGGAAAAAATCAACATGATAATGTTTTTAGCCCGGGTGGATTTTGCCAGTGTGTAGCAAAGCAGGTTAAGCGGCAGGAAGACAAATAGAAAGAATAAATTGGAAAAGACCATGTACGCAAACCTCAACTTATTATGAAATGGAATCTTATGGATAACACAAGAATAGACGTCTGAAACTTGCAAAAAGACGAACACTTCGAGTAAAAAATACAAATATTTTCCGAAACCAGGATGTAATCGAGTCCGTTTGTTATTCTATCATACTTTTGGCCGATTAGAACACCGCGAATACACATTTATCAAATAAAAATGGAACGATGCCACACGCTTTTGCAGCATCGTCCCATTTTATTTTTATTGGAAGGCTACGCCCGATTTCAAAAGAGCGGCAATCAGGTGGTCCGTATCCATTCGATAGCAATAACCGGACATCCCGCATTGCTGCGCCGCCTGAACGTTCTCCAGCCGGTCGTCTATAAAATAACATTCCTCCGGCTGCAGACGATAGCGGCTGCACAGCAGCTGGTAAATCGCAGGCGAAGGCTTGACCATCTTTTCGTCCGCTGAGACAAGATAGCCGTCCAGCAGCGGAAAAACGGGAATTCGTTCTTTATACAGATGAAAGCTGTAAGCCGCGTTAGAAAGGATGTAGATGGAATATCCGGCGCGCTTCAGCTGGCGGGCCAGCTCGTTCATTCCCTGAATGGGTTCTATGAAGTCAAACCAGTGCAGGAACAGTTCTTTTGCGGCGGAATGCATGGCTTCCGGCAGCCGTGCGCACACGCTTGCAAGGGCGGCTTCCGGTTCCACGATTCCCTCGTCAAGCTTCAACCATTCGGGGCCCGAAAAAAGTTCCCTGTAAACCAGCTGTACCTCCGCTTCGTCTGAGAAAAACCTTCTTGCGTAAGATAGCGGCTGGTAATCAATCAAAACATTCCCCATATCAAAAACGATATTGCGTATCATGAAGACTCTCCTTTCACATTGCGGATTGTCTCCATTATACAGTTCCTCTCCGGAAAAGGAAAGGGAAATCTCTATTTGCCGGCTTCCATCTGCTCCACCAGAACAGCTATGTTCCGTATAGTGCGTTCGTCAATAAAATGCTCGATGCGCTCCACCTGTTCCAGCTCGCTTTCTGTGTGATTCAGCAGGCATAAAAAGCGGTTGAGCAGGCCGTGGCGGTACAGCAGGTATTTGCCGAGCGCCAAGCCGGGTTCCGTGGGACTGATGCAGCCGTATTTTTCCGCGTCAACAAGCCCGAGTTCCTTTAAATGGTCCGACATTTTGGACGCGGAGGATGGTTTTACATTTAAATGCTGCGCCAACAAATGGACGCGGGTGTATCCCTCGTCCTCGCACAGGCGGCAGATCATTTCCAGGTAGTCCTCCATGGCGGCTGTCAGCTGGTTCTGTGCCGCCAGCTCGTAGCCCTTTTGTGTGTGAAAATCCGAAAAACTGCTCATTCTCAGCCCTCCCAAGGGGAACACATCGTCCCATATCGCATATATTAGCAGCAGGAAAGAAAGTTTCCCCGTCCTAAATACTTATTTTGAGGAGATCATTTTTATGAATCAGATATATTCTCTTACCAGCCTGAAAGAAGGAGAACGCGCACGCGTATCCACCCTGTTGTCCAACGGAAGCATGCGCAGAAGATTGCAGGATATCGGCCTGATTGAAGGAACCGAAGTGGAATGCGTACAGAAGAGCCCGGCGGGTGATCCGGTAGCTTATATGATCCGCGGCGCGCTGATTGCTCTGCGCTCCGAAGATTCCGCCAACGTTCTTGTCGCCTGCCGCTAAACCGTCGTTTATATTTGTTTTTATAGCCGGGAGGCGGGGCGCAATGCGTTTCGCTTCCCATATTTTTAGATAGAGGTGATTCATTTGGGATTGACCAGCGGTTCAACAGGAATCAAAGCGGTAGATATGGGATTGATCGTCAAAAAACAGACCGAGGACGATAAAGTGATCGCCCTTGCGGGGAATCCAAATGTAGGAAAAAGCACGGTGTTTAATGCATTGACAGGAATGAATCAACATACAGGAAACTGGCCCGGAAAGACCGTCACGAACGCACAGGGATATTGTACATACAATGACAGACATTTTGTCATGGTGGATATCCCCGGCTGCTATTCCCTGATGGCGCATTCCGCGGAGGAAGAGGTGGCACGCGACTTTGTCTGCTTTGGAAATCCCGACGCGGTGGTCGTGGTGTGTGACGCCACCTGCCTGGAACGCAACATGAACCTTGTGCTGCAGACGGTTGAGATTACGCCCAACGTCGTGGTGTGCGTCAACCTGATGGATGAGGCGGAGCGCAAAGGCATCCGGCTCGATCTGGACCAGGTGTCGAAGCGGCTGGGAGTGCCTGTGGTCCCCGCGGCGGCAAGAAGCGGAAAAGGACTGGATGAACTGATGCAGGCGGTCTGCGACCGGTTGGACGAAGAGGAAAAAGGAGAGACCATTCAAATCCGGTACATCCGTCCAATAGAGGATGCGATCGCCACCCTGCAGCCTGCGGTGGAAAACGTCTGCGGAGAAGCCGTCAACGCGCGCTGGCTGGCGCTCAAGCTGCTGGATTACGACGCGTCGCTGATCCATGCGTTAAACGAATCGCTTGGTTTTGACGTCACTGAAAATACGCTGATTCAGGAAAAACTGGAGGAAGCAAAGCAAATCATTCAAAGCCGGGGCATCTCTCTGGAGGAACTGCGCGACAAGATTGTTTCGTGTATCGTCCTCACTGCAGAGGATATCTGCAACGACGTGGTACATCAGGAACGCACCAAGCGGGAGATTCGGGACCGGAAGATTGACCGCATCCTGACCAGCAAATGGACCGGGTTTCCCATTATGCTGCTGCTGCTGGGCGTCATCTTCTGGCTGACCATCACGGGGGCCAACTATCCCTCACAGCTGCTCTCTGACGGCCTGTTCTGGATTCAGGACCGTTTGATGGACCTGTTTATTATGATGGGTGCGCCGGTCTGGCTGCGCAGTATGCTGGTGGAGGGCGTCTACCGTGTGCTGGCATGGGTGGTATCCGTTATGCTGCCGCCCATGGCGATTTTCTTCCCGCTCTTTACCCTGCTGGAAGACCTGGGTTATCTGCCGCGTGTGGCGTTTAACCTGGATAAGTATTTTAAAAAGGCGCGCGCCTGCGGAAAACAGGCGCTGACCATGTGCATGGGCTTTGGCTGCAACGCGGCGGGCATTGTTGGGTGCCGGATCATCGACTCCCCGCGCGAGCGCCTTATCGCCATGATCACCAACAACTTTGTTCCCTGCAACGGCAGATATCCCACATTGATCGCCATCATCACAATGTTCTTTATCGGTACGGCGGGGATGGGCGCTTCCTTCCTTTCCACCCTGATTTTGACAGGCGTGATTGTCCTCGGTATTGTGATGACTTTTCTGGTGTCCCGTCTGTTGTCGGCAACCATTCTGAAGGGCGTCCCCTCTTCCTTTACCCTGGAGCTGCCGCCGTATCGCCGTCCGCAGATTGGGAAGGTGATCGTTCGCTCCATCTTTGACCGGACGCTGTTTGTTCTGGGGAGAGCGGCGGCAGTGGCCGCGCCCGCCGGACTGATCATCTGGGTTATGGCAAATGTAACTGTGGGAGATGCCAGCCTGCTTGCTCATTGCGCCGCGTTTCTGGATCCCTTTGCACAGCTGATTGGTTTGGACGGCGTGATTCTGTTAGCCTTTATTCTGGGCTTCCCAGCAAATGAAATCGTCGTTCCGATTATCATCATGGCCTATATGGCAACGGGAAGCCTGACCGATATGAGCGACCTGACGCAGCTGCATACGCTGCTGGTCAACAACGGCTGGACCTGGCTGACCGCCGTCTGCACGATGCTGTTCTCCCTGATGCACTGGCCGTGCTCTACAACCTGCATGACCATCAAAAAAGAGACGCAAAGCCTGAAATGGACGCTGATCTCCTTCGCGGTTCCCACGGGAATCGGAATCATCGTCTGCTTCCTTGTGGCAAGCGCCGCCCGCCTGTTTGGTCTCGCATAAAAAACAAGCCGTTACCAAAACAGATACACCTTAACAATATCGCGTAAAACCGTACGCCGAAAATGAGAATAAGGGTCTCTGTCAAAGATGTGATTTTTGACAGAGACCCTTTTTATGGAATCGGTAAATACTGTAAGAAAATTATTAACTTTTATATATTTTTTGTAAAAATACTCTTAAAACGCTTGACAGGGACAAAAAGCATGGTATAATACGATTGTTTTGCCTGAAACCTACGACGACAAGAAATGAGGATTATCAATTATGTATGATTATGACCTGATCATAATTGGAGCGGGTCCGGCCGGCATTTTTACCGCACTGGAAATGAATAAACTGGCGCCGGAAAAAAAAGTCCTGGTGGTGGATTCCGGCAGCAGCATCGACCACCGCGCCTGTCCGGCGCGCACCAGCGGCCAGTGCGCCCACTGCAAAACGTGCAGCATTATGAATGGTTGGGCCGGCGCCGGCGCATTTTCAGACGGCAAACTCTCCCTCTGCGAGGAGGTTGGCGGGAATGTAACGGATTACCTGCCGGTAGACGAGGTGCGCGCGTTGATTCAGTACGCGGATGAAATTTACCTGCAATTCGGCGCGCCAAAAAAAATCTACGGAAAAAGCGATAAATTTGCCGAGCAGATTTCCTATCAGGCGCATAAAGAAAATATCAAGCTGATCCCCTGTCCGGTTCGCCACATGGGAACAGAATACTCGTTTGAGGTTCTGCGCGCTATGTACGATTATCTTTCTGCCTGCCCCAGCTTCACCTTTATGGAACACACCACGGCAGACACCATCCTGGTGGAGAATGGAAAAGCGCAGGGTGCGTGGCTGGTCGACCGGAAGGGAGAACGCACCCTGGTGCGTGCGCCGTACGTCATTGCGGCGCCCGGCCGCGGCGGCGCGGAGTGGCTGCATGGAATCGCGCAGCAGAACGGCCTTTCCACCACCAACAACGCGGTGGACATCGGCGTCCGCGTGGAGGTCCCCAACGCGGTGATGGATCATCTGACAAAAAATCTCTACGAGGCAAAGCTGGTCTATTATTCCGACACCTTCGAGAACAAGGTGCGCACTTTCTGTATGAATCCGGGCGGCATTGTCAGTGAGGAGCACTACGACACGCCGGAGGGCGGCATTGCGGTGGTCAACGGACATTCCTACGCGGATGAGGACAAGCGCACGGAAAACACCAACTTCGCCATGCTGGTTTCCACGACCTTTACAGAGCCCTTTAATCAGCCGATCGAATACGGCCGCTATATCGCACAGCTCGGCAACATGCTGACAGGCGGCGGCATCATGGTGCAGCGCTTGGGCGACCTGCTTTTGGGCCGCCGCACCGACCTGGGCCGCCTGAAAAAATCCACCACGGTGCCAACGCTGAAAAACGCGGTGCCGGGCGATCTCTCCTTTGTGCTGCCGCACCGTCACCTGACCAGTATCGTGGAGTCCATGCGGGCGTTCGATAAGCTTGCGCCCGGACTATATTCGAAAAATACGCTGCTCTATGGCGTAGAGGTAAAATTCTACTCCTCCAAGGTCGCTGTTAAAAATAACTTTGAGACGGAGATTGACCAGTTGTACGCTATTGGGGACGGCGCGGGTATCACGCGCGGCCTGATGCAGGCCTCCGTAACCGGTGTTGTGGTCGCTCGGGATATCGCCGCAAAAATGAACAAATAAGAAGCATGAAATCCCTTTTCCCGCAATATAATAGGAAGTGGAAACGCTGCCTGTTGATAGGGAAAGGGGATTTTTTATGCGAAATCAAGTGTTGCATTATTTTATGGATACGAACAGTTCACGCGGAGCGGTGGGCTTTTACGACTCAAATTTTCATCCGCTGCAGCATACGATACAGCTGCATGCATATCCTCCGGCACTGCTGGCAAATCTTTTGAGCGGGATCTGCAGCCGTGCGGAGGAAGAAAAGCTGGATGTGGAGTGCATCCACAACTGCCTGGATAACTCTCTGGAAGGCATTATTGTGCCGGAACTTTCCGCCGGCGTCATCAACATTCCCTCCTACCGGGAATATAACGCTTTGAACCTGCTGGAGGATCACAATATCAGGCAGGTCTTGGAGGCGCTGGAACAATCCCACCAATTTTTCCGTGCGGCGCTGAAGGTGCATGACGCGTGGGAAAAGGTGTATATTGATCAGATGGACTTTGCAGCTGCCAATCAGTTGACCGAGAATACCATTGACCGCCTGATCGGGGACCAACGCCTGGAAAAGCAGGGCACAGAGGTCCATCGCTTTTTCGGCGCGGCAACGATCAACGGCGCCTTTGACCATATCGCCAATATCACCCAATGTCTGGGCAAACGGTATTTTATCAAGGGCCGCCCGGGCACCGGTAAATCGACCTTCCTGAAAAAAATCGCACAAAAAGCGGTGGAGGCGGGTTTCCGCGTGGAAATCTACCACTGTGCATTTGATCCGCAGAGTCTGGATATGATCGTGCTGAGAGAACTGGATTTCTGCCTGTTTGACAGCACGTCCCCGCATGAATATTTCCCGTCTCTTCCCACAGACGAAGTGATTGACATCTATGAGGCGGCGGTAACACCCGGCACGGATGAAGCAAATGCGGAGGCTCTGGCAGACTTTGCAAAGGGCTATAAGACAGAGGTTGCGAAAGCCACAGAGAAGCTCCGGCTGGCAAAGGAATTGTATGACCGGTTCCAGCAGACGCATTTGTCGCGCATCAGCGAGGAAGCACTCAGAAATGTTTCCGCACGAATTGAAAACGAGATTTTCCGGAAATAACAAATAAAGGGCAGGCACTCGTAGGGTGCCTGCCCTTTATGCAAGAAAGAGGGAGTCCTTATACACTTATTATATGCGCGGGTTATCCGCATGCCAAAGTTTTGGATACAGCGTGGATGTGTACGACGTTGTTTTCTTCCTGTTCCGCAATAAAGTCCTCAATGGCCTTTGCGATGATCGCATGCCCTTTTTCGTTGGGGTGGATTCCATCGTCGCAGATACAGGACTGGTAGTTCACCATTTCCAGAAAACGGGTGGTAATGTCGATCAGCGGCACGTTCTCCGTCTGCGCGATACGGCAGACCGCCATATTATACATCTCATGCCAACGGTAAATGTGTTCCTTGTCCCCCAGAAACTGCAGAATTCGACCGGCGTCCAGTCCCTGGGAAATCCAGTCGAAGTACCGCTGTGCGTCGATCGGCGGAAGGGAAAGAAGCACCGGATGTCCACCGTTTGTGCGGATGGTGCGGATCATTTCCGTGTAGGAGCGCTCGAATTCGTCGAGCGGCGTTTTACAGCGGTGCGGCGCGGCAGGATCCTTTGCGACCTCCGCCCAGTCAAAATCGCAGTCGTTGCCGCCAAACTCCAGCACAATGTAATCGTATTGGGAAACGCTGCCCAAATGTTTTTTTAAGAGCTCCAACCCCTTGGAAACGGTGCAGCCAAATTTGGAATAGTTGGTTACCGCGATTTCGAATCCGCTCTGCAGCCGGTTGACAAAGCTGTCCTTCAAAAGTGTGTATTTATTTTTCATGTTGTCGAGGATGACACCTTTTGCCACGGAATCCCCATAAATGCAGGCTGTATCTGCCATACTTGACACCTCCGTAAATCATCTAGTTTTTAACACTATATATTATAGTTGTAACAATGTCAATACATACAGGATAAAATTATTATCTTGTTAACATTATTTTATGTTTTGAAAGGAAAAACATACATAAAAATTTGAAAATACATTGACTGACAAAACGGTATTGTTTATTTTAGTAAAATAGCATCGTTTCCATCGTGCCTGTTTTCAATTTTGCAAGTCATCAAAGAGGTTACAGGTCATGCGTCCTCCCGGCTATAAGGAATCATGATTTTGTTCTTCTCCATACATCGAAAGAGCTGTCCGGAAAAGCAGGGACAAAGAAAAGGTTGTATCAAAAACTTGTGTTTTGATACAACCTCTTTATTGTTTTAACTTGACGCTGAAAGCGTTTTAGGCGGTTGGTTCTTAGCAAGAATCCTTCGGAATTCGCACAGAAAAACAATCCCCGTTGCGGACGCCGCCAGAAAATCGGCGATCGGCTCCGCGATGAAAACTCCCAATACCGGATTGGCGAAGAATTGCGGCAGAATCAGAATCAGTGGAATCAGCAAAATGACTTTTCGCAAAAGCGCCAGAAACAGTGACGTTTTCGCCTGCCCAATGGACACAAACGTCTGTTGACAGGAAGATTGAATCCCCAACATAAACCCTGCCGCCATGTAAATGCGCAGTGCCCAGGATGTAAATTCCGCAAGCTCCGATTCCGGCGTGAACAATCGCACAAATACATGCGGAAACAGCATCAATGCCAGCCAAAAAACCGTGGAAAAAATCAGGCAGCAGATAAAGAGCAAATGAAACACCTCTTTCACGCGGTCATTTTTCTTTGCTCCAAAATTAAAACTGGCAATCGGCTGCGCGCCCTGCGCAAGTCCCATCAGCGGCATGAACGCCACCTGCATGACGCTGCTGCAGATGGTCATAGCGCCCACCGCCAAGTCTCCGCCGTAGCGCTGCAGCGAAGAATTCAGCACAATATTGACCGCGCTCTCCGTTCCCTGCATGATAAACGGAGATAATCCTAATGCCAATACCGGCAGAATGACCTTTGCCTCCAACTTCAAATACTTTTGACGGATACGTAAAATCGTTCGCTTCCCGAACAGAAAGCGCAACACCCAAATGGAAGAAACCGCCTGCGAGAGAATCGTAGCAAACGCCGCGCCCTGCACGCCCATCTCAAACACAAAAATGAAGATTGGGTCAAGGACAATATTTAACACAGCGCCGATCACAACCGTCATCATACTGGTTTTGGCAAAGCCCTGCGTGGTAATAAAGCTGTTCAACCCCAAGGCCATCTGTACAAAAATTGTCCCACTGACATAGATGGTCATATAGTCCATCGCATAGGGCAGCGTATCGCCGCTTGCACCGAACATCAGCAAAAGCGGTCTCTGAAAGAGCAGAAACACAGCTGTCAGAACAATGGAAATGCCGATCAGACTGACAAAACAGTTGCTCATGATCTTTTCCGCTCCGTCGTTGTCCCCCTCTCCCATCTTAATGGAAGCGCGCGGCCCGCCGCCCATGCCGATCAGAGAGCTGAACGCCGCGATTAACATGATGATCGGAAATGTAACGCCCACGCCGGTCAGAGCCTTTGCACCGATTTCCGGAATATGCCCGATATAGATGCGGTCTACAATATTGTACAGCGCATTGATAATCTGCGCCGTGATGGCAGGCAGCGCCAATTTAAACAGTAAGCCGCCAATCCGGTCCTCGCCCAGATTGCTTGCCATTTTTTGTGCCAAGAAAAGCATCTCCTTTATTTGTTTGATTACATTAAGGAATCTCCAAATTTTCCACTTCTGAGCGCAACAAAAAATCCTTTTCTGACAAGTCAATCAGAACGCACTCAGGGACTGGGAAAATCCAGTTATTTTTCATCCAAAAGCTGTACCAGCGCCGCCTCAAACGCTTCGTCGTCCTGTCTGGTTCGCTTTTTTGCGCCGGCGGTTCTTCCGCCCGCCCGGCGGACCTTCTGTCCCAAATGGCGCTCAAAAAGCAATTGGTCCATATTTCCGTTGTCATAGCGCATCCCATTTTGATTCATGGCCCGCGCGCCTCTGCCCAGCGCCATTGCGGCAACACCGTAGTCCTGCGTCACCACAAGGTCCCCCGGCTGCAACAGGTTCGCCAGGCGGATGTCCGCGCTGTCCCGCCCTTTATCCACCGTGATCACCGTGCTGTAGCCGTCATTCCATACATGGCTGGTATCCAGCAGCATGACGACCGGCAATCTTCTCTTTTTTGCCTGCCGCACAATGATCTCCTTCACCGGACAGGCGTCTGCATCCACTAAAATCTGCATCTGTCTTTCTCACCGCCTAAACTATTTTCGTATCTTAACTATTATATAGCAAACCATTCCAAATGGAAAGACGCCGGACGCCTTCTTTTCTCCGATAAAATGTGCTATACTGATTTTAATAAATCTTTTGGAAAAGGACGGGAATCGGATTGAAGTACAGCTTTAAAAACGACTACAGCGAGGGTGCGCATCCAAAGCTTCTGGAAGCCTTACACGCGGCAGGCTCCAAACAAAACGAGGGATACGGAAACGATGTTCATTGCAAAAATGCCGCCGACCGTATCCGGCAGGAAGCCGGACGGCCGGACATCGACGTACATTTTCTGGAGGGCGGCACACAGGTAAATCTTACCGCCATGACCGCTTTTCTGCGCCCGCACGAGGCGGCAATCGCGGCGGATACGGGACACATCGCCGGGCACGAAAGCGGCTCCATTGAGGCGACAGGCCATAAGGTGTGCACCGCTCCGGGAAGAGAAGGAAAACTGACGCCGGAGGCAATTACAGGCGTATTGGCCGCACATCCGGACGAGCATATGGTCAAGCCCAGGCTGGTGTACATCTCTGATTCAACGGAGCTTGGCACCGTCTATTCCAAAGCGGAGCTGCAGGCATTAAGCGCCTGCTGTAAAGAACATAATTTATATCTCTTTTTGGACGGCGCGCGTCTGGGCTGCGCGCTCTGCGCCAGCGACTTAACCCTGCCGGACATCGCCGCTCTGACGGACGCCTTTTACATCGGCGGAACCAAAAACGGCGCGCTGTTTGGAGAAGCGTTGGTCATTTGCAACGATGCATTGAAACCGGATTTCCGTTACATTTTAAAACAGCGCGGCGGCATGTTGGCAAAAGGCCTTGCGCTCGGCGCGCAGTTTGAAGCGCTGTTTACAGACGGCCTCTATTATACGCTTGCGGAGCACGCCAACCAAATGGCAGAACTCCTCAAAGATGGCTTCCGGGCTGAGAACCTGCCGTTTCTGGCGGATTCCCCCACCAATCAGCTTTTCCCTGTTCTTCCAAACGCGTTGATTGCATCCCTTGCACAGGACTACGCCTTCGAAGTCCGGGAAGCCGTCGACGCGGACCACACCGCAATCCGTCTGGTTACCTCCTGGGCCACGCCGGAGGAAGCCGTGCGGGAATTTGTGCGCAACCTGCACCTCTGCGTACAGGCTCTATGAGAATTGGCAACAAGACTGTAACAATAATTCACAAAATGTTTCTTTCTTTTTTGGACGAAAAGCGTTAGAATAGATGCGGTTTAAGTGATACGTCCTAAAAGGAGGAATACAATATGATGAAAAAAGCGATGGCATTATTCATGGCGGCTGTGTTGGCTGTTGCAGCCTGTGCCTGCACCAATACGCCTGAGGAATCTTCCTCTTCTTCCAGCGAAACATCGTCTTCCACAGTCAGCAATGTGCCACAGACGCTCACGTTTGACGGTATAGACTTTTCTTTCACCATTCCCGCCCGCTGGAGCAAGGAAAATTATACGGTCAAAGTAACCAAGGACGCCGTCATGGACGGACAGGAAGTGGAATACAACAAGGTTGATTTCCTCTTTAAAGGAAATACCGACCTTCCGCTGCTCTCCTTATGGGCGGCTCCCAAGGCCTGGTGGGACGATCAGGTCTCCGTTGGCGCGGCTTTGCCCATCCTGCTACAGGAACAGGGCGACACTGTTTACCTGGCCGTGCTGCCGGAAGACCCAACGGTGCCGGATGAGGAACAGGAGCTGTATCAATCCATGGCCATTTCCGCAGACGAGGTAAAGGACGGCTTTACCGTGACAGCTTCTCCCTCTTCTTCCAAAACGGAAAGTTCCTATATGGAAGGCATTTTGGAGGACGGCACCATCAATACCATTACCATCAAAACGGACGACGGAAAAGAATTGTTCTTTGATAAAGAGGGAGCGGAAGTAAACGCGCCGGACGGCCTGATCATCGGCGACCGGCTGCGCGTTTATTACAGCGGCTCCATCGAGGGAACGGATACGTCCGGCGTTGTTGTTTCCAAAATCGAAAAAGTTTCTCAATAAATCTGTATCTCAATAAAAAAGGAGCGGCAAGCCGCTCCTTTTTTATTTGCCGTATAATTGTATCCATTGCTCCAAGGCTTCCCGGCTTCCCTGCAGAGATCCCTGCACCAGCTCCGGCGTGCCGCCGCCTCTTCCGGAAAAGGCCTGGTTTAAAGCCTTGCCCATCGGCCGCACGTCCTCTTTACCGGCAATAGCATACTTCCACCCCTGCCGCTCATCTCCGGAAAAAACGGCGGCCAGCGACACATGCTCACAAAGCATTAAGCAAAACGTGCGAAGGTCGGCCGGTGAAAGACCTTCTTCAAACACACAGGCTCTTTTCTCTCCCTCTGACAAGGAAGCCGCTTTTTGCGCAAAAATTTGCGCACGCATTTGCCCCACCTGTTGTTTGAAAGCGTCGCGGTCCGCCAGCAGCCGTTCCACTGCGGAAACCACCTCTTCCGGTTTTGCGGAAAGCAAATTGGAAATGGCCGCCACATGCTTTGTCTTTTCGTCGTAATCCTCCAACGCACGGCTCCCCAATTGAAGCGTGACGCGCACACCGCCCTTGTAGCGCTGGAAACCAACCACCTTGATGACGCCGACCTCCCCCGTCCGGGCGGTATGCAGACCGCAGCATGCACAACTGTCGTATCCCGGAACCGTTACAATCCGCACTTCACCGTCCAGCTCCTTTTTGCTGCGGTAGGGGATATCTTTTAATTCTTCTCTGCTCGGGCACGCCGCCAAAACCGGAAGATCCGCATAAACCGCCTCGTTTGCCAGCCGTTCAATGTTCCGTAATTGCTCCGCGGAAAGTTCGCCGTTGAAATCGACCGTGACCGCCTTTGCCCCCATGTGGAATCCCACATTGTCCAGTTGGTAAAGCCGGTTGGTGACGCCGGAAAAAATATGCTCGCCGGTATGCTGCTGCATCAGCAGGAAGCGGTGTGCCCAATCAATTTTCCCCTGCACATCCACGCCGATTTCCAGAGGGCCGTCCGTCGTATGCAGAATTTCCCCATTTTTTTCCTGCACATCCAGCACCTTGACATTGCCTAAAAGACCGGTATCGGCCGGTTGCCCGCCGCCCTCCGGATAAAAAATGGTGCGGTCCAGTGTGACGGCATACCCCTGCTTGCACGGAGTACATCCCGTCACTTTTGCCGTGAATTCCTTTTGATACGGATCGGCGTAATACAGCCTCTCCGTCATCGTCTGCTCCATGGATATTCCCTCCGCTTTTTTCATTCTGTTTCCTGAATCAGGCTGCGCATGGCTAAAATGGTCTTTCCCATCAGGTCTTCCAGCGTCCAGCCAAGCATGTCCGCGCCCGCCTGGATCACTTCACGAGAACAGCCCGCCGCAAAGCTCGGCGTTTTAAATTTCTTCTTTACCGACTTCACTTCCAGATCGGACACACTTTTGGAGGGCCGCATCAGCGCGACCGCGCCGATCAGACCGGTCAGCTCGTCCGTCGCATACAAAACCTTTTCCATGATATGCTCCGGCTTAATGTCCACCACAGGATAAGCATGGCTTGCCGTAGCGCGGATGATCTGTTCGTCAATATCATTTTCCCGCATGATTTCCTGACTTTTCACACAGTGCTGTTCCGGGAACTGCTCATAATCCAGGTCGTGCAACAGTCCGACGACTTTCCAGAAGTCTACGCGCTCCGGGTCCAGCTCCTGCGCAAACCAGCCCATGACGCCGGAGACAATTTGGGCGTGCTTTAAATGAAAATCCTCCCGATTATATTGTTCCAACAACGCTTGCGCTTCTTCCAGGGTCGGTATTTTACTCAAGGTATTTCATCCTTTCCTTTTAAATATGATGAACAGGCGGCGTAACCGCCCATTTGATACATCCGTCCAATTTATTTGCAAAAACTCGATAGCCCTCCGATATTTCTTCCAGCGGCGCGCGGTGTGTAATCAGGAAATCGGTGTTTAGCTTTCCGCAGGCAATCAGCTCCATCAACCGGTCGCAATGGACCGCATCCACGCCGCCGGTCTTGAAAATCAGATTTTTCCCATACATCTGGTGCAGCGGAAGCGATTGCGCCTCTTCATACATGGCAACCAAAGCGACCACCGCGTTGGGTCTTGCAATCTGCCAAGCCAGCTGGAACGTATTGTCCCCGCCCGCCGCTTCTATGACCGCGTCCGCGCCCCGTCCGTTGGTCAAGGCCCGAATGCATGCCGCCGCATCTTCTCTGGAGGGATTAACGGTCTGTGTTGCAATCCCCTGTTGTCTTGCGAGCTGCAAACGGGCTTCGTCAATATCCAAAAGAACGATTTTACCCGCGCCGAACAGCTTTGCACACATGGCAGCGCAAAGCCCCACCGGACCCGCGCCGATCACCGCTACCGTATCCCCCGGCTGGATTTCCGCCAGCTCCGCGCCAAAATAGCCGCTGGAAAGGATGTCGCCCAGAAAGAGCGCGTTCTCGTCGGTTACAGGATCGGGAATATACGTCAGGCCCATGTCCGCATACGGAACGCGCACATACTCCGCCTGACATCCGTCGATCCGGCATCCCAACTCCCAGCCGCCGTGCATACAGTTGTTGATAAATCCTTGCCGGCAGAACCAGCAGTCCCCACAGAATGTGATGCAGTTGGCGGCGACACGTTCGCCCGTCTTCCTGTGTCTCACGCCGGCCCCGACCGAAACAATTTCCCCTACAAACTCATGCCCCAATACGGTATGCGGCACTGCCCGCGGCACCGCGCCGTGCAGGATATGCAGATCGCTTGTGCAGATGGTGGAAAGCGTCACTTTGACAATTGCGTCCTCCGGCTGCTGAATTTGGGGAATCGGGCGTTCCTCCAGAGAAAGTTTTCCGGTTCCATGATATACTGCAGCCAACATGGTAGGTTTCATTTCATCCCTCTATTCTCCAATATAGGTAAAGCGTTTGCCCGAATATCCATCGCGTTCCACGATTTCCTCCCACATGGCGGCGGGGCGTACCCAGATTCCGTGTTCTCCATATAAAGCCTGGTAGACCACCATCCACTCCTGTGTTTCTGAATGCCGCGCCAAATACAGCACCTGGTATTCGCCGCCCTTAAAATGCCGGTACCGCCCCAGGCGTATTGGTAATTCCTGCATCAACGTATCATCTTCCTTCAAAAATCACTCTATTTGTGTATTTTTCGCTCCTGTTTCCATTGGCCTTGCAGGAGTTTTTTGCTTTTCTTTTCCAGTCTGCTTGACTTTTTGCCCGAACCCTCGTACACTTTTAAATGAACGCCTCTTGAAAGCGGGTCCCCTGGCAGGTTTCCCGGCGCGCAAGTTCCCGGTCAATCCCGCCGAGCACCGCGATTTTATCGACGCTCCAAAGCGGCGCGAGAAGCATGGCGCGTTCCCCGTCGCCTGTCACCCGTTCCACAACGGTTTGCGGCGGAAGCAGTTCCAACTGGGAACAAACCGTCTGTATATATGCGTCGCGCGTCATAGGTTCTATTTTTCCGGCAGCCAAGTCTGCCGCAAGCGGCGTTTCCTTTAAGATATGAAGCAAATGAATTTTCACAGCGTCGGGCCGCAGCAGGCCAACAACACGCGCTGTTTCCAGCATCATCCCGGTGTCTTCCCCCGGCAAACCATTGATCAGATGAACACAGAGGCGTATGCCATGCTTTTGGAGCGCTTCACAGGCATTGAGAAATTCGGGATAGGTATGTCCCCGGTTGATGCGCTCTGCGGTACAGTCGTGAACCGTTTGCAGTCCGAGCTCCACTGTCAGATAGGTGCGGCGGGACAATTCCTGTAAATACGAAATGGTCTCCGGCTCCAGAGCATCCGCCCTGGTGGCAACACTCAAACCGCATACCCCCGGTACCGCCAGCGCATCTTCAAACAGGCGGCGCAAAACCGGGAGCGGCGCATAGGTGTTGGTATGTGCCTGAAAATAGGCGATTACCGGCGCGTCCTTCCATTTTTTATGGATACGCTCCTGTTCTTTTCGTATTTGTTCCGGTACGCTGAGCAGCGGGCCATGTGTAAACGCGCCGCTGCCGCTTTGGCAATATGTACAGCCTCCCGTCCCTTTGGTTCCGTCCAAATTGGGACAGGTCATTCCAGCATCGATAACCGCTTTGAAAACACGCCGGCCAAACACCTCTTTCAGATGATAGGCAAGCGTGTGATATCGTTTATTATCATCCGCGTAGGGAAACGGATTCTCCATAACTGCCCTTCTTTTTTCTGCGGCGTATTTCTATTTCGACAAAGAAAATCATTGTAAGATTTCTTTAAGAAATAGATGCGCAGACTTGTAAGATTTTACTTGTAGAATAACACGCAGAACAAAAAAGTGCAAGGGGCGTTATGATATGACAAAAGAAGAACAACTTTGTTTCAGCAAGACCACCCACCGTTCTGCGAAAACAACCGGCAAACCGGTCAACGATCCGGCATACCTGCATCGGACAAGGCTGGTCAGCCTGTTTTCTATCATCGTTTTTCTGGTTCTTTCCGTTGCTTTTGCTGCAACCGCGGGGCAGAAAATGATCGAATTTATTTCCGACGGAAAAGCGTTTCAACAATGGGTGGAACAGCAGGGGGTTTTGGGTCCACTGGCTCTGATCGGCATTATGACTTTACAGGTGGTTGTCGCCATCATCCCCGGCGAGGTCGTGGAAATTGGCGCAGGCTATGCCTTTGGCGCAGTAGAGGGTATGTTCCTCTGCCTGATTGGCGCAGCAATTGGTTCCGCCATAATCTATGGATTTACCAAATGGTTTGGTATTCGCATGGTCGAAGCCTTTGTCTCCCGGGAAAAAATCCGGTCCCTTCAATTTTTACAGGACGCCAGCAGGCTGAACCTGCTGATCTTTATCCTGTTCTTCATTCCAGGCTCTCCCAAAGACCTATTAACGTACCTGATCGGCCTGACGCCGATGAAGCTCAGAACCTTCCTGATCCTCTCCAGCATTGCCAGGATTCCGTCCGTCATTACCTCCACCATCGGAGGGGAGGCGCTCGGTGCGCAAAACTTTTCGTTTGCTGTACTGGTCTTTGTTGTGACGGGAGTGATCAGTGCGGCAGGCTTGTTGCTCTATCGAAGAATCACCTTACAGAAACAGAAAGAAGGAAAATAAATGAATTGGCAGCTCCTGATCAGCAACCGAATCATTAATGTTGGGTTCATCTCCTGGATGCTTTCCCAGCTGATTAAAACAGGGATTTACCTTCTGCAAAACCGGAAATTCAACATTAAACGGCTGTCTGAATCGGGTGGAATGCCAAGCGCACATTCCGCGTTGGGCTGTTCTGTCGCCATTGCGACCGTACAGGAAATGGGTTTTGTTTCCCCCATGTCCGCGATTGTATTGACGTTTGCGGCGGTCATCATGTACGACGCGATGGGCGTGCGGCGAGCTGCCGGAGAACAGGCGAAGGCCATTAATCAGATTACGGATTATCTGGAAGAAAACGATTCCTCCGGAAAAGCCGCCTCTTTGAGAGAATCCATTGGCACATTGGAAATCTCTTTGGGGCATACGCCCTTCGAGGTTCTCTGCGGGGCGTTGCTCGGTATCTGCGTGGCGCTGCTTTCAGCTTAAGAACACAAAAAAGTCAGGACCCCCGGCAAAGCCGGGGGCTTGGGAAAGCCCTAGAAGGGCATGATACAGACAACGCCCCTGAAGGGGCCACGAATGGGTCGGCCAACTGCATTGCTGACTCATGGCGGGCCCCTAAAGGGGCATTACTTTTT
>NZ_JADPEG010000042.1 GCF_015667585.1 Clostridium sp. D33t1_170424_F3 | reverse complement strand
TTTTCAGCCAATGGTGACCGCACAATGCTTCACAGGGTTCTGTCCGGGCAGAGTGGTGTACACGCCGGAACTCTGGCCGGGTGTGCCGACGGCCCAGACTCTGTAATAGCAGTCATTGCCGATTTTGGCGACAAACTGTGTCTTGAGCACGCTGCCGCTGCCGACGGTAAAGCCCGGCGTCAGATTTGCGCCGCCCTGTACCGTCATCTTGAAGCAGTATGCGCTGCCTCTCTTGAGAGTAAAGTTCACAGTGGTATCGCTGACTACATAAGCGCCCTGTGCGGAGGTGCTCTGCGCCGCGTTGACAACAGCGGTACCCGCCGCACCGTAGGAATTGGAGGAAGCGGAGGAGCTGCCCTTGCTGCCGGATGGCTTCCGGTCGGGCGTCACAGGCGTTTCCGCCTTTTCCAGATTGTTCTTTGCGTCCACGGCGTTGTAATATGCCGTTGCAAGGGTTTTATCGTCCGCGGTTTCATCCGCCGCGGCTGCTTTCAGGTCGTTCAGCGCCTGCGTAAAGGTTGCGGCGCTGGCCCTGGTGTAGCCGTTCAGGTTGACCTGCTCCATTTCGGCGATCAGGTCGTTCAGCTCGTCGCGGCTCGGGATCTTTCTGAGGTTCGCCATGGCCAGGGCCAGTTTTTCCGCCATCCGGTTGATTTCCTTTTGGCTGGCGCTTTCTTCCATGGCTCTGGCTTCATCCAGTGCTTTCAGGAAGGCGTCTTTGCCGGTTTCCAGATACTCCGTATCCAGTACGGCCTCGATTTCTTCCGCGCGTTCGATGAGGGAGAGGAGCTCGCTCCAGTCAGCCTTGTCCTCGAGGTCCTCCATCGCCTTATTCAGCGATACGCAGGCCTCCTGGATTTCCTTGTCCATGGCGTCTTCGTCGTCATAGACAGTCTGGGCCGCTGCATAGGCTTTCTGGAAGGCCTGCCAGGAAGCGCTGGTGTAAAGCTCTTCGTCCAGCATTCCTGCCGCGGTCAGCGCCTCTTCCAGCGCGGTTTTGTCGCCCTTTGCAAAGCTCAGGAACTGGATGACCTGCAGCAGGTCCTTCCAGGCGCCGTCGATGTCCTTCTGGGAGGCGTCGAGCTGCT
>NZ_JADPEG010000041.1 GCF_015667585.1 Clostridium sp. D33t1_170424_F3 | reverse complement strand
GAACCGCCGCCGGACGGCTTACTGCTGTTGTGGTTGTCGTTCAGCTTATCCCACGCATCCTGCAGTCCGTCACACGCGCTGTCCACCTCCGCCTGCGTCGCCAGCGGATTGTTCATGGTATCCTCCGCGATGGCGCGTCTGGCCTCGTAGTACGCCACCTTCGCCGCCGGGTAGCCGCTCAGGTCCACATTTGCCGTGCGGTCCAGGATCGCCTTCAGCGCATCCTTGTTCGGAATCTTCTGCAGGCTGGCAATCGCTGCGGCCAGCGTCTTCGCCGCCGCGTCGATCTGTGCCTGTGTCGCATCCGCCGGCAGCTCTCTCGCTGCTTTCAGCGCTTCCTTAAAGGCGTCCTGTCCAATCGGCAGATACTCCGTCTCGAGTATGCTTTCGATCTTCTCCGCCTCCGCCAGAAGCTTCTGTAGCCCGCTCCAATTCGTTGTGTACTCCAGCGCCATAACAGCGTCATACAATGCTTCCGTCGCTGTCTTGACGTCCTCTTCCAGCGCGTTCTTGTCCTGCTCCACCGCCCTGGCTTCGCTCAGCTTTGCCTGCATGGCCGCCCAGCTTGCCGCGGTGTAGTTCGCCTCCTGGAGGCCTTCCGCAATCGCGATCATATCGCGCAGGTCTTCCTTGTCTCCCGCACGGAACTCCAGGTAATGGATCATGTGCAGCAGGTCGCTCCACGCCTTGTTGATCTCCGCCTGCGTCGCGGCCGCATCCTCATTGACAGCCTTCGCTGTGTTATACGCCGCCATGAACTGCGTCTTTACATCCGGCACCAAAGCTTCCACATCACCCGCGTCGATGCGCTCCTTCGCGTAACCGACCACCAGGCCCAGAACGCTCTTGTCCGTCACTTCAAACGTGAAGTTCAGCGCGGTCTCTTCTTTGCCCATCGTGAAATCATAGCTGTAGGTATTTCCGCTGATCAGTGCCGGCTCCGCGCCGCCCACTGTGACGGAGCGGAACATCCGGCCGCTGATGCGCGGCTCAAAGGTGAACCGGTACGCGGTCCCCTCTTCCGCCTTCTGCACCTGGTATCTGCCGATCTTATCCGCGATCGGCTGCGCCTCGCCGTTGACCTTCAGCGTCACATTGGAG
>NZ_JADPEG010000040.1 GCF_015667585.1 Clostridium sp. D33t1_170424_F3 | reverse complement strand
GAACCGCCGCCGGACGGCTTACTGCTGTTGTGGTTGTCGTTCAGCTTATCCCACGCATCCTGCAGTCCGTCACACGCACTGTCCACCTCCGCCTGCGTCGCCAGCGGATTGTTCAGGGCATCCTCCGCGATGGCGCGCTGGGCCTTGTAGTACGCCACCTTCGCCGCCGGATAGCCGCTCAGGTCCACGTTCTCCGTGCGGTCCAGAATCGCCTTCAGCGCATCCTTGTTCGGAATCTTCTGCAGGCCGGCAATCGCTGTGGTCAGCGTTTTCACCGCCGCGTCGATCTGTGCCTGTGTCGCATCCGCCGGCAGCTCTCTCGCTGCTTTCAGCGCTTCCTTAAAGGCATCCTGTCCAATCGGCAGATACTCCGTCTCAAGTATGCTTTCGATCTTCTCCGCCTCCGCCAGAAGCTTCTGGAGCCCGCTCCAGTTCGTTGTGTACTCCAGCGCCATGACTGCGTCATACAATGCTTCCGTCGCTGTCTTGACGTCCTCTTCCAGCGCATTCTTATCCTGCTCCACAGCCCTGGCTTCGCTCAGCTTTGCCTGCATGGCCGCCCAGCTTGCCGCGGTGTAGTTCGCCTCCTGGAGGCCTTCCGCAATCGCGATCATATCGCGCAGGTCTTCCTTGTCTCCCGCACGGAACTCCAGGTAATGGATCATGTGCAGCAGGTCGCTCCACGCCTTGTCAATTTCCGCCTGCGTCGCGGCCGCATCCTCATTGACAGCCTTCGCCGTGTTGTACGCCGCCATGAACTGCGTCTTCACATCCGACACCAAAGCTTCCACATCACCCGCGTCGATGCGCTCCTTCGCGTAATTGACAATCAGGCCCAGAACGCTCTTGTCCGTCACTTCAAACGCAAAGTTCAACGCAGTCTCTTCTTTGCCCATCGTGAAATCATAGCTGTAGGTATTTCCGCTGATCAGTGCCGGCTCCGCGCCGTCCACTGTGACGGAACGGAACATCCGGCCGCTGATGCGCGGCTCAAAGGTGAACCGGTATGCGGTCCCCTCTTCCACCTTCTGCACCTGGTATCTGCCGATCTTATCCGCGATCGGCTGCGCCTCGCCGTTGACCTTCAGCGTCACATTGGAG